>CAKRMK010000005.1 GCA_934364795.1 uncultured Blautia sp.
AAAAACAATACCTTTAACGGAATGCCCCTGCCTGATATCTGGCTGCGGCATGGTGATGAAACCATGGAACGTCTGACTGATTTCGGTTACGAGGATTTTAAAGGCAGACTTGGCCACCGCAGGAAATCAGAGTAGGTCTCCTGTAAAATGAAAAATATCCCATTTCCGGTAGTTGGAGGATATGACCAGGGAGGAGCCCTGGTATTTCTTATAGAATAAACGATTGCAAGACTAACTTCCACCCCCAATTCCTAATGTAGAACAAAACAGACTAAAGGTGGAAGTTAGTTTTTCATTTAAGGTGCACAAATTCTTCACAAAATAATTAGCACTCACCTCTTGACAGTGCTAACAAAACGTGTTATATTACATGCAGAACAAAGGAAGAGGGAAAAAAGAAATCCTAAGATTCCTTTAAAATGATAATAAAACATGAAAATGTTCACAATATAAGGAGGAATGAGTTATGTTAATGCCTAGTATTTTCGGAGAAAACTTATTTGATGATTGGATGAGATTACCAGCTTCCAGAGAAACAAACAGAGGTTACAATACCGCTGAACTGATGAAAACAGATATTAAGGAAGTTGGTGGAAATTATGAAATCAGCATGGATCTTCCAGGATTTCATAAAGAAGATGTGAAGATTCAGCTGAAGGATGGTTATCTTACCGTTCAGGCATCCAGAACAGAAGCGAAGGATGAGAAAGAAGAGAACGGTAAATATATTCACAAGGAACGTTACACAGGCCAGTGCTCCAGAAGCTTTTATGTAGGTAAAGATCTGGAACATGAGGATATCCATGCGAAATATGACAATGGAGTTCTGACTGTTACTTTCCCGGTGGAGGCTAAGAAGAAAGAGCCAGAAGAGAAGAAATTTATTTCTATTGAAGGCTGATGACATATTATACTGTATGCGTTATCCGTGTACCAGAAGCGGCGGCTGGCGTATTTAGCTACTGAAAATCCGATTACAGCTTCTTTCATATAGATTTGATATTTGTTAGTTTCTGAATTTTATATAGATATTGTTTCATACCCCCTCATTCGCCTGCCGGCTATCCCCCGGCAGGTTTTTTATTTGCATTATTTTTATGCGTGTTGCGTGGCAATTTACTGCACAAGTGCTGGAAACAAAAGAAGAAATATATTCAGCTATGGTTGTGTATGGACTTTTGACATATGAAAATGGGAAAGTTTTTATTCCAAATAAAGAAGTTATGGAAGTTATATTACAAAAAAGAAAATAACAGATAAAGTTCGCAATCTGTCATAGTTCAGATATGCGGACTTTATTCATTTTTCAAATCTTTACATCATTTCCCCAGTCTGTTATACTTGTGAAGCAATCGAAAACCGGAAATATATTTTCCAAAGAAGGAACTTCAACATGAATTACATTGTATTTGATCTGGAATGGAACCAGAGCCCGGGAGGGAAAAGATATTCTAACAGCCGTCTGCCCTTTGAAATTATAGAAATCGGAGCAGTAAAACTGAATGAGAGAAAAGAAATGGTGGACAGCTTTCAGCGTTTGATCAAGCCCCAGGTTTATAACTGGATCCATGACAGCATTCACGAAGTGATTCATGTGAATTACAAGGATCTGCAGAACGGAACGCCGTTTCCACAGGCAGTTATAGAATTTCTGGAATGGTGCGGCGAGGAGTATATATTTTTTACCTGGGGAAATCAGGATGTCATGGAGCTGCAGCGCAATATGAAATATTACGGGAAGCTGTCCATGATTCCAGGTCCTGTGACTTACTATGATGTGCAGAAATTATTTGCCATTCGTTATGAAGAAAATCATGAGCGCCGTGCACTGGAATTTGCAGCAGATAAAATGGGCGTTACCAAGCAGATGGAATTTCACCGTGCACTGGGAGATGCCTACTATACTGCCTGCGTTTTGCAAAAAATAGAAGATGAATATATTTTTCCAAATTCGTCACTGGATGTGTACCAGAATCCGAAGAATAAAAAAGAGGAAATCCATATTTCCTATCCCACGTATGATAAATTTGTATCAAGGGAATTTTATTCCCGGGAAAAGGCAATGAAAGACAGGGAAGTGACCAGCACCAAGTGTCCGTTGTGTCATAATCCTGCCAAGCGTAAGATTCGCTGGTTTATGAATAATTCCAAGGTATATTTCAGTGTGTCCCTTTGTCAGGAACATGGCTTTGTTTGCGGAAAAATCAGGATTCGCAGAACAGAGAACAACATGTACTATGTGATTAAAACGCTTACGAATGTTACCGATGAAGAGGCAGAGGAAATACGGCAGAAAAGAGATGCACATAAGGCTAAAAGACGGGCGAAGAAAGTGGAAGAAAATATTGCTAAAAAGGGAGTTGGCGGTAAGTAAAGAGGAGTTGTATAATTGCTATTTAATACAGTAAGACTTTTCAAGACGGACGCATTAGAACAAGTAGTATTCCACGCAGGTCGGCGCAACGTTCCGGCAAGCTAATGACTAACTGCGACTAGGGCTCTCCCGAGCGTCTTAGTCGCAGTTACCAGTTAGCTTTGCGGAATGTTGCTCCGGTCTGCGTGGAATATACCTTGCAAAACCGCGTCCGGAAAACCATTCCCCCCACACATTAAATAGCAATATCTAATACATTAACTATTCAAAATAGCATCATGAAGCTGTCACATCCAGCAGATCTGACATCACAGACCTCTCATACTGCATTCCCCATCCAACCATTTTTCCATTAAAATAATACTTGCTCTTCAATCGAAGCGGACCCACTGCATTAGAAAGAATATTCTGCTTCTTGGTAAGGGAGCGAAGCTTAGTTCCGGTAGGAATAGTTACATAAACATTCTTCGTGTAATAAAATGGAGCAGTGTTGCCACAATTATTAAGAATATATTCTTCGCTTGGAAGATTTTTCTTAGTAAGAGGGTTCTTGCTTACCTTGACTCTTCGACATTCGAAATTATTGAATCCATAGTCAAGAAGACTTGCAGTGTCACTCCATGCACCATTGACAGAGTTTAAAACAACTGCAACCAAAGTCATATTGCCCCGCTTTGCGTAGGTAATCAGGGTGGAACCTGCGGCATCTGTGTAGCCGGTTTTTCCTCCCAGAACTCCATCGTAGGCATAATCTCTGCCTGCCATCATTTTGTGATGATTCAGCAGATAACGAGTTTCGGTGAAGATATTGGTAGGTGGAATTTGATACAGGTCTGTGGTAAAAAATTTCCGGCAACGTGTATTCTGCCATGCTGCTTTGGCTATTTTTGCCATATCATTTGCAGTTGTGACATGGGTTTCATCAGGAAGCCCGTTTGGATTATTAAAATGAGTATTTTTACATCCAAGTTGTGTGGCACGGGTATTCATCAGTTCCACAAATTTTTTTACAGAACCGGAAACTTCTTCTCCAATAGCAAGTGCCATTTCGTTGGCAGATTCCAGCATCAGTCCCATAAGACATTGTTCAACAGTGAAAACCTCTCCGGCATCTCCATAAATAGTAGAACTTCCGGCTTCAATGCCGTAGGCTGCCTGCTGGGATAACGTAACCTGGGCGTCCATATCCAGATTTTCACAGCCTAAAAGGCAGGTGAGAAGTTTGGTAATACTGGCAGGATAAAGCTGGGTATCAGCATTTTTGGAGTACAGGATTGCTTCTGTATTCAGATCCATAAGAACTGCAGCCTGGGCTTCAATTTGCGGTCCGGTTGGCCAGCCTTCAACGGAGTCTGTGTCCGCAGCCTGATAATAATACTGTGTGTGCGGATCCGGTGTTGGTGTGACTTCGGCAGAAGCAGTGGTGGTACCTGTGTCAGTCACGCTATCTGTAGATGTGTCAGCGGCCTGGACCCATGTGGTACTGACCTGTCCAAATAGCATTCCAGCGGCCAGAACTCCGCAGAGAATCTGCTTTATTTTTGCATGAAAGTTTTTTCTGATCATAAAAATCCTTTCCGTAATCGGTGTTTGAGCATGTCCACAAAATCATTTCCGCAATCTGCACGCCCCACTTTCCGGTATATTTCATCCGAATTCAGTTGCAGTAGATTGCTACGGCGCCCTCATCCGGGCAAAATCTCCCACAAATTGTGACATATATCTTGCAGAAAGCATTTTTCAAACAGGCTCTAATCTGACAAGTGTAATTTTATCATTTCCATAGAATCCCAAGTATTATACCACTTTTAAAGGTATAAAACTATTAAAAGAGTGTGAACTGTATATTTATATCCGCCGGAAGTATCGTAAAACATTACTATGCACGAAGTGAAAATGTAATATTCCGTGAGGTGTTTTGTGTGAGCCAAGCTCACAGAAAACATTTCTTACGATTGATTTTAATAAACATATCGGCTATCATATTCTTTAGAATTTCAGAAATATGTTTATGGGGAAAAGGGTATGTTATACACATTAACAGATGCATTTTTACATTATTATCCACATTTACTGCTGATTTATGTTTTGATGAAAACCTTTCCGACAAAGGTAAACGGAACAAGAAAAATACTTTCTATATCCGGATGCTATGTGCTTCTTATATTTTGGGATTGGTTTGGCATGAATGCGGCCGGACGTATCTTTGCTGGCTGTAATGAAAGAATTGTAGGAGCAGTTGTTTCCGTATGCTATATTGGTACAGCTGTTTTGTTTACCTGGTATTTTCTGAACGGTTGGATCTGGTATAAATTAACCCTCATTATGATGTGGTGGTTTTTCTGGGGTGTAATACGAAGCCTGCTCTTTGCAGTTGCGATTCTTTTTTATGGAAAGGAAGCTATTCAGTGGATTTGGGTGATTCTGACGGTAAATGATATTTTACTGACGGTTTTTTCGGGCTTTTTAGTACAGCTAAAAGTATCATCTGCCATTAAAATTCCCCGGAAAATATGTGTTGCAATCTGCGTTTTGTGTTTCATAGTAGAAGAAATGATTGTTGCAACGGATGGTGATATGGTAAATTTAAAAGAAACAGGATTTCTGTACAAAGAGGTGTGCATTTTTGTTCTTTTGGTTGGAATAATGATTTTTACATACTGTTGTCTGTCTCTGCTTTTAAAACATTTTGAAACTTTAATGATCCAAAAACACCAGATGGATCAGCAAAAAATGGAACTGCAGTCAGCGGAAATGTTGTTTGCCCAGAACAGAAAATTTTCGCATGATATGAAAAATCAGATGTTACTGTTAGCTACACTTTTAGAACAGAAGAAATACAGTGAGGCGACAGAATTTTTTAATAATTATCGAGTTGTAAACAATAATGTCCTAAATGCTTCTTCAACTGGAAATTCTATTATAGATGTGATTTTATTCCGTGAAAAAATGAAAGCAGAAGAAGCACATATTCCATTTGAAAGCCAGGTTATTGTGCCGTCACAGCTTCATATTTCCGCTGTAGATATCAGTTCTGTGTTATTCAATTTGCTGGATAATGCACTGGAGGCCAGCTTAAATGTGAAAGACCCCGGAGTTTTTCTTACTGTTCGTAAGGAAAAGAATTATATTCTTATTTCTGTAGAAAATAAAGTAGAGGGAATTGTATTACAGGAAAATCCTTTGCTTACAACAACCAAGTCTGACAATATGCTGCATGGAAATGGAATAAAGATTGTGAAACAGATTGCGGCCCAAAATGGAGGGGAACTGAAATATGATCAACAGGGAAACCAGTTCCGGGCAAGAGTTATGCTAAAAGATGAAGTGAAACCAGATGAAAAGATATAAGTTGTTTTAAGGAAAAAAGACCTGTCAGAAACAGTTGCTGCTTTTGACAAGTCTTTTTCCATATGTTTATACGGAGAGTAAAAATAACAGATTATTTTGTAAAGGTAAAGTCGTTAAATTCGCAGATTTCGCCTTCTCCTTCTGCATAGAATACAAAGAATAATGCATGAGTTCCTTCGATGGTTCCAACATTTGTGGTCAGCTGCTGGAATTCTTCTGAAGCATCGCCGGAAACTTCAACCATTGCAACAGGATCAGAAGCTGGATCATCTAATTTGACTGCAATTTTTCCAGCCTGTCCTTTTGGCATAACACTTAAATTTAAAGTATATTCAGATGCATCACCAAAATTCAGATATTTAATACCGGCAACAGCACCATTGCGAAGATTTACGATTGGGTTGTAATCAGGATTCTCTTCATATCCGGAGGTAATATATGCTCCATTTGTCAGATAGCAGGCAAGACCAGCTGGCTGTGTCTTAAGTGGATCAAGTCCGTCAGTTTCCACACCCTGTGAAGTCATCTCGGCCTGTTCGATCACTAATTTTCCATCTTCAATTTTCAAATCAAGAGGCTCTGCACATGCCTGTCTTGAATATTCAGAATTGTTTGTCTGTTTGTGATAGAAAATATACCACTGACCATTGATTTCTTCCATACCGCCATGAATGTTTCCGTCATAATAAGTACGGCGTGTTCCATAGTAGTAATCTCCAGAGCCTTCGTAATAACCTTTTGTGCCATCCTGGATCATTTCGCCGCCATTGTCGATTAAAATACCGCCATATGTCCATGGACCAATTGGATTATCACTGTAAGAGTATTCCAGAAGTCCGCGGTAGTCATGTGCCTGTCCGTGAAGAGTCTGTGCAACGTATTCTGGGTCATTTTCCCGGTGGGAGCAATATACGAATACATACATGTCATCAGCAACTTTTCTGATGGAGGAACCTTCATAGAAATTCTGAACCGGTCCTCCGTCTTCATCATTTACCATGTCATGCTGTTCCAGAACTGTCTGCATGTCACTGTCCATTACCATAACCTGTGAACCGTTATCACCACTGGAATAAACATATACTTTTTCGTCATCGTCAACCAGAACTGCAGGATCGAATCCAACGCCAATATCATGCTGAAGAAGCTGGAAAGGTCCTGTAGGAGAATCAGCAACAAGGACATCTGATTTAAAGCCTGTGGCTGGTCCCATTGTGTACATATAGAATTTTCCATCAGGTCCCTGGCATACATCAGGTGCAAACAAGAGGCCATCATCCTCTACTTCATAGCATACGCCATGGTAAGTCCAGTCTGTGAGATCATCTACAGGAGCAGACCATACTACATAGTTTGGACCGCAATAGTTTGTGCGGGTGATGTCATGAGAACCATACACATAGACGCGTTCTTCACCGGTTTCCGGATCTGTGAAAACATGCGGTTCTGCATCTGCAACATGTTCCCAGAGGGGCATATAAGGGTTGGCTGCCTGAACTGTGATTGCACTGCAGGCACCGGTAAGCATAGCTGCGATTGTGGTTGCGGCAGTGAAATATTTAATAGACTTTTTCAATTTTAATTTACCTCCTTGAAATAAATTCCTCTTTAATTTTCCGATCGGGCCCGTGGAATTAATAAAACGAATCAAATGTCCGCTTGACTGTACATCTGGAAAATAGCATAAGTGCAAAAATGAAGCAATAGGATATGTAAAACTGGGCGCTTTTTTGTAAAAGATGGACATGAATGGTTTTAGAATGGAAAAAATATCTAAAAAATTCTCACTTTATTTCAAAATCATGTATAATGACAATGAAAAGTTTTTAGGAGGCAAGTATGGAACTGAATGTTGTTGTATGTGAAGATGTAGCTGCCTTATGTGATTATTTTGGCGAATGTATAGAAAAATGTTTTGGAAAGTATCATTATAGTGTGAACATACATAAATACTATCATCCTGGAGTTTTATTGAAAGATTTGGATCATATTTGCTGTAATGTTTTTTTTCTGGATATTGATATGCCGGATGTGAATGGAATTGTGTTAGCGAATAAAATCCGGAAACATTTTTCTGATCAGAATGTCGTTATTTTGTTTATTTCAGATAAGGAAGATATGGTGTATGAGTCGCTGAAAGAGCAGCCATTACGATTTATCAGGAAGAGTCATTTTAAAAAAGAGATTTCCGAAGCTGTCAGAGCTGTTGTTGGAATATATGAAAATGAACCGGATACATTTTTTATAGAGCAAAATGGCACGATTACAGCACTTCATATTTCAGATATTTTTTATATTGAAAGTGCAGGCAGGACTCTGGCTATTCATACAGAAAATAAAAAGTATACGATTTATGGAAAACTGGATAATGTGGAAGAAAAACTGGCCGGGTATGATTTTATCAGGATTCATAAGTCGTTTCTTGTAAACTGGAAAGTGATATACAGCATAGAGTCAAAATCAGTAATACTTACCAATCAGGAAATACTTCCGATGAGTAAATACAGAATAACAGCTGTAAAACAGACATACCGTAATTTGATGGAAAAACACTTTTTGAAGTAAAATTGACTTTGTTTATACAATAATCAGGAGAATACTTACAGTCTGTGCAGGAAAAAATACTTGACATACAGAAATTCCCGCCCTTATAATAGACAGGAAAACAAGATAGGCAAAGACTGCGATGGAGACAGTAAGCTGATTTTGAACGTTTTCAGCGAGGCGGGGATGGTGCAAGCCCGTTACAAGTAAATTCAGCCGAAGATCACTCCGGAGTTTTATTTCAGAAAATGAGAGAGTAGCCACTTGAAAGATGAATACATCCGGCAGCTTTCACAGTAAGAAATAACGGTATTCCCCCGTTACCGGGAGCATGTATCGGCTATGTGCCCGTACATTGTAACAGGTGGTATAACGAGTGCTGACAGCTTTCGTCCTTTTACAGGATGGAGGCTTTTTTTGATTTTCATTAATTTAAAGGAGGAAAAAACTTTGTACCAGAAAGTAGATACGAATCTGAATTTCGTAGAACGAGAGAAAAAAGTAGAAGAATTCTGGAAAGAAAACCATATCTTTGAAAAAAGTATGGAGAATCGTAAAGAAGGCCCAACATACACTTTCTATGACGGACCGCCAACTGCAAACGGCAAGCCCCATATCGGCCATGTACTTACACGAGTTATCAAGGATATGATCCCCAGATACCGTGCAATGAAAGGCTATATGGTTCCGCGTAAAGCCGGATGGGATACCCACGGTCTTCCTGTAGAGCTTGAAGTTGAGAAGAAACTTGGTCTGGATGGAAAAGAGCAGATCGAGGAATATGGTATGGAGCCATTTATCCAGCAGTGTAAGGAAAGTGTCTGGAAATACAAAGGAATGTGGGAAGATTTCTCCTCAACTGTTGGTTTCTGGGCTGACATGGAGCATCCATATGTAACCTACGAAGATAATTACATTGAGTCCGAATGGTGGGCACTGAAAGAAATCTGGGACAAAGGCCTCTTATACAAAGGCTTTAAGATCGTTCCTTACTGTCCACGTTGCGGAACCCCGCTTTCTTCCCAGGAGGTTTCCCAGGGCTATAAATTAGTAAAAGAGCGTTCTGCGATCGCACGTTTCAAAGTCGTTGGCGAGGACGCATATTTCCTGGCATGGACCACCACACCGTGGACACTGCCATCCAACGTTGCACTTTGTACAAACCCGGATGAGACTTACTGCAAGGTAAAAGCCGCAGACGGATATACCTATTACATGGCAGAAGCACTTCTGGACAAAGTACTTGGCAAACTTGCAACAGAAGATCAGCCGGCGTACGAAGTTCTTGAGACTTACAAAGGTAAAGATCTGGAATACAAAGAGTATGAGCCGTTATTCAAATGCACCGGCGATTATGTAGCATCCAAGGGCAAAAAAGCTCACTATGTAGTATGTGACAACTACGTTACCATGAGTGATGGTACCGGTATCGTTCATATTGCTCCTGCATTTGGTGAAGATGACAGCCGTGTTGGCCGTGAGTATGACCTTCCATTCGTACAGTTTGTAGATGGAAAAGGAAATCTGACAGCAGAGACTCCATATGCTGGTGTATTTGTCAAGAAAGCTGACCCGATGGTACTTGCAGATCTTGACAAAGAAGGCAAACTGTTTGATGCACCGAAATTTGAGCATGATTATCCACATTGCTGGCGTTGTGATACACCACTTATCTACTATGCAAGAGAATCCTGGTTTATCAAGATGACAGCTGTAAAAGATGACCTGATCCGCAACAACAATACCATCAACTGGATTCCGGAGAGCATTGGTAAAGGACGCTTCGGTGACTGGCTTGAGAACGTTCAGGACTGGGGTATCAGCCGTAACCGTTACTGGGGAACTCCACTGAATATCTGGGAGTGCAGCTGCGGTCACATGGAATCTGTTGGAAGCCGTCAAGACCTTTATGAGAAAACAGGCGATGAGCGTGCCAAGACAGTAGAGCTTCACCGTCCATATATTGATGAACTGACCATGAAATGCCCGAAGTGCGGTGGAACCATGCACCGTGTACCAGAAGTTATCGACTGCTGGTTTGACTCCGGAGCAATGCCATTTGCACAGCATCATTATCCATTTGAAAATCAGGAGCTGTTCAAACAGCAGTTCCCTGCAAACTTTATTTCCGAAGCTGTTGACCAGACAAGAGGATGGTTCTATTCTCTTCTTGCAGAGTCTACCCTTCTGTTTAACCAGGCTCCGTATAAGAATGTTATCGTTCTTGGACATGTACAGGATGAGAACGGCCAGAAGATGAGTAAATCCAAAGGAAATGCAGTTGATCCGTTTGACGCACTGGAAACTTACGGCGCAGATGCCATCCGCTGGTACTTCTATATCAACAGTGCTCCATGGCTGCCAAACCGTTTCCACGGCAAAGCTGTTCAGGAAGGACAGCGTAAATTCATGGGTACACTTTGGAATACCTATGCATTCTTTGTACTTTATGCAAATATCGATGGCTTTGATGCCACAAAATATACACTTGATTATGACAAACTTCCGGTTATGGACAAATGGCTTCTCAGCAAGCTGAATACACTTGTAAAGACCGTTGACGAAGACCTCAATGATTACAAGATCCCGGAGACTGCAAGAGCGCTTCAGGGCTTTGTAGATGAGATGAGTAACTGGTATGTAAGACGCTGCCGTGAGCGTTTCTGGGCAAAGGGAATGGAGCAGGATAAGATCAATGCTTACATGACTCTTTATACCGCACTGGTAACTGTTGCAAAGGCAGCAGCTCCTATGATTCCGTTCATGACAGAGGATATCTACCAGAACCTTGTAAGATCCCTTGACAAGACTGCTCCGGAAAGTATCCATCTTTGTGACTTCCCGGAAGTAAAAGAAGAGTGGATCAACAAAGAGCTGGAAGACAGCATGGAAGAAGTTCTTGAGGTTGTTGTTCTTGGCCGCGCATGCCGTAACACAGCAAATATCAAGAACCGTCAGCCAATCGGAACCATGTATGTAAAAGCACCGAAGAAAATGGATGAGTATTTTACAGATATCATTGCAGATGAGCTGAATGTAAAAGAAGTAAAATTTGCAGATGATGTAGAATCCTTTATTTCCTACAGCTTCAAACCACAGCTTCGTACAGTTGGACCAAAATATGGCAAACTTCTTGGCGGAATCCGTACTGCACTTGCAGAAATTAACGGAAGCCAGGCTATGAACGAGCTGAAAACAAATGGTGTCCTTGTACTTGACATTGATGGAAACAAAGTAGAGCTTACAGAGGAAGACCTGCTGATCGAGACAGCACAGACAGAGGGCTATGTAACAGAGACAGAAGGCGAGACTGCTGTTGTCCTGGATACAAACCTGACACCTGAACTGATTGAAGAGGGATTTGTCCGTGAGATCATCAGTAAAGTACAGACCATGCGTAAAGAGGCTGGCTTCGAGGTTATGGACAAGATCCGCGTTTCTGTAAAAGACAATGACAAGATTGCTGAAACCATGAAAGCAAATGAAGCAGAGATTAAATCTGAGGTTCTGGCTGAAGAGGTTGTCTATGGTGAGACAGATGGTTATGTAAAAGAGTGGAACATCAATAAAGAGCATGTAACACTTGGAGTAACCAAATTATAAGTATAAACTTTGAATTTATTTAACTTTTGCTTATATGTTTTGAGATAATTTTGCTTTACACTTTAAAAGGTGTCAGTATAAAATGAACTATTTTTATCCGACATTACAATACTATGTTACAGTTCACTGCATTTGCCGGAAATACGTTTTCAGTATCACCGGCAAATGTTAATGAAACATACAACAGGAGGGACAAAATGATTGATAAACAGTTTGACAAAGAAACCTTCAAAAAGAGTGTAAAAGATAACGTTAAGTTTCTTTACCGCAGAAAGCTTGAAGAAGCAACCCAGGAGCAGCTTTTCCAGGCTGTAAGCTACACTGTGAAGGATGTTATCATCGATAACTGGCTTGATACTCAGAATGCTTATGAAGAGCAGGATCCGAAGATTGTATACTATATGTCCATGGAGTTTCTTATGGGCCGTGCCCTTGGAAACAACCTTTTAAACCTTGGTGCATACGGTGAAGTTAAGGAAGCTCTTGAGGAGCTTGGCATTGATATTAACGCACTTGAGGATCAGGAGCCGGATCCGGCACTTGGAAACGGTGGTCTTGGAAGACTTGCAGCATGTTTCCTTGATTCTCTTGCAACACTTGGATATTGTGCATATGGCTGTGGAATCCGTTACCGTTATGGTATGTTCAAACAGGAAATCAGAGACGGATACCAGATTGAGGTCCCGGATGCATGGCTTGAGAATGGATACCCATTTGAGCTTCGTCGCCCGGAATATGCAAAAGAAGTACATTTCGGCGGATATGTAAGAGTTGAGTATGACCAGGCAACCGGTCAGAATAAATTCATCCATGAAGGATACCAGGCAGTAAAAGCTATTCCATATGATATGCCAATCGTAGGATATGAGAATAACGTAGTAAATACACTTCGTATCTGGGATGCAGCTGCTATTGAACAGTTTGGATTTGATTCATTTGATAAAGGTGATTACAAGAAAGCTGTTGAGCAGGAGAACCTTGCAAAAGATATCGTAAACGTTCTTTACCCGAATGACAACAAGATGTCCGGTAAAGAGCTTCGTCTGAAACAGCAGTACTTCTTCGTATCTGCAAGTATTCAGGCAGCAATCGAGAAATATAAAAAGACACATGATGATATCAAAAAACTCCATGAGAAAGTCGTATTCCAGATGAATGATACTCATCCGACTATGGCTGTTGCAGAGCTTATGCGTATCCTCATGGATCAGGAAGGCCTTGGCTGGGATGATGCATGGGCAGTTACAACCAAGTGTGTAGCTTACACCAACCATACCATCATGTCCGAGGCTCTTGAGAAATGGCCAATCGAGCTGTTCTCCAGACTGCTTCCTCGTGTATATCAGATTATTGAAGAGATTAACCGCCGTTTCATCATTGAGATCCAGAACAAATATCCTGGAAATTATGAGAAGATCAAAAAGATGGCGATCATTTATGACGGACAGGTTAAGATGGCACACCTTGCAATCGTTGCAGGTTATTCTGTAAACGGTGTTGCAAGACTCCATACAGAGATTCTGAAGAATCAGGAATTAAAAGATTTCTACGAGATGATGCCAGAGAAATTCAACAACAAAACCAATGGTATCACACAGAGACGTTTCCTGCTTCACGGAAACCAGAATCTTGCAGCATGGGTTACAGACCATATTGGACCAGACTGGGTTACAGATCTTTCCCAGATTGGCAAGCTGAAAGTATATGCGGATGATGAGAAAGCTCTTCAGGAGTTTATGAACATCAAATTCCAGAATAAACAGCGTCTTGCAAAATATATTCTGGAGCACAATGGTGTTGAAGTTGATCCTCACTCCATTTTCGATGTACAGGTTAAGAGACTTCATGAGTACAAGAGACAGCTTCTCAATATCCTTCATGTAATCTATCTGTACAACCAGATCAAATTACATCCGGAGATGGAATTCTATCCAAGAACCTTTATCTTCGGTGCAAAAGCTTCCGCAGCATATGAGCGTGCGAAAAAGATCATCAAACTGATCAACTGTGTAGCAGACGTTGTAAACAATGATCCGGCTATCAACGGCAAGATTAAAGTTGTATTCATCGAGAACTACAGAGTATCTAATGCTGAAATGATTTTTGCAGCAGCAGATGTTTCCGAGCAGATTTCTACAGCAAGTAAAGAGGCTTCCGGTACAGGTAACATGAAGTTTATGCTGAATGGTGCCCTTACACTTGGAACCATGGACGGTGCAAACGTAGAGATCGTTGAGGAAGTTGGCCAGGAGAACGCATTTATCTTTGGTATGAGTGCTGACCAGATCATTAACTATGAGAACCACGGCGGATATGATCCAACATTTATCTACAACACAGATACTGAGATCCGCCAGGTACTTATGCAGCTGATCAATGGTACATTCTCCAGCGATACAGAGCTGTTCAGAGATATTTATGATTCTCTTCTCAGCACAAAGAACTGCTCCAGAGCAGACCAGTACTTCATCCTTGGCGACTTCAGATCCTATGCTGAAGCACAGAAACGAGTTGAAGCTGCTTACAAAGATGAGAAGAAGTGGGCGAAGATGGCACTTCTGAACACAGCTTGCAGCGGTAAATTCTCTTCTGACAGAACAATCCAGGAGTATGTAGATGATATCTGGCATCTGGATAAGGTTACTGTAACAAAGGGCAGCGAAGCTGTAGAAAAGTAATTTGATACGCTAAATATAAGAGCTGTATCTACACCAGAGTTTTTTATGACGAGGTGTGGATACAGCTTTTTGTTTTGCTGATTGTATTTATTTTATAAGTATGTAATAATAACATAAAGATATATTTTTGAACGTGTTACAGTTTGTGAAAATGCGGGAAGGAGGTCGGAAGCGGTTATGAAGCCCATAGTATCAATTGGAAATCAGGATCCGGTAACTTTGATCACCCGTCCGAGACGTTTTGGCAAAACATTAAATAAGTCTTCAGACAATGGAGCTGGTGGAATGTATACACTTTCTCTGACCAATTTTGAAGTGCAGAATATGTTTAAAAGAATGATTCAGGGCTGGTTTGGAAAAACATGCGTAAGATATAATGATTTTGTTAAAGCATTATTAGCTGATGATGTGGATTATATGAATCAATATATGAACCAGATTGCCATGCAGACGTTCAGTTTCTTTGATACAGGTAGTCACACCTTGGAACAGGCAGAACCGGAACGTTTTTATCATGGATTTGTGTTAGGCCTGATGGTAGAATTAGCTGATAAATACAGAATTACATCAAATCGGGAGAGCGGACTTGGAAGATATGACATCATACTGGAACCGTTGAAAAAAGACAAGATAGCCTATGTTATAGAATTTAAAGTATACAAATCCTTCCGGGAAAAAAATCTGGAAGAAACCGCTGAAAATGCATTGAAGCAGATTGAGGAGAAAAATTACGATGAAGAAGTTCTGGCAAGGGGTATCATCAAAGAAAATATCCGGCATTTTGGGTTTGCATTTAAGGGAAAACAGGTATTGATCCAGCGGGGGGAAACGTGGAGAGAATCGTTTTAGAAATAATTTTAGAAGAAGTGAGGCTGTTGCAAAATAGATGAGTAATCGTCTGTGGAGTGGCGGCTTCTTTTATGTACTAGAGCGTGTTTGAAAAATCATTCTCACAATCTGCACGCCCCACTTTGCGGTATATTTTACCCGAATTCAGTTGCCGTAGCCCGCTACGGCGCCCTCATCCGGGCAAAATCTCCCACAAATTGTGACGCACATCTTGCAGAAAGCCTTTTGGGGGCATACTCTAGGAAATTCCATTTGTGGCGTTACACCACAGTTCGAGAATTATCAAAAAATAGTTGAAAGAAAATAATAAATATTGTATAATTGACTAAAGTCAAAATTAAAAACGATATTAAAGTTATAAGAGGAAACAAAAATAAAATGCCAAAAGGATTACAACATAAAGGAATTATAAGAAAAAATAAAATGCTTTATGCAGCAGTAAATTTATTTTTAGAGAATGGATATGAAAAGACCACAACCGCATCCATAGCTAAGGCTGCGGGAATGGCACCATCTTCATTTTTCGCAGCTTTCGAGAATAAAGAGGCTTTGCTGCTGACATTAGTTAAGACAATGTTCGGAAGTCAGTTTGACAATACTGAGAATTTGCTGGGAGAAAATGCAGATCCATTATTGATTTACGGAGCTGAAACTGCATTGCAGATGTATATAGCAGAATTGTCAGAACCATTGCGGGAATTGTATGTAGTGGGATATTCATTACCCACAACTTCCGAATATATTTATATCAGCACAGCAAAAAAATTAAGATATATTTTTTCCAAATATGTAGGAACAGAAGAACTGAAAGTTTTTTATGAAATGGATATTGCTTCGGCTGGAATTACCAGAGGATTTATGGCGAAAAAATGTGATATGTATTTTACCATGGAAGATAAATTAAGAAGATTTCTCAAATGCTGTTTTACTTTGTATAAGGTACCGGAGGAAAAGCAAGAGGAAATTATAGGTCAGGTTTTAAAAATGAATTTAAAGCCTATGGCTGAGAAAATTATTGCTGATACAGTAAGAAAAGCAGAGGAGGGATTTGAGGCAGTATTGAATGAAGTGTAGAACAGCAGGATAGGGTAAGGGGTGAAGCATGTTTGAAAAATACTCTTGATCGTGTTCGCAGAATATAAAAACATAGAAAGCAGGAAATATAATGTAAGAAACTATATAACAAGAAGCACCCAAGAAAGGCGGGAGGGGTATGAAAAACAATTTATTTAAGAAAGCAACTGCAATTTTTTTATCTACGGTTATGTTGATTCCCACACAACCGATTATTACATTTGCTGATGGAGAGTCAGTTTGTGAGAAATCGGAAGATGGAGTTCATCATTTCGGAGAAGGAAATGTGGATCCGGAAGCAACCTGTCGGGAGACAGGAATGATATATTATTCCTGTGAAAATTGCGGATTTACTAAAACTGAAGTAATTTCAAAGAAAGAACATACCCAGTATGTTGCTGAAGAAGCAGTGGCGGCTACTTGTGAAGAGCCAGGATGGACTGCACTGATTAAATGCTCTGTGTGTGATGAGGTGCTTCAGGAGAAGGAAGAAATTCCGGCAGGGCACAAAGAAGTGATAGATGACGCGGTAGAAGCGACCTGCACAGAATCGGGAAAGACCGAGGGAAGCCACTGTGGGATCTGCCAGACAGTGATAAAAGCACAGGAAGAAATCCCAGCTTACAACCATAAAGAAGTTGTAATAGACGAAGCAGTAGAGCCTACCTGCAAAGAGCCAGGAAAAACCGAAGGAAAACATTGCGCTCTTTGTGGAATAACATTAGAAGAACAAAAAGAAATAGAGAAGTTACCTCATAAGGAAGTGATCGATGAAGCCGTAGCTCCAACCTGTACCGAGCCCGGAAAGACCGCTGGAAAACACTGCGAAACCTGTGGAGAAGTATTGGAAATGCAGGAAGAAATCCCTGCTAATGGACATAAAGAAGTGGTGGACGAAGCCGTAGAAGCCACCTGTACGAAAACAGGAAAGACAGAAGGAAGCCACTGTGAGGTTTGCCAGATTGTGATAAAAGCGCAGGAAATAATTCCGGCTAATGGACATAAGGAAGTGGTAGACGTAGCAGTAGAAGCAACCTGCACCGAGCCCGGAAAGACAGAAGGAAGCCACTGTGAGGTTTGCCAGATTGTGATAAAAGCGCAGGAAATAATTCCAGCCACTGGACATAAAGAAGTGGTAGATAAAGAGGTAGAAGCGACTTGTACAGATCCCGGAAAGACCGAGGGAAGCCACTGCGAGATTTGCCAGACTGTGATAAAACCACAGGAAGAAATCCCAGCTTACAACCATAAAGAAGTTGTAATAGACGAAGCAGTAGAGCCTACCTGCAAAGAGCCAGGAAAAACCGAAGGAAAACATTGCGCTCTTTGTGGAATAACATTAGAAGAACAAAAAGAAATAGAGAAGTTACCTCATAAGGAAGTGATCGATGAAGCCGTAGCTCCAACCTGTACCGAGCCCGGAAAGACCGCTGGAAAACACTGCGAAACCTGTGGAGAAGTATTGGAAATGCAGGAAGAAATCCCTGCTAATGGACATAAAGAAGTGGTGGACGAAGCCGTAGAAGCCACCTGTACGAAAACAGGAAAGACAGAAGGAAGCCACTGTGAGGTTTGCCAGATTGTGATAAAAGCGCAGGAAATAATTCCAGCCACTGGACATAAAGAAGTGGTAGATAAAGAGGTAGAAGCGACTTGTACAGATCCCGGAAAGACCGAGGGAAGCCACTGCGAGATTTGCCAGACTGTGATAAAACCACAGGAAGAAATCCCAGCTTACAACCATAAAGAAGTTGTAATAGACGAAGCAGTAGAGCCTACCTGCAAAGAGCCAGGAAAAACCGAAGGAAAACATTGCGCTCTTTGTGGAATAACATTAGAAGAACAAAAAGAAATAGAGAAGTTACCTCATAAGGAAGTGATCGATGAAGCCGTAGCTCCAACATGTACCGAGCCCGGAAAGACCGCTGGAAAACACTGCGAAACCTGTGGAGAAGTATTGGAAGCGCAGGAAGAAATCCCTGCTAATGGACATAAAGAAGTAATAGATGAAGCAGTAGAAGCTACTTGTACGGAAACAGGAAAAACAGAAGGAAGTCATTGCGAGGTATGTCAGACTGTGATGAAACCGCAGGAAACAATTCCGGCCACAGGACATAAGGAAGTAATAGACGAAGCAGTAGAAGCAACCTGTACGGAAACAGGAAAAACAGAAGGAAGTCATTGTGAGATTTGCCGGACCGTGATAAAAGTGCAGGAATTAATCCCGGCCACAGGACATAAAGAGGTGATAGATGAAGCGGTAGAAGCGACCTGTACAGAACCCGGAAAGACCGAGGGAAGCCATTGCGAGATCTGCCAGACAGTGATAAAAGCACAGGAAGAAATCCCAGCTTACAACCATAAAGAAGTAGTAATAGACGAAGCGATAGAGCCAACTTGTACAGAATCTGGAAAAACTGAAGGAAAGCACTGTGCTCTTTGTGGAAAAATATTAGTAGAACAAAAAGAAATAGAAAAACTGCCTCATAAAGAAGTGACAGATGAAGCCATAGCTCCAACTTGTACCGAATCTGGAAAGACTGAAGGAAGTCATTGCGCTCTCTGTGGAAAAGTGTTATCAGCGCAAGTTGAAATTCCAGCAACCGGCCACAAGGAAGCAGTCGACGAAAAGATAGCAGCTACATGTACAATAGCGGGAAAAACCGCTGGAAGCCATTGCGAAACCTGCGGAGAAATTCTGGAAGCGCAGACCGAAATCCCAGCAATCGGTCATAAAGAAGTAACAGACGAAGCGGTAGAAGCCACTTGCACCGAAGCAGGAAAAACCGCTGGAAGTCACTGTGAAATCTGTGGAGAGATTCTAAAAGAACAGACTGAAATCCCTGCAATCGGTCATAAAGAAGTAGCCGACAAAGCGGTAGAAGCCACTTGCACCGAAGCGGGAAAAACAGCCGGAAGCCACTGTGAAACCTGTGGAGAAATCCTAAAAGAACAGACCGAAATCCCGGCAACCGGCCATAAGAAAGTAACAGACAAAGCGATAGAAGCCACTTGCACCGAAACCGGAAAAACAGCCGGAAGCCACTGCGAAACCTGTGGAGAAATCCTGAAAGAACAGACCGAAATCCCGGCAACTGGCCATAAAAAAGTTACAGATAAAGCCGTAGAAGCAACCTGTACCACCGCCGGAAAAACCGAGGGAAGCCACTGTGAAACCTGTGGAGAAATTCTGGAATCCCAGACAAAAATTCCGGCAACTGGTCATCATTCCGCAGAAAGACCAGCAATAGAAGCCACCTGCACAGAAACCGGAAAAACTGCCCTGCGGTATTGCGACCGCTGTGGTCTTGTTTTCAGATCACGCAGAACTATAGAGAAAAAAGAACATACCATAGAAGTTATTGACGGAGTATATCCTACCTGCAAAACTCCCGGAAAAACCGCTATGGAAAGATGCTCTGTTTGCGGTACTGTTGTGAAAGCTGCCAAAACCATTCCTACGACAGCCCATGCGATGATAACTGTCCGAAAAATGAATTTTATGGGACTTAAGAAGCAGTACAAATGTATAATCTGTGGAAAAATAGAATTTGAAAAAGACCGCTCTAAGAGTTTTGAAAAAGTAGATCTGTCAGATTTAGACGATCTTATAATAACTACTGGAAATACTTCTTCAGGCACTCTAAATGCTACTCCTAAAGATGAGGATTTGCAGGTATTTACAACCACCACTGATGATGGTATTGAAGCTCTTTGTCTGATGGGAGAACAAACATTTAAAGACAATTTTGTATCCTTATCTGCTAAGGATTTCCTTATCAGCAAACTCGTTCTTGCTTCTCAGGAAAATCCGGAAAGCGGCAATATAACACTGGAAGTAGAAGGTGGAGCAAAGCAGCTTGGTCTTGGAATGGATCGAGATGTAAATGGTGAAGGGTATCTGTATGTCACAGAAAATGACAAAAGAGTGACAATTGAAGCTGTTGATTTCACAGAAAATGGAATTGTATTTACCACAGAATCCGGAAGCAAATTGACCATTCAAAGTAACAGATTAAAGAATGGAACGCCCACCATAAGTCAGGAAAAAATAGATGAAATAAAGGCAGAGCTGGGGAGCGAACTGGAAATTATTATAACGGAAAAAGCATTTGAAGACAGAACTGAGAATACACCGGAAAATACATCGGAAAATACATCGGAAAATACTTCAGAAAGCACTTCAGAAGATACTTCAGAAAGTCCATCAAATGATAATACAATTATTAAGATCATACAATTTATTGATCCAGAGGACGTTATAATTAAGAAATTCGAAGATCATGATGAGGCCCAAAATTATGTGGACTGTGTGGGGCAAGATGAGAAGATAGATAAAGAAAAACATTATTGTCCGCATAAACAGATAGAGGAAGAACATATATTTGGCCCTAAGTACTTTATAGAAAATGAGACTGATTGGTGTCGCGGAGACTATTATAAAAGTTGTTATTACTGTAATTATGAACAATTTCAGTATACTGTTCTAAAATTCATAACTAATTGATTTGTATTGCAACATGTAATAATAGTTTTAGAAAAACTAACTCTAACCGGTGGGAGATTTTCCTGCCGGTTAGAGTTCTATAAAGAGAAATCCCCAAATTGTAATAAAACAACTGAAAAACGTGATAAAACTAAAGAATGCATGATATAATCAGACACGGATTTTTGTTAATATAGTTAAGTCAGAGTATTTTACCAGATCACAGGAGGATATTATGAAAGAACTTCTTTACGGAGCAGCTTATTACGATGAATATATGCCATATGACCGTCTGGATAAAGATGTGGCAATGATGAAAAAAGCAGGAATCAATACAGTACGAATCGCAGAGTCCACCTGGAGCACCTGCGAGCCTCAGCCAGGTGTATTTGATTTTTCCCATGTGGAAAGGGTGATGGATGCAATGGAAGCCGCGGGAATCCATGTTATTATCGGAACGCCAACTTATGCAGTTCCCACATGGATGGTGAAAGCACATCCGGACGTACTTGCAACGACTGTGAAAGGCAGAGGCATCTACGGGGCACGACAGATTATGGACATTACTCATCCAGCTTATCTCTTTTATGCAGAGCGCGTGATCCGTGAGCTGATGAAGCATACTGCACACAGAAAATGCGTGATCGGTTTCCAGATTGACAATGAAACCAAATATTACGGAACCGCCGGAAAAAATGTACAGCAGCAGTTTGTAAAATATCTGCGGGAAAAATTCCATGATGACCTGGATGCAATGAACTACGAATTTGGTCTTGATTACTGGAGCAACCGTATTAATGCATGGGAAGATTTTCCTGATGTAAGAGGAACGATCAATGGAAGTCTTGGTGCAGAATTTGAGAAATTCCAGAGAACGCTTGTGGATAAATTCCTTGGCTGGCAGGCTGATATTGTAAATGAATACCGCAGAGAAGATCAGTTTATTACCCATAATCTTGATTTTGAGTGGCGGGGATATTCCTATGGAATACAACCAGATGTGAACCATTATCATGCGGCGAAGTGCCTGACTATTGCAGGAACGGATATTTACCATCCCACACAGGACGAGCTTACCGGAGTGGAAATTGCCTTTGGCGGCGATATGACCCGTTCTCTGAAAAATGACAATTATCTGGTTCTTGAGACAGAAGCACAGGGCTATCCGGGATGGACTCCATATAAAGGACAGCTGAAATTACAGGCATACAGCCACCTGGCATGCGGTGCAAACAGTGTTATGTACTGGCACTGGCATTCCATCCATAATTCCTTTGAAACCTACTGGAAAGGCCTTTTAAGTCATGATTTTGAAGAAAACGATGCTTACCGGGAAGCCTGTGAAATTGGCCCTATGTTTGCAAAAATCGGCAGTCACCTTGTAAATCTGAAAAAGAAAAATGAAGTAGCCATTCTTGTAAGCAATGAAGCCCTTACTGCTTTGAAATGGTTTGGAATACAGGCAACGGCAGCCGGAAATAACGGAATCCAGTATAATGATGTGGTGCGCTGGGTGTATGATGCGTTGTATCAGATGAATGTAGAATGTGATTTTGTGTGGCCAGAATCAGAGAACCTGGATCAGTATAAAGCCATAGTTGTTCCAGCATTGTATGCAGCACCAGATGAGCTTTTAAACAGACTGAATCAGTATGTGGAAAATGGTGGAACCTTGATTGCCACTTTCAAAACTGCTTTTGCCAATGAGAACATTAAAGTAAGCCACGAAGTACAGCCTCATATTCTGAAATCCTGCCTTGGCGTAAGATACAATCAGTTTACTTTCCCGAAAAATGTGGGTCTGACGGGAATGGCCATTTCAAAAGATTCTCCGGCAGAGGCGAAAGTATTTATGGAACTTTTAACACCGGAAGGAGCAGAAGTGCTGGCTTCATACGATCACTATAACTGGAAAGATTATGTTGCCATTACCAGGAACCATTTTGGAAAAGGGCAGGCTGTTTATTTTGGCTGCATGACAGATAATGACACATTAAAAGCAGTTCTTCGAGATACACTTCTTATAGCAAAAGTAGAACTGCCAAATTATCAGTATCCGGTTATTATGCGAAAAGGAACAAACGATTTTGGAAAGACAGTCAGATACTTTTTCAACTATTCAGAAAAGGAACAGGAAGTGGTTTATGATTATGGAACCGGGACAGAACTGCTTCTAGGAGATACGGTTGAAAATGGAGAAATCCTGAAAATGCCGGCGTGGGGAGTGAAGATTGTAGAGGAATAATTGACATATTCAATTTACCGTGGTAGTATGATTATAGAAAAAGAGTGCTACCGATAGACGGTTAGTCCGATAAATTATTTGACAGCAAAAAGGCCGCACATTTACCAGACGGGCGGCTATTTTTGCGTTTTGTTACTATCTTTTCCGAATGTGTATCCGGCACAAAAGCAGGTGATGCCGAAGCTCACGACTGTAGCTATTCCTCTGCTTTTACCCACCATTCATAGGGCAGCATATGATACATCTTTCTCACCGTAGTCCTCTGGCTTGCATACAAAGCTGCCAGCTTTCTCTTCTGAATATAAAGCTCTTTCGGTATTTCTTCCAGATCATAAGGAATCTTATCGTTCACATAATATTTTCCGAACCAATACAAATCTGCCTTACATCCGGTTTCCTTATATTCTTTTTCCACCAGTTCATGTATAATCTGGTGGTGATGATGTCCGTATTCCCCGTTTTCATTGTGGGACACTACCTGTTCCCAGTTTTTATAATTAAGAACAGTGGCAATATCAGTCTCCATATCCTCTTTCCAGAATTTCCAGTCACTGCGCTTCCTGCTGATTTTATCCGGGTAGGAAAGAATCAGATACTTTTCCCCGGTGGCTTCCATAACCGACTTAAATTCTGCACTTCGCACAGGATCATTCCCCCGGGTCATGCACACCACAAGGTAATCATCCTCAATTAAATGCCTGCCACCCCACAACAGATCGTCATCCGGATGTGCTACAAACATTACTTTATTATAGCCGTCAAGGTCAAGGGCATCCAGGTCAGCTGTGGTTACGTGAGGGAGATTGAGATAGGGAGCAAAAAGGGAAATCTTGTATGCGAAAAAAACAACAATAATCATAAAAAGAAAAATGATCAGAATTTTTTTTACAGGAAACGGCCTGCTTATTTTGGTTAATTTCATAATGTACCTGTCCAATCTGTTTTGTAAAAGTAGTTTTGCTTTTACAGCAATTATATCTGCATTTTGCAGAAGATACAACCTTCAGGATGTTCTCTTGAACATAAAATTTTACCATGTTATAATCAAAAGTAGTTAGGGGCGAAAAAATTTTTTGTTTCTTACACTATAAGTTTCGGAGGAGATTTATCTATGGGGTTAAACAGTATTGTTTTTCTTTCGGAACCGCTTGAAACGATTCCGTGGTTTTTCCAGCAGCTGGCACTTTCTGTTGCCTATGTGCTTCTTTTGCGAAAAGAAGGGACGAATGGGATGAAAAAGAGAAGCCTGTTAAAAATGGCAGCAGAGGGAATTGTACTGTTTCTCATACTGCTGATAGCAAGTCTGATAGTCATGGCCTTTTTTCAGAAATATTACCTGATTTTATGGTGTGCTTTTCAGGCTGTTCTTCTGGGAGGTTATCTTTTTTTCTGTTCGAATTATAACGCTACATCCAGGATCGCACTGTGGAGTTCCATGTATGCGGTAGTCCTGGTATTAATGTCACTGTCCGGGGAAGCAAGTTATGTGACCGGATATTGTATAGGTCGGGGAGAACCGGAAGCAATTGCACGTATGGTAACGTATTTTTTTGATATTGTACTTGCCTGGTATCTTGGAACCTTTAATTTCAATGAGTTTGAAAAAATTCCAATAGCAGGTATGCTGTTGATTTTTGCCGGAGATATTTCTCTGGTTGTAATGACCATTGCTTCCAATATATGGTCCAAGGAATTTGACTTTCCAAGTGCCCATAATCAGCTGCTGGTAGCTTATTTGTGTCTTGTTGGAATTGTAATGGTTTCCATTTATGCCCTGTATGCCATTTGTAAGGAGCAGGAGGAAGCCACCATTCTGAAAGAGCAGAAAAGTCAGCTCCTGAAGGAAAAAGAGCGTTTCACCATGGCTGAACAGCAGGTGGAAGAAATCCGCAGTATCCGCCATGATCTGAAAAACCAGCGCCATTATATGCGTATTCTTCTGGAAGAAAAGCGATATGAGGATCTGAAACGGTATTTTGATGAGAGCCAGGAAAAAGTTCCAATTCCGGAACCCTATGTAAAATGTGGAAATAACAGCGTAAATGTAGTCCTGAACATGGAATTTGCCAAAATAAGAAAAGAAATTAAGCTGGAGCATCTTCTTGTGGTTCCACCAGTGCTGCCTGTAAAGGATGATGAGCTTTGCAGTATTTTAACAAATCTGATCGATAATGCCATAGAGGAATGTGAACGGCTTCTGCAAAAGGGGCAGAAAGATCCAACAATTCGTCTGGAAATTTATCCACAGTCCAATTTTTTGTACATTAAATGCCAGAATACAACAGACAGAGAGGAGTTAAGAAAATGGCACAGTGGAATTTTAAGTACCAAGGAAGATAAAACAAGTCATGGTTATGGAACGCAGATCATAGCGAAAATTGCAGAGAAGCATGGTGGCTGTGTAGATTATTCTGTCAAAGATGGGGAATTTGTGGCAAAAGTATTATTGGATATGATTGGAGAGGAAGAAGATGTTAAGGATAGCACTATGTGACAATGATAAAAGTGCGTTGCCGGTTATTGCAGGTGCGGCAGAATCTGCATTTAAAGCGCAGGGAATATCCGCTGAGGTAACAGGCTACACATCAGGAAAAGAGCTTCTGAAAGCTGTAGAAACCATACCTTTTCAGATTGTTCTTCTTGATATAGACATGCCGGAGCTGGATGGTATCGAAGTGGGGAAACGCCTGCGGAGCAAAAATGAAACCATTGAGATCGTTTATGTATCAGAATGTGAAAACAGGGTATTTGAATCTTTTTCTGTATTTCCTTTAGGCTTCGTAAGAAAAAGTAATTTCCTGAATGACATTGCAGACATTGTGAAACTGTATATTCGGAAATATGCAAAGAAGCAGAAAGCAGATCAGTTGAGATTTACCACCAGAAATTCTGTTCAGGTGGTAAAAAGAAAACAGATCCGTTATATAGAAGGCTGTGGAAATTATCAACTGGTTTACATAAATGGACAGCCGGAACCACTGGAAATTAAGATGACAATGGATAAACTGGAAGAGATCACAGAACCCCTTGGATTTATCCGTATTCATAAGGGGTATCTGGTAAATTATCTGTATATACAGCGAATTCAGTCCAATCAGATCACTATGAAAGGAGATACCATTCTGCCAGTAGGGCGCAGTAAAGTAAAAGAAGTAAAAAGTAAATATCTGGCACTGCTGGACAGCTGAAAGGACATTGCATCAGATGCCGGCTCCAGCGAATCAGTTTCAGATGTCGTTCGTCAATGACGAACGGCATTTTTGTATTTTTATGCAGTTTGTAAATGGAAAAATGCAGTTTCTCACTATAAAATGCCGGATGTCAAGGAATCATTGTAAAAACTCTTTTGTCATGTTTTAATAAAGTCACTTCAAGGAAGTACATAAAAATAAACAAATTATACAATGAAGAAAGGGGATTTACATGAAAAAGAGAATGAATGTGCTGATGGCAATGAGCCTTGCAGCCACTATGATCATGAGTCCGGTAGCAGCTTTTGCAGAGGAAACAACAGCATCTGACGGAGCAAAATGGTCCGAAGAGGAAACAGCAGATGGCTGGATGAAGGTTACAAATGAAGATGGAAAAACACTTGGTTATTCCAAAGATTCCGGTGTAACAATTATTGAGCAGGACGGATATGCATTCAAAGACCTTGACCAGGATGGTGAGCTGGATGTATATGAGGACTGGAGAGAGGATGCCACAACACGAGCAGAGGATCTTGCTTCCAAAATGACAGGTGAGGAAATTGCTCCTCTTTTAACACACGGTGGCTGGTCTTCTTTTGGTAAAGATGTAGGAGCTGATGAGGAATATCTGGAAGCCGGCGGCCGTGCCGGTGTTACCCGTTCCGCGGGAAATGAAGGAAACACAGAGATGGCAGTAAGCTGGAACAATGCACTGCAGGAATATGCAGAGAAAAACGGCGGATATGGTGTTCCAGTTACCATCAGTATTGACCCGAACTACATTTCAGGAGTAATTGATAAAAATGGTATTGGTGCAACAATGAGCACAGAGGATGCTACAGAAGCAGCGAAATTACATTCCCAGTCTTACCGTGCAGTTGGTGTTACCATGTTACTTGGACCGCAGGTAGATGTTGCATCTGAATCCTCCTGGGATCGTTCATCAGGAACATTCTCCGAAGATCCGGCTCTGAACCGTGATCTTGCAAATGCGTATATTTCCGGTTTACAGTCAACCTATGATGAAGAGGGAAATGACCTTGGATGGGGCGATGATTCTGTAGTTGCAATTGTAAAACATTATGTAGGTGCAGGCGCTTCCGAAGGTGGAAGAAATGATCATTTCGATTCTGGTAAATATACTGTTTTCCCAAGCAATAATTTTGCAGCACATCTGATCCCGTTCTTTGACGGAGCATTTAACCTGACAAGTTCTACAGGAAAAGCCGGTGGTGTAATGCCAAACTATGGTATTTCCTATTCAGAAGATGGTTCTCTTGGTGATGAAGTCGGTGGTGCTTACAGTGAGTTTAAGATGAACCTCCTTCGTGACAATGGTTATGATGGATTCGTTCTTACTGACTGGCAGATTACAGAAGATGCAGACGGTGCGATGGGTTCCCGTGCATACGGTGTTGAGGATCTGACACAGGGAGAAAGATTTGCAAAACTGTTTGAAAATGGTGTTGACCAGGTTGGTGGAACCAGCAATACAGAAGCAGCAGTTGAAGGATACCAGATCATGGTAGAGGACCTTGGCGAGGAAGAAGCACTTGCAACCATGAGAGAACATGCTGCAAAATTCTTTGTAACCCAGATCAATACCGGACTTTTTGAAAATCCATATCTTGATACAGCAGAGTCTACCGCAGTGGCATGGAGCGATGAGGTAAAAGCAGAAGGCGTTGAATTACAGAAGA
The DNA here is from genome assembly GCA_934364795.1 of uncultured Blautia sp. Classification (GTDB taxonomy): domain Bacteria; phylum Bacillota; class Clostridia; order Lachnospirales; family Lachnospiraceae; genus Blautia_A. The sequence goes on from CAKRMK010000005.1 coordinate 28,096, forward strand.
AATCAGTTGTTATGCTGAAGAACTCTGACAACACAATCAAAGCATATGATGAAACAGCAGAGAAACCAACCCTGTATGTGCCATATACATATAAATCAAGCGGATCAGCATGGATGGGCTATACCTACAGCTGCGAGCCGGTTATTGACATTGAGAAAGCCAGTGAATATTACAATGTTGTAACAGACAGTGTAGGAGATCCAAGTGGTACAGATGATGACGGAAATGCAATTTATGTTGCTGATGATATTATCCGTGCATCAGCAGAAGATATTGCAACCTGTGACTACGCAATTGTAACAATGAGTGCACCATATACAGACGGTACTACAGATGAGGATGGAAATTATCTACCAGCTTCCATGCAGTTCGAAGAATATACTGCAGAGACAGCACCGGAAGAAGCACAGGCAAATGGTACTGAAGTTGTTGAAATGGCAGACGGATATTATGGAACAACTACACAGGAAGTAGAAGAGGATCGTTCCTATCAGGGAGCAACAACAGCACAGGCAAGCAACTATGGTGAATATGAGACTCTGAAATATGTAGACAGCGTAGTAAGCGATGATTGTAAAGTAATCGTAAGTGTTGGATCCAATTCTTCTGCAGCAATGGTTTGGACAGAGGTTGAGCCACTTGCAGACGCAATTTTCTGGAGTGATGGTGAAATGACTTATGATGATGAAGTTCTTCTTTCCCTTATGACAGGACAGACAGAACCAAGCGGTTTACTGGTAAAACAGCAGCCTGCAAGCATGGAAGCAGTAGAAGCACAGCAGGAGGATGTTCCAAGAGATGTTGAATGCTATGTAGACGCTGACGGAAATACTTATGACTTTGCATATGGACTTAACTGGTCTGGCGTGATCAATGATGAGCGTGTAACTACATACAGCGCAGATCCTCTTACAACACCGGAGACAATTACTTATACAGCAGCAGAGTAAATAAGAGCAAAAAGAAAAAGCGGTCTGCCTACCCGAAAGCAGGCCGCTTTCTTTAAGAAAACAAGAATAAAAAAGATTTATGAGAATAAAAGGAGTTAAACAATGATCGACCTATTAGTCAATATGCTTTCTCCCATTTTTGTTCCAATGGGTGTCAGTATTGCAGACCTGACTTCTTATCTTACCATGTGTAAAAATTATGTATATGCGATTCTGGTACTGATTGTTGCTTTGATCGTAATACAGGTTGGAACACACTTTGTGGTAAAAAAAGGAACACGTCATATTGTACGCTGGACCTCTGCCCTTGCCTTTGTACTTTCAGTGGTACTTGTGGCAAACCTGGTCTGCTTCGGACCTTTGTACAACAATATTTCCGGAGCTTTAAATGCAACAAGTGTTGATCTGAATGAAGATACAGAGCAGCAGAGTAAAGATACTATCAAACAGGTTGGAGAAGAAGGCCTTGTACTGGTAAAAAATGACGGACTTCTTCCTCTTTCAGAAGATGTGACCTCCTTAAACGTATTTGGCTGGGACTCTACGAATCCTCTTTTCGGAGGTGTTGGTTCCGGTTCTTCTGATGGATCTTCAGCAGTAGGAATTCTTCAGTCCTTACAGGATGCCGGTTATCAGACCAATGAAGAACTGACAAAGATGTATACCGACTATCGCAGTGACCGTCCCGGAATTTCCATGAGCGCACAGGACTGGACTCTGCCGGAACCTACTGTAGACTACTACACAGATGAAATTATGTCTGATGCGAAGAGCTTTTCCAATACAGCTGTGATCACCATTGGACGAAGCGGTGGTGAGGGTGCAGACCTTCCACAGGATATGAATGCAGTTATCAATGGAACTTATGACATTGCAAAGGATGTAAGTGTAGGTGCCAAGGGAAAAGAAAACCTGAACTATCAGTACATGAAAGGTACTTATACAAATAATGGAGATTATGATGATTTTGACGAAGGAGAGCATTATCTTCAGCTTTCCAATACAGAGGAAGCAATGATCGATCTTGTATGCTCTAACTTTGAAAATGTCATTATTGTTATAAATTCCAACAATACCATGGAGCTTGACTGGGTAGATGATTATGATTCTATCGGTGCTGTTATCCTGGCTCCGGGAACAGGTGAAACCGGTATGTCAGCACTGGGCGAAATTATTAATGGTACTGTAAATCCATCTGGAAAAACAGCAGATACATTTGTAAAGGATCTTACACAGACACCAACTTATAATAATTTTGGTAATTTCTCCTATGAAAATGTAAAAGACCTGAAAAAGACCATTGCAAAAAAAGACGGTGCTTATCAGGGAAATATGGCTTTTGTAAACTATGTGGAAGGAATTTATGTAGGATATAAATTCTATGAAACAGCAGCAGAAGAAGGCCTGATCCAATATGATGATTATGTAAAATATCCATTTGGATACGGACTTTCCTATACTACTTTCTCCCAGGAAATGAAAGACTTTGAAGTGGGAGAGGATGCAGTTACCTTTAATGTGGAAGTTACCAATACCGGAGACGTTGCCGGAAAAGATGTAGTAGAAGTTTATTACACTCCACCATATACAAACGGTGGCATTGAGAAAGCTTCTGTGAATCTGATCCAGTATGAAAAAACGGAAAACCTGGAGCCTGGTGACAGCCAGACAATTGCATTTAGCATTCCTCTTGAAGATATGGCATCTTATGACAGCCAGTGTATCAAAACTGAAAATGGTGGATATGTCCTGGAAGCAGGAGATTACAATATTTCCATACGCTCTGATTCTCATACTGTTCTGGATGAAGAGACATTTACCCTCGATGAAGATATTGACTACAGCCAGACAGGACGTTCCACAGATGGTGTGGCTGCTACCAATCATTTTGCAGATTATTCTACAGGAACTGCTACTTATTTATCCCGTGCAGATGGATTTGCAAATTATGAAGAAGCAACTGCAGCACCAGCAGAAGAGGCTTACCAGATGGATGAGGAAACAATGGCACTTATGGAATCTGTGTCTACAGCATCCTATGACAGCACACTTACCGATAATGCAGATGATACAATGCCCACTACCGGTGCAGATAATGGACTGAAATTATCTGATCTTACAGGAAAGTCTTATGACGATGAGGATTGGGACAAGCTTCTGGACGAGATGAGCATTGATGATATGGTAAATCTGGTAAATGTTGGAGGATGGCAGACAGTAGAAATTTCCTCTATTGGAAAGGTTGCAACCTCTGACTGTGACGGTCCTGCAGGTGTGAGCAACTTTGTAACCGGAGTTTATGGTACTGCATATCCGTCAGAGGTACTGATGGCACAGACATGGAATAAAGACCTTCTTTATCTGGTAGGTGCATCCATGGGACAGGAGTACAAGGATGCGAATAACTATGGCTGGTACGGACCTGCAATGAACCTTCACCGCTCTGCTTTTGCAGGAAGAAACTTTGAGTATTATTCGGAAGATTCTGTACTGTCCGGTTATCTGGCAGCAGCGGAAGTAAACGGTGCAGCAACCCAGGGCGTTTATGCATATATCAAGCATTTTGCATTAAATGACCAGGAAACAAACCGCTGTTCCTTCCTTCTTACGTTTGCAACAGAGCAGACAATCCGTGAAACATACCTGAAACCATTTGAAATGGCTGTGAAGAATTTCACAGGAACTGCACAGGCGGTAATGTCCTCCTATAACTTTATCGGTACGGTTGCAAGCTGTAACAATTCTGCACTTTTGAATACAGTTCTCCGTGATGAGTGGGGATTCGTCGGAATGGTCATTACAGACTATAACGGTTCCTATGGATATCAGACAACAGATAACTGTATCAAAAACGGAAATGATCTGATGCTTGGATATGGCACAGCAGAGTCTAACCAGCTGAACACAGAAAGTGCCACAACAGTTCAGGCAATGCGTCAGGCATGTAAGAATATTCTGTATACCATTGCAAACAGCGGCTATTATGTAGACAGCACTGCTGCAGAGGTTTCTACAGATGGTTTAAGCAAAATGCAGGTTATGTTCTACACAATTGATGCAATTGTAGCAGTGATCGCATTACTGGCAGAGGCACTGGTTCTGGTTCGCTTCTTTATTAAGAGAAAAAAAGCCAGTACGAAAGTAACTGTGGAAAAAGAATAAAACAGGAATAAAATGGAAAGGGCTTATGGTACGTTTAGCGATAGTAGAAGATGAAAAAATATATGCAGACAATATTGTAGAGTATCTGGAAAAATTCCAGCTGGAAACAGGATATGAGATTGAAACCACCTGGTTTCAGGATGGATGCGACATTGCAGAAAAATATGAATGTAATTTTGATATTATTCTGATGGATATTCAGATGAAGTTTATGGACGGAATGACTGCCGCAAAGAAAATCAGGGCACTGGACGGTGAAGTTGTAATTGTTTTTCTCACAAATATGACAGACTATGCCATCCGCGGCTATGAAGTGGGGGCAATGGATTACATTGTAAAGCCGGTTGCATATTTTGCATTTTGTGAAACCTTAAAAAGGGCACTGAAGAAAATAAAACATAAGACTTCAAATTATATATCTGTTCCAGTAGAAAGTGGAATCCAGAAGCTGGATATTTCGTCTATCTGCTATGTAGAAAGCTACGGTCACAAGCTATTGTACAAGCTGCCGGAAGCAGAAGTTCAGTCAAGCGGGACTATGAATAAGTTGGAAAGTATTCTGATCCCTTATGGATTTTACCGAAACAGTAAAAGTTTTCTGGTGAATCTGGAATATGTGGAAAGCATACAAAGAAATGAATGTATGGTTCATGGTGTACGACTTCCGGTAAGCAGGATCAAGAAAAAAGAGTTTACGCATGTTTTACTGAATCATATGAGTGCGGTAATGTAAAAACGCCAGAAGCGAAGTTGAAAATACATGTAGAAATGTTATTTTTAACTTCGCTTTTGGGCGTTAATTGATGTAAATATAAAAGCTTCTATGAAAAATATGCTGATTTATCAGATTTTTTTCAGTTCATAATTTCTTGTACCAAGTCCAATTTTTTCTCCATGATCCAAAGTCGCTTCCCACTCAACATTAGGATTGGAATCCATAAAGTGATTATGATGGCAGTGCCAGTCTGGTTTTGCAAGGTTATCGCCAAGTTGGCTGTTTCGGATTGGCTGTGCTGCAAGGCAGGCATCTACACAGGCCTGATCAAGTGCGATAGGATCAAAGCTTGCGAACATTCCGATATCTGGAAGGATCGGTGCATCATTTTCTCCGTGGCAGTCACAGTTTGGACTGATATCCTGAACCAGGGAAATATGGAAACAGGGCCGTCCGTGACAGACTGCCTGTGCGTACTCTGTCATTTTGCGGCAAAGAAGTTCATTAGAATTGCTGTGAGGATTATGGATTGCATCGAAATTGCAGGCACCGATACAACGGCCGCAGCCCTTACATTTCTCATAATCAATAACTGCTTTTTTCTCCGGATATGTAATGGCATCGCTTCCACATTCCTTTGAACAGCGTTTGCAGCCTCGACAAAGATCTGTATTGATCACTGGTTTTCCACTGTTGTGCTGTGCCATTTTTCCGGCGCGGCTTCCGCAGCCCATTCCAATATTCTTGATAGTACCGCCAAAGCCAGTAGCTTCATGCCCTTTAAAATGAGTAAGACTGATAAAAACATCTGCATCCATAATGGCACGGCCAATTCTGGCAGTCTGGCAGTATTGTGCATTTTCTACAGGGATTTCCACATCATCTGTACCGCGAAGTCCGTCGCCAATAATGATCTGACAGCCAGTGGTAGTTGTATTAAAACCATTAAGATTAGCGCAGTCCATATGCTCCAAAGCGTTCTTTCGGCTTCCTGGATACAGGGTGTTACAGTCTGTCAGGAAAGGTAAGCCTCCCTGCTCTTTACATAAATCTGCAACAACCTTTGCATAGTTAGGACGGAGAAAAGCAAGATTTCCCAGTTCACCAAAATGCATTTTAATAGCAACAAATTTGCCCTCCATGTCAATGTCACGGATTCCTGCTGCAATGCAGAGCTTCTTTAGTTTGTCAAGCTGGCTGGTGCCTAATTTGCAGCGGAAATCAGTAAAATAAACAGTTGATTTTTCCACGATATCCCTCATTTCTAATGTTATTTTATATCATATTATTGTTAAGATCTTTAAAATGTCAAGTTGTTTTTTTACGATTGAAAGAAAAGTGCAACATATTTAAAATACTCTGCAAAAAAATACATTTAAAAATCCCTTTCAAAAGTGTATTCTAAATTTATCAAAAACAAAGAAACAAAATCAAAAAAAGGGAGGCTTTAAAAAATGAAAAGAAAAATGTGGGCAACGGCACTTGCAGCAAGCATGGTAATGTCAGCATTCTCCGGAATGACTGTATCAGCAGCGGAAGCTGATTCTGATTTATCCGGAACACTTACCATCTTATCCTGGTACGATGAGACAAAAGCAGCACCGGTACTGGATGCATTTAAGGAGAAATATCCAAATGTGAACGTAGACTTCCAGTATTCACCGCCAGTTCAGGATTATGTTGAGAAACTTTCCACTCTGTTATATTCAGGAGCAGGCCCGGATATCTTCTATATGGCTCTTGAGAACAGAGAAGACCTGATCAAAGGAAACTATTGCCTGGATCTTTCGGATGAAAGCTACATGACAGATGGAACCATTCCGGATTCCGTAAAAACCACATATGGAAAAGATGGAAAAGCATATGCATTAGCAGTTGACTGCTGGGTAGGTGGAATTCTTGTTAATGAAGATCTTTTTGCACAGGCTGGAATTGAAAGTGAACCAACTACATGGGATGAACTTCTGGAAGACTGCCAGAAACTGCAGGATGCAGGCATTACTCCAATTATGGATAACTGCCAGGACGCAGCTGTAAACTTTACTGCTCCATTATATGGATCTGAAGTTGTTTCTAAGAATCCAACTGTTGTACAGGATATCTATGATGGCAAAACAACATTCAAGGATACCTGGACAGAGCCGATCACAATGTGGAAAGAACTTGTTGATAAAGGATATTTAAGCTCTGATCTTCTTGGATCTACAAGTGATGAAATTGTAACAGCATTTGCAACCGGTCAGGTTGGTATGATCCTTAGCGGTTCCTGGAATCTTGATACCATCAATTCCATTAACCCGGATATGAACTACAAATGCATTCCAGTTCCTGGAACATCTGAAGACTACTACTGTGGTGCAATCAATGTAGGTCTTTGCATTAACTCTGCAAGCGAAAATACAGAGCTGGCAAAAGCATTCCTTGATTTTGCAGTATCTCCTGAAGGACTTGAGAAACAGTATGAAGGTTACGGCGGATTCACAATTGCGGAAGGATATACACCAGACCTTCCATCACAGATCACAGATGCTGTAGAAGGCGTAAAAGAAGGCAAATATTATATTCCGATGGCAGATTGGATGTCCTATACAGAATCCTTAAGACTGACATATGTACAGAGCTTACAGGATTGTATGGCCGGAACAATCACTCCGGAAGAGGCAGCATCCAGACTGGATGACAAACTGGCAGAGGTTTCTGCTGAATAAGTGAATTGAAAATGCCCCACGGTTCGCTGCCTGGCAAAGCTGTTAGCAGGCAGCCACCGCGGGGCTTTTAATTGGAGGAGAAACATGAAAAATAAAAAGTTGAAAAAAGCATTTCAGTATGAAATCTTTCTTTTGCCAGCATTTATAGCCTTTACCTTGTTTACAATTATTCCGCTGGTAAAAACCATCATGTACAGTGTAACAGATTTTGATGGAATCAGTCATGATTATAATTTTGTGGGACTGAAAAACTTTATTGGTGTCTTTAAGGATCAGATGATGAGACATTCTCTGTTTAATACTATTTTTTATACTTTCTGTACCATGATCCTGATTAACCTTCTTGCTATTCCACTGGCAGTATTTCTTGACAGAAACACAAAGCTGAAATCTGTAGAACGTGCTGTTTTCTTCTTCCCGTCCATTGTCAGTGGTCTGCTGCTTGGATATATCTGGGGTTATATTCTTTCCCCGATGAAAACAGGTGCACTTAACTCATTACTTGGATTATTTGGCGCAGGTCCCATTGGTTTTACTGCAACAGAATGGGGCGCAAAAATCAGTATTATTTTAGTCGCAGTATGGACAAGTACCGGATGGTACGCAACTATTTATCTTGCCTATCTTCAGGCAATTCCAAACGAATATTATGAAGCTGCAGCAATTGATGGTGCAAGCCGCTGGCAGCAGTTTACAAAGATTACATTCCCGCTGCTTGCACCTGGACTTACCGTAAATACCCTTCTGCTTCTGACAAACGGACTGAAGGTTTATGATCTTCCATATGCACTGACAAAGGGAGGTCCTGGATATTCAAACTATACCGTTACACAGGTAATTATCCAGAGAGGTCTGTCCGAAAAACAGTACGGCGCATCCACAGCACTGGCAACGATTTTCATTATTATTGTTGCTTTGATCGCCGGTATTCAGTATATGGCAATGAGTAAGAGGGAGGCTGATGTGTCATGAAAAAGAAGAAAAAAATTCGTGAGAAAAAATTTTATCTGTCAGATCTTATCCTACTGCCGATCTGTATCATATTCCTGTATCCCTTTTATTACATGGTGATTAATACCTTTAAAACAATGGCAGAAATGTCTTTCAGCCCAACAGCATTTCCAACTCATCTGTTTCTGGATAACTATAAAGACATTCTGACAAATATGCAGATTTACCGTGCATTTGGTATTACAGCAGTGATCACAGTATGCTCTGTACTTGCCATTGTAGTGATCGGAGAAATGGCCGCTTATCCTCTTGCTTTTCGTGCAAGTAAGCTGGACAAAGCCTTTACCATTTATCTGATGATCGGTTTCCTGGTTCCGTTCCAGGCAATCCTTCTGTCACTGTTTGAGGTTATGCAGGCACTGCATCTGATCGACTCTGTTGTGGGAATGATCATATTCTATTGCAACGGTTCGGCGCTTACGGTTTTCCTTGCTGTGGGATATATGAAGAGTATTCCAAGAGAGCTTCAGGAGGCTGCGATTGTAGACGGATGCAGCATTCCTATGGTATTTTTCAGAATTGTATTTCCGCTTATGAAACCAATCACATCCACATCTGTAATCTTCAATACTATGTGGATCTGGAATGACTTTATTGCACCGAATATTTTCCTCAGCACCCGTTCAAAGGGTACTATCGTTCTGGAAATTTTCAGGGCAAAAGGACAGTTCAGTGTAGACTGGCCAAGGTTTATGACCTTATCTGTAGTTGCTATTTTCCCGGTAGTTGTGTTCTATCTGCTGATGCAGAAAAACATTATCAAGGGCCTGACAGCAGGTGCTGTAAAGGGCTAAATTACATTGAATTTAAAGCTTGTTTTTGCTTTTTGAAAAGGTATGAAAGCCTGTTAAAAAAAGCATTTTCGCAATCTGCAAGCCCTACTTTGTGGTATATTTTGTCTGAATTGTGTTGGCATTAGTTCCGAAAAAATTAAATTTATGGTACACTAAAAGCGGTGATGAAAGATGTTTAAGAAAAGAAAAAAAGATGCTTCTTTAATGGGAGCAGTACAAAATTATTATCTGATCTGCAACACATTACTGCTTTTGGTGTTCGGAATCTGTATGCTGGGAATTTCCACCAGAGTCCTGATCAACAAGGTGGAAGACAGCAGTGAAATGATCACAGAGCAGGCGGTTTACACCCTGGATAAGACTTTTAATGACATTGCGTCCCAGATGGTCAGTTTTTCCAGTTACCGTGATCTCTGGAACAAATTCAGTAAGTCCAATATGTCCATTCAGGAGAAACTGGATGTAAACAGAGAGCTAAATAATATCCTGAAAAAAACAGATCTTTTTAATTCTGTGGTCCAGGATATTTTGGTGATTTCAGATAATGGTTATTATTTTACAACGGTAGGTCAGGATGGTCTGGCTGCAAATTATGATTACTGGTCCAAGGACTGGTATCAAGAGGCAAAGGATGTAACTGGCAATGTATATGTTCATATCCTGGGACTTCATGATCAGGATTTTTATAGCGAAAGAAGAGCAATCACAGCAAAAAGTAAGACATTTTCTATTTCTTTTGCCTTGCCAAATTCCAAAGGAAAAGTGTCCGGAGCATTGATTTATAACTTCGATCTTTCCCAGCTGGCAGAGGTTTTGGGGGCGAGCAGTTATGAAGAAAATGGAAAAGTTGCCATTTTAAATGAGGACGGAGTTATCATGAGCAGAAGCGATAATTCTGAAATCGGCAGTGTGCTCCAGGTGTCTGATCAGGATCGGGAAATCATGAAAAATGAAAAAACAGGAAGTTTCTGGACAAATGTGGGTGGGAAAAGACATTTTGTCAGCTTTCAGACTACTTCTATGGGATTGAAGCTGGTGTCGTACATTCCACAGTCTGAAATTTTCCGCCATACACGTTCCATGATCTGGCTTCTTGTTCTGATTATTTTGTGCAGTCTTGTGCTGAATCTTCTGATCACATTTAAGGTCAGCGGCTCCATTAAAAAGCCGATACAGAAGCTGATGGATAACATTCAGAATGTGGATTCCCAGAAGCTGGTTCTGGAAACAGAGGAGTATCATTATGAGGAACTGAACCAGATTGCAGACCGGTTTAATGGACTTTTAAAAAGGCTGAATTCTCTTATTGATAAGGATTATAAATCCCAGATTTTGATTAATAAATTCAGACTTTATTCCCTTCAGTCACAGATAAATCCCCATTTTCTTATGAACACTTTGCAGCAGCTGCAGACAGAAATTGTGTATGGAAATGTGGAAGAATCCAATGAGATTATAGTGGATTTAAGTAAGATGCTGCGGTACAGCCTGTACCATTATGAGGAGATGGTACCGATTAGTATGGAGCTTCAGTATATTCAGAGTTACCTTGAATTATTTACCAGAAAATATGAAGGGGAACTTCAGGCTGTATATGAGATAACAGATGAAATTGAAGGTTATTATATGCCGAAGATGTTGCTTCAGCCAATTGCGGAAAACTGTATTATGCACGCTTTTGGAGAAAATCCTCATGGGGCAGTAATAAAATTTTCTGTTAAGAAAAAAGAAGATTGTTTCTTATTCAGTATAGAAGATAATGGAACCGGAATGGACAAAGAGCAGCTGGATGTTCTTATTGCGGATTTAAACATATCTGAAATTGATAACCGCAGAATTGGAATAAGGAATATTCACCAGAGAATCCGCCTGAAATACGGAGATGGGTATGGTGTTCATATTGAGAGCGAAAAAGGGCAGGGAACGAAATTTGTAATAAAAATTCCGTTGCTTAATCAGAGCGTGGCCAAAAAGGGATCTCTGTAAGATGTGCGTTATAATTACGCTTCAGAGCATGTAGAATATATGGAAGAGGTGAGAGGACTGTATGAAGCTTCTGATCACAGACGATCAAAACTCTGTACATATGTTTTTTGATCGTATGCTGCATTATGAAGAGCTTGGAATTACACAGGTGTTTCACGCTACAAACGGCGAAGAAGCTCTAAAAATCATAAAGGAAGAATGGCCGGAACTGATGCTTCTGGACATCCGCATGCCAGTAATGGATGGCCTTAGTCTGTTGGAAGAAATCCAGGATTTGCCTTTCGGGCACCGGGTCATGATCTTAAGTGCATTTGATGAATTTGAATATGCAAAAAAGTGCATGCGGTTTGGAGTAAGAGACTATCTTTTAAAACCAATTGATATCCGGGAAGTAAAAAAATCACTGGAACAAAGTATGAAAGAAATCTCTGAATTGCAAAAGAAAAGTATTTATCGGACATTTCAAAGATATATGGATGGAACTGCTGACGGCACTGAATATGTGCCGGAAGAGCTGGAAAAACAAGGCTATGGAATCGTGTGTTTTGAAAGTGGAAATGTGCCGGAATTCAGGATGAAACCTGTAGATGAATGTGAGCGGGTAAAGGGCGCAGAGGAGAATCTGCAAGGACAGACAGAAGGATTTTGGCAAAGTGATTCAGAAAGACAATATGATGCAGTAAAAACTTTCTGTGAAGTAGAAGTGGAGGATCTGGAAATCCGAATTTACAAGGCCAGAAATCAGCAGGAATGGGAACGTTTTTATGCAGTGCAGAAGGATCAAAATCCGGATATGCGTATTGGATTTGGACTTTTTCGTTTGGGAAAAGAACAGTTCCGGCAGGCATTTACAGAGAGCCTGGAGGCTTTGCGCCAGAGCTTTTATAAACCGGGAACCTATTATTATGAAAGAGGCAGTCTCACTCTTTATCAGGGAACAGAAGCCCAAAAGCTGTCAGAACAGCTGAAAAAAAGCTTTGAAACCGGAAATATACAGGAAATGAAACAGGCAGTAGAGAAACTGTTTTTCATTTTCAAAAGAGGAAATGTACATCCGGATTATGTTCAGGATTTCTGTTACGGCTTTCTGATCCAGATAAATTCTGATTTTGTGGAAACTCTGAAAAAGCTGCGAAGCAGTGCTGTGATGGAAGCCTTCCGTTCTGTTGATGCAGCCGGAGTGAAAAACATGTTTTTGCGATTGATGTTAAGTATGCGTCTGGATCTGTCTCCAAAGGATGTACAGATGGACGAGGATGTGGTCCGGAAAATCCGCCACTACATTGACACCAATTACGAAAAAGATATTTCCCTGACAACGTTGTCCAAACATTTCTTTATCAGTAAATATCAGATCAGCCGTCTTTTTAAAAAGCAGTTTGAGATCAATTACAGCGACTACATTCTGAAAGTGAGAATGGAAGCGGCAGAAATGATGCTGATGAATTCAAAAGAAAAAATAGACGATATAGCAAGGCGCTCCGGGTTTGAGGAAACCAGTTATTTCAGCAGGGTGTTCAGTAAATATTTTGGTATGTCACCTGGAGAATATAGAAAGAAAAAAGGAGAGGGATATGGCGAGAAAACTGTATTGTGAGGGTTTGGTAAATCCGGTTGGGATTGACAAGTTACAGCCGGAATTATCCTGGAAAATGGATGGGGAACTGGAAGCACAGAAGAGCTTTCAGGTACAGATTTTCAAGGGAAACAAGTTGATTTCTGACAGTGGAACTGTAGCTGGAATGGAAAGAAAATATATTCTGCCACAGCCGCTTGAAGAAAATTCAGAGTACCAGTGGAGCCTGAAATGGACATTGGAAAATGGCAAGACAGGAGAAGAAAAGGCTGTTTTTTCCACTGGAATCAGTGATCCGGATCACTTTAAAGCCCAGTATATCACCGGTGGAACATTGTTTCGGAAAAGCTTCTCATTAGAGGAAGAATTGCCGGAAAAAGCGGTTCTTTATTTCACTGGTCTGGGATATGCAGAAAGTTATGTAAACGGAGAAAAGGTTACCGACAGAGTACTTTTCCCATCTTACACAGTGTATGAAAAAACAGTAGAATATACGGCGGCAGATGTTACAGAACAGCTGAAAAAAGGCGAAAATGTTCTCGGATTATGGGTAGGAGGACACTGGCCTTTGGATGAAAAACTGCGTGCAAAAGATGTTTACAGTGAGGCTTTTTATCGTGGTCGTTGTGTGGGTTTTGCAGAGCTTCATCTCACCTTTAAAGGAGGCAAAAAAGTAATTCTGGGAACGGATGATACCTGGCAGACAAGCATGTCTCCAATTGAAATATCCAGTGTATTTGACGGCGAACAGTATGATGCCAGAAGGGAACAGACTGGCTGGAGCCTTCCAGGTTTTGATACAAATGGATGGAAAAACGCATATCTTGCAAAGGAGCCATTGGGAAAATTAGTTTATTCCTATACTCCTGCAATCCGTGTGGTAGAAGAGAGAAAACCAGTGAAAATCTGGAAACAGAAAGACAGCTGGATCGTAGATTTCGGGCAGAACTTTACAGGCTGGGTACGTCTTTCTATGGATGAAAAAGAGGGTACAGTTATTAAATTCCGTCATGGTGAAGTTCTTTATCCAGATGGTTCGTTAAATGTAGAAAACCTGCGTTTTGCAAAGGCTACTGACCTTTATACATGCAAAGGCAAAGAAGAATGCTATGAGCCAAGATTTACCTATCATGGTTTCCGCTATGCAGAGATCACAGGTATCACAGGAGAACTAAAAGCGGAGCAGATTATTGGCAAAGTTGTACATACCGATAATCAGGAAATTTCTGAATTTTCCTGTTCGGATGAGGCCTTTAACAGGATTTTTAAAGCAATGGTATGGACTATGAGAAGCAATATGCACTCCATTCCAACAGACTGTTGTCAAAGGGATGAGAGACAGGGCTGGATGGCAGATGCAGGTATGGCTTCGGAATTTGGTATGCTGCATTTTGATCTGACAAATTTTTATCGGAAATGGTTTCATGATATCCGGGATACCCAGGAAAAAGATGGTTCCATGCCTCTGGCCGGAGCACCGGGATGGCCAAGAGATACCTTTATCTGGAAGGTTGGATATCATATGACACTGCGAAATGCTTACCTGTATACAGGTGATAAGGAGCTGGTAAAAGAGAATTATCCTACCCTTCAGAAGTACGAGGAATACCTTCATTCCACACTGGTAAACGGGCTTCTGTCTTATGATTTTTATAATGACTGGCTGGCACTGGAATTTGCAAATAATCTGATGATTGCCAACTCATTTCTGGCCGATTTTTATGAGGCACTTGTGCTGTTTGCAGATGTTATGGAGGATGCACAGGGAAAAGAATTATATGAGAACAGACTGGCAGATCTGAAAGCTGCCATCAACCGTGAATACTACGGAAAATGCATGGATAACCCTCTTGGAACAGGCTACTATGGAACCTGTGATACTCTGGCTGTTGCGCCAAGTGCCATGGCTCTTGCGTTTGACATTGTACCGGAAAAATTCAGGGAAAAGGTAATTCGGGAAATGCTTTTCCAGGTGGTGGAGTCAAGAGGTTCCATACAATATCCTACTGGAATTCTTACTTCCGGAATCCTGAATCAATGTCTGTCCGACCTTGGAAGAGATGATATTATTTATGAATTTTTCTGCAGGGATGACTATCCATCTTTGAAATTTATGCTTTCTAAAGGCGCAACAACTATCTGGGAAAGATGGCAGTATCTGGTTCACAATGAGATGAACTCACACAATCATCCGGCACTTTGTTCACTTGGTCCGTGGTTCTTTAAAGCAATCTGCGGCCTGCGAAAAGTGGAGCCAAAAAAGGATGGCGGGGTACATCTTGAGATCATGCCATATGTTCCGGAGGACATGGATCATGCAGAGATGAGTTATCACACTGCATGGGGAAAAATTTCTCTGAGCTGGGAAAAAATAAAAGAAAAGATAATCTTCCGCGCAGAAATTCCCGGAGCAGCTACAGCCGATTTTGTTTATGGAGAACAAAAGGCACAGTGGAATGGCGGTATTTATGAGGTAGAACTTTAAAATTTAAGGAGATAAAAAATGGGAAATCCAATTATTCAGGGGTATTATGCGGACCCGGATATCCGTTATTTTGAGGGTCGTTACTATATTTATCCAACTACAGATGGAGGAAAATGGCATGGAACTTCTTTTAAATGTTTCTCTTCAGAAAATTTAAAGGACTGGACAGACCATGGAGAGATTTTTAATATAACCTGGAATTCAAAATGGGCGAAGGATTTTGCCTGGGCACCAACTGTAGGATGCAAAAACGGAAAATATTATTTGTATTATTGTGCCGAAAAAAATATAGGCGTTGCAGTTTCCGATCACCCGTATGGACCATTTGAAAACCTTTCTGTAGAGGAACCGTTTTTATCCATGGAAAAGCTGGAAAACGGAGTGACTCTTGATCAGGTTATTGATCCGTATATTATGGTGGATCATGATGGCAGAAATTATCTCTATTTTGGAAATTCCAAGACACCGGCTGTTCTGGAGCTGGAGGATGATATGCATACCATCGTTCCAGGCAGTATGAAAAACATTGTTTATGAAGGGGAAGCAGACTGCCGGGAAGCATTTATGGCAGTTTACGAGCAGGGAAGATATCATTTTACCTGGTCCTGTGACGATACAAGAAGCGAAGATTATCATGTAAATTATGGTATTTCGGATTCTCCTACAGGACCGGTAAAGGTACTGGGAACCATTCTTCATAAGAACGTGGAAAAAAATATTCTGGGAACTGGACACCACGGTATGTTAAAGGATCCGGTAACAGGAAAATATCTGATGGCATACCATCGTTTTTCCCATTCCCTTCCAGATGGCGTGACCGGATGGGACAGAGGAATGTATAGGGAAATCTGTCTGGACTGGGTGGAAATGTCAGAGGATGGGCTGTTTAAAGAGGTTCAAGTAAGTTTGTGATAAGGGTAAAAAATATAGCGTGTTTCAAACACGTTTTAAAGTAAAATTTAAAAAGTATAAAAAATGCCAGAAATTCCAAATAAAATCAGTTTATGATTTTCATGGAATTTCTGGCGTTTTATTTTGGAACAGGATGTTACTGCCAGGAAATCACTATATTCATTTGGTAGTTACAGTTTTTGCAGAACTCCAGTTTCCGTAAAGATAAATTCCTCTTGTTTTCTTATAGGCACGGATGCGTACATAATATTTTTTCTTTGCCTTTAAACCGGTCAGTTTGCCGGAGGTTTTGGTTTTGCCACTTACCTTGATGGTTTTTCGTCTGGAAGTAAATCGTCTGTTGGAAGCACACTGAATCTGATAACCGGAAGTCTGGCTGTTCTTTTTCCATCTGACGGAAATAGATTTTCTTAAACCGGTCAGTCTGGAAATAGAAATCTTTGGTGGTTTAATCTGGAATTTCAGTGTCAGCTTCACTGATTTATAATTGCCTTTTCCTTTTACAGATACAGTTGCAATTCCGGCATTTTTGTTATTCTTGTAAGTAACGGTGTAATTAGAAGACCGGATGCGAGTTCCATTTTGGTATACGGAAACGGCTGGCTTGTGTGCTTTGCCATCATAGTTGTATACAGTCTTTTTCAAGTTGGCCGTAATGACAACCGGGGTATTGTCAGGATTGTTATCTGATGGAGCTGGTGTTATTACAAGTGTTGCACCTGGTGTAGGAGTAGGTGTCTGATTTGTTCCCTGACCTGGTTTGGGGGTGGGGGTAGGTGCTTTGTCAGTTCCTGTGCCTGGAGTTACAGTTGTTCCGGGCTTTGTCCCGGGAGTTGGAGTTACAGTTGCCACAGGAGTCACAGTCGGTGTAGGCGTAGGTGTGCTGGGGGCTTCTGTAATTCTGAAGTATAAAGTACGGGTTCCCCTGTAGTTGCCAATACCGGTGATAGTTACGGTAGCATATCCGGGCTCAATGTTATCCTGGCAGGAAACACTGAAATCCACGTTTACTGTTTTGTCTGGAATGGTAACTTCAGGTTCCAGAGCTTTTCCTGTAGCCTGCAGGGAAAGGGAGGTACTCTTGGTATCCTTGAAAACTGCATCATAAAAGCTGGTATAAGCTTGTTTTATGGTAAAGGTTTTGTCTACAATGCCGCTGAATAATCCTTTTCCGGTAAGGTGGACAGTTGCTGTACCTGCGTTTGTATTATTTTCGCAGCTGATTTCGTAATCCACATTGTTATACAGCGGTGGGGTAGCAGAAGCCAGCTGTATTTTTGGAGTAAAAGCTTTGCCATTGTAAGTATAGGTTGTTTCAATATCTTTAAACCAGCTGTCCTGAAGGATAAGATTTTGAGGATCATCTAAGGCTATAAAATATATGTCATTGGCTGTTGCATAAGACTGTATGGTTGATCCACTGTATCCGGCAGCGATTGCCTGACTGCCAAATACAGATTTTCCGAAAGATGCATTTTGACAAAGGAATTTGATCCTTTTGTTGTAACCTTGTGCAAATGCGTAATCACTGATGGTTTCCACAGATGCCGGAACCGTGATGTTAAAAAGTTTGTTGGTATCTGCAAATGCAAAGCTTCCGATTGTCTTTAAATCAGAATTTAATGTGAGCTGGCTTAAGGATGAGCAGGCTGCAATGGCAGCCTCTTCAAGTTCTGTTAAACCGGCAGGAAGAGTAAGGCTGGTAAGCTTTGTACTGTAATAAAAAGCATATTCTCCGATTTTAGTGACTCCGGCTGGAATCTGGAACTCACCTTCCCGTCCTGGCGGATAGACCACCAGAGTAGTTCCTGCTTTGTCGTATATAACCCCATCTTTACTTGTAAAATATGGATTCGCTGGGTCAACATTAAGCTCAGTTATAGAAGAACTTTCGGTATCTGTTACAAAAACTGCATGTCCTATAGATGAAACATTTTTTGGAATTGTAACTGAGGTAATATCATTACATTTATAAAATACATTTTTCTCCAAAGTTGTCAATGTGTCCGGAAGTGTTAGGGAAGTCGGGCGTACAATGGCTGACTGGAAAATGGTATTCCCAAGCACTGTTACGGTTCTTCCGTCAATGGTTTCCGGAATCGTTACATCAGGATCCATTCCTTCATATTGTGTAAGGCGAAGGGTTCCATCAGAAAGAACCTGGTAGGAGAAAAGATTGCTCATTTTATAAAAGCTGTAAGCTCTTGGAGCATCCCCTACATATCCGCAGTCTACAACGTAACGTTCTCCATCAATAAGAACCAGAGTGTTCCGGTGTCCGCTTCCAGCTCCGGCATCATTGGCTGCGTAACGGGTATAGGCAGTAAGACCAAGTTTTCGGCACATATAATTTACTGCGTTGGTATTGGCCCAGCAGTCGCCTGCGCCGTGAACCATAAGACCTGTGTAGCTGGAATAGCTTACGCTGTAACTGAAATTCTTGGCAACCCAGGATGCAATGGTTTTGACTTTATCATAATCAGACATGGAATCTGTGATATTGTTTTTCAGGAAATTATCCATTTTTTCTTCCGCATAATATACAGCATAATCCTTAAGCTGGAAGCGGATGGAATATGTGGTGGTACTGGTTGTTACAGAGATAATGGTTTCGGTGAAGAAATATTGTTCTTTTTTTTCAGAAGAACCCCAAATAGTCACGGGATTTAATTTGGGAGTAACAAGACCATTAGAGTCTACTTTCACGCTGCTTCCAGAGAGAACTTTATAAACTGCAGTGCTGCCATCAGCAGGTGCCGGAATCTGATAACTTGTCAGGAAACTGGACGGAATGGAGATTTCTGTTGTTTCCGGATCCAGGGCGTAAAGGTCTATTTGCTGCTGTGTATTGTCTGTGGCATCGAAGATATCGGTGCCGTTGGTCTGGCCCTCCTGTTCGTCAATAATGTTCAGGGAAGAAAAATCAGATTCTTCCTCTTCGGGATTGTTAAGATTCTCAAAATTATCATCAAAAATGTCATTATTGTTATAAATTGGTTCCTCTATAGTTCCCTCTCCGATGAAATCGGTGGATGGAGCTTCGTTATCGACAGAACTTGTGTTGTCGGTAGAGCCTGCGCTATCGACAGGGCTTATATTGTCGGTAGAGCCCGTGCTATCGACAGGGCTTATATTGTCGGTAGAGCCTGTGCTATCGACAGGGCTTATATTGTCGATAGAGTCTGCGCTGTCTGCAGGGGTTGTAATGTCAGTAGAATTTGCGTCGTCAGCAGAAGGATTTGTCTCGGTGTTAAGTTGCTCCTGATCAGCAAATGACTCAAATTCTTCGGCTGTATCAGTTGAACTGTCTGCCGATGCTTCTGCAAAGCTATCGCTTCCAAGTTCTTCTGCTGTAATCTGATATCCCGGAGTCATTGCCATGCAAAGGGCAAGTCCCAGGGCCAAAAATTTCTTTTTCTTTTTCATATGAATACTCCTAGAAAAATTTTAAAACCTCGTTAAGTTCACGGCGTCTTGGTCTGGAAGGTTCTTCGGCAGCTTTTCCCACTGCAATAACAGAAACAATGGTTTCTTCTTCCGGAATGGAAAGCATTTCACGGATTTTATCTGCATCACGAAGTCCCATGATCAGTGTGGAAAGTCCAAGCTCTGTGGCTTTTAAAATCAGGTTTTCATTCTGAAGTCCAAGATCATAGCAGCCCCATCCGTTGCCGATTTCGTTATCGGGAGTGCCGTCGGTCTGGAAGCCGGCACGGTTATGTACAAAAGTAGTGACGATTAATGCAGCGTGTTCTGTTTTGGTATCATTATTTACATAACCAAGACACTGCTGGCGAAGCTGTAATTTCATATCTTCGGATAAAACACAATAATAACGTCCTGTCTCTGTGTTTTTCCAGGAAGGTGCTTCCTGTGCAGCTTTCACAAGCTGTTGAATCTGCTCTTTGGTAACGTTGGTGTCTGGGCTGTATTTGCGTACAGTTCTTCTTTTTTCAATAAGTGTCTGAAATTCCATGGGAAAACCTCCTGTATTTTTTTTATGGCAATGCCCCCAAAAAAAGGAGGCTGAACCGTTTTAGAGCCTGTTTGAAAAACATGCTCTGGTAGTTTTATTATGGCATTTGATGGAAGAAAAATCAATTAGAATGATGATAAAGAAAAATTTGTGGAGTGAGCCTGGCTTTATTGTGCAAAATTTTATAGTGAAAAATATTAACGATTGTATTATACTGAATTATGTACAAAAATATGAATAATTAAGGGATAAAACATATGAAATCTACAAAATGGACCATGCGTAATGCTCTCCTTTTATGTTGTATTTGCAGCGTGGTGCTTTCTCTTTGTCTGCAAACTTTTCTTTTTCATCAAAGTCTGAGAAGACAGATCCGGGCAGAGAGTATTTCTGACCACGAAATCTCACTAAATAAAATGCAGACAGACATAGGTTCTTTTATGCACAATATCAGAAGTGAAATGCTGACTATATACAGTGAATCTGACCTGGTAACCGGGCTTCGGGCTGCAGTCATAAATGGTACTTCCCTGAAGGATTATTACTGGAGAAGCTGGTATTTTGCAAGAAAAAGGTTTTCAAAGGACGATCAGCTGCTGGCCATGTACCTGTATGATACTCAGGATAACCTGGTCAGTGCGTACCGCTACAATGCAGTGAATTTTCCAAGAAATCTTTATCAGACAGAGTATGATTCGAATTCAGAACGTATTTACGATTATGTCCACAGCAACCGCACAGATCTTATGATATCCGGCTATTACAATCCGGATGCCAAGAAGAATATAGTCCGGTTTGTTCTGAAACTTCACAATTATGATGAAGAGAGAACAAGCATCGGTTATCTGGTCTGCGATATCAACAGTGCAGCGCTCACTACTATTATGGGAAAATATGTAGATGTAGATCAGGTATGCCTGTGGCTTCAGCCGGTGGATGATCAGGTGATCGCCATGACCGGACAGGTTTCAAATTCCCAGAAAAGGCTTCAGAAGCAGCTGGCGAAGGTTGTGGAGAATTATTATGATTCCGAAAAGCTCCAGGAAGAGTATGAAGGAAATTATCTGATCCAGGTTCCATTGGAAAACTATAATCTGCAATCCTTTGGTCTGGTTTCCCAGTCTTTACTTACAGCGACCCAGAAATCCCTGATCCGTTCTCTGCTTGTAATTATGGCAGGAATGATTGTCGCATTGGTAGTACTGGTATTTCTTCTTTCCAGATGGATGACCAAGCCGGTGGAAGAGATGCGAAATACGATTATAAGAATTAAAAATGGAGAGACCCAGCTGCGAGTCAGTCCAGTTGGCTGGTCAGAGGAGCTAAGCCTTCTTGGAACTGAATTTAACGAGATGCTTGACAAGATCCAGGCTATGGCAGAAGAAGAACTCCAGCACAAAATGCTGGTGGAGCGTACAGAATATAAAATGCTCCAGGCCCAGATCAATCCTCATTTCCTTTACAATACACTTGATACCATGAGCGGAATCGCAAATGCACAAAACTGTACCCTGGTAAGTGGAATGTGTCATTCTCTTTCTGCTATTTTCCGTTACAGCCTGAACATGACAGATGAGCTGTCCACTATGCAGAACGAAATGGGCCATGTACGAAACTATTTGTATGTGATGGATGTACGAAACGGAGCCACTATCAGTTATGATTATCAGATTGACAGTGAGACCTTGCAGGACCGGCTTCCCAGAATCTGTCTGCAGCCTGTAGTGGAAAATGCCATCAGTCATGGCCTGTGAAATACCAGACGAAAAGACAAAAAGCTTTTGATCCGTTCGGAACACAGGGGGGAAAATCTTGTAGTGACGGTTTCTGATAACGGAATCGGAATGGATGCAAAGGCTATGAATAAGCTTCTTGAAAAAAATGACAGAAAACGTGTAGAAAGCGGTATTTCTATTGGAATTCTAAATGTAAATGCCCGTCTGAAAAAAATATTTGGAGATCAGTATGGCATTCATATTGAAAGTCAGGTGGGAGAAGGAACTACTGTAACCATTACGGTTCCGGCAATTGCGGAGAAAAATGAAAATTCAGAATCAGAAAAAGAAGAGAATATAAAAGCGGAAGCAATGAAGGCAGCCAGGGAGGAGACGCTGCAAAAGGGGGAAAATCACAGTGAAAAGTGCAAAATATAAAGTTCTGGCAGCAGATGATGAATATTGGAGCAGGGAAAATATACGGAATCTGATTTCCTGGGATGAGTATTCTTTTGAGTTTCTGGAACCTGCCTGTGACGGGGAAGAGGTACTGGAGAGGATTCCCGAGGAAAGTCCAGACATTATTTTGACAGATATCAATATGCCGTTTTTAAGTGGCCTTGAGCTTTTACAGAAGCTTCAGACAAAATATCCTGAAATTATTACCATAGCAGTAAGCGGATATGACGATTTCAAAAAAGTAAAAGGTGTATTTACTTCCGGTGGTCTTGATTATCTTTTGAAGCCTGTGGGAAAAGAAGAACTGATCCAGGTGTTGAAAAAGGCTCTGGATGTTTTGGAAGAGCGGGAAAATATAAGAAAACAGGATGAAGATAATCTTTTGCAGGAATATAAAATGTCTTCTTTTCTGGAGGACAGCGAATATTCGGCCCTGCTTTCCGGAAAACTGTACGGTCACTCTATGAGCCAGCCACATGTTTCCAGTACAGCCACTTTTTCCGAGGTATCGACTCTTATGGTGAAGTTTTATAACATTGCACAGATTGGTGAGAACTATGGCAATGACAGTCTTCAGATGTCCTGGAGTATTAAGTCAAAGCTCCGGGGGCTGATGGAAAATGTGAATAACGTTATTATTTTTAACAATAACAACAAAATGAGTGAGTTTTTGGTCATTGGAACAGTAGATGTCAGGGGTATGAACAGATTGGCTGAGAATATTCAGAGGGAATTTCCAGAAGAAAATTATGGGCCACTGTCTATTGTAATTCATCAGCAGGCCAGCTCTTTAGATGATATTGGAACTGTCTACCGGGAAATGATTTCCACGCTGGTAACCCGTCCATTTACAAGAGAGCGCTGCGTACTTTTTTGTACCACAGGGGATGGAAAAGGGCAAAATCTGTCAGAGAACAGAGCGGTTTCCGGGCTGATCTTTTCACCGGAGAAAAATGCCGAACAAGGGAAGGTTCCGACCCTTGGAATTGATAAGGAGCTTGTACGTCTGCTCCATGCCGGCCAGAAGTCAGATGTGGAGAAGCTTATTTTCGGAACCTCTGATTTTAGGCATTGTAATGATGGCAGATGGTCTTTTCTGGATGTAAAGCAGTACGTGGGAAGAATTACCGGGATTTTGTACAGCTATGTAAGGGAAAAGCAGCCGGAGTTTATGGCATTAGCAGAAGAGGTGATGGACAACATGGATTATTATATGAAGAATCTGGACGGTACGTCCATGCTGGCATCCCTGCAAATTCTGATTGATGGTTTGTGGAGCACCAGGTCAGATGGAACTGTGGATTCTATCAGCAGTCAGGTGGAACAGATCCGCCAGTACATAGAGAAAGCTTACCATGAGAACATTACACTAACTTCTTTAGCTGAGGAGTACCATATGGATGCCAGCTATCTTTCTCGGGTGTTCAGCCAGACATATGGAGAGACTATTATTGCGTATCTGACCAGGATTCGTATGGAACAGGCTATGGAGCTTATGAAAGATGAGGAAAAGAAGCTGGAGACAATTTCCTTCCTGGTGGGATATGATGATTATAATTATTTCAGCAGAGTTTTCCGAAAGAAAGTAGGAATGAGTCCCAGAGATTATCGGAGTAAAATGACAGTTGCGTGATTAGTAGTACAAATTTGTGCGAAATAAATCTGTCAAAAAAGTGCAAGTAAATTATTCAAATATGTCCTAACAAAATAAAGCCGAACTATGTTTTAATAGACTCACAGGGAAGCCAGAGAGCGTAAAACATACTTCGGCTTTTAAAAAACAATTATTTCAAGGAGGGTTTTGAAAATGAAAAAAGGAATGAAAAAATTTGTTGCTCTTGCAGCAACAGCCGCAATGGTTGGCTCTTTACCAATCAGTGCAGTAACTACTTACGCAGCAGATGATATTACAATTGGTGTTTCTATCTGGAGTTCTACAGACGTACTTGGAAGCCAGTGTAAGAAAATTATTGATAAAGCAGCTGATGCTCTTGGCGTAAACGTAATGTACGTTGACCAGGGTCATGTATCCGAACAGGTTACTGCTTCTGTTGAACAGCTTTGTGCAGCAGGATGCGATGGTATCGTAATCTGTAACTCCGCAGATTCAGAGATGACATCCGCAATTCAGACCTGCGATGCAAACCAGGTTTATCTGACACAGTTCTTCCGTATTATTTCTGAAGAGAATAGCCCGGAAGTTTACCAGACCGCATGCAATTCTCAGTATTATCTTGGTGCAGTTCATGAGGACGAGGTTACAAACGGATATACACTTGTAAATCTGCTTCTTGAGAATGGTGACAGAAACATCGGTCTTGAAGCATGGACAGTTGGTGATGCTACATTCCAGCAGAGATGGGCTGGTTACAAGCAGGCAATAGAAGAGTGGAATGAGGCAAATCCAGACGATCAGGCAACTATGACAGAGCCTGTATATGCAAACACATCTTCCGAGGAAGGTGCAGCTGCAGCCCTTTCCCTTTACAACTCCAATCCTGATATGGATGCCCTGATTGTTGCTGGTGGCGGCGGAGATCCGCTTGTTGGTTCTATCGGTGCTCTTGCAAATGAAGGACTTACCGGTAAGATTGATGTTGTTTCCACAGACTTCCTGGATGACCTGAAAGAGCAGCTGGAATGCGGCGGTATGTTTGCAGAGTCAGGCGGACATTTCTGTGACCCGTTATTCGCATTCCTGATTACTTACAATGCAGTAAAAGGTAACTATGCGAAAGAAGAAGGAACATTCGGATATGAGATCGAGTTCCCATATCTGTATGTATCTTCCCCAGACGATTATGCAAATTATCAGCAGTACTTTGTAGATGATGATCCATATACAGACGAAGAAATCGTTGAGATGGCAGATTACAGCTTTGATGATCTGAACAAAGCTGCTACATCACTTTCCATCGAGGATGTGCTTTCCCGTCACAGCAACTAATGCGTTTGATTTTTTGGAAAAATCACTGCCCCAGATTTTCTGGGGCAGTGTGTAAAAGAAATTACAGTCCGGATCTGGAATGTGATTTGCAAGATTTAATTGGCGCCCGCCCAAAGCAAGAGGCCAAACAAAGAAAATTTTGGCCCCTTGCTTTAGGCGGGCGAAGAAATGGATAAGGAGAATGGTTATGAAAAAACTCAAACAAAGCCAGTATTATGGAATCGGGCTCCTGGTACTTATGCTCGTGCTTTTCTGGGCAGTGTTTAAAGTACTTGCTCCTGCCACATTCGGTTCCCCTGACAAGCTGGCCACCTACATGAAATCAGCACTGATCTATGCAGTAGGCGGCTGTGGACTTTACTTCATCTGCGTAATGGGACCTTTTGATATGAGTGTTGGTGCCAATATCGTGCTTTCATCCATTATTGCCTGCAACGCAAGTGAGAGATTCGGTTATCTTGGACTTATCATTGCTCCGCTGATCTGTGGTACAATTATCGGTCTGATTAACGGAATCGTATACATCAAGCTGCACATTTCTTCTCTGATTGTAACCTGTGCCCTGTCTCTTATTTATGAGGCGTTAAGTGTGTATGCCACAAACGGAAAGAACGTAATTCTTTCTACAGATTACAGAGCATTTGGTGATTATCCGATGAACCTGATCCTGGCACTGGTTGCATATTGTCTTTGTGCATTTATCCTGAAATACACAAAGATCGGTACTTATACATATGCCATTGGAAGCAACGAAGTAGTTGCCAAAAACATGGGTGTAAATGTTGCAAAATATAAGATCGTGGCTTTTACACTTGCAGGATTTTTCTTTGGACTTCAGGCAATTTTGACCATTAGCTTTGGTACTTCCATGACATCTGCTTCCAATCTTTCTTCTATGAGCCGTAACTTTACTCCTCTGATGGGAACTTTCTTTGGACTGGCATTTAAGAAGTATGGACATCCGGTTGTTGCCATTGTAATCGGTGAAATGATTATTCAGCTGATGTTTAACGGATTCGTTGCACTTGGTGCGCCGACCACCATTCAGAATGTGGTAACTGGTGCTGCTCTTTTGATCATTGTTGCACTGACAACCAAGCCGGTTAAAGGTCTTGTAGTGAAATAAGGAGAACGATTATGGGTGAAATATTATTAAAAGCAGAAAAGATTGACAAACATTTCGGAATCACACACGCCCTGGATCATGTTTCCTTTACCTTTGAAAAAGGCGAGATCCATGCACTGATCGGTGAAAATGGTTCCGGCAAATCTACACTGACATCCTGTCTGACTGGTATTTATCAGAAAGATTCCGGAAAATTCATTTTGGAAGGAAAAGAGATTACAGCTTCTAATCAGGTAGAGGCGAATCATCAGGGTGTGGCAATTATCGTACAGGAGATTGGAACACTTTCCGGACTGACTGTTGCTGAAAATATTTTCCTTGGAAATGAGGATATGTTTACAAACCATGGAATCAAAAATGCAGCAGCTATGAATAAAAAAGCCCAGGAATATCTGGACAGTTATGGATTCAATTATATTGATGCTACCAAGGTGATCGATGACTATAATTTCGAGGACCGTAAGCTGGTAGAGATCGTAAAGGCAACCTATTTCAATCCTAAGGTTCTGGTGGTGGATGAGACAACAACAGCTCTTGGACAGAAAGGCCGTGAGGAACTTTTCAAGGTAATGCATAAGGTTCGAGATACAGGAAACTGTGTTATCTTTATTTCACATGACCTGGAAGAGGTAATTGAGCAGTCAGATAATATCAGTGTTCTTCGTGATGGTGTGAAGATTGGCACTGTTTCCAAAGAAGAGGCTACACCGGACCGACTGAAGTCTCTTATGGTTGGCCGTGAGATTGGTGACAATTATTACCGTACAGATTACGGTGAAGCGGTTTCAAAGGAAGTCGTTCTTTCTGCCAAAAATGTAACCGTAAAAGGACAGATCGAGAATCTGAACCTGGAGCTTCATAAGGGCGAGATTCTTGGTATCGGAGGACTTTCCGAGTGCGGTATGCATGAGGTGGGAAAAGCTTTGTTTGGTGCTTCTTACTATCGTGAGGGAAGCGTAACTCTTGGAGATGGAACCCCGATCAATTCCATTCCGGACGCCATCAAGCACAGCATTGCTTATGCTTCAAAGGACCGTGACAATGAATCACTTGTAATTAATGATACCATTGGTGCAAATATCTGCCTGCCGTCTCTGGAAGATTTGAAAACACATGGCTTCCTTAAGGCAAAGAACATGAAGGAGTTTGCAAACAAATATGCAAAGCAGATGAGCACAAAGATGACAGGTGTTGACCAGTTTGTATCTGCCCTTTCCGGTGGTAACAAGCAGAAGGTGGTACTTGCCCGCTGGGTTGGAAAAGATTCTGACCTGATTATTCTGGATTCCCCTACCCGTGGTATTGATGTCAAAGTAAAGGCTGATATCTACGCCATGATGGACGATATGAGAAAAAGAGGAAAATCTATTATCATGATTTCTGAAGAGATCATGGAGCTTCTTGGTATGGCTGACCGTATCCTGATCATGAAGGATGGCAAGATCAATGGTGAATTCTTTCGCTCTCCGGATCTGAAAGATACAGATTTGATTGACAATATGATTTAAGGGGGTAAAAAAATGGATACAGCAAAAAATTCATCTGATAAAGTACCATTTCTGGAACGTCCCATTGTGCGTACGATCCTTCCAATCGCAGGTTTTGTTATTATCTGTGTATTGTTTGAAATTCTTACAAATGGAAGATTATTCCAGCCGAAGAATATTTCTCTTCTGCTGAGTCAGTCTTATATGCTTCTGATTTCTTCCATTGGTGTGTTTATGGTCATGACCATGGGTGGTCTGGATTTTTCCCAGGGCTCTATGCTGGGCGTGGCTTCTATCGTAGTCTGCTATCTGTCCCATTATAACATGATACTGGCAGCAATCGGTGGAGTGGTAACCGGTGGTCTTATCGGACTTATGAATGGTTATTTCAATGTTAAGAGAAAAATTACAAGTTTTATTGTTACTATCTGCAGCATGTACCTTTTCCGTGGTGTGTGTGCATATGCAACCACGAATTCTCCGGTTTATGCAATAAGTGATATTTCCAAGTATAATACACTTCCATTTATGCTTACCTTTACAGTGATTATTTTTGTAATTGCGTATCTGGTATTTACTTTTACAGGACTTGGCTCCAGACTGAAAGCAATCGGTGCAGGTGAGACTGCCGCAAGATTTGCAGGTATCCGCGTAGAGCGTACAAAAATCCTGATCTTTGGTGCCGCAGGCTGTATTACAGGACTGGCTGCATTTGTAAATGCAATTAAGGTTGGTTCTGTTACTTCCACAGCGGGAAATCAGCTGGAGACACAGATTATGATCGCTCTGGTACTTGGCGGAATGCCTGTAAATGGCGGTGCAAAGGTAAGATTCTATAACATCATTCTTGGTGTTATGACTTATAAGGTTCTTTCCAGCGGACTGGTTATGCTGATGATGCCTACACAGCTGCAGCAGCTGATTCTGGGAATTATTTTCCTGATCGAAGTTGCTTTGTTTAGTGACAGGAAGACTGGTATGATTGTGAAGTAAACTTAAGAGCGGTTCTCTGTGAGACGTATTTTGAAATGCCCCCCTTTTGTTAGACAAAAACAAGTTTAACGAAAGGGGGTATTTCTATGTTTGGGTAGATTAATGATGTAACTGTAAAATTTTTATAAAACAGGAAAAAGTAGTTGTCAAAGATAAAAGTGGTGGGTATACTAAAGTCAGAACAAAATTTATCTGTATTCCTTTTCGGAGTGAAATTTCTCATTCATATGCGTATCATTTTAAAAAATCAAAACGTTCCCAAAAGCATAAATCTGTTAAAGAAACGATGGTTCGATTGGATAAGATTAAATATGAGGCTTTGAAATTTGTTGAGGACTATGTAGCACATCTGAATAAAACAAGGGAATTGGATGACAGAGAATTTAAAAGAAGATATACATATTTATCGTTACAATATTTTCATGATGAATTAGGAGTAAGCGTTTGATGATTTACGAATTACAAGACCCGGACAAAGCTAGCAGCCTTTTTTCCGGCTGGCAGGACAGTGTGGTATGGTCTGCACTGCAGGGCGTAATGGGAAAAATATATGTGGATTCTTTGGAAAACCCTTCAAGCGGTGCTGTTATGCTGGGAGATTTTTGCTTTTTAAGTGGAATCCCGATGGAAGAAGTGGCGAAATTTATACCTGCTGATTGTCAGCAGGAGGAAAGGATTCTTGTGCCGCAGAATGAAGAATGGGCAGATCTGATCCAAAGCTGTTACAAAGAAAAAGCGAAAAGAGCCACTCGTTATGCCATAAAAAAAGAACCTGGGATTTTTGATCTTGAAAAGTTACAAGACATAGCAGAAAGTCTGCCCCGGGAATATGAGATGAAGCTGATAGATAAAGAACTTTTTGAAATCTGCAGACGCACTGAATGGAGTAAAGATCTGGCAGTAAATTATGAAAGCTATGATCTGTATCAAAGGTTTGGACTTGGTGTGGTTATTTTGAAAGACGGAGAAATAGTTGCAGGAATTTCTTCTTATTCCGGTTATCACGGTGGAATAGAAATTGAAGTTGTGACCCGAGAAGATTACCGAAGAAAAGGGCTTGCCTGTATCGGTGGAGCCAGGATGCTTCTGGAATGCGAGAAACGAGGGCTCTACCCCAATTGGGATGCGGCGAATAAAATGTCCGTGGGACTGGCTGAAAAACTGGGATACCATTTCAGTCATGAATATTATGTATATAAAGTACATAAATAAGAAGTAGAGATCACAGGAGGAGTTTATGACTGGATTTGACAAACTTGAGAATAGTTTAATAGATGTAATAAAAGAGGAACAGGCAAAGCTTGGTTTTAAAGAGGAAAAGATCCATTTGTATTATCCGCTTTCTTCTTTGAACCATTTTTTTGCAGCACAGGATACTGCCGATGAGATGGCGGCAAGACTTTCTGAGATGCCGGAAAGTCTGGTACAAAAACTGGGGCAGGTGTCAGCTACTCATAAAGGCGAGCGCTTCTGTTTTTATATTCCGGAGCCTGGAAGTGTATATGTTCATGAGAATATGAAAGAAAATGAATTTATCAAAGTGCTGATTGATCTGGTACAGCAGCATGACTGTACGAAAGAAAAATTGCTGGATCTTTTTGCATCCTACTGGGATAAAACGGAATGCAAAGATATGAACAATGGAGAATTTGATTTCTTTATCCGTTTTATAGACAAAGAAGATGACTTATATTACTACTGTTTTAAGGATGAAGGTTTTCACTTTATTTACCACAGATTTTTACCGGAAGACTATGAAGATTTTGGTTTCTAAAAGGAAATATGCCTGTTAAAAAGGAGTGCATATTTATGATGTCTTATCTGTGGGGCGGTATGATTCTTCTCGGTGTGATTTATGGAGCTTTTGCCGGAAACTTAAGTGCGGTGACAGCAGCAGTAGTAAATTCAGCGAGAGAGGCAGTGAATCTGGTGATTGCCATTTTGGGAATCACCGCTTTCTGGACAGGAATCATGAAAATCGCAGAAAAAGCGGGGCTTGTGGAGAAACTGGCAGAAAAAACAGGCCCTTTACTTGCTTTTTTATTTCCGGAATTAAAAAATGAAGAAAAAGCAAAATATTATATTTCGTTAAATTTTTTATCTAATTTTCTTGGTTTAAGCCATGCAAGTACCAGCTCCGGGCTTCTTGCTTTTCAGGAACTGGACCGGCTCAACGGACACAGTACGGTTGCCAGTAAGGCAATGTGTACCTTTCTGATCATCAATGTTTCTTCCCTTCAGTTATTGCCTGTTAATATGATTGCCTACCGTGCACAATATGGCAGCCCGGTTCCGGCTGCAATTGTAGGCCCTGCTATATTTGCCACAGGAATGAGTACGCTTGCTGCAATTTTGTTTTGCAGATTTATGAATAAGAATGGCAGGAATTTTTCTGAAGGAAATACAGGCAGTCAGCGGAGGTTTCCATGAAAATCATCACGTATATTTCAGATTTTATGATTCCTGTTCTTTTATTTTGGATAATCGGAAACGGCATTTTAGCAAAACGTGATATTTATCAGGATTTTCTTGAGGGAGCCCGTGAAGGCTTAAAAGCTGTGGCAGCTATCTGTCCTACTTTGATTGGACTTATGACAGCAGTAGGAGTTTTGCGTGCTTCCGGTTTCCTTGAATTTCTGGGAAATTTTCTGGGTAAGGTTACAGAGAGGCTTGGAATGCCTGGGGAAATTCTTCCGCTTACGTTAGTGCGTCTGTTTTCCTCCAGTGCAGCCACCAGCCTGCTTTTGGATATCTTTAAGGAATATGGAACAGAGTCCACAACAGGGGTTATGGCGGCAGTTATTTTAAGTTCTACAGAGAGTGTTTTTTATTGCATGAGTGTTTATTTTGGCATTACAAAAGTAAAAAAGACCAGGTATACGTTACCTGGTGCGCTGGTGGCTACAGTGGTGGGGGTGATAGCAGCAATTGGTATAGCTTCGATTTGTTGGAAAAATATACGCCTCACATAGAATAAAAGTTATTAGTTCTATGTAAGGCGCACCTTTAATTATATTTTAGACGCATTTGCTTGCCAGAGTCTGTTTGAAAAAGGATTTCTGCAAGATGTGAGTCACACTTTGTGGGAGATTTTACCTGAATTCAGTTGCCGTAGTTTAGTCAATTTTTAAGATCAGTTCCAGTACCCGGCGGGCGCTGTGCTCAAGCTCTGGGCGTCCAAGCTGTCCCATTTCCATTGCTTTTTTCACACGTTCCGGGAAACCGGTACCCATTTTTACGTCATTTCCGGCTTTGATTTCTTTATAGTGTTCCGCTCTTGTCCACCAGTCAGTAGTAACCATACCCTTGAAGCCCCATTCGCCGCGAAGGATATCTTCCAGAAGCTCATGGTTCTCTGAAGCACGATGACCATTGATTGCATTGTAGGAGGACATGATTGTCCATGGCTGTGCCTCTTTTACAATGATTTCAAAGCCTCTTAGATAAATTTCACGGAGTGCTCTTTCGGAAACACGAGAATCGCTGTGCTTACGGTTAGTTTCTTTGTTATTTGCAGCAAAATGTTTCACAGATGCGGCAATATGCTGGGACTGAATACCTTTTACCATAGCAGCGCCCATTTTTCCTGCGATAAGCGGATCCTCTGAATAATATTCAAAGTTTCTCCCGCACAGAGGATTTCTGTGGATGTTTACAGCAGGTGTGAGCCATACAGCAAGATTATTTTCTTTTACTTCTTCTGCGCCAGCCTGTCCGATCTGCTGTAAAAGTGCCGGATTCCAGGTGCAGGCAAGAAGAGTTGCACATGGCCATGCGGTTGTATTCATACTGCAGTCGCCACTGATACGTACACCGGCAGGACCATCTGTTGTCATAATTGAAGGAACACCGTAATCCGGAAGGTTTCCGAAGCCAAAGGTATTGGCAACGCCGGTATTTGGCTGTCCACCCAGAAGATGGATCAGGTCATCATCGCTTAACTGTGCCATAAAATCATCAAGGGAGAGTCGGCCTTCTGCCACATCAATAAACTGTTTTTTACCATAGTTATCAAAAAGCGCACCCCGTGCACATCCGCGTACACCAGGAGTAAGTCCCTCTTCTGTACCGGGTGTCATTTTTTCAAAGACACATTCATTCATATCCGGGCACTGGGACTGCGGCAGCTCTTCAAAGCTTCCGTCAGAAAGCATACGCTCTTTCAGGCAGCTTGGAACCATACGTGCGGTAAGCTGTCTGGTGATCACATTTTCGGAAAGCTCCATAGTCTGGATTTCTTCTTCTGTGTTTCTTACAGAAGTTCCGATAAAGAATTTGTAAGTGCCTTTTTCAAGAATATATGCAGATTTCTGGATTTTTCCAAGGTCATCGTAGGAAGCCATGTCTGCTTTTGCAAAGGAAAGGCGTACCAGCTGTGTTTCTCCTGGCAGAAGAAGACGGGTTTTTGCAAAGGCAGCAAGCTGGCGGGCAGGTTTTTTCAGGATACCCTGTGGAGCTTCAAAATAAAGCTGTATTACTTCTTTTCCAGCTGCATCCCCTGTATTGGTAATCTGTACTTCTGCAAAAATTTCCTCCGCTGTTTCCCACATTGCTGTATTATCCAGGTCAAAGGTGGTGTAGGAAAGTCCGTATCCAAAGGGATAAACAACCTTCGCCTTTGCTCCCGGGATAGTTTCAAAGTAGCGGTAGCCTACATAAATATCCTCAGTGTAGTTTACATAATCAAAGGATTCATGGAAGTTTGCAGTAGATGGATAGTCATCAACGCTGGCAGCAAAGGTATCAACCAGTTTACCGGATGGATTTCCCTTTCCAACGAGGAGCTCTGCCATAACAAGTCCGCCTTCCATTCCTCCCTGCCATCCAAGAAGTGCAGAAGAGATCTGGTCATCATTTTTTACCCAGGAAAGGTCGATGATACCACCGATATTAAGGACTACAACAATGTTGTCGAAACGTTCTTTTACCATAGCTACCATCGCTTTTTCACGGGCAGTGAGATAAAAATCTCCGTCAGGGAAAACAACAGCAGAGGTTTTTGGCATGGAGGTTTCATTTTCCCATGGATTAAACTCATTGTTGCACTCTATGCTGGAACGGTCCCAGCCTTCACCGGAGAAACGGCTGATCACAATTACGGCAACATCAGCAAATGCCTTAGCCCCATCTGCCAGTTCTGCTGGAAGCTCCGGTTCTACAGTCATGCCTGGAGCTGCGCCGTTTTCATACTGGTGGCGGATATCTGTATTATAAAATGCAGATAATGGTTCATAAATCTGAACTGCATTTTCCTGCATTTTCAGTCCGTCATAAAGATTGTGGACGTAGGAAACCATAACATCTCCGCTTCCTCCGCCGCCTTTTACATAGTCAAAGCTTCCTTTTCCAAATAAAGCAATGCGGGTTCCTTCTGCCAGCGGAAGAAGATGGTTTTCATTTTTTAAAAGAACCATACCTTCTTTGGCGGCCTCTTTAGAAAGCTGAATGTGTTCTTTGCTTGCAGTTACACGGCCGCTTTCCTTAAGGGGAAGGTTTGGCTGAAATTTGACACGGGTCCATTTGTTCATTTTTATGTCCTCCTTGGGATATGCGTTTATTTTTTATGGAATCAAATGCAACTAAATTATGACTTTATTGTAGCGGAAAATACAGGCGTATACTAGATGGTTTATTGCTTCTTTTATAGGGCTTTCTTGATATTTATATGGAAATATTATATAGTTTAATAAAATATAACGGGTGTATTTTGATTTGATGGAAGAACATTAATAAATGTCAAAAAGACGTTCGTGTTTGTACGATAAGGCTTTTGAACTTGGGACACGCCAAATATGAGAAAGTAGCGATTTAAGCAGTAAATCAGCGGATTTTGAATATTTATAGAAGATTTAAAAATAAAGAAAAATCATGTCTGATTATTATTTTGAAACAGGAAAATCTGAGACAGAAAAATCTGAAACAGGAAAATCTGAAACAGAAAAATGGGATGGGAAAATTAATGAAGATTGAGTATGAAAATGTGTTAGATGATCATTTGGGAAAACTGCATTTTACCTTTGTAAATACCTGGGAGCAGCTGCTTCCAGCCCACTGGCATGAACATCTGGAAATCGTTTATGTGACAGGAGGAGAAATTACAGCATCCATTAATGATGTAAGCTACGAACTGAAAAAGAGGGATATTTTTCTGGTAAATTCCAATGATATTCATTATACCTATACTCATGAGGATGCGAGATATTATCTTCTTCAGATTCCGCCTATTCACCTGGAACGTATTTCTGCCAGATGGGAAGGATTAAAATTTCAGGAATTTATACCTGGCTCAGAAGAGGAGGACAGCCTGAATTTTCAGCTTGGAAAAATTTTTCAGGAGATTGCCATATTTTATGAGGAAAAGGAAAAGGGATATCATCTGCTTGTTCTTTCGGCAGTTTACAGATTGCTTTTTCTTTTGTATACAAAAGGTCTTCAGAAAAGGGAAGGTGCAGGTGACGGGCATGGCACGGTGCGTGATCTGGAACGGATGAAGCTGTGCATGGAGTTTGTACGGGAGCACTATGGGGAAAGCATTTCCCTGGCAGATGCGGCAGGGCTTCTGGCGATTACCCCGGAGCACTTTTGCAGGCTGTTCCGCAAATATACCGGACAGACTTTTCTTACTTATGTAAACCAGATCCGAATGGAACATTTTTTTTATGATCTTATGGAAACGGATGAGAATATCACATTTCTTCTGGATAAAAACGGAATTACCAATTATAAAGGATTTTTAAAGAAGTTTAAGGCGGTTTATGGTGCATCACCGAAGGTGGTGAGAGGGGAAACTACAGGAAATTCTCATAATGGCAAAAGTATGTAAAAGAAAAACAGATATGTTTTAACTCGCCTTAAACCGCAAAAACATACCTGTTTTTCTGTAAAATATTTTATAACATTGACTTATTTTTAACCAGCATTTCATAAATAATATTCTGGGTATATGCGCCCAGATGTTTCTTATCTTCTTTGTCCAGCTGGTCTGTATAGATGGGCTTTCCGTATTCCAGTATGACATGTGTCTTTTTGATTTTGGGAAAATGGCTTTCCCAGATATCAGCGGAACCACTGATTGCCATAGGAATGATAGGGCAGCCTGCCTTAGTGGCAATTTTAAAACTTCCCTCATGGAATGGAAGCATGTCCAGCTCATCTGCATTTTTATTACGGGTGCCCTCTGGGAAAATACAGATGGAAATACCGGATTTTACTTTTTCGATAGCAGTAAGGATGGTTTTCAGTCCCTGCTTCAGATCCTTGCGGTCAAGGAACAGGCAGTGGAGAAGTTTCATCCAGATAGAAAGAAGAGGAACCTTTTCCATTTCTTTCTTGGCAATATATCCGGTGCGGATTGGACAGCGCGGATAGGTAAGAGGCACATCGAAAAAACTTCTGTGATTACCAATATAAAGAACCGGTGTGTCAGTGGGCACGTTCTCTTCTCCTATGACAGTAAGCTTCACGCCGGCAATCCACAGGATAAAGCGAAAAACTGCCTGGACGATTCTAAGAGAACTGATTTCTTTTGCCATGGGGTTAAACTTTCCGATGATCCATTCTACAAGAAGAATGGGAATGGACAGAATCAGGAATCCAACCACCACGATTACGCATAAAATAAAACGAATCATTTGAATTTCCTCATATCAGATAGTAGTAGTGTTTAAGGACCCTCTCCAAGGTCTGCCTGTCATCATTATATAAAATTTCAAAAATTCTTGCAATAAATCTTTTTAATTCCACATAGAATAAAATAAATGGAAAATGCTGTTTATGAGGTGACCTGATGAAAAAAACAGCAGCCTTTGCGGGGATGATTCTGTGGTCCCTGTTTTTTCTCACAGGATGCCGTTTTATCCGGATAGAGGAAGAACCACGCATGCCCATTGAATATTCCATTGTAAAACCAGAAGAACTTCCGGCGGAGCTGGAGGCACTGATTCTGGAAAAAAGGGCAAAAGAATTTCAGCTGACGTATCAAAGTGAAAAGGAAATGTTTCTGATAAAAGGATATGGACAGCAGATGAGTGGAGGATACAGTATTCAGGTGGAAGAGCTGGGAGTGACTTCTGAAGCCATTTTTTTCAGAACTAAGCTGATAGGGCCTTCAGATGAAAAAATACAGCTAAGTCCACCATCTTATCCTTATATTGCGGTAAAAATGGCGTATAGAAAGGAACCTGTAATATTTGAATAAATTTTCGGAGATACCGGTAATAGTTGAAGTGACAGCCTGCCAAAAGGGTCCAGATTTAATGATCAGGAAAAGGAGTGAAAATTCGTGGAATTAAGAAAAGAAAGTGTTCAGATGCTTCATGTAAAAAGCCGGGCTACCAGCCAGGTAACTTTTGACGCGGATTATAATGTACCGGATGTAAAGCCGGATATGGGGCGGCTGATCCAGAGTAAAGGCGATATATTGATGGACGAAGTACGCCTTAGTGAAGGGAAGGCATTTATCAGTGGAAATCTAAATGTGGATATTCTTTATGTGGGAGAAGAGGACAAAAAAGTGTGCAATCTGGAGGCAAAGCTGCCTTTTGATGAAACATTGAACCTGGAAGGCATTACAGGTGGGGACAAAATGTGCCTGCAGTGGGAAATTGAAGATCTAAGTGTTCATATGATCCATTCACGAAAACTGAATATCAAAGCAATCGTAACATTTTATGCAGTAGTGGATGAAATGTCAGGCGTCCAGCTTCCTGTAGAGATTGGAGAAAAAGAGATTTCTGTTAAAAAGAAAAATGTACAGTTGATGAGCCTGATGATACATAAAAAAGATACTTTGCGGATTAAGGATGAGGTAACTCTGGCATCGAACAAACCCAATATTGACCAGCTTCTGTGGCATACCATTGAAGTGAGGGGACTGGATCTGCGCCTGGAGGAAAATCTGATAAGGGCAAAAGGGGAGTTGTCTGTTTTTGTTCTTTACGCTGGTGAGGACGAGGAAAATCCTCTTCAGTGGGCAGAATACGTTCTGCCATTTAATTCTGAAATAGAGTGTACCGGGTGTACAGCAGAAATGATTCCGAACATATCTGTATCGGTTATGCATCAGAGCATTGAAGTAAAACCGGATTCTGATGGTGAAGAGCGGGTATTTTCCGTAGATGTGGTGCTGGAGCTGGACATGAAAATTTATCGTGAAGAGGAGCACTGTCTGATCCTGGATGCATATTCTCCGCTAAAAGAGTGCATTCTTCATGGAAAAGAGGAATGTCTGGAAAGCCTTCTTGTGAGAAATGCTTCCAAGTGCAGAGTGGCAGATAAAATTGAGCTGAAGGAAAGTCAGGGCAAAATCCTTCAGATCTGTCACAGCCAGGGACGTGTAAAGGTGGAAAAAACCCAAATTGTAGAAAATGGAATTCAGGCCGAAGGTGTTGTTTTCCTGAAAATTCTGTATATTACAGGAAATGATGACATGCCGTTTTATTCAGTGGATGGGATGATTCCATTTTCTCATGTAATTGAAGCAAATGGAATTTCACAGGACAGTACTTTTTTCCTGCAGGCTGATCTGGAGCAGCTGTCAACCTCTATGATCGACAGCAATGAAATTGAGATAAAGGCAGTCATAAGCCTGAATGTGCTGGTGCTGCAATGTGAGAAGAGAATGATCATCAGCAAAATCGAGGAGCAGCCTCTTGATATGGATAAAATCCAGGTTATGCCGGGGATTACAGTTTATATTGTGAAAAGTGGGGATACCATGTGGGATATTGCGAAGCGGTTTTATACGACTGTAGAAGAAATCTGTGGGTTGAATGAGCTGGAAAATGAAACTGTGGTGCCAGGGCAGCCTTTGCTTCTGGTGAAGAAAGTTGGATATATGTATTGAAAAAAATACAAAAATATTTTAAAATAGCAGTAGTAAAAGATTGTATACAAAGTACAAAAGCGGAGGAAATTATGCGTTTAAGAGCAATGGCTAAAATAAATCTGGGACTTGATGTAGTTGGAAAGCGGACAGACGGCTACCATGAAGTCCGTATGATCATGCAGACCATACAGATGTATGATGTGCTTGAAATTGAAAAGAAAGCGGAACCTGGAATTGTCCTTACGACGAATATTCCGTATGTTCCTACCGATGAAAGAAATCTTGTTTATAAGGCTGCAAAAATGCTGATGGATGAGTTTCATGTGGAAGAGGGGCTTTCCATGCGGCTGGAGAAGTTTATCCCTGTAGCAGCAGGAATGGCAGGGGGAAGCTCTGATGCGGCTGCTGCGTTTGTGGGAGTGAACCGTTTGTTTGGATTAGGGCTCTCTGAAGAGGAGCTGATGAAACGGGCAGTGAAGGTAGGCGCCGATGTTCCCTATTGTGTAATGCGTGGAACTGCATTAGCAGAGGGAATCGGAGAGAAGCTGACCAGACTTCCAAGGCTTCCTCATTGTTATGTGCTTGTGGGAAAACCAGGCGTAAATGTATCTACGAAGACTGCCTATGAGAATCTGAAGCTGGATGCTTTGTCAGTGGTACATCCGGATATTGACGGTATGGTAGATGCAGTGAAAAATGGCGATCTGGATGGAGTGATTTCCAGAATGGGAAATGTGTTTGAGCCGGGAATTATTGGGAAGTATCCGGTAATTCAGGAAATCAAAGACCTGATGGAGAATCATGGTGCGCGCAGAGCTATGATGAGCGGAAGTGGACCTGCCGTATTTGGTATTTTTGATGACAAAGAGAAAATGGAGCAGGCAGCAGCAGCTCTTCGGGAGAGCAAACTGGCGAAAACTGTTTTTGCTACAGAAGTTTTTTAAGATAAGGTTTCTTTAGGGGGAAATACAAATGACAAGTGATTTTACAGTGCATATGGACGAGTATCTTCCGTTACGGGAAGTTGTATTTAATACATTGCGTCAGGCTATTTTGAAGGGAGAGCTGAAGCCGGGAGAGAGACTGATGGAGATTGCCCTTGCAGAGAAGCTGGGAGTAAGCAGGACACCTATCCGTGAGGCTATGCGAAAACTGGAGCTGGAAGGTCTGGTAGTGATGATCCCAAGAAGGGGTGCCCAGGTTGCAAATATTACAGAGAAGGATCTGAACGATGTTCTGGAGGTCAGGATCACTCTGGAAAATATGGCAATTGAAAAGGCCTGCGCCAATATGACTGATGAAGATGTGCGGGAGCTGGAGCAGGCGGCAAAGAATTTCCAGAAGAGTACAGCAGAGGGTGATCTGGTAAAAATGGCAGAGGCAGATGTGAATTTCCATGAGACTATTTACCGGGCAGCGGATAATAAAAGGCTGATGCAGGTGCTGAATAATTTGAGAGAGCAGATTTACAGGTATCGTGTGGAATATCTGAAGGAGGATGAAGCCAGGAACAGGCTTGTGGAAGAGCATGAGGAGATTACACAGGCCATTCGGGACCGGGATGTGAAGAAGGCGCAGGAATTGTCGTTTGAACATCTGGAGAATCAGAGGATGGGGATTATTCAGGCGATTCGGGCGGAAGAATAGGGTTTTTATTTTGTCGAACGTGAGGGGGCCAGGCAGCCTGCCTGACCCGTCGCCCCGATAGGTTGAGAAAAACAAAAACCGCTGCAGGGAATATAATTGAAAGTTTTGGGGATGCTAGAAGAGACGTAGGTGTCTCTTTTTTTTATGTCTGGAAATGGTGGGTGATGTTGGTGAGGGAGAAAAATG
This sequence comes from uncultured Blautia sp., assembly GCA_934364795.1. Lineage (GTDB taxonomy): Bacteria > Bacillota > Clostridia > Lachnospirales > Lachnospiraceae > Blautia_A. The sequence continues at coordinate 68,757 of CAKRMK010000005.1, forward strand.
ATAATATTGTTATAATTTCGGGGGATGTTCGGGAGAATGAGAGGAGAGTAAGAGAGCGGTTTTCTGATTGTGGGGATGTGCAGATCAGGAGAATGAGGCTGGGGGAGGAGCGGAAGGTTGATTGCCTGATGGTTTATATTGAAGTGACGACTTCGAATATGATGTTGGAGGACTCGGCGCTTGGGAGAATGATTGGGCATTTCTGGGAGATTTCGCCGGAGGGAATTCAGGAGTTCGTAGAATATAACAGTCTGGGAATTGCTGATGTGAAGAAGCTGACGGATATGGAGCAGGTGTTTGCTGGTGTTCTGGCGGGGGATGCGGTGTTTTTTCTGGATGGGTTTGACCAGGCAATGAAAATTTCCAGTGTGGGATATCCAAGTATGGGTGTTACTGAAGTGGAAATGGAGAAGGTGCTTCGGGGGTCCAAGGAGGGGTTCTCTGATTCGGTAAAAACTAATTCTGCTTTAATCCGAAAAAGGCTGCGGGATACCAGATTAAAGGTCGTAGAATTTTATATCGGAGAGCGTTCGCATACATTGGTTCAAATGGTTTATATGGAAGATCTGGTGCGTGAGGAGTTTCTGGAGCAGGTGAAAGAGAGGCTGGGAGAATTTAAAATTGATGGGATTCTGGACAGCGGAATGTTGGAGCAGCTTACAGAGGATTCCTGGTTTTCTCCTTTTCCACAATATCAGACAACAGAAAGACCAGACCGGGCGGCGCAGGAAATTCTGAATGGAAAAGTTGTATTATTATGTGATAATTCTCCGGCAGCACTGGTTTTGCCAGGGGTGTTTAACAGTTTTATGGAGAGCAGCGAGGACTGGTACAATCGATTTGAAATGGCTTCATTTTTGCGGGTGCTTCGATACCTGGCATTGGCTGCGGCAACTTTACTTCCTGGATTGTATCTTGCGGTAATCCGGTTTCATACACAGATTCTCCCAACCAATATGATTCTGTCTTTTGCACAGGCAAGGGAGGGAGTTCCTTTTTCCAGCATTGCAGAGCTGGTACTTCTGGAATTGTCTTTTGAACTTATCAGGGAGGCTGGGGTGCGGATTCCGGGGGCACTTGGAAATGCTATGGGAATTGTTGGCGGCCTGATCGTGGGATCGGCAGCTGTAGAAGCAAATCTGGTAAGTCCTATTGTTGTTATGGTAGTGGCAATTACTGCCCTTGGTTCACTGGCTATTCCAAATGAGGAATTTGCATCTGCTTTCCGGCTTTTAAAATATTTCTTTTTATTTCTTGGTGGATATCTGGGGATTTTTGGAATTGTGATCGGATTGTATCTTACGGTGTCACATCTGGCCGGACTTTTAAGTTTTGGGGTGCCATATCTTTCGCCGTTTATCAAACAAAGTACAATAAAAGGGACTGGAACTGGTATTCTTAGGATTCCTTTCAGAAAGAGATGGAGGCGTCCCATGTATGCAAAAGTGGAGGAAAGTATAAGACTGCGAAACCGTGGAGCTGCTAAAGGCTTTCAATCTGAAAAGAACTCCAAAGCTGAGAAAAAATAGCAAAAAAGAAATGACACAGGTGGCAATAAAAATACGGAGGACTTGTAGAAATGAAATTTGCAGAAAATAACCGGATTTCCAGGCGGCAGCTTTACCGGCAGATTGTAATCGCTTTTATTGCGCCTTTTCTGCTTTGTCTTTTTGGAAAAAGACGGACTTTGGGACTTGGTGGGCTGGCTGGGAGTGGACTGGCTGTGTCTGTGCTTTTGTTTTACGTGATTTTTCTTGTCAGGCTTCGTCATGGGTTCGCAAATCCGTGTAAAACAGCAGGACAGGCAGGAGGAAAGCTGGCTGGATTATTTTTTCTTATCTACTGTATTTTGGGAGCGGCGTTTCTACTGGATCTTCTGGGAGAAATAGTGGCGGTAAGTCTTGGAACGGGGGTGCCCAGAATATGGCTTTGCGTGACGGCACTGGTTGTTGTAAGCATAGGCACACACCGGGGAATCCAGAGAAGAGGGCGAATTGGAGAGGTTTCCGGAGGAATTGTGCTGCTTGCTGTAGTTCTTATGTTTTTATTGTCAGCCGGACAGGGAAAATGGGAGTACTTTCAGGAGATGCTCTGGAACTCTTTTTTTTCGGGAAAAAAGATTCTAAATGATGGATATCGAATAATCTGTGCTTTTTCAGGAATCGGGCTGTTGCCTTTTGCACTGGAATATGTGGAACAGTCTGGAAGAAGATACACCGGAAGTGTGGGAAAAACTGTAAGCTTTGCAGTGCTTACTTTAGGACTTTTACTGCTTCTTGCACAATTGCTATTTCCGGCTGTGTTTGGCTGGGAGCGGCTGAAATATGAAAATTATCCTGTTTTGCCATTGCTTGCAGGTGCAGATCTGCCAGGAAATGTGCTTGCAAGATTTGATGTACTCTGGATGGGATTTCTATTATACAGCCTTTTATTTTCAGCGGGAAGTCTTCTACATTACGGACATTTAATTGTGGAAAAAACAGAGATTGGGACAGGAAGAGTGTGGATATCCCTTCTGGTTTTTACGGTTATGGTATTAAAAGCTGGAAATGTGGGAATCCGTGATTATTTTGAACCGTATCTGGAAGTGATTTTTGTGCCGGGTATGTTGCTTATTCAAGTGATTTTTTTCGTGGCTGGAAGAAGAAAATGGAAGAAAAAACAGGGAAAAGAAGAAAAAAACGGTACAGCAGGCTGGAAAAATACGCAGGGAAATAAACAGAATAATGAAAGCCCTGAAGAAGATCAAAAGAGTGAACGGTATCAAAAAAGTCATAATAAAGTGGCAATTGCGAGTATCATAATCGTTTCCGTATTTATCTTTACAGGCTGCGGTGGTGTGGAGCCGGAAAAAAGGATGTATGCCCTTGCGCTGGGAGCAGATTTTCAGGATGGAAAATTTGAACTTACCTATGGAATACCCGATCTTCCAAAGGCTACGGGACAGGAAAAAAACGGAGAGGATCAGGGAAATACAGCACCGGTTATCCGTGGAGAAAACTTTACAAAAATCGAGACGCTTTACAGCGTGACACAGGAAAAATACCTGGATCTGGGACACCTTGAGGTTCTGATTCTGGGACAGGAATTACTGGATGGGAACCATTGGGAACAGGTGCTGGAGTATTTGAAACAGGAACCTGTGATTGGAGAAAATGTGTATGTGTTTCGTACAGCTAGTGCGGCAAGTGCTGTAGGCTGGGTAAGTCCTCAAAAGACTTCTCTTGGAGAATATCTCGTAGGGGTGCTGGAAAATAATCCAGAGGGAAATCCGGTGCGATCTGTGACATTGCGGGAGGTTTATCACGAAATGTACAGCAGAGGAGCACTGCCAGTGCTGCCGGAATTGGAAATTCAGGGGGAAAAACTGGAAATAAAATAATAAGAATAATACCAAATAAAAGTGGAATACTCCTGATAGCAAAATAAAATCCGGAATATATCCGCTGTGTCAGATATATATTCCGAAGGAGGAGTTACATGATTTATTTAAGAAAATTACGGTATCATATTGTGGCTGCAATTCTGATTACGGCATTGACATTTCCTTTTGGTTCTGTGATGGAAAAAAATAATAAAATCCTTGCCTGGTGGGGAACACTTTACCCCGAGTTTTGTTTTATGAAAAAAAAGGAGGAAATTCCCGAAGGTGCAAAACCAAGATTTCGCTTCTGGATCGTGGAAAACTGGGAGTCACTGCTTGCACACCCTGAACTTTGGTGATAAAATGAGTGGACAAGATGAATAGCAGTACATTTTGTCCACTTAAAATGGTGGCATTATCATAAATGAAAGTTTGGAGATAGATGAATGAAAATAGACAGAGATGCTCCTGTTGGTGTATTTGATTCCGGTATCGGGGGGCTTACAGTTGCCCGCGAGATCATGAGGAATCTTCCTGCCGAGAAAATCGTATACTTCGGAGATACAGCCCGTGTTCCATATGGAAGCAAATCCAAAGAAACTATTATCCGCTATTCCCGTCAGATCATCCGTTTTCTGAAAGAACAGCAGGTGAAAGCAATTGTAGTTGCCTGTAATACGGCCAGTGCTTTTGCCCTGGATGCTGTACGGGAGGAATTTGATATTCCGATTCTGGGAGTGATTGAGGCTGGTGCGAAGGTAGCTGCACAGGTCACCAGGAATAAACGTGTTGGAGTTATTGGAACAGAAGGTACAGTAGGAAGCGGCATTCATGCAGAGGTTTTAAGGAAAATTGATCCGGAAATTACAGTGATCGGAAAGCCCTGTCCATTGTTTGTCCCGCTGGTAGAAGAGGGCTGGCTTCATGATCCGGTGACTGTGGAAGTAGCAACCAGATACTTAAAAGAGCTTCAGGAGAAAGAAATTGATACACTGATTCTGGGATGTACTCATTATCCTCTTTTAAGATCTACCATCGGACAAGTTATGGGAGAAGGGGTACAGCTTGTAAATCCGGCCTATGAGACAGCTTTGGAGCTGGGAAGATTATTAAAGGAACAGGATATTCAGAGCACCGGGCAGGGACAGTCGGATTTTCCATACCGTTTTTATGTAAGTGACCTGGCAGAGAAATTCAAGGGCTTTGCCAATTCTATCCTGCCCTTTGATGTAGAAAAAACGCAGAAAATAGATATTGAGAAATATTAGTATTAGAAAGAAATGGATAAGATCATGGAAAAAGAAGTTTTAATTCATGTAAAAGGTTTACATATGATGGACACTCCGGAGGGAGATGAGCCAATCGAAATTGTGGTTCCAGGTGAATATTATTTCCGCAATGGAAGCCATTATCTCCGCTATGAGGAGATGCTGGAGGATCACGGTGATCCTACAGTAAATTACATAAAGATTTCTTCACGGGGAATGGAAGTACGAAAAAAGGGACAGGTAAATACTCATATGGTTTTCGAGCAGGGAAAACGCAACATGGCATTTTACACTACACCTTTTGGAACTCTGGAAATGGGAATTTCTGCTACGAATCTGGAACTGAAGGAAAGTGACAGCAGAATAGATATGAAGGTGAATTATTCTCTGGATCTGAATCAGGAGCATGTGGCAGACTGCTGTCTGGATATTCATGCACAGGGAAAAAATGCGGCCGGATTCAGGCTGTGATTTTTGAGCCGTTTTAAAAGACAAAATCATTTCAGTTGCCATAGCCCGCTATGGCGCCTTTATCCGGGCAAATTTTCCCACAAATTGTGACGCACATCTTGCAGAAAGCCCTTTGAGGGCACGCTCCAGAGCAAAATAAAAGAGGATACCGCCTGGAGCATCTTATAAAAGCTTTTTATAGCATGCTCCAGGCGGTATCCTCTTAATTTTACAGAAATTTCCTCTTTACAGAAATTTCTTCATCACTGCCGCCACCTTTTCCATATCAATTGGCTTGGCAATATATTCATCCATGCCGGCTTTGTGTGCGGCAATCATATCTTCAGCAAACGCATTGGCTGTCATGGCAACGATAGGCAAATGGTCTGTATAGGACTTATCCAGTGCACGGATTCTGGCAGTGGCCTGGTACCCATCCAGGACTGGCATCTGAATATCCATAAACACCAGATCATAATAGTGTTCCGGTGCATTGGAAATCATGTCAACAGCAATCTGTCCATTTTCTGCTGTTTCGATGGTAACGCCGGTCATACCGATCAGCTCTACAGCAATTTCCATATTTAAGGAATTATCTTCTACAAGCAGCACATGTTTGCCGGAAAAATCAGTGCGAAGCAACGGCGTAATAAGGGGTGTCTCTTCTTTTTCGATTTCGTTTCCTGTGAGCTTGCGGAACAGGGAAACAAGTCTGGAACGGAACAGGGGCTTTGTAATAAAATAATTGATATCGGCCTTTCTTGCCTCTTCTTCAAATTCCGAATGGTCATAGGAAGACAGAACAATGATGGGGATATCGTTCCCTATATGTCTGCGGATCTGTCTTGCAGTTTCAATCCCGCTCATATCAGGAAGCTGCCAGGAAAGGAGCACTGCAAAAAAGTCGTCATTTGCGTGGTGCCTTTTAAGAATCTGTTCTATAGTGGCAGAACCGGTTGATACCCATTCACTTTTCATTCCAAGGTCATTTAAAATTGCAGTTGTGTTTATACAGCAGCCCTGGTCGCTGTCTGCCATAAGAACAGGAAGATTTATCAGTTCCTCTGTTGTGTCAATATCCGTTTCCTGAAGCTTCATAAAAAGTGTAATGGTAAAGCGGCTTCCCTGATCCGGTGCACTTTTTACCTGTATATGTCCGTCCATCATGGACACAATATTATTTGTAATGGCAAGTCCCAGTCCGGTTCCCTGAATCTGGGAGGTTCGTTTATCGTCAGCTCTTGTAAAGGGTTCAAAAATAATTTTCTGAACCTGTTCACTCATACCGATACCATTATCCTCAAAAACAAACTCAAAACAGCCGATCTTTTTCCTCTGCATTGGTTTTTCCCGGAGAGTAAAGGTGATCTTTCCACCGTCAGGGGTAAATTTGATGGCATTGCTCATCATATTGGTAAAAATCTGCTGGATACGCAGACTGTCACCAATAATATCCTCATGACGGATATCGGCGATATTTACTGTAAACTCATGTTTATGAGCTATGATATCCGGTTTTACCATGGTGATCAGATTATCTACCAGGTCAGGCAAGTGAAACTTTTCTTCGGAGAGCATAACTTTGCCGCTTTCAATCCGGCTCATGTCAAGGACTTCGTTGATTAGTCCAAGAAGATGGCGGCTGGAGGTGGTAATCTTGCCAAGGGAATCCAGAACCCGGTCCTTTTGGTCAATATGGGCAGCTGCAAGGGCTGTCATTCCTACGATTGCATTCATGGGCGTACGGATATCGTGGGAAATATTGGAAAGGAATTCTGTTTTCGCCTGGTTCGCACGGTTGGCAGCCATGTAAGCTTCTCTTAAAGCCTGGCGAGACTGGATTTCACGCTCTTTTGCCTGTGTTACATTCATTACAATGAACAGGACTTTTGTAAGCTGTGTATTTTTCCATTCCAGGGGAACAATGGACATATTTTTGAAGCACTTTTCGTCTAAAGTGCAGTATTCAAAACGGTATATGTCTGATTCAGAAGTAAGGTGTCCTCTTATATTATCAGGTGAAAATATGTGACCGATATCTTCTGATTCAGAAAGCAGTTTAAATTTTGTGCAAACCGTTTTCAGAAGACTGGAGTAAGCACCTTTGTAGCTGATTAGTTTATTGTCATCCATTTTGTGCCATTCGTAGGAATCGTGTTCCAGGTCACAGACGGCAAATCGGTTGACAACTTTTGTCATACCCTGGATCAGCTTATCTAAAGCAGAATATTTTTCTGCAAGGACAGTGGTATTTTTCCGGACATCAATGTTAAAAAAGATACCAACTATACGTCTGGCAATGCCACTGGCGCGGCGTACAACTTCAGCATTTATGCTGAACCACTGGTAGGTGCCATCTGGCATTTTTACCCGGTATTCCATGTTATATTTTGTCTGTCCGGTAGGATCAGTTGGAACCATATCCATAAAAGCAAGAACCTGTTCTCTGTCACTGGGATGGACAAGACGGAACCAGGAGTCCAGTTTATTAGGGAAATCGGAAGTATCCTGATATCCCAGCATCTGGCGGAAGCGGTCACTCCATGTAACGGAGTCCAGCTGGCCTTTTTCGTTATATTCAAAGGTCCACATTCCGGTCTGCATAACATCATTTACCAGAGAAAGATTCTGTCCGGCAGGATTAACACGCACAGCAAGGATCCACACAGGAATCCCGTTTTCGTCAATGGTATCCCTCTTAAAAGAAGTGATATAAAGACGGCTTCCATCTTTGGTACGCATGCGGAATTCAAATTTCCCATGTGTGTTTATAAATTTATCCAGGGAAAACATATGAACATCCGGCTGGTAGATCAGGTTCAGAAGAGATCCTTCCTTACCTGACTGAAAATCCTCATCCAGAAAGCCCAGCTGTTCCAAAAAGCCATGGCTTGCAGCTGCGATGCTAAGGCGTTCATCATAATGTCCTACAAGGGCACCTACCGGATTGTTGTTGTTCATAGCTTCATCGATGGCAGCATACATGGCATCGGTAATATGGCTGTCCTGGGTTTTCAGAAGCGTCTTTTCGTGCTGGAGTGTGGTTATATGGAAAATGTCCTGGTCATACATATGCGGGAATCCTCAAAAGGTGTGGAAAATTACCTCTGTAAAGGGGTAAAATCTCATTATCATAAGTGGTTATAAATGGCCGTACGGTAACATAATATCAGGCAAAAAAGCGCAGTTTTACCCTGTTAATATGACAAATTTTACCACGGCAAAATATGGGTGTCAATTTTTTTTCTATTCACATTAGAGTCTGTCTGAAAAAACAGGATTGAGTTTCTTTTGAAATAACCATATAATGAAATTATAAATTTCAGGGGTGCTTAAAATATAAATTACATGTAGGAAAATGGAAAATTTGGGGGAAGTATGAAAATTTAGAGGATGGTTTTGCTGGAGCTGAAACATTGCAAGAGGAAGATCTTTTTACAGCAGAGGAGAATCTTCCGCTGCTGGTTCTTGGTGGAAATGAAGGAGTAAAAAGCCCTCAAAACAGTATTACCTGGAAACTATTACTCCATCAAATTCTCAGGAAAAACTTACTTTCAGTTCTTCAAATACGAAAATTGCAACGGTGAGTACAAAAGGAGTGATCTAAAATAAAAGTGCTGATAAGATAAAATAACAATGAAACGAAAGGAACTATTATGAAAATAGAAAAGAAACTATGGATTACCCTATTCCTGTCTGGCATATTTGCAGTTTGCTTTTCCTGCTGGATATTCAGTATGAGCACAGGCAGGGAAAAAATGCCCTTTAACAATACGCTTGAGTTAAAGACAGAAGAGTCTGTGGATGAAGGCGTCAAAATAGAAACTGCGGTATTGCCGGAAGAATTTAATATTCCAAGGTCGATTTTGTTTAAAACCACACATACAAAAGTAGAAATATGGCTGGATGAAAATCAAATCTATCAGTATGGAAATGAAGAGAATGCCCCTGCATTTTTGAAATCCACAGGGACATACTGGCACGTTGTGGATATTCCAGGTAACTGCGGCGGGAAGACTCTGGAAATCAGAATTATCCCGGTATATTCCGGATATTATGGCAATTCCGTAGATGTTGTTTTTGGATCAAAAGGAGATTGCGTTCTGAAGCGTCTGGGAGACTGCCTTGGAACACTGATCATCAGCTGTGGTATTTTATTTGCAGGAATTGTCAGCCTGATTTTGTACTTTGCAGCAGTCAGGAACAAAAAGAACGGAAATGGTGAAATTTTCCTGAATCTTGGAATCTTTTCACTGTTAATTGCACTGTGGTCAATGCAGCAGTGCGGTTTTCTCCAGTTTTTGATATCAGATGGAAGAACACTGTATTTTGTGGATCTTTTTACGTTTTTCCTTTTTCCGGTACCCTTTAATTTCCTTTTATATGATATCTGCAAAAGTAAATATCGTAAAGGCGCCTTATATCTGCCTGTTCTTTATCTGCTGAATATGGCAGTGGCAGTTTTTCTTCAGTGTACAGGCGTAATTGATATTTTTCAGCTATTGCCGGCTGCTCATGTGCTGATGCTTATAAATGTAGTATATACGGTTGTATTGATCCGTTATGAAGCGAAAAATGAGAAGAATGAATCCGCCAGATATTTTAAATATCCAATGTATATTATCATGTGCTTTGGTATGATGGAAATGCTTCTCTACTATGTGAGAAAATTCCAGAACACATCTGTTTTCCTTCCTCTTGGAACCATGATATTTATTATCATGCTGATCTGGATACAGGTATCCCGCTATTATGACCAGTATATTCAGCGGCAGAAGATTTTGTATTTACAGAAAATGGCCAATATGGACATGCTTACAGAGGCCATGAACCGAAATGCTTATGAAGATATGGTGAAATATCTGGATGAGCAGGAAATTGAGCTTCGGACTACCGGTGTGGTATTGTTTGACCTGGATAATCTGAAGGAGATCAATGATAATTTTGGTCATGCAAAGGGAGACGAGGCACTGAAGCTGTGCTATCAATGTATCAGGCAGACCTTTTTGCAAGAGAAAAACTGTTTCCGAATTGGCGGTGATGAGTTTGCATATGTATACCACAGCGATGAAAAAGGACAAATTGCTGATAAGCTGAAAACATTGGACAGGCTTTTAAAAGATACAGCCAGAAATCTTTCCTATCCTTTAAGTGTATCAGCTGGATATGCTTATTATACCCCGGATATAGATATTGACTTCAAGGATATTGTAAGGCGCAGTGATACTATGCTGTACCGCCAGAAGCGCAGGAAGAAAATGCTAAGGAAAAATGTTCCGGATGATGCACGGCCTTATATGGAAAAACATCAGGCAGAAATGATCACGGACGAGGTTATTTTCCGGGAAAAGAAATTTCAGAATATTACACCGGAAGAACTGTGTAGTGTAATTGATCTGCTAAGTCCAAGTACAGACGATTATCCTTATTTTATTGATTTCAGAACAGATTTTTATTACATTGCACCGCAGGCACTGGAGCGTTTCTGTATTCCGAAAAACGAGTTTCATGATGTAATGGAACAGCACAGAGAGTTTGTGTATGGACCAGATTATCAGCTTTTAAAAGACGAATTTAAAGATCTTCTAAGCACAGAGCGCTGCACTCATAACCTGGAGTACCGCTGGCTGGATCTGAAAAGAAAACCGGTGTGGATTAACTGCCGGGGATATGTTGTACGGGATGATGAGCTGAAGCCGTTGTACATGATGGGCTGTATCAACGAAATCGGAGAAAAGCAAAAGGCAGATAATGTCAGTGGATTTCTGGGAGAGAGAGCTTTGCGTGAGTACCTGAAAACCCTGGATGGTGTTCTTGAAAAGGGATGTTTTCTGCGGCTGGGGATTGACCACTTTAAGGAAATCAATGAGAATTTTGGATGGGAATACGGTGATTTTGTATTAAGAGAAACTGCAGCATGTATTTCCAGTTGTCTTTCCGAAAATCAGAAGGTATACAAGATGGCATCGGATGAATTTCTTATCCTGGATACTGTTTCAGACAGAGTACAGGAGGCCAGAGAGCTTTATGACCAGGTGAGAGAGGCAATTGACCGGTTTATTGAGGAAAATGAGTTTGCAGTGATGTTTACTGTTTCAGGTGGAATCCTGCCTCTGCATGACCTGGAAGAGAAGAGCTATTCTGAAGCAATGAAACGGTCTGATTTTTCCCTGAATGAGGAAAAGAAGCTGGGAAGAAACCGCTGTTATATATTCCAGGAAGAAAAATACTTAAGATTTCTCAGAAAACGGGAGCTTACCCAGGAACTTAGAGAAGCAGTGCGAAAAGGTTTTCGTGGTTTTGAAGCTTTTTATCAGCCTGTGTTTAAGGCAGAGGATGGAAGCCTTTACGGTGCAGAAGCTCTGATGCGCTTTACATCGGAGAAATTTAACATGGTGTCACCGGCAGAATTTATTCCCATTCTGGAAGAAAGCGGACTGATCATTCCAGCTGGACGCTGGATGATGAGAGAGGCTATGGGAAAATGCAGCGAGATCAGAAAAAGAATTCCGGAATTTCAGGTAAGTATTAATGTATCCCAGGTGCAGGCTGCAAAGTCAGATGTGATCCTGGATGTGGCTGCGGAAATGAAAAGGGCAGGGATCGGTGCAGATGCGCTGATCATTGAGCTGACAGAAAGTGATCTTCTGGAGGAAAATATCAATGAGAAGCATTTCCTTACAGAGTTAAAAAGAATGGGAATCAAGCTGGCACTGGATGATTTTGGAACCGGTTATTCTAATTTCCATTATCTTAGCGAGCTGAATCCTGCAATTATCAAAATCGACCGTTCCTTTACTGCAAGTGCTGTGGCTGATGAGGGTGAGTATTACCTTTTGAATCAGTTTTGCAGTATGATCCATAATCTTCATTTGAAGCTTTGCATCGAGGGAGTGGAAAATGAGGAAGAATGGGCGAAAATCAGTCGGCTGAAGCCTGATTTCAGCCAGGGCTTTATGTGGGGAAAACCTTGCAGATATGAAGATTTTGTGCAGCAGTTTGTGAAGGAAGAGAGTGAAGTGGCACGATTTTATTAATATCAGGCATAAATGTGATAGCTTTTTGTCAGAAAAAATGTATATTGTTAATGAAAAAGAAATGTCCCTGGAATGATCTGAGGGACATTTTTTACAGGGAAAATTTTCCATAACCGGGGCTGCAGAAAGCTTTTTTAAACACACTACAAAGCGGGAGGTTCGTATGAAATACAATTTTAATAAGGGTTGGATTTGCTATAAAACAGGAGACTGGGAACATGCATTTAAAGTTACGCTTCCCCATGATGCCATGCAACTGGATGCGCGAAGTGAGACAAGTGCGGGCGGTACGAATACCGGCTGGTATGAGGCGCTGGATTATACATACGAGAAAACATTTGTGCTGCCACAAGATGCAAAAGAGCAGAAAATAATTCTGGAATTCGAGGGTGTTTACCGTAAGGCAACGGTTTACATAAATGGAAAAAAGGCAGCATATCATTCCTACGGATATCTTGGATTTTATATTGATGCAACGAAGTATCTGAAATTTGAAGAGGAAAATATAATCCGAGTGGAAGTGCTCAATCATGATCAGCCAAACAGCCGCTGGTATTCCGGAACTGGAATTTACCGCCCGGTGTGGCTGCATGTAGTGCCGAAAAAACATCTGCGTTTTGACAGTATAAAGATTACCACACTGGATTACAAGGAGCCCAAAATCCGTGTGGAGGCATGGCCAAATGCGGAGGGGGAAGTAACAGTAGAAATACTGGAAGCCCCGGTAAAATCATGGGAAGAATTGAAGATCAAAGCGCTGAAACTGACACTTATTATGGAGAGGCACTGGCAATTATCCGTCCATGGGAAGGTGCAAAGAAAATCGTAGTAAATGCACAGTCAAAGTTTGGAAATGCACAGGCAGAAATAGAAGTAATCTGACAGAAAAAATGAAAAACTTTTACTTGCTAAATTGTGAAAGCCTGTTAAAATATGTATAAAATACGCTTTGCTCTATGAGGTGACAGCTATGATTACACTAAATGATTACTTATATTCAGGAGATACAGTATTAAAAATTTTACAGAAATACACAGAAGATTTACGCCGGGAAGCCAGAGAAAATCACAACGAGATTGATCTTATGCACAGCAATTTCCTTCTTCAGATCACGGAACTGTTGGAGCATAATGATTTCCTTACTGCACAGTCCCAGAAAATCCGCGAATTTTATAAATACATGGCAAAAGAATATCCTTTTCTTGCATTTACGTTCAAGGGAAGAATCAAATCCCTGATCCGTGCAGAGGAGAAGTTTAATGGTTATATTGTGGAATATATTTATGATTATTACAGGAAAAATGGTACATATCCGTCAGTATCGGAGCTGAAAAACAGATTAAGCTGTTTTCGGGATTTTATTGCCTACAGAATTGTGGTCTGTATGCCAAGATGTCATTTAAAGCCAGGAGAAGATCAGGAACAGGCTTCTATCCGTTATTTGTATGAGATTGCAAATGCTCTTCCGGGCTTTTTGGAGGAAAGAGGATTTACTGCGGAATCTGCTTATGGCGTAAAGCTTAGCACTTCTCCTTTGTTAAAAGAGGATGTGAAACCTTATTACAGGGATTACATTTGCGGTACCAGTGAATATGGCTATCAGTCCTTACATATTACTTTTTATGATAACAGCTCCAGATCTTATATGGAAGTGCAGCTGCGTACACAGAAAATGGACGATATTGCAGAAATTGGTGCGGCCAATCATCTGGGATATGAAAAAAGGCAGCAGGATGAGCGTGCCAGAAGAGATGCAATTCCCAAAGGGGAATGTATTTATTTTGATGATGCCTATGAGCGGGGAATGCAGCTTCTGCAGCTGGAATTGTCTGAATTGGATGTAAATATGTTTTCTGCTGTAAACAACAGTCTGATTAATGATGGCTGTGGGCTGTTTCGAGGCAGACTGATTTTGCCTTACGAGCATTTGTCAAGATTTCAAAATGATGTGATAGATTAAAAATTGAAAAAAGAAAAATGAAAAATCCCTTCTGCAAAATTCTTTCGGGAGAATATTCAAAAGCCTGTGAATTGGTTTTTTGAATGATGCAGAGGGGATTTTTTTACTTTAGCTGGATTATTTGTTTTCCGGGAACATTTTACCGAAAATAAATCGGATAAGTGGTCCGCAGTACATAAGCTGCCAGAAGAAAGCAACCGGGAAGTTCATAAAGGTTGTCTGAAACCATACGGCAACAAACTGGGAACCTGCATTTTTAAATAATAATGTTGCAATAAAGCTCATGATGGGGCACATAATACAGATAATCATAATGGAAATGGCAATTGTGATCACGATTGGTCTGTCCTGTGGAGTTACCATACGAAATGCAAGCTTATGTGCAAGGTTATCTACTACAAATAATTCCAGTACAAATGCAACCGGCCACATAATCTTCATTTCACCGAAAGCCATTAAAAATACCTGATTGGTCATTCCACCGATGTTCAGGGAAATATTGTAACAGATCATGGCATAAACCATGAGAAAAGACATCATCAGGGTAAAAATTACATTTTGAAATTTTGTTTTTGGCATAAAACTGTTCTCCTTTTTGAATTTTGGGTACAAAAAAGACACATGTGTTGTTCGTTATCAAGCGTACACTTGTGTCGTTTCCAATTTTATACCAGAGCTAATTTGTTATTTAATTGTTCAACGAGTGCTTATTATAACAGAAAAAAAGAAAATTGCAACAGAAAAATATAAGTATTTTAGAATGGGTTTGAAAAAGGCTTTAGAGGATATGTTAAAGAATCAGCAGGATATGCAAGGAGCTGGCAGTTTGTGCAATTGTGGAAAAATCTTTTTTTATTATGTTACTATATAAATGGTGTCATGATCATTAAATGATTTATTATGTAAGCGTAGAATTAAACTGCCGGGGGAGGATTTTTGCATGAAAAAACAGGTTTTTAATCCATATATGCCAGGATGGGAATACGTGCCGGATGGGGAACCACATGTATTTGGGGACAGAGTGTATGTTTATGGTTCTCATGACAGATTTGGAGCTCCCATATTTTGTGTCAACGATTATGTATGCTGGTCTGCACCTGTGAAAGATTTATCAGACTGGAAATATGAGGGGATAATCTACCGTAAAAAACAGGATCCTCACAATAAAACAGGACTGCGTTGTCTGTATGCGCCTGATGTTACACAGGGGCCGGACGGGCGCTTTTATTTATATTATGCATTTGATTTTATGGGAGAAATGGGAGTGGCTGTGTGTGACACTCCAGCTGGAAAATATGAGTTTTACGGGCATGTTCACTTTAAAGACGGACATATCTGGGGAACAAAAAGCGGGGAACCCTTTCCTTTTGATCCGGGAGTTCTTACAGACGAAGATGGAAAAGTTTATTTGTATTCCGGATTTGCCACCAAGGTTCCTTTTTTTGCTTCAAGAGGACACAATCTTACAAACGAAGGCGGTGTAGTACTGGAGCTGGAACAGGATATGGTCACGATTAAGGATGGACCAACACTTCTTTTTCCAATAAAAGGAAAAAAAGGAGCATTCCCGGATCATGCATTTTTTGAAGCAAGCTCCATTCGGAAAATAGATGGGAAATATTGTTTCGTTTATTCCTCCCAGCATAATCATGAATTATGCTACGCAATGGCTGAGAGCCCGAAAGGTCCTTTTGTCTATGGCGGGACACTGGTGGATCTTGGTGATCTTTATCTGGATGGAAATACGGATGAAAAAAAGGCTGCAAATTATCTGGGAAATACTCATGGTGGAATGGTAGAAATTGATGGTCAGTGGTATATTTTTTATCACCGTCAGACCAACAGAAGTTCTTATGCAAGACAAGGCTGTGCGGAGAAACTGTACAGAAGAATTGACGGTGGATTTTTGCAGGCAGAAATAACCAGCTGTGGCTTAAATGCCGGTCCCCTTAATGGAATTGGGAAATATCCTGCAAGTATTGCCTGTAACCTCTGGGCAAAGGAAGGAACCGGACGGTATGACTGTACTGCCCCAGGCCGTGTTTTTGCCAGACATCCGTATTTTACCCAAAGGACAAAAGACGGGGAACAAAGGGATACGCAATATATTGCAAACATGCGTGACGGGGCAGTGGCAGGATTTAAGTATTTTCATATGGGACAGGCTGCTGAAATTGAAATTGAGATCCAGGGAAATGGAAAAGGTGTTATGCAGGTGTCCGATAGGAAAGATTTTTCCCATATAAATGGAGAAATCGTAATTCATGATGGGAAATTTTCTTCGGATAATAAGCGCAGATATTTGCGAAAAGAGAACAAGAACCTGGGGAAAACTGTAGAAATTTTTACTGGAAACTTAAACATAGAAGAAGGACGAAAACCCTTATTTTTCCGCTATAAAGGAACTGGAAAAATTGATTTTATCAGTTTTACACTTAAGAGCTGACCGGAATTTGGACTATATAGCCCGTTATGATGTTTCGTCCGAACAAAATTTACTATAAATTAAGACGCACATCCTGCAGAAAGTGTTTTGAAAGCAAGCTTTAATGTTTGATCGTTCCTGTTAAATAATTTTAGTGAAGTGTCTTTGAAAATTAAAAGAAATTTTGAGGCATAATTTGGAAGCGAGGAAGAATTAAAAAAGCTCCGCGGTTTTTGCGGAGCTTTCCAGTATTATTTCTTTTTCTTGGATTTCTTGCCCTGTTTCTGATCATTCTGGGCTTTCTGTGCTGCCTGTGCTTCTTCGGCAGTTTTCTTAAAGCGGGCGAAAAAGCCTTTTTTCTTCTTAGCCGGAGCCTCCAGATTACCACGGATTCCCTTTACACCTACTATGTAAAGTCCGCTGACTTCTGCTTTGATCTCTTTCTTTACAGGGATAAGGTCGAATACCTTCTCATCTGCGATAAGGATAGAAATCTTCGGGCCAACCTTGGCCTTAACGATGGGAAGCTTGGAGCGGCGAAGAAGCTTAGGTGTCTGGTCAATGACCATCTGTGGGAGACCGGATTCCTTAAGTGGCATTCTCTTCTTATCAATAACGAGCATGGAAACGGTCTGTTTGCTTGCTTCGATCTGTGCCTGCTGTTCTTCCTGTTTCTTCTGGGTCTTCTTGCCGAAGAAATATAAACCAACGAGTAATCCGATGAGGATCACAAGAATTACCAGAAGGACGATTGTTACTGGATGCATACTTATCCTCCTACCATATAAAGTTTCTTGTTAGCTGCTGTTTCTGTAAAGAACAGTAGCTCTTATTGCATAAAATATATTTTAGCATTATTTGGCGAAAAAGGCAATTGTTTTACTTTATTTAGATGGCAATTTCATTGGTTATCATGTATAATGAAACATGGTGATTACAAATGGGATAGTTTTATCTGATATGGTTAAACTAATGTGAGAGATAATACGGACCCATTTTATGAGGGGGTAGCTGACAGGACGGATAAGGAGTTATACGATTATGAAAAAATCAGATACAGAGCAGACAGACCGTTCTGTTCTGAATGAAAACAGGCTTTCCCACGAAGATACTGCTGGGGAGCTTGATAGAGAATTACAGGAAATAGAAGAAGAATCCCGAAGAGAAGAACAGTTCTACGAGCAGAGACGACAAGAGCGGCATGAACGTATCCTAAGAAGAAGGAAGAGGCAGATCCGGAACCGGAATCTGGCTCTTATTATTACTGCGCTGGCTGTTCTGGGAGCTTTGGGATATTTTTATGGAGACAGGATCGGTCTGAAGAAGGGAATGGAAACTCTTGTAGCGCAGGTGAAAGATCTGATTCCACAGAAGGATACTTCAGAGAGTAAAGCAAATCAAAGTACGGGAAATCAAAATACCGGAAATGGGAACTCTGATGAAAGTAATGCACCGGTGGATGATGGACAGAATCAGGGTGATCAGAGTGTGCCTACAGTAACCCAGGCGTCTATAGAAGATACACAAAACACCATGCCGCAGGCGGCTGCAGCCGGAGCCGGGATTATCAGCCGGCAGCTTCGCCATGAGAAGAAAGTGCTGACTACAGCAAAGACCCGGGCCACCCAGTACGATTACGATGGTGCCATCAGCCTGCTTCAGAATGACAATGCTTATGTCCGCAATGTGCATTTTCAGGAGGCGGCAGAGAAATACCAGAAGAAAAAAGATAAATGTGTGGCATGGTCCCCGGAGCAGGTAACGCATATTTTTTATCATTCTCTTATTGTAGATACATCCAGGGCATTTGATGGTGATTATAAACAGGATGGATATAATCAGGTTATGACCACTATGGAAGAGTTCAATAAGATCACCCAGATCATGTACGATGAGGGATATGTAATGGTGAATCTTTATGACCTGGCCGGACTTGATGAAAATGGAAACATGAAGGCAAAGGAGATTTATCTTCCGAAGGGAAAGACTCCTTTTGTACTTTCCCAGGATGATGTATGTTATTATCATTCCCAGGACGGAGATGGAATTGCCACCAAGCTTGTGGTAGATGAAGATGGTAAAGTACGTAATGAGTATGTGCAGGATGACGGAAGTACCGTAGTGGGAGATTATGATGTGGTTCCTCTTATTGATCGTTTCGTGGAGGAACATCCTGATTTTGCATATCACGGACATAAGGGAATTGTTGCACTTACCGGATACAATGGAATTTTGGGCTATCGTACTGACATCAGTTACCAGACAAGACCGGATGACCTGAATGATGATAAGAAAGCATGGCTGGATGCACATCCGGATTTTGATCTGGAAACAGAGCGGGCAGGTGCAAAGGAAGTGGCAGATGCCATGAAGGCAGAGGGCTGGACTTTTGCAAGCCATACCTGGGGACATAAGAACATGTCTACGGTTTCCATGGAACGTCTGGAAACAGACACCCAGAACTTTAAAGAAAATATTGATCCGCTTATTGGCGGCACAGATATTATTATTTTTGCCTTTGGTGCAGATATTAATACCGGTGGGGAATATACAGGAAATGAGAAATTCGATTATCTGAAATCCCAGGGTTATGATTATTACTGTAATGTGGATTCCAATCAATATTTTGTACAGATCACAGATCAGTATTTCCGAATGGGAAGAAGAAATGTGGATGGATACAGGATGTATTATAATCCGGAGATGCTTGCGGATTTATTTGATGTAAGCCAGGTCTTTGATCCGTCAAGACCTACGCCGGTGCCACCGATGAACAGTGATTCATAAAAAAGATTATAATATTTTTCTTAAGAAAAAATGAATTGTGCTGGCGGGCTTTCTTTTTGAGAGAAAATGTGTTAGTTTATAAAGAGAATTTTTGAAGGGAGCAAATTATGAAAAGAAAAGCATATCTTGCAGTTGCAGCAATGTGTATGATGCTTGCTGTAAATGGCTGCGGAGACAATAAAGAGACAACAAAGGATGAGGCTGCTACAGAGCAGAATACAGAAAGTACAGCTGAAGATAAGGCAGAGGATTCCACTGATAAGGAAGATTCAGCAGATAACAGTGAAGATGCTGCATCAGGAGATACCAGACTGGTATCTGTTGATAATGTTGAGAAATACATTACAATTGCAGAGTATAAAGGAATTACCCTGGATAATTCCGTTCAGGAAGTAACTGACGATGATGTGGACAGTAAGGTTACACAGAATCTTCAGGCAAAGAGTGAAACAGTAGATGACGAGGATGCTGTAATTCAGGATGGCGACACTGCAACTATTAATTTTGTAGGAACAAAGGATGGCGAAGCTTTTGATGGCGGAACTGCTAATAATTATGATCTGGTAATCGGAAGCGGAACTATGATTCCTGGCTTTGAAGAAGGAATCGTGGGAATGAAGAAGGGTGAGACGAAGGACGTTACTGTCACTTTCCCGGAGAGCTACCGGAACACAGATCTGGCAGGTCAGGAAGCTGTATTCCAGATTACAGTTCAGAGCTTTAAGAGAGCACCGGAGCTGACTGATGAGTGGGTTACAGCTAATACAGATTCTTCAAATGTAGATGAATATAAGGCTTCTGTAAGAACACAGCTTGAGCAGGATGCACAGGATCAGGCAGAAAACAGTCTCCGCAGTACAGCATGGACTACAATCTTTACTAATTCAGAAGTTCTGGAATATCCGGAGAAGGATATGGATGAGGCTGCAAAGAACTTTAAGAGCATTGCAGAGTCTTATGCAAAGCAGGCAGATATGGAGCTGGATGAGTTTATTGAATCTCAGGGAATTGCACAGGAGGATTTTGATGCACAGTGCCAGCAGTATGCACAGGCAAAGGTAAAACAGGATCTGATCATTCAGGGAATTATGGATGCAGAGGGAATGACCTTTGATGATGAAGAGAGCCTTGCAATCCAGAATGATCTGGTAGAGCAGTATGGTTCCGGAGATCTGGCAACTCTGATCGATACTTATGGACAAGTTGCAGTTGATGAGAGCATCGGTCTGACCAGAGTTGAGGACTTTATTGTTGCTAATGCCACATTTGAACAGGCTTCAGCTGACAGCACAGCAGAGGATGCAGGTGCAGAAGATTCTACTAAGACAGACAGTGCGGCTGATACAGAGACATCAGCGGATGCTGCGAATACAGCAGATAATACAGATTCACAGACAGATACCGCAGAGGATACAGAGGCAGACGCATCAGCAGAAGCAGATACACAGGATTGATTCAAGGGGGGAAGAATCATGATTATCAGAAATGGAGAAGTATTTCAGGAAGACGGAAGTTTTAAGGTGCAGGATCTTTATGTGGAGAACCACAAGATCGTAGCAGGAGAAGAGGAAGTAACAGATAAGACTGTAGTGGATGCCACCGGGCTTAAGGTAATTCCGGGACTGGTGGATGTTCACAGTCATGGTGCATTTGGACATGATTTTTCTGACGCAGACCCGGAAGGCCTTAAGGTTATTCTGAAGTATGAGAAGAGTCACGGAATTACTTCTTATTGCCCTACTTCCATGACTTTGCCTGCAGAAGAACTGAAAGAGATTTTTTCCACTATTAAGATGGTGGGAGAGCTGGAAGATGGTGCAACTGTACAGGGAATCAATATGGAAGGTCCATTTCTTGATCCGAAGAAAAAAGGTGCTCATGTAGAAGGCTACATCCGCAAACCAGATGCAGGATTTTTCCGTGAACTGAACACCTATTCCGGAAATATGGTGAAGCTGGTAACACTGGCACCAAATGTAGAGGGAGCAATGGAATTTATTGATGAAGTCCATGACGAGGTCTGCATTTCTCTTGGACATACCAGTGCTGATTATGAAACAGCCTCAGAGGCAATGAGAAGAGGTGCACATCATGTGACACATCTTTATAATGCCATGATGCCCCTTGCACACAGAGAGCCGGGAATGATTGGTGCGGCTTCTGATGATAGCCAGTGTATGGTGGAGATGATCTGTGACGGAATCCATATTCATCCATCAGTGATCCGTGCTACCTTTAAGATGTTTGGACCGGAGCGTATTGTTCTGATCAGTGATTCCATGATGGCTACAGGAATGGAGAATGGTACCTATCAGCTTGGTGGACAGGAAGTAACCATGAAAGACTGCAAGGCTACCTTGAAGGACGGAACCATTGCAGGATCTGCTACCAACCTTTATGATTGTATGCGTAAGGTTGTCTCTTTTGGCGTGCCGCTTGAAGAGGCAGTTTTTGCGGCCACAAGAAATCCGGCGAAGAGCATAGGAATTTATGATAAAGTGGGTTCTCTTTCTGTAGGAAAAGAGGCAGATATTCTTCTGGTGACCGATGAGCTGGAACTGAAGAAAGTTTTATAGGATTGTCGCCTGTGCTTAAGCAGGCTTTGTGTAACAACGGATAAAGAGGGAGTATGAATGGATAGAAGGGTTATGCGTGAAAGAATGCGCCGAAAGCAGCGGCAGATACGGCGCAGGAAGATCATTAAGCTGGTTACTTATATTGTTGCAGCAGTGCTGGCAGTGATATTTGTAATAAGAGGGGTGATTTTTCCGATTGTAAACCGCATTGGTGGGAAGAGTGCGGGGACGTCCCAGCAGGTACAGGCTGAGACAGAAAACTCGGATCCTACCCAGGCAGTCAGACAGCCTTTGAAGGGACAAGGGGATGTTACCAAGGTTGCGGCACTGACACCTGGCTGGCATGAGGACAGTAATGGACGATGGTATCAGAATGCAGATGGTACATATTACACCAATGGTATGGCAGAGATTGACGGTGTGAAATATTCATTTGACAGCAATGGTTATATACAGACCGGATGGGTTACTGTGGGCGCCAATGATTATTATTTCAACGATGATGGTTCCTATAATTCTGAAAAGAAGAGGCCTCTGATTGCCCTGACATTTGATGATGGTCCCGGACAGTATACAGACAAGCTTCTTGACTGCCTGGAAGAAAATAATGCACATGCTACTTTCTTTATGCTTGGATCACTTGTAGATCAGTATCCAAATGAAGTGAAACGTATGGTAGAACTTGGCTGTGAGATTGGAAATCATTCCTGGGATCATGCCAATATGTTTGAACTTGATATAGACAGTGTGGTGAAACAGTTCGGTGATACAGATCAGGCTCTTATTGATGCATGTGGACAGGCATCTACTGTGATCCGTGCACCTTATGGAAACTGCAATGATGAGATTATTTCTGCAGTAGGAAAACCATTTATTATGTGGTCAATCGACAGTCTGGACTGGAGTTATCTGGATGCAGATATGGATTACAATGGAATTATGAATGACGAGAGTCTTCAGGATGGAACGATTATTCTTATGCATGATATCCATGAGCCATCTGTAGAGGCTGCTCTTCGCCTGATTCCAGATCTGATCGCACAGGGATATAAGCTGGTGACAGTAAGTGAAATGGCAGCAGCAAAGAATGTAACCCTTCAGCCTGCAAGATATTCTGAATTCTGGCAGAGCTCACTGGATGCAGGACTGGTAGCCGGTTATCAGGGAAGTGGTTCTTCTGATGCTTCAGCAGATGGAACCTCTGACGCTTCTGGCGATAGTTCGGATGATGGCTCCAGTGATGGATCTGACGGAAGTTCCGATGGAAATGAGGGAGATTTCAGTGACGGAAGCTCTGATGGTTCCGATACAGGTTCTGATTCCGGTTCCGATGGAAGTGACGGTTATTCGGACGGAAGTGAAGATGGAGAAGATTTCAGCAGTGATTCCGGTGAGTGATAGGTAGCTTCCGCAATCCTCCGAATATTCGAAATCCGCTGATTTACTGCGTAAATCGCTACTTTCTCATATTTGGTGTGCCCCATAAAATACGCTTGTACTTAAGGAAATTTCAATAAGTACAGGCGTATTTTTTTACAGGAAAAATTGGTTTATCTGTATGTTTTTTATGAATAATAGACAAACTTCTTGTGGCATGGAGGAAAAGAGTGTGTTATAATGTGCGTAAGCAAGTGGCTACAAAATGAAAGTTTTAGGGAGGTAACTTTCGAATGGGAGAGAAATTACAGTTTACAGAGCTGGACCAGTATCTTTTTGGACAGGGAACCCACTATGATATTTACAGAAAGTTAGGCGCACATCCGGTAAAAGAGGGGAAAGAAGAGGGCGTTTATTTTGCAGTATGGGCTCCTAATGCACAGTCTGTATCCGTAGTCGGAGAATTTAATGACTGGGACGAAACGGCTGCCCCAATGACAAAGGCCGGACCTATTGGCGTATTCGAAACTTTCGTGCCAGGGGCAAAAATTGGACAATTATATAAATTTTTTATTGTAGGAATGAATGGAGAGCATCTTTATAAAGCAGATCCATATGCCAACGAGGCAGAGTTAAGACCTGGAACTGCTTCACGTATTACAGACATCCGGGATTACAAATGGAAAGATGCTACCTGGATGAAGAATCGTCAAAAATTTGACGAAACAAAAGATGCCATGGCAATTTATGAGGTGCATCCAGGTTCCTGGATGAAGCATCCTGTTACAGAAGAGAACGAAAAAGGCTTTTACAATTATCGGGAGCTGGCGGTGAAGCTGGCACAGTATGTAAAGGATATGGGATATACACATGTGGAGCTGATGGGAATTGCAGAACATCCTTTTGATGGTTCCTGGGGCTATCAGGTGACAGGATATTATGCACCTACTTCACGTTACGGAACACCGCAGGATTTTAAGTACATGGTGGATTACCTTCACAGACAGAAGATTGGCGTTATCCTGGACTGGGTACCTGCACATTTTCCAAAGGATGCACATGGACTGGCGAATTTTGACGGTACAGCCGTTTATGAGCACGAAGACCCAAGACAGGGAGAACATCCGGACTGGGGAACCAAGATCTACAATTACGGCAGACCGGAGGTTAAGAATTTCCTGATTGCAAATGCCCTGTTCTGGATAGAGGAATGTCATGTAGACGGACTTCGTGTGGATGCAGTTGCTTCTATGCTTTATCTGGACTATGGAAAGAGTGATGGCCAGTGGGTTGCCAACAAATATGGCGGAAATCAGAATCTGGAAGCAATTGAATTTTTCAAACATCTGAATACTGTGGTTCTTGGAAGAAATCACGGTACTGTAATGATTGCAGAGGAATCTACCGCATGGCCGATGGTTACAGGAAAGGCAGAGGATGACGGGCTTGGATTTTCCCTGAAGTGGAACATGGGCTGGATGAATGATTTCCTAGAATACATGAAGCTGGATCCTTATTTCCGCAAGTTTAATCATAATAAGATGACTTTCTCCATGACTTATGCATACAGTGAGAAATATATACTGGTTATTTCCCATGATGAGGTTGTTCATCTGAAGAAATCTATGCTTGAGAAGATGCCAGGAGAGCTGGATGATAAGTTTAAGAATCTGAAAGCAGCCTATACATTTATGTTCTGCCATCCTGGCAAGAAGCTTCTGTTTATGGGACAGGAATTCGGACAGCTTCGGGAGTGGAGTGAAGAGCGCGAGCTTGACTGGTTCCTTTTAGGAGAAGAGAAGCATCGTGATCTGAAGGATTTTGTACAGGCATTACTGAAAATGTACCGCAAGTATCCGGCACTTTATGGAATGGACAATGATCCTTCCGGATTTGAGTGGATCAATGCAGACGATGGCGACAGAAGCATTTTCAGTTTTGTAAGAAAATCTCCTACCGGAAGAAATAATCTTCTGGTAGTATGTAATTTCACACCGGTTGACCGCCCAGATTATAGGGTTGGAGTTCCGAAGAAAAAACAATACACACAGATTCTGAATGAAAATGGAATGACTTCCAAGAAGATATTTAAAGCAGAGAAGCAGGACTGTGATAACAGGCCATTTTCCTTTGCATACCCTCTTCCGGCATATGGAGTTGCCATTTTCCAGTATTAAAAATGCCGAAAGAAAAGGGCAAAATCAGTCATTGTTTGTAACTGTTGGGGATTTTTCTCATAAGGGCAAAAATCTGTTGAAATTTAAGAAAAGTTGCGATATAATGAGCCCGATGAAAAGAAATGGAAAAAAGTGTACATGTTGAAAGGAGAATATTGACATGAAAGTATCTAATATTAAAGACATTGAGAAATTTTTTAGCATAGTAGACAGCTGCCAGGGTAAAGTAGAGCTGGTAACTGGCGAAGGTGATAGACTGAACCTGAAATCTAAATTATCACAGTATGTATCTCTTGCAAACATCTTCTCTAACGGTGAGATTCCGGAACTTGAGATCGTTGCATATGAGAAAGAAGATATTGATAAACTTATGCACTTCATGATCAACGGCTGATCTGCATAAATCTGTGAATTTGGGATAATATATCAGGGGGGATGTGACATAGTCATGTCCCCTTTTCTGACAGATAGAGTGTGTTTGAATTTTTTTGCAACCAGGGGGTATTACTGCTTCCTGGTCATAGCTTTTTGTGCAAAAATCCTTTTGATACACTCTAAGGCCTGTCTGAAAGAATGTTATGGCAATCTGTATGTCCTATTTTGTGGCATACATTTTATAGAAAGGGGAAATACAAAATGGTAAAGATTGATATTATCTCCGGTTTCCTTGGAGCCGGTAAGACAACTCTTATTAAAAAACTTCTGAAAGAAGCATTTGAGGGTGAGCAGGTTGTGCTCATTGAGAATGAGTTTGGCGAGATCGGTATTGACGGTGGTTTTCTGAAAGATGCAGGCATTGAGATTCGTGAAATGAATTCCGGATGTATCTGCTGCTCTTTAGTTGGTGATTTTGGAGCTTCTTTGAAAGAAGTTGTTGAGAAATATCATCCAGACCGTATTCTTATCGAGCCTTCAGGTGTTGGCAAACTTTCAGATGTTATCAAGGCTGTTCAGGGTGTTGAGGAAGATGTTGACATTCAGTTAAACAGCTATACTACCGTTGTTGATGCTAAGAAGTGCAAAATGTATATGAGAAACTTCGGCGAGTTTTTTGATAACCAGGTACAGTATGCGGGTGCAATCATCATGAGCCGTACTGATATTGTGGATGAGAAGAAAGCTATGCAGTCTATGGAACTTCTTCGTTCTATTAATGAGAAAGCTGCTATTATTACAACCCCAATCGAGAAGCTTGACGGCAAGAAGATTCTGGAAGTTATGGAGCACCCGGTTTCTCTGGCTGATGAGCTGCTGAAGGAAGAGCATGAGCATCATCATCACGATCATGACGACGAGTGCGGCTGCGGACATGACCACGATCATGAAGAGCATGAGCATCATCATCATCATGACCATGACAATGAATGTGGCTGTGGACATGACCACGATCATGAAGAGCATGAGCATCATCACCATCATGACCATGACGATGAATGTGGCTGCGGACATGGCCATGATCATGAGGAGCATGAGCATCATCACCATCATGACCATGACGATGAATGTGGCTGTGGACATGGCCATGATCATGAGGAGCATGAGCATCATCACCATCATGACCATGACGACGAGTGCGGCTGTGGACATCATCATGACCATCACCATCATCATGCAGATGAGGTGTTTACAAGCTGGGGCCGTGAGACAATTAAGAAATTTACAAGAGAGGGTCTTGAAAAAATGCTGGAGAGCCTTTCTGCTTCAGATGAGTATGGCGTGATCCTCCGTGCAAAGGGAATGCTTCCGGCAGAGGATGGAACATGGATTTACTTCGATATGGTTCCGGAAGAAACAGAGATTCGTGAAGGTTCTCCAGAATATACAGGACGTCTTTGCGTAATCGGTTCCAAATTAAAAGAGGACAAACTGGCAGAGCTGTTTGGCGTTGCCTGATATAAGAAAATGGTGCGGGCGGAGACTTCTGCCCGCATAAGAAGAAAATACAGGGAGGTTTCTGTAACATGGATGAAATTACAGTACCGATTTATCTCATAACCGGATTTCTGGAAAGCGGCAAGACCTCTTTCCTTAGCTTTACCCTGCAGCAGGATTACTTCCGCACAGAGGGAAAAACCCTTCTGATTCTCTGTGAAGAGGGAGAAGAAGAATACGATGAGGATGCTCTTGCAAAGGATAATGTTGTAGTAGAAGTCATCGAAAAAGAAGAAGATTTTACCCCGGAACGCCTTCAGGCACTGGATATTATCCATCAGCCGGAGCGTGTGGTTATGGAATACAATGGAATGTGGCTGGTAAGCAAATTTGAAGAAATGAGACTTCCACAGGGATGGGGAATTGAGCAGCACATTACCTGCGTAGATGCAAGCACATTCCAGGTATATATGCAGAATATGAAATCTATTTTTATGGATATGGTCCGCAATGCTGACATGGTTGTATTTAACCGCAGCAAGATGGAATATCCTCTTTCAAATTTCAGAAGAAGCATAAAAGTAGTAAACCCAAGTGCAGAGGTTATTTTTGAGGATGAAGAAGGCGAGATGACAGATATTTTTGCAGACCAGATGCCATTTGACCTGGACGCAGATATCGTGGACATTCCACCGGAAGATTACGGAATCTGGTTCGTAGATGCTATGGACCATCCGGACCGTTATGTTGGAAAAACAATTCGCTTTAAAGCCCGCGCCCGCCGTCCAAGAGGTATGGGAAGCAAATTCTTTATTCCGGGACGTACTGCGATGACCTGCTGTGCAGACGATACTTCTTTCCTTGGATATATTTGCAAGAGCGCATATGCACCCAAGCTGAAGCCAGGTGAATGGGTGGAAGTGACTGCAAAAGTTGCTTTTGAAAACAGAACTGAGTACCAGGGTGAGGGTATTGTTCTCTATGCAGAGAATGTAAGCCTATGTGAGCCGCTGGCAGACGAGATGGTTTATTTTAACTGATTTTTAGAACAGGAATAAGAATATATGTATTTAGTTGTTGGACTGGGAAACCCGGGGAAGCAGTATGAGGCAACCCGTCACAATATGGGTTTCGACACGATTGACGTTCTTGTGGAAAGACATAAAATTCCCCAGGGCGGCGTAAAATTTAATGCCATGTATGGTTCCGGATTCATTGGGGGCGAAAAGGTAATTTTCATGAAACCTTTGTCCTTTATGAATTTAAGCGGTGGTCCTGTACAGGAAATGGCAGCTTATTTCAAAATTGATCCGGAAAGTGAACTGATTATAATTCAGGATGATATTGATCTGGATCCGGGACAGCTTCGCATCCGCAAGCAGGGAAGCGCAGGTGGTCACAATGGGCTTAAGGATATTATCGGAAGACTTGGAACCCAGAAGTTTATGCGGGTGAAGGTCGGCGTGGGAGCCAAGCCAAAGGGCTGGGATCTGGCAGATCATGTTCTTGGACGTTTCAGTGCAGAGGACCGCAAGCTTGTAGATGAAGCAATTGAACATGCAGCAGATGCAGTTGAAAAAATTATAACAGATGGCGCAGATGCAGCCATGAATGAATACAACAGAAAGAAGTCCAGTTAATAAGCTGGGCTTCTTTTTAACCTAGTACATCGAAAATTAAGTATCTGCTATATTGACGCCGGATGATTTTCTCATATGCAAGGCGAAGGAATGAGGCGTAGCGGTGGCTACGGCGATTGACGACAACGCGGCATATGAAAAATCAGACAAGTCAATATGGCGGTTACTTAATTTTCGCTGTACTAGATCGTATTCAATGAAAGGAGGAAAGCCATGCTTTCATTTTCCCAGCCTCTTAAAGGAATGGCTGAATTCGAAGAAATTGAAAAAAGTATTGAAAAGAATGAGGGGATCGTCCAGATCACAGGCTGTCTGGAATCCCAGAAAGCGCATCTGATCCATGGGCTTTCCGGGAAAACACCTATGCGGCTGGTGATAGCAGGAGATGAACGTCAGGCGAAAGAGGCGTTTGAGGATCTGCGTTTTTATGATAAAAATACTTTATTTTATCCTGCAAAGGACTTGTTGTTTTTTCAGGCTGACATTCAGGGAAATCTTCTGATCAGACAGAGAATGTGTGTAGTAAAAGCACTTCTGGAGAAGGAAGAACTTACTGTTGTTACCAGCATTGACGGCTGTATGGATTATCTTATGCCCTTAGAAGAAATTAAGAAAAAGGTTTTGCATTTTTATTCAGACAGTGTGATCAATATGGATGCCCTGAAAAAAGCACTGGTTGATCTTGGATATGAACGGGTGGGACAGGTAGAAATGCCGGGACAGTTTTCCGTACGTGGTGGAATTGTTGATATTTACTGCCTGACAGAAGAAAATCCCTGGAGAATTGAGCTTTGGGGGGATGAAATTGATTCCATCCGAAGCTTTGATGCCGAAAGCCAGCGTTCATTGGAAAATCTGGACGAAATTGCCATTTATCCTGCCGTGGAGTGGACAGGTGCGAAGAAAATGGTATCTTTTCCAGATTATTTTCCGAAAGAAAAGACTCTTTTCTTCCTGGATGAGCCAAATCGCATTCTGGAAAACGGTCTTGGTGTGGAGCAGGAATATCAGCAAAGCCGTATCCACAGGGAAGAAAAAGGAGAGCAGGATCTTCCAGTACAGTGGCTTTGCGAATTTTCCAAGGTGCAAAGGCAGTTAAACAAATGCCGGGCGGTTTCTTTATCTGCTCTGGAACCCCGGGCTGTGGAATGGAATTTTTCCAAAGAGAAATTCAATCTTACAGTGCAAAGCGTGACCTCTTATAACAGCAGCTTTGAGCTTCTGGTAGAGGATCTGGAAAAGTACAAAAAACAGGGGTATCAGATTGCTCTTCTCTCCGGTTCCCGCACAAGGGCAGAACGTCTGGCAAAGGATCTTCAGGAAAATGAGCTGAATGCTTTTTACAGCCAGGATTATGACCGTGTGATAAATCCTGGGGAAATCATGGTTATGTATGGACACGCCCGGAAAGGTTTCGAATATCCGCTGATCAAGTTTGCGGTTATTACAGAAACAGATATTTTCGGTCAGGAGCAGAAAAAAAAGAAAAAGAAGAAAACCTATAATGGAAAGCGGATTCAGGATTTTGCGGAGCTTTCCATAGGAGATTATGTGGTTCATGAAAAGCATGGACTGGGAATTTACCGGGGAATTGAAAAAGTAGAAGTTGATAAGGTTGTTAAGGATTATATTAAAATCGAGTACCGTGATGGCAGCAACCTGTATATTCTTGCTACCCAGCTGGACGCACTGCAGAAATATTCCGGTGCAGATACGGCGAAGGTTCCGAAGCTGAATAAGCTTGGAACCCAGGAGTGGAACCGTACCAAGTCAAAGGTAAAGGGCGCAGTAAAAAATATTGCAAAAGAGCTGGTTGAGCTTTATGCAGTGCGCCAGGAAAAGGAAGGCTATGTGTGTGGCCCGGATACAGTATGGCAGCGGGAATTTGAAGAGATGTTTCCCTACGAGGAAACGGAAGATCAGTTAAATGCTATTGAGGACACCAAAAGAGATATGGAGAGCACCAAGATCATGGACCGTCTGGTATGTGGTGATGTTGGCTATGGCAAAACCGAAATTGCCCTGCGTGCTGCATTTAAAGAAGTGCAGGAAAGCCGCCAGGTAGTTTATCTGGTGCCAACTACCATACTTGCCCAGCAGGTGTACAATACGTTTCTTCAGAGAATGAAGGAATTTCCAGTGCGTGTGGATCTTCTTTGCCGTTTCCGTACCCCTGCACAGCAGAAAAAGACCATCCAGGATTTGAAAAAAGGACAGGTGGATATTGTAATCGGTACCCACAGAGTGCTTTCCAAGGATGTGGAGTACAAAAATCTGGGACTTCTGATCATTGATGAAGAGCAGCGTTTTGGTGTCACTCATAAAGAAAAAATCAAGCAGCTGAAAAAAGACATTGACGTTCTTACCCTGACTGCTACCCCTATTCCCAGAACTCTTCATATGAGTATGATCGGAATCCGTGACATGAGCGTGCTGGAAGAGCCGCCTATAGACAGAATGCCGATCCAGACTTACGTTATGGAGTATGACGAAGAGACAGTACGTGAAGCTATTGGCAGGGAGCTTCGCAGAGGCGGACAGGTTTATTATGTTTATAACCGGGTTACAGATATTGATGAGGTTGCCCTTCGGATCTCCAAGCTGGTGCCAGATGCAAGAGTGGATTTTGCACACGGGCAGATGAGTGAAAGAGAACTGGAACGGGTAATGTATGACTTTATCAACGGAGATATTGACGTACTGGTTTCCACTACTATTATTGAGACAGGACTTGATATTTCTAATGTAAATACCATGATCATCCATGATTCTGATAAATACGGGCTTTCCCAGCTTTATCAGCTTCGGGGAAGAATCGGCCGCTCCAACAGAACTGCCTATGCATTCCTTATGTACCGCCGGAATACCATGCTTCGGGAAGTTGCTGAGAAACGTCTTTCTGCCATCCGTGAATTTACGGATCTTGGAAGCGGGTTTAAAATCGCCATGCGTGACCTGGAGCTTCGCGGTGCTGGAAATCTTCTTGGTGCACAGCAGCATGGACATATGAACGCAGTGGGCTATGATCTGTACTGTAAAATGCTTAGCGAGGCAGTAAAAGAGGCAAAAGGAATCCATACAATGGAAGATTTTGAGACAACTATTGATCTGAATATGGATGCATTTATTCCAGACAGTTATATCAGTAATGAGTTCCAGAAGCTGGACATTTATAAGAGAATTGCGGGAATTGAGTCCCAGCAGGAATACGACGATATGCTGGAGGAGCTGATTGACCGCTTTGGAGAGCCTACAAAAGCAGTACTCAATCTGCTGGCAATTGCAAGACTGAAGGCGCTGGCACACCAGGCTTATATTACGGAGATCAAACAGCTGCAAAGAGAAATCCGTATTACCCTTTACGAGAATGCACATCTGAATCCGGAGGGAATCCCGCCACTGGTTGCAAAATACCGCAGGCAGCTGCAATTTAAGCCAGATAAAGAGCCGAAATTCCTTTTTTCTCCGGTGGGAGATATTGTGCAGGCATTGACGCTGTTTGCAAAGGAACTGGGAGAACTGGTGGAAGAAAATTAAATTCGGAGCATGCCCCCAAAATCTCCCACAAAATGTGACGTACATCTTGCTGGAAGCCTTTTGGGGCACGCTCTGGATGAAAGAACGAAAATTGTGTGAATTCTGCCGGATTTTCCCCTTTTTACTTGCCCTTAGGGAAAAAAAGTTTTATACTCATAATAACGTGCCCACATTGGCACATCAGTGAAAGGGTAATTGGTGATCAATATGAAAAAAATCGTGAAAAATACAACTGTAGCAGCACTTGCTGGTGTAATGGCAGTTGGAATGCTTTCCGGATGCGGAAAAACTATAGATGGAGAGAAAACAGTTGCAACTGTAGATGGCACTGATATTCCTATGGGTGTTGTAAGTCTGTATGCCCGTGAATCACAGGCACAGACCGTTGCCATGTACAAGAGCTTTATGGGAACAGCAGATAATATCTGGAGCCAGACTGTAGACTCCGAGTCAGGAACTACTTATGGAGAGCAGGCCCGCGACCAGTTCCTGGAGCAGGTTGAGCTTATGTACATTATGAAGGAGAAAGCTGCCGATTATAATGTGGAAGTTACTTCTGATGATGAGACAGCAATCGCAGATGCAGCTGCACAGTTTATGTCAGACAATGATGAGGAAACGCTCAAAGAGCTGGCTGTAACAGAAGATCAGGTTAAGACTCTTCTGGAGCTTGAGACATACCGTCAGAGAATTTATGAGCCGATCCGTAATGAGGCAGAAATTAATATTACTGATGAGGAAGCACAGCAGTCCGCTTTTAGCTATGTAAGCATTTCTATCAGCGGAAGTGATCTGACAGATGATGATATCGCTACCCGTAAGGAAGAGGCACAGGAGATCCTGGATAAGATGAAAGAGGACCCGTCTGCTGATATGGGCGAGACAGCTAAATCTGTGAATGACAGTTATGCAGGTCTGTCAGGTACTATTTTCACAAATGACAGCGACGATGAGGATATTACCAATTCCTATGATGATGCAGTTGTTGAGGCACTTCGAACTCTGAAAGACGGCGAAGTTTATGGCGAGCTTGTAGAGACAGACAGCAGCATCTACATCCTCCGTATGGATAATGTGAAAGACGATGACGCTACTGCATCCAAGAAGGAATCTCTTGAGAATACAAAACGTACCGCTTACTATTCAGATACAACAGGAAAATGGCTTGAGGATGCTGATATCACTGTAAATAACAAGGTTCTGGACAAACTGGAAATCACAGATGACCATGTTTTCTCTATTAAAGAGGTAGCAGCAGATACTGCTGACAGCAGTGCAGATGCAGAGGCTACAGAGGAGACTGATGCTACAGACGGCAGTGAGGATGCAGAGAGCACTGATACTACAGAAAGCGGCGATGACGCAGAAACAACTGACACTACAGAAAGCAGTACTGATACAGAAACAGCTGACACAGCTAAGAGCAGTGACGAAGCAGAATAACAGATTTATACCTGCAGCAAAAAGGCGGTTTTGCCTTTGAAATAACTGGTACGATGATGGGACAAAGATGGCCTGCCTGGGTAAAATATTCGGGCAGGCTTTTCCTTTCATTATTTCATTGATGGAGGTTTTTCATGAAAAAAATACTTCTTATTGCAACAGGAGGTACTATTGCTTCCAAGTACACAGCAGAAGGTCTTGCACCTCAGATTTCAGCAGACGAACTGTTGGAATATATTCCCCAGGCAAGAGAGTTCTGTACCATTGACACAGTGCAGCCTTTTGCACTGGACAGCACCAATGTATGTGCAGATCACTGGCTGAAGCTGGCGAAATTAATTGAATCCAAATATGAATTTTATGATGGATTTGTACTTTGTCATGGGACAGACACCATGGCATATACGGCAGCTGCCCTGTCCTATCTGATCCAGAACAACCGCAGACCCATTGTAATTACCGGAGCACAGAAGCCTATCGATCTTGCAATTACAGATGCACGTTCCAACTTGCTGGACAGCCTGCGCTTTGCGTCCCATGACCGCGCACACGGAATTTCAATAGTATTTGGAGGCAAAGTAATTGCCGGAACCAGGGCGAAAAAAGAGTTTTCCAAAAGCTATAATGCTTTTTCCAGTATTAATTATCCAGATATTGCATCTATTCACGACAATAAGATCATTTTTTACATTGATGACAAAGACCAGTCCACAAAGCCGCTGGTGTTCTATCACAAAATGAATCAGAAAATATTTCTGTTAAAACTAATTCCAGGAATCGACGGGAAAGTGCTGGATGCACTGTTTCCCTCTTATGACGGGCTGATTATTGAATCTTTTGGAGTAGGCGGACTGCCACATTATGAGAATGATGATTTTATGGATGCCATCAGCCATTGGATTGAAGCCGGGAAACCTGTATGTATGGCAACCCAGGTCACTCATGAAGGAAGTGACATGGAAGTTTACCAGGTTGGAAAAATTATTAAAGAGCGTTTTCCGGTGCTGGAGTCTTATGATATGACTCTGGAAGCTTCGGTAACGAAAATGATGTGGGCGCTGGGACAGACAGAGGATGCAGGTAAGTTCCGGGAACTGTTTTATACTACTATTAATCATGATTTATTGTTTTTGTAAAGCACTCTAAGCTGTAAGGAGGAAAGTTAAGTGAACAAAAAAGAAATATCAGAAATCAAGAAACAGTTTTCACCAGCCAACTGCGCCATCACCCGCATTTGTGGCTGCTATGTGGACGCTGATAAAAATAAAAAAACAGAACTGAAAGAAGCCTTTCTTTCTCTTTCCGAGGAGGAAATGTTCAAATATTTTGAAATTTTTAAGAAAACTCTTTCCGGTACACTTGGAAAGAATCTGATGAACATGGAATTTCCCCTGGATCAGGAAAAGGAAGGTGGCACACAGGAGTTTCTTATGAAGCTTCGTGCCAGTAAGCTGAAGGATGACCAGCTTATTGAAAGCTTTTATGACAAAATTATTGAAAATTATGATTATCCGGAAAATTACTACATAATCCTCATTCATGCTGTTTATGATATTCCGGGAAAAACTTCTGATGGTATTGAGATGGACGATGCATCAGAAGAGATTTACGAACATATCCTGTGCAGCATTTGTCCGGTGAAATTGTCAAAGGCAGGGCTTTGCTATAATGCAGAAGCGAACCTGATCCAGGACCGTATTCGTGACTGGATTGTGGAAATGCCGGAGAATGGTTTCCTTTTCCCTGTATTTAATGACAGAAGTACAGACATTCATGGCCTGCTTTATTATTCCAAAAATGCGGAACAGCTTCATGATGTGTTTGTGGATGAGATGTTTGGCTGCACGGCACCCCTTTCAGCAGGGGGGCAAAGAGATTCCTTCAATATGCTGGTGGAAGAGACTCTGGGAGAGGACTGCCAGTATGATACTGTAGTAAACATTCATGAAAAGCTGAACGAGATCATTGAAGCCCAGAAGGATTCCCCGGACCCGGTAGTACTTACAAAATCAGAGGTGAAGCGCCTTTTCGAGGACTGCGGTGTGGAGGAAGAGAAGCTGGAAACCTTTGATAACCAGTATGAAGTGGTTGCCGGAGAAAAAGCGGCACTGGTGGCTTCCAATATTACCAATACCCGTAAATTTGAAATCAAAACACCAGATGTGGTGATCCAGGTTCAGCCTGAAAAGGTGGAGCTTGTGGAAACCAGAATTATTGACGGGCGTAAATGCCTGGTGATTCCAATGGAAGATGTGGAAATCAATGGCATCCGGGTAACTATGGGCAGGGATGGAAGCATTGACTATGAATCTGAGCAGGAAACTGAAGAGTAAAAAAGATAAACAGGCCAGCTGCATGCGGAAGATAATGTTGCCAGGAAATGGTAATGAGGGTAATGAAAAATCTGCAATGCAGCTGGTAATGTTTTGTACTGTACAAAATGATTTGTGCTTGTTACAATGAAAAAACCAGAAACATACCTGTAAAATCGAAAAATATGAAAAATAATACAAGAAAAGAGGAAGATTCATGACTCTGGCACAACTTCGCTATGCAATTACAGTAGCCAATTCCAATTCCATGAACGAAGCTGCCCGAACCCTTTTTATTTCCCAGCCCAGCCTTTCATCGGCAATCAAAGAGCTGGAAGAAGAGATTGGTGTAGAGCTGTTTCGAAGAACCAACCGTGGAATTTCCGTAACTCCGGAAGGGGAAGAATTTCTGGGGTATGCCCGCCAGGTGGTTGAGCAATACGAACTGATTGAATCCAAGTACGTATCCAAAGAACGGACAAAAAAGAAATTCAGCGTGTCCATGCAGCATTATACGTTTGCTGTCAATGCCTTTGTGGAAATGGTGAAGCAGTTTGGAATGGATGAATACGAATTCGCAGTTCATGAAACCAGAACCTACGATATTATCACGGATGTAAAGGATTTTAAAAGTGAAATTGGAATTTTATACATTAATGACTTTAACCGGAAGGTCCTTGAGAAAATTTTCCATGAGTCCAACCTGGAATTTCATCCCATTCTGGAATGCAGTATTTATGTTTATATGTGGAAGGGACATCCCCTTGCAGATCGGGAACTGATCACGCTGGAAGATCTTCGGGAATATCCCTGCCTGTCTTTTGAACAGGGAACTTACAATTCCTTTTATTTTGCAGAAGAGGTCCTTAGCACCTATGAATACAAACGTCTTATCAAGGCCAATGACCGTGCCACTCTTCTGAACCTGATGGTAGGTCTTAATGGCTACACCTTGTGCTCCGGAATTATCTGCGAGGAACTGAACGGCTCTGATTACTGTGCTGTGAAACTGGATTCTGATGAGATCATGACCATCGGTTATCTTGCCAGAAAGGGCACTACGATCAGTAAGCTGGGACAGAAATATCTGGAGGAGATCGCAAAATATAAGGATAAAGCATTGAGATAAATATGTAAGCCCATAAATCATATATTGCCATGTTTTTGCATCGCAATAGATTTAAGTATATTTATAAGTGCACATTTATTTGATATAGTCTAAGACTATAACTAGCCCTAAATTTTAAGAATTAACACTTTCTCCTAAAAAGTGTTATAGTAACCCTATCGACGATGAAACAAACCAAAAAGGAAAGAGGAAAGACATGTCTTCAATATTGATCCAGAATGTGAGCAAAACCTTCACAACAAAAGACGGGACAGTACAGGCACTGAAAAACGTAACCCTCTCCATTGAATCAGGAGATATTTACGGAATCATCGGAATGTCCGGTGCAGGAAAAAGTACCCTGGTACGCTGTATGAACTTCCTTGAAGTACCGTCTGAAGGTAGTGTTCTGATAGATGGAAAATCCCTAAGTGAATTTTCCCCGAAAGAGCTTCGCAAGGAGCGAGAAAAAATAGGAATGATCTTCCAGCATTTTAATCTGCTCATGCAGAAAAATGTTCTGGAAAACATATGCTTCCCATTGTACATTCAGGGGAAGAAAAAAACAGAAGCAAGAGCAAGAGCTATGGAGCTTCTGGAAATCGTAGGACTGGCAGATAAAGCGAAAGCTTATCCGGCACAGCTTTCTGGTGGACAGAAGCAAAGAGTGGCAATCGCAAGAGCACTGGCATCTGATCCACAGATTCTTCTTTGTGACGAGGCAACAAGTGCACTGGATCCCCAGACCACTTCCTCCATTCTGGAGCTTTTGCAGGATATTAACCAGAAATTTGGAATTACCATTGTGATCATTACCCACCAGATGTCAGTTGTCCGCGAAATCTGTACCCATGTGGCAATTATGAAAGAGGGAGAGGTAAAAGAGCAGGGACTTGTAGAAGAAATCTTCAGCCACCCGAAATCACAGGTAGCCAAAGAGCTGATCAGCCGGGACAGCGGAACGGATGTGGAAAGCCGGAAGCCTACACAGTCAGAAATCCAGAGTGGTGAGGTTATCCGAATCGTATTTTCAGAGAATTCCGCATTCGAACCGGTAATCGCAAACCTTGTACTTACTTTCCATGAGCCTGTAAATATCCTTAAGGCAGACACCAAAAATGTTGGCGGTGTAGCCAAAGGCGAAATGATTCTTCAGTTTATGAGTGACAGTACTCATGTAGAAGAAATGAAGAAATTTCTTACAGAACGTGGACTTGAGATAGGGGAGGCGAACTGATTATGTGGACACAGGAAGTAATCGATATGATCGTCGCAGGTGTGGGAGAAACCTTATACATGACACTGGTTTCCACACTTTTCGGATATATTTTCGGAATGCCCCTTGGCATTTTGCTGAAAGTATCAGACAAAGAAGGCCTGCGGCCAAATGCAGTTTTATATAAGATTCTGGATGTGCTTGCAAATATTTTCCGAAGCATCCCGTTCCTGATCCTTTTGATCCTGCTGATTCCGTTTACCAGATTCCTGGTTGGAAAAAGCTACGGAACAACTGCAACCATCGTACCTCTTACCATTGCAGCCATTCCTTTTATCGGACGAATGGTAGAGTCCTCTTTAAATGAAGTAGATCCGGGGGTGATTGAAGCAGCAAGATCCATGGGAGCAAGCAACTTACGGATTGTTTTCAAGGTAATGCTGGTGGAAGCCAGAACTTCCCTGATTTCCGGTGCAACAATTGTGGTAGGAACCATTCTTGGCTACTCTGCAATGGCTGGAACAGTTGGAGGCGGCGGACTTGGAGATATTGCTATCCGCTATGGATATCACCGCTGGCAGGCAGATATTATGATTGTTACCGTAGTACTTCTGGTATTACTGGTACAGATTTTCCAGACAATTGGTATGCTGATAGCCAATAAACTGGATAAACGAAAATAAAACAGATAATAACAGGATCGTTTTTAACGCCTGTTAATTATAAAAAGAATGTAATGTAGCAAGTAAATATAATTTTTTAAAAGTACAAAAAATAAGTACAAAACGAGGAGGAGCATTATTATGAAAAAATTAATCGCAGCAGCACTTACAGGAGCATTAGTATTTGGAACAGTTGGAACATCTGTTGTATTTGCAGCAGACGATGACAAAACCATCACAGTAGCAGCATCTGAAACACCTCATGCAGAGATTCTTGAGGAAGCAAAGCCACTTCTTGAGGAAGAGGGATATGACCTTGAGGTAACTGTATTTGATGATTATGTACAGCCAAACGAAGTTGTAGAGAGCGGAGATTTTGATGCAAACTATTTCCAGCACATTCCATATCTTGAGAGCTTCAACGAAGAGAAAGGAACTCACCTTGTAAATGCAGGTGGAATCCACTATGAGCCATTTGGAATTTATCCGGGAACAAAATCAAGCCTTGATGATATTGCAGACGGAGATACAATTGCAGTACCAAACGATACAACTAATGAGGCAAGAGCACTTCTTCTTCTTCAGGACAACGGAATCATTACTCTGAAAGATGGGGTTGGTCTGGAAGCTACTGTAAATGATATTGCTGAGAATCCATACAATGTAGAGATCGTTGAGCTGGCAGCAGAGCAGGTTGCACGTGTTGCAGAAGAGACTTCTTACATTGTCCTTAACGGAAACTATGCACTTCAGGCTGGTTATTCTGTATCCAAAGATGCACTTGCATATGAGACTTCTGATTCTGAAGCTGCAAAAACATATGTAAACGTAATTGCAGTAAAAGAAGGAAATGAGAACAGCGACAAGATCAAAGCTCTTGTAGATGTATTAAAATCTGATGAGATCAAAGACTTTATCAATGAGAAATATGACGGCGCAGTAATCCCATTTGAGGACAGCGCAGATGCAGACGCAGAGGACGCTGACGCAGAAGAAAATGCAGACACAGAGGACAGCGCAGATGCTGAAACAGAAGATGCAGAAGAGACAACTGACGCAGAATAATCTGGAAATCAGAATATTAAAATAGCATGCCCCTGGCAGACCGGCCTTCCATATAAAAAGGAGTGTTCCGGTCTGTCTTTTTTTGTATCAATAAGAGCGGCAGGAAATGTAAAAACAAGTTGAAAAAGCAGTAAGAATCTGCTATTATAAAAACGAATTTTTTCAGGTATCGAGGTGAGGCCTATTGAAGAAAAATGAATGGAGAAATCGCTATATCTGCCTTGCTTTTGGCGTGATACTGGCGATTTTATGTGTCTTTTTCGCCGGCATGGAGGCGGATACAGTGATGCATACTTCTGATTTGAAACCGGCCTCTGCTTCTTTGATCTCGCCAGAGCTGTCCAGAAGTACCCAGACCAGCGCCGAAGAACTGACAGGGCTAAGGCAGGTGTCTGTAAGGCTGGAGACGGACCAGCGTCTTCGCCACAGGGGAATGGCTGGAACAGAACTGGTGCTCATCATGCTGGCAATTCTGTTGGCGAATATCGTATTTTATAAAGAATTGAATCGTCTGTTTGTCAGAAACGATACAGACGGAAGAAAATTTATTATCTGCTACATTCATCACCAGGATGGGCAGATCCACTGAAGACCATATACTGGCGCTTTATAATACAAGACCGTATTATTTCCATGTAAACGCAGTTATATGATCGGAGGTAAAATTTTATGTTACTAAATATTTTTATAGGAATAATGATTGTCGCAGCCATTGGTGTAGGTGTATGGATGGCATGGTTTGACAGTCATGGAGGAAAGAAATAATGGCACAGATTTTAGCAGTCGTAATTTTCCTGGCGATGTTCATTCTGATCATCACGGAAGTCTGGGAAAGACACATTGTTACGCTGGGATGTGCACTTCTTACACTGGTCCTTGTATTTGGACTTTGTATGCACAGTCCGTCAGCAATTATTGAGACACTGAATATACATAGTATATTCTCACCGGGATTCTGGCACACCGCAGGTGAAGCCGGTGAAGCTTCCGCCGGAATCAACTGGGAGACTATCGTTTTCATCGCTGGTATGATGATCATGGTAGAGGGAATGGCAAAATCCGGATTTTTCCGCTGGTTATGCATGAAAATTGCAAAATTGGTAAAATATCAGATTATTCCGATTTTTATTACATTTATGCTCCTGTCCTTTGTACTGGCAATGTTCATTGACAGTATTACCGTCATCCTGTTCCTGGCAGCAGTTACCGTAGAGCTTTCACAGCTTTTGAAATTTAACCCGGTACCAATGATCCTGGCAGAGATCTTCTGTGCAAACCTTGGTGGATCTGCAACCATGTGTGGAGACCCGCCGAACATTATCATTGGAACATCCCTTGGATTTTCCTTTGCAGACTTTGTGACCAATACAGGTCTGATTGCACTGATCGCACTGGTTCTGGTTGTAATTTATTTTTATTTTGTATTCCGAGGGGAGCTTACAGAGAATGCAGG
The DNA here is from genome assembly GCA_934364795.1 of uncultured Blautia sp. Lineage (GTDB taxonomy): Bacteria > Bacillota > Clostridia > Lachnospirales > Lachnospiraceae > Blautia_A. The sequence goes on from CAKRMK010000005.1 coordinate 110,486, forward strand.
AAAAATTGATCCGTCCACCTTACCGGATCCTTCCGAAGCAATCACAGATAAAAAAGGCTTTATCATCAGCTGGATTATTTTCCTTTGTGCAGTTGTTCTTCTGGTAAGCCATTCACAGACAGGACTTACCGTATCCTGCATCGGTGTGTTTATTGCAGCAGTGACACTGATCACATCTGGAAAAGACGCACTGGAGCTTCTGAAAAAAGTTGACTATAAGACACTGCTCTTCTTTGTGGGACTTTTTGTAGTAGTAGGTGGCCTTGAGCAGACTGGTATCCTTACGATTCTGGCTGGATTCATCGGCAAGGTAAGTGGTGGAAATCTGAAAGTAATGATCGCAATCATTATCTGGGTATCTGCTGTTGCAAGTGCATTTATTGATAATATCCCATTTGCTGCAACTATGATTCCGGTTATTGACAGCCTGGCTGCATCACAGGGAATTGACATTTCCATTCTGGCATGGGCTCTTGCAATGGGTACGGATATCGGTGGAAGTGCAACCCCAATCGGAGCTTCTGCAAACGTAGTAGGAATTGCTACTGCAGCCAAGAGCGGACATATGATCAAATGGGGCAAATACTGCAAGGCTATGGCACCGGCTACTATCATTGTAATCCTTGTATCTATGCTCATGATTTATGCAAGATATTTATAAAGGAGGGATACTATGAAAACACAGAAACAGGTCATCATTTCCATTGGACGAGAGTTTGGAAGTGCAGGACATGAGATTGCAGAAAGAATTGCCAAGCGCTATGGACTTTCTCTGTACGATCACAATCTTTTAAAAGAGGTGGCAGACAGCCATAATGTGAGCAGCGAGGATCTTGAGTTTTTCGATGAGATGAAACATAACAAGCTCCTTTACCGTACAGTAAAGGGAATGAACAGTTCTCCGGCTGACAATGTTGCACTTCTCCAGTTTAACTTCCTTCGGGAAAAAGCAGAAAAAGGAGAGTCTTTTGTTGTAGTAGGACGTTGCTCCGAGACAATCCTGAAAGATTATCCGGGACTGATTTCCATTTTTGTTCTTGGAAATATGGAGGATAAAATCGCCCGTGTTTCCCGTCTCTATGGAAAAACAGACAAAGAAGCAGAACGTTTTATTAAAGAAAAAGACAGAAAGAGAAAGAAATACCATGACAGTCACTGTAAGACAAAATGGTCAGAGACTCATATCTATGACTTAAGCCTGAACAGCAGTACACTTGGTATTGAGGGAAGCGTTGAATTTTTGTCTGATTATATTGACAAACGTATTGCAAGAATGAAATAATGACCGTAACACCAGAGGTTCTGTCAAGACGCATGCAGGTGTCATGACAGGACCTTTGTGCATATAAAGACCAGGAGGAAAAATTATGTTTACTGACGACGAAAAAGATTATATTATGCGTATGATCAAGGAAATCGCCCGTGTGCTGGCAAGCGTTATGCTTGGGAAGAAATATGTTCAGGTAGAACTGCCTGTGGAATCAAAATATCAGATTTCCGGTGACAAGCTTCATCATTTGAAAACAATGGTGGACCAGGGAGAAGTCAACGAAGCAGAGAATGAACTTCTGGAAAGAATTGATTATTCCAGCAAGGAGGATCTTGCAGAAGCTATGTTTTTTTACGAATATGCTGCGTCCAAGGGGGATGAATTTCTGGAAGAACATAATTATTCACTGGAGGAGATCCAGGAAGGGATACAGCAGCTTGCACAGGATGCCGGATATGGAAATATTCTGAATATGCTGCAAAACGAACACTAAAGGAGATACAAGTATGTTTCTTGAAAAAAACAGGGACCGGATTATAAAAGATTTTGAGGATTTTTCCAGGGAACTGCCTGCAAAAGCTGAAGAAATCAAAAAAAGAATGGAAGCACTTAACGAAAATGTGGTGCTTGGAATGAAATATCTGTACAGCAACATGCCTTACAGTGATGTTGGAAATTATACCTTTGATACGTATCTGGATTATGTCCAGCAGGGAATTTATCTGTGGGAAAGCTCTCCTTATGTACAGGAATATCCGGAAGAATATTTTTTGAATTATGTATTGTTTCACAGGGCAAATGATGAGGAGATTAAACCCTGCCGTACCTTTTTCTGGGACAAGATCAAAAATAAAATTGCAGGTATGGATATGGAGCATGCAGCTCTGGAAATCAACCACTGGTGCGCTGGTGAGGTAATGTATCAGGGAACAGACATGCGTACTGCATCTGCCCTGGAGATTTACAGAAGTGGTGTGGGACGCTGCGGGGAGGAGGCGGTTTTTGCTGTAAATGTACTGCGAAGTGCCGGAATCCCGGCAAGACAGGTATATGTTCCAAGATGGTCCCACTGTGATGACAATCATGCCTGGGTTGAGGTATGGTGTAATGGCGGATGGCATTATATGGGAGCCTGTGAGCCGGAAGCTGTCCTTGATAAGGGTTGGTTTACCAATGCTGCATCAAGAGCTATGATGATCAGTTCCCGCTGGTATGACCGTGCTATGCCTGACGAAGAAGTTGTGGGACAGGACGGTATGAACCGTATGCTCAATCAGCTGCACCGCTATGCGAAAACAAAGAGAATCACGATTTGTGTGCAGGATTTTGAGGGGATTTTGGTACCAGGGGCAAAAGTAAAAGCTGAGGTTATGAATTATGGGGAATTTTCCCATGTGGCACAGATGGAGACAGATGAGGATGGCTGTATTTCCTTTGAGACAGGTCTTGGAAGCCTGCTGATCTGTGCGGTGTATGACGGAGCTTACGGAGAACGGGTGATTGATACAAGAGAGGCAGATTCTTTTGTATGTACCCTGGGAGAAGAATACGAAGAGGAAATGTGGGTGGATTTCCAGATGAATGCACCGGAGGATACTGGCAGAACCAACTGGAATATTACACCACAGCAGGAAGAAGAAAATAACAAAAGAGTGGCACAGGAGGGCCAGCATTGCCGCCAGAAAATTCAGCGTTTCTGCCCTCTCTGGAAGCAGTGTCTGTTTGGACACACCATGGAAGAAGTAGAGCCTATGATGGCTGTTTTGTCCGAAAAGGACAGAAGGGATGCATTTCCGGAGGTTCTGGAGGGGCATTATCAGGAGGCTTCTGTATACAGAGAATTTAATCCGGAAGATATTTATATTCCATATGTGTGGAACCCAAGAGTAGAAAATGAAGTTCTTACGAAGTGGCGGAAAAAGATTCTGGGTTATTTTGAAAAAGAGCAAAGAGATCAGTTTGTGGCAGACCCCAAAAGAATCTGGGCCTGGATTGAAGAAAATATTTCTGTGCGGAACGATAAGGAGCGTCTGACTGCATATACTACACCTGGCGCAGCGCTGGAGCTTGGCATTGCCGGAGAAAAATCCCACAAGGTATTGTTTGTTGCCATTGCAAGAACTCTTGGAATCCCTTCCAGACTGAATCCTGCAGATGGAGCCATCGAATACTGGGACGGAATGAAATTTGTGCCTGTTCTGGAGGAGAGCAGAAAAGAATGCCATCTTACAGTTATGGCGGGAGAAAACAACAACTGGAATTATTTCCAGAACTGGAGCATTTCCGTGACAGATGGCAAAGGATACCTGTCTTTGGATTTTAGTGACTGCAAATGGGAAAATGGGAAACTGGAGCTGGATATTATGCCGGGAGATTACCGGATTCTCACTGGAAACCGTCTGCCGAATGGAAATATTCTTGGCAAGCGCTATGATTTCCATATTGAAAAAGGGGAGTCAAAAAAGGTAGAGCTGGAGCTTCGAGAGTACAGTCTTGAACAAATGCTGAATCCACATTCCATTCCGGATTGTGTTCTTACGGATCGTGCAGGGAAAAATGTACAGTTATCTTCTCTTACAGGAGCAGCAACCGGTGAGAAACATCTTTTGCTGTGGCTGGAAGAGGGCCGGGAACCTACGGAGCATATCCTTAATGAAATGATGGAATTAAAGGAAAAATATAAAAAAATCCAAAAACAGATTATATTTATCCTGCAAAATCCTTCTGCAATGCAGAATGTGACTTTGTCAAAATGTCTGGAAATGTTCCCGGAGAGTTTGGTGTATTTCCATGATTTCGGAAAGGACAGGGAAATGACTGCACGGCGTATGTATGTAGATTCTGAAAGTCTTCCTCTTATGGTGATTACAGAAGGAGCCTGCCAGGGAATTTTTGCTGCAGCAGGATACTCTGTGGGAATGGCAGACATGCTGTGGAGGATTTTTGAGGCGTGAACAGAGATACCATAAAATATATTGCCGTATTTACCATGCTTCTTAACCACATTGCTAATGTATTTTTTGAGCCTGGTACCCTTCTTTTTGAAGTATTTGTGGATGTGGGCTATTTTACGGCAATTACCATGTGTTATTTTCTGGTGGAGGGCTATGGATATACCCATTCTAAAGAAAAATATGGAAAAAGGCTGCTTTTATTTGCTGTGATTTCGGAAATTCCTTTTTGTCTGGCGTTTACAGAAGAGGGAACGATCAGTTTTGTAAATATGAACATGATTTTTACCTTGTTTTTGTGCTTCCTGATTCTTTATGTGCGGGAAAAAATCCCTCAGGGACCAAGGCAGAATCTTTGTGTATCTGGACTGATTCTGGCTTCTTTGTATAGCGACTGGGCACTTCTGGCACCTCTTTTTACACTGGAATTTGCCCGGAGCGGGCTTGGGGATTTTCAGGGAAAAGGAAAGGCTCAGTTTGCAGAAAACCAGGAGGATACAGGCATCCAGAGACGGCAGATTTTGTGGAAGATTTTCGGGAAAGCCATGCTGCTTTTCGGACTTTTGAATTTTATGGAAAATACACAGCGGTATGTACCGGCAGTAGCTTTATTACATGCATTTGGTGCAGTAAGCGGAATCTTTTTATCCGGACTTTGTATTATTTATCTGTATAATGGAAAAAGGGCAAAAAAATGCAGGACATTTTCAAAGTGGTTTTTCTATATTTTTTATCCGGCGCATTTGCTGGTGCTGGGAGTGCTTAGGGTATTAGAGCCTGTTTGATAAATCATTCCCGCAATCTGCACGCCCCACTTTACGGTATATTTTGCCCGAATTCTGCCTCCGTAGCCCGAGCCTGTTTGATAAATCACCTGGAAAAACTTGTGCAATAAATATGAATATGATAAAATAAATACAAGATTCAAGGGGCAAAGGAATTTGCCCCTTGTTTTGTGTAGCGGTGAATTTCATTGGAATTTATTATTACACAAAACAGCCATACCGGGCGGGATCGCCTTGTGGCAGAAAGGACACATTTTATGTTTCATATAATCCCGGAGAATTTTTTTGTTCCTTTGTCTTCCCCTAACAGGCTGGTCTACTGGGAGTGCATCAGCCGGCTTTTTGCGATTATGGAGCATCAGCTTTCCTTTGGCGTGGAAAGAGAGGTGCTGGTGGAGGAACTGGAATTTTATTTTAATCAGGAAAATGCAGCGCAGCTGGTGGAAGAGGAATTTACGGCAAATGACAGCAGAGGGCGCGCAAATGGAATTCTGCGCCGTCTGGAATATTACGGATGGATTGAAGTTGAGACAGATAAAAGCTATGTGCAGCGTGTGAATTTTAAAGAGTATGCGGTGAAAGTGATCAAAACGCTGCTGGACATTGCAGATGGGAAGCAGATCGAATACCAGGGATACATTTATACGATTTACAGCCTTGTAATGGGGGATATGGATAAACCGGGAATCATGCTTATGCAGATCTGGGAAAATACAGATTTTCTGATCACAGGGCTGAAAAACCTGAACTCCAATATCAAACACTATATTGACGATCTTACCCGTCACAGTACGGTTGCAGAGATTATGGATGCTCTGTTTAATGACTACATTACAAACATTGTAGATAAGGCATATCATCGTCTTCTTACTTCAGATAATGTATCGAAATTCCGCCCGGAGATCATTCAGCGCCTGGAAGAAAAAAGCCACAATGAGAGTTATGTAAACAGCGCAGCGGCAGAAATCGCTTCCATCCGGGAAATTTCTGTGGAAGAGGGAAAAGAGCAGATTTATCATTATCTTCATGAGATTATAGAAGCCTTCCGTGGAATGGATGATATTTTGCAGGAAATCAATCAAAAAAATACCCAGTACCAGCGTGCTGCCATTAACCGTGCCAAGTTTTTGCTTGCCGGAAATGAGGATGTGAGAGGCCAGTTAAAAGAGCTTCTTATAGGAATCAATGAGGAAATTAACAGAGAAAATATGGATCTTTCCGGCATTTACAGAATTGATTTTCTGGAGGATCTGGTGCGGATCTATCAGTGCTCTATTCTGGAAAACAATTCTTTATATCTGGCAGTAGAAGGTAAGGGGGAGTTTACTCCCAAAGCGATTGATACACAGGAACCAGATGAAGAACTTCGCCAGGAAAAAATGAGGAAAATGGCAGAAAAGATCCAAAAAGTTATCAGTGTAGAGAAAATTCAGGATTATGTAAATCGGCAGATGGAGGGAAAAGACGAAATAGAAGCCAGCCAGCTTCCCCTGGAAAATGAAGACGATTTTATTAAACTGATTTATGTTCGTCTTTACGGACAGCGCAAAAATATGGGGTACGCCATAGAGACAACAACCCAGCGGGAAGTAAACGGATACCGCTTCAAAGATTTTCGGATACGGAGGAAATAAAATGGAATTTCTGGAAGGAATGCTTCAAAAAGAAAAGGATAACTTTGGAAGAGTGTGTAACCGGCTTTTGGGAACCTGTTTTTTATGCAAAGGAAACCAGAATACCAGAGGAGATTATTATTTTGTCCTGAAATATAAAAAAGAATTCAAAGAATATCTGGGATTTCTGGGCTACAGACTTGAGATCAATGAGGAATATGGTGTGGTCCAGCTTACAAGTCCCCGTGGAATCAACAGGATGAATCTGAAGCTTTATGATTCCATAGTATTACTTATTCTGAGAATTCTTTATGATGAAAAAAAAAGGGAACTTTCTGCCGTTGATGAAGTGATTGTGAATCTGGGAGATATTCAGGATAAGTTTATAAGTCTGAATATAAGGGATAAACTAATTGATAAAACAACCATGCGAAATGCTTTAAGCCTGTTCCGCAGATACCAGATCGTGGAGCTTCTGGACCGGGATATGGGGGATGAAGAATCCCGTGTCCTGATCTATGATTCCATCCTTATGGCAGTGCGTGTGGAGGATATTAAAGCTGCGTATGAGAAACTGGAGACATACAGAAAGGGAAAGAGTGTAAGCGATGAAGAAACTGACGAGGATGAAGCTGATTAACTGGCACAGATTTAATAACTGTACCATAGATTTTGGAAATTCCACTCTTTTATCCGGTGAAAATGGTGCTGGAAAATCTACTCTTCTGGATGCAATCCAGTTTGTGATTATCTGCTCTACCGGGTATTTTAACAAGGCTGCTCATGAAAATGGCAAGCGTAAACTGACTGGTTATATCCGCTGCAAAACAGGAAAAGAAAACCAGCCTTACGAGCGTACAGGTGAGATCAGTGCCCATATTGCGCTGGAGTTTTATGAAGAAAGTAAGGACAGATATTTTATTATCGGGGCGGTTGTGGATTCTGCTTCAGAGGGCCAGGAGACAACGGTTCGCTACCTTATGGAGAATACAAGACTGTCTGATGATCTTTTTCTGTATGGCAATCAGGTGAAATCAATTGCACAGTTCCGTGGTTCCAATATTGATATCCGGCAGTGGTGCAAGACCCAGGCAGAAGCCCGTAAAATGGTCACAGCAAGGCTTGGAAGAATCGAAGATAAGTTCTTCCGTTTGATTCCAAAAGCCCTTGCATTTAAGCCTATTGACGATATTAAGGACTTTGTTTATTCCTATGTACTGGATGAAAAAGAGGTTAATATTGAGGTGCTTCGGGAGAATGTCCGCACTTATCAGGACATGGAACGGACGCTTGTGAGTGTGAAAAAACGTATGGCAAAGCTGGAAAAAATTCAGTCATTATATGAGAATGTTCAGGAATATACACAGAAAGACCAGATGTATGAATATTTCCTGAAACGTAGTGATCTGGATATTGTAGAAAGCCAGATAAAAAGCGCAGACAGCTCCAGAAGAAATGAGGAGGCGCGGCTTTTACAGGCAAAATCCCAGCTGGAAATTCTGGAAAAGGAACGAATTGGAAAGCAGGAAATTGCAACTGATATTCGCGTGGAACTGCGTCATAACCAGGAGTTTGTAGCACTGGAGGAAGAGAAAAAAGAGCTGAAAAGACTTGAGGAAAAAAGAGAAAAGGCTCTTCTGGATGAAGCAGAATTAAAGAAAAGTGTGGCAAAAGCTACGCGTGACTGTCAGCTGCTTTTTAAGGCAGAACAGTCCCAGAAACGGGAAAATTTAAGTGATGCAGGCTTGGCTTTAGATATCAGGGAATATGGCAAAAGGCTTCAGAATCTGGCTGCTGAAAGTAATATTGCAGAGCTGAAAAACATTACTGATGATGTGATTCATTATAAGCAGCAGCGCTTTGCCAAATTGCAAGGAGAGATGGCACAGCTGCAGATCCAGCTGAATCAGAATCATACAGAGCAGGAAAAATTAAGCAAAAAAATTGGCAAACTAAAGCGTAAAAAACTGACTTATCCGGCGGGAGTAGAGCTTCTGATGGAGACAGTACAGGAAGAATTTGCCCGGATCGGAAGAGAAATAACACCAGGGATTCTTTGTGAATTACTGGAGATTAAAGATGAGGAATGGCGTAATGCAGTAGAAGGCTATCTGAATACACAGCGTTTTTATGTTCTTGTAGAACCGGAAAATTTCGACATCGCGCTTGGTATTTATGACCGTTTAAGGCGGGAGAAAAAGGTGTATGGAGTGGGTCTTATTAATACGAAAGACCTGGAAAATTACAATACAGCACCGGCAGGAACTCTGGCAGAAGTGGTAACTTCACAGAATAAATATGCCCGTCAGTACAGCAACATGATTCTTGGAAAGGTACAGATGTGTGAGCGGTATGAGGATCTGAAAAAGTACTCCATTTCTATTACAAAAGGCTGTATGAGATATCAGAACCGTGTGGCAAGTGCCATTAAGCCGGAAGTGTTCCGAGTACCTTTTATTGGACAGAATGCTTTTAAGGTACAGCTTGCACAGGCTGAAGAGGAACTTCAGAAGCTTACAGGGCAGCAGGAACTTCAGGAGAAACAGCTGACGGATAAAAAGGAGATTCTGGGACTTCTTTCTACAGATCAGGATATTGATATTAAGTACCGTCTTGATGTGATTGGCACTCTTCGCGCAGTAAACAAATCCATTGAAAAATGTGAGGAAAATATTCAGAAATTAAAAGAAAATTCCACATTGATCCAGAAACAGATTCAGCTTGAGGAGCTGGAAAAGGCACTGAAAGAGTTGGGAACTGCAATCAGTACTAAAACAGCTCAAATTGGTGGAATGGAGACAAGAATTCAGGATCTGACTGCGAGAAAACAGTCACTTCTGGAAAAACAGCTTACAGAAAAATCAAAAGTAACCATTCTGGGAGCTGCTGCCGGGGTGCTTTTGAATTCCTGGAACCAGGAATATACAAAAGCAGTTGGAACAAAACCTATGGAGCAGTTCCAGGAAGAGTATTTAAGTAATAAAAAGAAAAATACAGACAACCGTGAAAAAATCAAAGACCGGATGATAAATGCCATGATGGAATATAAAATGGAGCATGATTTTGGAGCAGCGGCAAGTCTGGAAGGTTTTTTGGAGTTTCAGGCAGTTTATGACAGACTGAAAAATTCCGAACTTCTTGAGTATGAAGATAAAGTACGTTCAGCAAGAGAAGCAGCAGAAACGGAATTCCATGAACAGTTTCTTGCAAAACTTCAGGAGAATATGAAGCTTGCACAATCTGAATTTAAAGAACTGAACAAGGCATTAAAGGGGATTGATTTCAGCAGTGAACGCTATGAATTTTTGTTCATGCCAAGTAAAAAATATCGGAATTATTATGAAATGATCATGGATGATTTTAATGTAATTCAGGGGGAATCTCTGTTTTCCGGAAGCTTCCACGAAGAGCATAAAGATGTAATTGAGGAGCTGTTTGAGAAGCTTTCTGTAAGCGGTGAGAACAGCACACAGGCGTTGGAAGAGTTCACTGATTACCGTACCTACATGGATTATGACATTAAGATTATTCACAATGATGGCACCTATTCTTATTATTCAAAGGTGTGTGAAGAAAAGAGTGGTGGTGAGACGCAGACACCGTTTTATGTTACTGTGGCGGCATCCTTTGTACAGCTTTATGGCAATAATATTGGCGGGGAGGCAGCAGGTCTGGTGCTCTTTGATGAGGCATTTAACAACATGGATGATGAGAGAATTGGTGGAGTGCTGGAGTTCCTGCGGCGTCTTCCACTCCAGCTTATTATCGCTGCTCCACCGGATAAGATCCAGTATATTGGACCGGCTATGGACGAAATTATGCTGGTTATGACAGACCAGAAACGCAGTTATGTAGAGGAATATCATAATGCGGTATGATGAACTGATTCTGGGAAATCTGCTTGATTCTTATGAAAACAGTTTGCTTTCTTCTGGTAAAAATAAGGTTCAGATTCATATTTCCATGTCCTTTTCCAAAAAGAACATGCCGGAATATTTTGATGAGAGTTCCCTTATTTATGAAGAACGGATAAAGGGGATTTTGCAAAGATATCTGAAAAAATGCCAAAGGGCAGAAAGTTATGGCAGAAAACTTACAGAAAATGACAACCGGCGTCTGGATAAATTGCTGGAAAAAATAAGTGAAGATTCTGAAAAAGACCGTTGCGCTGATGTAGTTTCAGTATTAAAATATATGAAAATAACGCAGCTAAAGTTGGAGCAGGAATGCATAGAGTGTGCTGAAAGCCTTTTTTAAATACGCTTTAGCATAGCCGCAAAAAGGAGGTATCATATATGACTACTTTGGAAATTCTGGATCGTCTTCAGAAAGATGCTCTGAAAGATGGAGAGCTTCGTAAAAAGCTTCTGGCAACTCGTTTGGAAAAGGATCCTCTCACTGTTTTTTGCAGGCTGTGCAGGACGCTTGGATATGAATTATATGAGATGGATCTGGTTTCTGCCGGAGAAGATTTTTATGCTACCATGCGCCGTAGCACTAATGGTGGCGGAGAGAATTCTCCCAAGCTGGAAGGGGAAGACGACTTCTATGAGCTGCTGATGGCAAGCCTGGAGGCTGCAGAGAAGAACTAAAATTTAAAAGAAATAAACCGTAGGGGAGTTACTATGGAACTGTCAAATTCAAAGCACCTGACTTTATTGCAGGAGCAGCTGTTTTCGCTTCAGGATCCGAAATATCGGGAATTTCACAGCAAATTAATGCCGGAAACAGACAAAGAAAGTATTATTGGAATTCGTGTACCAGTCCTTCGAAAATTTGCCAGAGAATTTGCGAAAACATCTGAAGCAGAATTGTTTTTACAACAGCTTCCGCATAAGTATTATGAGGAAAATAATCTTCACATGATGCTGATTACACAGATAAAAGATTATGGGAAATGTATGGAAGAAGTGAAGCGTTTTCTTCCTTATATTGACAATTGGGCAACCTGTGATTTCCCAGAACCAAAGTGCTTCAGAAAGAATAAAGAGGCAGTTCTTGTTGAAGTCAGAAAGTGGATTAATTCAACGGAAACATATACTATTCGTTATGGTATTGGTATGCTTATGTGCCTTTATCTGGATGAGGATTTTTCATCGGAATATCTTCAGATGGTGGCACAAGTGCATTCACAGGAATATTATGTAAACATGATGATTGCCTGGTATTTTGCAACTGCACTTGCAAAGCAGTGGGAGGCAACTATTCCCTATATTGAGCAGTATAAATTATCAGACTGGGTGCATAGAAAAACCATTCAAAAAGCAGTAGAAAGCTATCGGATCACCCTGGAGCAAAAAGAATATTTAAAGAAATTTAGAAAAAAATAATTTAGAGTGTGTTAAAAAAGCCATTCATTTTTTACAGGTAAATTAAAAATATGAGCATGTATCTATGAAACAAAATAGTATACATACTCATATTTTTTTGTAACGGGAACTTCTGTTAAAATCCCTTATTACATAAATTATACTTATTTTTTGTGGAATACGATTGCACGATCGTATACAATTTCATAGTAGGAGGCGCCTACATTAGTGGTATCCATATAAGCGCGGAATGCCAAAAGAAGGTTGTCTCCGTTATCTGTTCCGTAGAATTTTCCTTTCTCATTTCCAGTGGAATATTCAATGACAGCAGTGTAATCATCCAGCTTGGTGCGAGCCATTTTGTACACATAGTAACTGTCAGAATCCTGGCAGTTTTCTTCCAGATATGCACAAGCGCTTCCTGGGAAAAGAGAATCATATACGCTGCACACACCGTTTAACATAGGTCTTGCATAAAGAACTGCGTTGGAATATAAAGCTTTGCCTGTCTGGGTATGATTTACACCATAAACTACAATGAAATCATCATCGGAATTTAGGGTGAAATCTCTTGTCATTGTATAAGAAGTATCCCGGTTGTCGCCCTGTGCATTGACATCGTTCAGATAAGCGGTAAGTCCTTCGGGAACTGCAATATCTGTTTTTAATTCTTCATAGTCATATTCATCTGAATAAGTGGCAATGATTGCACTACGGATACTATCAAGATGCTGGCTGGCATCGGTCAGTTTTGCAATTTCATGTTCTCCGGTTCCGCGTGCTGTAAGAACTGCATTTTCGTAAGGCGAAGGTGCAAGTTCTGTCTGTGGAGTGATACGATAAACTACAGAGCTGCTGGAAAGGTTTTCGATATAATTTTCGTAAGCTGCAGTATCTTCCGGCTGTGAAATTCGTCCAAGAAAACTGAAGGTATCGGCACCTTTTTGCAGTCCCATATCATAGGTGTCTGCAGGAATTGGCATTACATTGATCATGCTTTCATCATATCCGGCGGCTGTAAGACTGGCAATTATATTGTCGGTTACAGTCTGATTGGAACTGATTACAATGACTGCCTCTGAATCAAAGGAACTGTCGCCGTTATGCTTTACATTGAGCATGTTTACAGACTCTCCAATGGAGCCGAAAATAGGATGATAAAGTCCGGTATCTTCATTTCCTGCACTGAAAAATCCTTTTTCATTGGTGTAATCTTTTCCCTCTTTTTGTGCTGTAAACATGATGTAATTAATGAAGGAATAGTATTTACACTCTGGTGGAAGCTTGGTGATCAGAACAATTGCTTCATCCTGGCACAGCTTATATTCCCATCCGCCCGGGGCAAAATATGGATTTGCAGGTGCATTTTCTATTGCAGGATCATCATAAAGAGTAGCTGTTTCATCCGGCCAATTATAATCAGGATTGCCTTTTGCATTGTCCTGTTCCGGGGCAGCCGGAAGATTAAAAACCATGTAGGAAGAACCGGCATTATTTCCAAAACAACTAAGAAGACGTCCTGCGGAAGCTTCTTTTATTGTATCCAGTTCATAGAAAGAACCCTGCTGTACATAGAAATTATTTTCCTCAAGGAGGGATTGAAGTTGTACAGCATTTTCTGACGGTGCTGATTTGCCTGGTTCATTGTCAGAAGATTCTGTGGAAGCTGCTTCGTCAGAAACTATATTTTCAGCTTTGATAACATTGTTACAGCTGAAAATAGTAGGTATATTGCCTGCAATAAGTCCGGCTGCCAGGGCGAAAAAAACTCTTTTTCTTATCATATATAAGATACTCCTTTGCAAAAATATAATTGTTTTATAGCTTGAAAAGAGCATATCATATAATGAGAAAAAATCTCTTTTCAGGGAATGAAAGAAAAGCTTAGGGAATAAAAAACACTCCCTGCATAATTTATCAGAGAGTGTTTAAAGTATGGTTGAGAATTAGAGCGTGCCACAAAATCGTTCCCACAAATTGTGACGCACATTTTGCAGAATCAGTGGAAGCTTTTCAGCCAGTTTACCAGTGAATCGTGCCAGATGTTGTCATAGACCGTTTTCTTCATCTGGTCTGTTACAGGTCCGTTCTTTGCCATTTTAGCAAGAATGCCAGCCTGGAGTTCTTCTACAGACATATCCTCCGGAGTCTTGGACCAGTCTACGATGACTTCGGCTGCATCAGACTTTGGAACAGATGTATCTGACGGGGCAGCTGATGTTTTGCCAGCATCTGCTTCGGAAGTATTTGGATTTATTTCTTTGATATTGTTGGCAGAGGCATTTGCGTTATTGGTAGTTTTTGCTTCTGCTTTACTATCAGTTTTATTAGTAGCATCGCTTTCTAATTTATTCTCAGTTTCGCTTTTGGTTTCACTTTCCAGTTTGGTTTCAGACACTTTTGCAGATGCTTCTACGGGTTTGTATTCTGGCATATTTCCTGCTGGAACCCAGATATTGCCACTGCCTCCAACAATTGTAACATGGATGCGTCCATTTACCACAGAGACTTTTTCTCCGGTCAGAGTTCCTACATATTCATCTGCATTTCCGGCAGGAAGATCCATGGAAGCTGCATTGTCATCATTGTTTACTGTTACAATCACACGTACACCATCCAGATCGCGTGCAAATGCATACTGGCGGTTGGTAAGCATTAGTTCAGCATAGCTTCCGTAACTAAGAGCTGGTGTGTTCTGGCGGATTTTTCCAAGTGCAGCAACAAGTGCGGTACATGGATTTTTTTCCACTGCATCAGCATAATCGGCAAGATTAATAGCAGGTCTTAAGCTGTCATCAGAGGTCTTTTCCTTGCGGCCCTCGATACCAAATTCGGAACCATAGTAAATGCTTGGAACTCCCGGAAGAGTGTAGAGCAGTACATGAACTGGCGCAAAGTGAGCTTTGTTGGAAAGCTTAGTATAAATACGTTCTACATCGTGGTTATCTACAAAATTATAAAGATCGAGATCACCCATGTTCTGAAGGTATTTTACAGTATGAGCGATTTCGAAATAATTGTGGTCGTTATGACCGCTGAAAAGAGCCTTGTGCAAGGCATAATTCGTAACACTGTGAAGAGTGCTGCCATTTACCCATCGGCTGTAATCGCCATGGATTACTTCACCCATCAGCCAGAAATCAGGTTTCACTTCTTCGGCGGTACGGCGAAGCTGTTTCATGAAATCAAAGTCAAGAACATCTGCTGCATCAAGACGAATTCCATCTACATCAAATTCAGAAACCCAGAAACGGATCACATCGCAAATATAGCTCTGTACATCTGGATTGCGCTGGTTTAATTTGACCAGAAGGTTATATCCACCCCAGTTTTCATAGGAAAAACCATCATTATATTCTGTGTTTCCACCAAAATTCACGTTACAGTACCAGTTTACATAAGGTGAATCCTGGCGCTTTTCCTGAATATCTTTAAATGCAAAGAAGTCGCGTCCGGTATGGTTAAAAACACCATCAAAGATAACTTTGATTCCTTTTTCGTGACATGCTGCAACGAAATTTGTAAGGTCTTCATTGGTACCAAGACGGGAGTCAAGCTTGCGGTAATCTGTTGTCTCATACCCGTGTCCTACACTTTCAAATAAAGGACCTATATATAAAGCTGTGCAGCCGATTTCTTTAATATGGCCGATCCATGGAAGGAGCGTATTCAGTCTGTGAACAGGTTCTCTATATTCATTTTGTTTCGGCGCACCGGTCAATCCCAGTGGATAAATGTGATAAAAAACTGCTTCGTTATACCAACTCATGTCTAACACCTCTGTCGTTAAAATAAATTTGTATGTCAACATTTTATATAATACCAGATTTATCCATCAGATACCAGAGCGTGTTTGAAAAATCAATTCCGTAATCTTTTACTGTAGTAATATCAAAAGGTAATTTGATGTTGAAAACAGGTTTTTTCATATTATTATAACGCCTTTGCATACACTGTAAAAACAGCGTCTTCGGAGGCGTTTCTTTGAAGGATTATATTGAAGAGCGGGCAGTAGAAATTGGAAACTACATTATTGAAACGAAAGCAACGGTGAGACAGACTGCAAAAAGATTTGGGATATCAAAGTCAACGGTACATAAAGATGTGACCAGCCGTCTGGTGTGCTTAAATCCTATATTAGCGAAACAGGCACGTGAAGTATTGGATATAAATAAATCAGAGAGGCATATAAGAGGTGGCATGGCAACCAGGGAAAAGTACTTACATCAGCATGAAATGGAAAACAGCTGAATGGAAAAATATAGAAGAGAGGATATTTATAAACATTAAATAAGGTGAAAAAGGGCGAGGCAAGGTTTCATAATCTTTCTCGCTCTTAATAAGTTTTTGAATGTTTCAAGTTGTACAAAAATAATTGTAAGTTTTTGTAAAAAGTAAATGAAAATTTTTACAAAAAGTGCTTGACTTCTCCTTGCAGCAGTGGTATATTAAACAAGCTGTCGCAAGGAATTGCTTCTGAAATACTGAAAAATAAATTAGTTTTCAGAATATTTAAATTATCTGTTGACAATCGACTGAACTTATGATAAAGTATCCAAGT
>CAKRMK010000006.1 GCA_934364795.1 uncultured Blautia sp.
TTGCGGACAAAAAGAACTTATTTTTGTGCATTTTTCTGTATTTGCTCATTTATAAGTTATTATTTATGCATTTTATAGCACTGTCAGTCCCCAGCGGTTTTGCAAGGTATATTCCTTAGCAGACCATTTCAGGAGCGCTTTTAATGTAGCAAAGATCCACTGGTTACAAAGACTTGGCGCGAGGGCTCTCCCGAGCGTCTTAGTCGCAGTTACCAGTTAGCTTTGCGGAATGTTGCTCCGGTCTGCGTGGAATATACCTTGCAAAACCGCGTCCGGGAAACCAACCCTTACCACATTAAATAGCAACTTTGCATAAAAAAACAGACACCACCGGCTCCCATGCTGTCCCACATATCAAGTCTCTCCGGCAATATCTGTTTTTAACAATTGTTAATGTGCACCCTCCCTGGTGGTGCAAGCCCCCTGCCCTTTTACGGCAGTTAAGCAACTGCAAACTTCTGTAATGTACGATTAAATTCCTTGCTCTCGCCATGGCACTGCACAGTAAGTACCTGTGTGAGATCCATGCTAAAAACTCCCAGAATGGATTTTGCATCAATGATGATTCTGTTATAAAATACATCTATGTCAAAATCGCATTTACCGGCTGCCTTTACGAATTCCTGAACATCTTCCTTCGCATTCAGCTTGATCTGCTTCTGACACATTTTTAATCACCCTTTCTGTTTTGCAGGAATGTTGTTTTCCCTGATTGAGGCACATTATGCACCCGGTCTCGGTTTTTGTCAAGTTTTTTCTTGTACACTTTTTCGTAACATTTTGGAAATAAATATACCGATTGCACAATTTTGCAACCGGTATTTTATGAATTATATACATTTTTATTGTTAGATTTGCTCTATAGCAAAAAGGACAGCTTATTTTTTCATTCTATATCTTATGAATTTCAAAATCATTTTGTAAATTATTCTCATCCGGAATTTCCATAGGATATTTTCCATCAAAGCATGCCTTGCAAATAGGAAGTCCCCCAGCCATGCCTTCCAGATAATCGATCTGCATATAGCCAAGAGAATCAGCACCGATCATCTTACAGATTTCCTCTGTGGAATGCTGTGCTGCAATGAGCTGGTCATTGCTTGGTACATCTGTTCCAAAATAGCAGGGATGTAAAAATGGCGGAGAACTGATCCTTACATGAACCTCCAGGGCACCTGCCTCCTTCAGCATCCGGATCAGATTGGCAATGGTGGTTCCACGGACAATAGAATCATCCACAAGCACAATACGTTTGCCTTTCACCACTGCCTCCAAAACGCTTAATTTCAGATGGACACTGGATTCTCTTTCTTTCTGGGTAGGTTTGATAAAGGTTCTGCCGATGTAAGAGTTTTTATAAAACGCAAAGCCAAAGGGAATACCGGATTCTTCAGAGAAACCTTTTGCAGCCGGAAGACCGGATTCCGGTACACCTGTAACAAGATCTGCCTCTACAGGATAAGACTTTGCAAGGGATTTTCCTCCCCGGATACGGGCATCATAAACCTTCACGCCGTCCATAGTACTGTCCAGTCTTGCAAAATAGATATATTCAAATACACAATGAGCACGGGTTTTTACAGTATCCGCAAGGGTCATGTCGGACTTGATTCCATCGCGGCTGATGGTCACCATCTCTCCTGGCTTAATATCGCGGATAAACTCTGCACCAACAGAAGTAAGAGCACAGCTTTCAGATGCCAGAACATAGGCATTGTCTCTTTTTCCAAGACAGAGAGGTTTCAGTCCGTAAGGATCACGAACTCCAATCAGTTTACGCGGACTCATGATCACAAGACCATAGGCCCCCTGAAGCTTCTTTGCTGTATTAAGGACAGCCTCCTCTACACATCTGGTATGTACCCGTTCCCTTGCCACATGAAAAGCAATCACTTCTGAATCTGTGGTTGTGTGAAAAACAGCTCCGCTCTGGATCAGCTCCCACTTCAGGGCTTTTGTATTTACAAGGTTTCCATTATGTGCCAGCGCCAGACTTCCCTTTACATAAGATAAAACCAGAGGCTGTGCATTCTCCGCAACAGAAGCTCCCGTAGTGGAATACCGTACATGTCCGATTCCAATATCACCTTGCATCTTATGAAGTGTTTCCTCACGAAGTACCTCACTTACCAGGCCCAGATCCTTGTGAAATTTCACATTTCCAATGGGTCCTCTGGTATCTGAAACTGCAAGGCCGCAGGCTTCCTGTCCACGATGCTGCAGGGATGTAAGACCATAGTAAATAGAAGATGTCACATCATTTCCATCCAGGTCATAGATTCCAAAGACACCGCATTCTTCTTTAATCTCTGCCATTTGTTTTTCCTCCTTGGTACTGACTTTCATAATCGAAATGTCTTTTTAGTAGTAGTCGAAACATAAAAAATTATAATTGAAGAAACCCATTTGTCAAGTGCGCCTGTTCAAATTTTGTCAAGAACTTTTTTTAGGTTTTTACAAAAATCTTTTGGAAATTTTTTTCAAAAAACCTATTGACAATCGGATTTTTTTGAGTATACTACAGGACATAAAGCAAAGGCGCTTTGGATTACAGATTTGTATCCAAGGTGCCTTTTTTTATTTTGAAAGTCCCGGACAACATTTATGAATGGGTCAGGCCGTATGAATAAATAAGGGATTATGAACACGGCTGGCAGCTGAATAGGACGCCACAGGCGGCAGACAGCTGGCTTTCCTAAAAGAAAGAATGAAAGATGAAAGGAGCGTATCTGTTATGACACAGAATATTCCCGAAATTTATGGAAGCCTTGTTTTCAATGACAGGATCATGCGTAGTAAATTACCAAAGGACATGTATAAGGCACTGAAAAAGACCATCGAAAATGGTACTCACCTGGAGCTTGATGTTGCGAATTCAGTTGCAGTTGCCATGAAGGAATGGGCAATCGAAAATGGTGCTACTCATTATACACACTGGTTCCAGCCTATGACAAACGTAACTGCTGAAAAACATGACAGTTTCATTTCTCCAACAGGTGACGGACAGGTGATCATGGATTTCTCCGGTAAGGAACTTGTAAAAGGTGAGCCGGATGCTTCCAGTTTCCCGTCTGGCGGTCTTCGTGCTACCTTTGAAGCAAGAGGATACACAGCATGGGATCCTACTTCACCGGCATTTATTAAAGATGGAACCCTTTACATTCCTACTGCTTTCTGTTCTTACAGCGGTGAGGCTCTTGATAAAAAGACTCCTCTCCTTCGCTCCATGGATACCTTAAATAAAGCAGCCGTAAATATGCTTCACATACTTGGAAACAAGGGAATCAAACATGTTTCCACAACAGTTGGACCAGAGCAGGAATACTTCCTTGTTCCAAAGGAACTTTATAAAGAAAGAAAAGACCTTGTATTTTGCGGACGTACCTTACTTGGTGCTCCTGCTCCAAAAGGTCAGGAAATGGAAGACCATTACTTTGGAACTTTAAAACCAAAGGTTGCAGCTTATATGCATGACCTTGATGTAGAGCTGTGGAAGCTTGGTATTCCGGCAAAAACAAAACATAACGAAGTTGCTCCTGCACAGCATGAGCTGGCTCCTGTATTTGATACCACAAACGTAGCAGTTGACCACAACCAGCTTACCATGGAAATCATGAAAAAGGTTGCAGATAAACATGATCTTGTCTGCCTGCTTCATGAAAAACCATTTGAGGGAATCAACGGAAGCGGTAAACATAACAACTGGTCCATGATCACAGATGATGGTGTAAACCTTCTGGATCCTGGAAAAACACCGGCTGAAAATATTCAGTTCCTTGTATTCCTTATGTCTGTTATCAAGGCAGTTGACGAATATGCAGATCTTCTTCGTATTTCCGTTGCGAGTGCAGGAAATGACCACAGACTTGGCGCAAACGAGGCTCCGCCTGCAGTTGTATCCATTTTCCTTGGTGATGAGCTGACAGAAGTTCTTAAATCCATCGAAAACGATACATACTTTACCTCTCATGGTGCAGTACAGATGGATATCGGAGCTACTGTTTTACCACACTTTGTAAAAGATAATACCGACAGAAACCGTACTTCTCCATTTGCATTTACCGGAAACAAATTTGAATTCCGTATGCTGGGTTCTGCTGCTTCTGTTGCAAACCCGAATATCGTATTAAATACTGCAGTTGCCGAAGCACTTGATCAGTTTGCAAAAGAACTGGAAGGTGTTGCTCCGGAGGATATGGAACATGCAGTACATGAACTGATTAAGAGAGCCATTAAGAAACATAAACGTGTTATCTTTAACGGCAATGGTTATACAGATGAGTGGATTGAAGAGGCCAAAAAACGTGGTCTTTACAATCTGAAATCTACCCCTGATGCTCTTCCTATGTGGATTGCACAGAAGAATATTGATCTGTTCACAAAGCACAGCATCTTCACCAGCGAAGAACTTCATTCCCGCTACGAGATCTGGCTTGAGAACTATTCCAAGACCATTAACATTGAATCCAATACAATGGTAGAAATGGTTCAGAAGGATCTTCTTCCGGCTGTAATGTCTTATATAGAAGAAATTGCTAGCACTGCAAGCCTGAAGGTTTCTGTAGTACCGGGAATTTCCTGTGAAAGTGAAACCGCTCTTCTTACAAAGCTTTCCGGACTTCAGGATGCTATGACAAAAGGACTGGAGAAATTAAAAGCAGATACTGCAAAAGCAAGAAGCACTGAGGATGTTCTTGAAAATGCAAAGCTTTACCAGTCTGAAGTACTTGAAGACATGGAAGAGCTTAGAAAGGCAGCTGACGAAGCAGAAACACTGATTCCAGATGACCTGCTTCCATATCCTACTTACGGCAAACTGCTGTTCTATATCTAAGCATACATCATTTTTACTGGTAAATACAGGGGATATCTGTTATGAAACTCTACTTCATAATTCATTATCGATTTCCTCATCCATTAATCACACGATATGGGTATCCCCTGTTTTACATATTTTTATATGGTTATAAAATCGTAAAGGCGCGAGAAGGAAAACAAAAGTTTTCTCTTTCGTGCCTTTTTGATATATTAGCAATCAGCTAACGAGGGAGGAAATTATTATGGATTATTCAGCAGTAAACACCATATGGGTACTTGTAGGTGCCGCGCTGGTCTTCTTTATGCAGGCCGGATTTGCAATGGTCGAAACAGGTTTCACAAGAGCCAAAAACGCAGGTAACATTATTATGAAAAACCTGATGGATTTTTGTATCGGAACTCCGGCATTCTGGCTGGTAGGTTTTGGTATCATGTTTGGAGCAGGAAACGGATTTTTTGGAAGAATTGGAGGAATCGCTTCTGAAGCCAATTATGGAAGTGCAATGCTTCCAGATGGTGTTCCATTCTGGGCATTTCTTATTTTCCAGACTGTATTTTGTGCTACTTCTGCCACTATCGTTTCCGGTGCAATGGCAGAACGTACCAAATTCTCTTCTTATTGTGTATACAGTCTTATGATCAGCCTTGTAGTTTATCCGATTTCCGGTCACTGGATCTGGGGTGGCGGTTTTATCAGCCAGATGGGATTCCATGATTTCGCTGGTTCCTGTGCCGTTCATATGGTAGGTGGCGTAGCAGCATTTATCGGAGCGATTATTCTTGGACCTCGTATTGGAAAATATACAAAAGACGGAAAATCAAAAGCGATTCCAGGACACAACCTGACGGTCGGTGCACTTGGTGTATTCATCCTCTGGTTCTGCTGGTTTGGTTTCAACGGTGCTTCCACTGTATCTATGGAAGGTGATGCAATTGTAAGTGCCGGAAAGATTTTTGTTACCACAAACCTTGCTGCAGCAGTTGCAACTGTAACTGTTATGCTTATTACATGGGTTCGTTACAAAAAGCCAGATGTATCCATGTCCCTGAACGGTTCTCTTGCCGGCCTTGTTGCCATTACAGCAGGATGTGACACTGTATCTCCTTTATCAGCAGCAATTATCGGTATCGCAGCTGGTTTTGTTGTAGTATTTGGTATTGAATTTATTGACAAAGTATTAAAAGTAGATGACCCGGTTGGTGCTGTTGGTGTTCACGGCTTAAACGGTGCATTCGGTACTCTGGCAGTTGGTCTTTTCTCTGATGGCAGTGGTACAGACTGGAAAGGTCTTCTTGTAGGCGGCGGCTTCCATGGATTTGGCGTACAGCTTGTCGGTATGCTTATTACCATCGCATGGGTAGTTGTCACAATGACTATTATCTTCCAGGTAATCAAACATACTATGGGACTTCGTGTATCTGCTGAAGAGGAAATTCAGGGTCTTGATATGAAAGAGCATGGTCTTGCAAGTGCTTATGATGGATTTGCAATTCGTGATGCAGTTGGATCTGTTCCGGTTCCAATGGGTACTTCCAAAGAATTTACTTCTGTTCCAAGACCTTCTGCTCCGACTGAATTTGTTCCGGAGCTTCCAAAAGACGGTGTCCACAAACTTACAAAAGTGGTAATCATTACAAGACAGAACAAGCTTGAAGAGTTCATGCAGGCTATGAATGAAATTGGTGTAACCGGTATTACCATTACAAACGTTCTTGGCTGTGGTGTTCAAAAAGGTGCTCCTGCTTACTACCGTGGCGTTGAAATGGATATGAACCTGCTTCCAAAGGTTAAGATTGAAATTGTAGTCAGCCTTGTTCCTGTTCAGAAAGTAATTGAAACAGCCAAGAGAGTTCTTCATACCGGTCAGATCGGTGATGGAAAAGTATTTGTTTACGACATTGAAAACGTTGTTAAGATCAGAACCGGTGAGGAAGGTTACCTGGCATTACAGGACACTGAAGCAGAATAACAGATTTACTTAGACAACTTTTACTACATTTTTGTTTCCCTTATTGCGGAAGAGAAAGACTTATGAAAGCTTTCTCTTCCGTAAAAAAACCTCTGAACGAATCCAGAGGTTTTTTTACGTGTAAATCTCCTGTTTTTTATGAATTCTGAATTAATTGCTCCAGATTCTCGGAAATCTTCTTTGCATCTTCGTACTTTCCTGCCTGAAGCAAAAATGCAATACGGTTCTCCAGCTCCTTTTTCTTCTGCTCATATTCCAGATAATCCCTGTCAAAATGATCTGCATAAATCATTTTACGGAACTTACGCATGCTCACTTTGCGAAGACCCTTATTTTCTGTGAGGAGCACATAGTCCATGCATCCTGCCACTGTATAAAAATCATGAGAAACCATAAGGACAGTTCCCTTATAGCTTCTGATTGCCTCCTCCAGTGCCAGCTGGGAATACGTATCAAGATGGCTGGTAGGCTCATCCAGAAGGAGAAGATTCGCCCCGGTTCTGGAAATCTTCGCAAGCTGAAGAAGGTTTTTCTCTCCACCTGATAGTTCTTCCACCGGACTGTAAACCAGTTCCTTTTCAAATCCATAGGTTTTCAGATACTCAGTTACCTGCTCATCCGTATCAAATCCCGCATCTTCAAAATTTTTAAGGACAGTGGCTTTCTCATCAAATACTTCCCCGTGCATCTGGGAAAGATATGCCATTTTTACATTTTCCCCTAAGTTAACCGCCGGATTTTCTCCTCTTCTAATGTCACGAAGAAGGGTCGTTTTACCTGTACCATTTGGTCCTACAATTGCCACTTTTTCTCCTGCCTGAAGGGAAAAAGATACATGCTCCATAATTTCCCTGTCAAAAGATACATTGTAATCTTCCACCTCAAGCACAGTTTCCCCTTCTGGCAGTTCCTCTGTATGAAGCAAAATTTCCGGCTGTTTGATATCCACAAAAGGAGATTTGGTTTTTCTTGCTTCCAGACGTTCCAGAAGGGAAACTCTTGCATGAAGGCTTCTTCCTCTGGTAGCGCTGTCAATGGCTGTGGCACTGTTTCTAAGGCGTTCCACAATCTTACGGTTACGCTCAATTTCCTCCATGTCTGCTGCTGCCAGCTCCTGCCGTTCGATTTTCATCTGCAGAAGGGCAAAATTATAATCCACATAATTTCCATCAAACTCCTGCATCTCTGTGTTTTCCAGATGAAGGATCTTGTTGAAACAATGGTTCAGAAGATAACGGTTGTGGGTGATCACAAGAAGAGTTCCCTTATGGGAATTGATCAGATCCCGAAGGGCATTTAAGTGCCAGAAATCTAGAAATACATCTGGTTCATCCATAATGATAAATTTGGGACTTATCATCATTTCACGGATTACCTGAACCAGCTTGAACTCGCCGCCGCTAAGACTTGCAAGAGACTGATTTTCATAACCGGAAAGTCCTGCCACTTTCAGCTGTTTATGAATATTACTCTCATAAAAATCACCGTCAATGGCATTAAATTCATCAAGTGCCACCTGGTATTCTTCCATCAGAGCTTCCAGATCTTCTGCTGTTCCCATGGCATCACAGATCTGGTTAATCCTGTTTTGCAGCCGCACAAACTCTTGGCTTAGATAATCAAATACTGTCACTTCTTTTTCTTCTACATTATAAAACTGGCTTACATATCCGATTCTGCCCGGAACGTCAATAATCAGCTTTCCATCGTATAAATATTCATCCGGATGAAGGATCATATTCACCAGTGTACTTTTTCCCGTGCCATTGGTGCCAATAAAGGCACAGTGAACATCATCCTCCAAAGTGAAAGAAATCTGATTGTATAACTCTTTATGTGGAAAAGAGTAGGATAAATTTTCTGCTTTTATCATAGTAACTCCTTTTCTTTAATTCAGTTTCGGCAGATTCCATCTGTAATGAGCCGCAAGATACCGCATCAAAATCACAGCTGCCGAGCCGAAGATCAGGGATGCAACTACCCCAAAGTGACGGTAAGTATGCACGCATACAATTGCTCCCACGATAGATGCACATGCATATATGTGCTTTACAAAAATATAAGGCGGTACCTCGGCCATCATGTCACGAAGCAGCCCCCCGCCTACACCTGTAATGGTTCCCACAAATACCAGCAAAAAAGTATTGTCTGCAAATCCCTGGCGAATACCGGTGTTCACACCTACTACAGTGAAAATTCCCAGCCCCACAGAGTCCATTACAAGCATAACCTTGTCATAAGTAACATTTCCTTCCAATAATTCCCTTTTAAAATATAAAAGGAAAAATACCAGAACAGAAGTAAGCACTGCCACTGCCGCATAAACCGGCTTCTGGAATACGCCTGGCGGAATAATCCCAAGTGTCACATCACGGATCATACCACCTCCAACTGCAGTCACCACTCCCAACACTGAAACTCCGAAAATATCCATCTTCTGTTCAGATCCAACCAGTGCACCTGATGCTGCAAATGCCACTGTGCCGATCATTTCCAGAATAAATGTGATCGTTTCCTGATACCCCATAAAAATAATCCCCCTGATTTTTTCATGAATCCTTTATATCATCTTAATGATGTTAGGGTCAAAAGCCTTATCATGCAAGCATGAACGGCTTTTTGACCTTTTGACCCTGATATCATCTTAATCATTGTATCATAAATCCATATTTTTTCCACCAGCAAATTTATAAATATGCAAAAAATTTAAGCAATAATAAATTTTCTTTAATTTTCCAGATTTTTCAAAAAAATTATTCTGCTATGCGTAATTAATTCTGCTTAACTATCCTGAAAATCTCATACAAGAAAACCGGGAGATTTCTCCCCCGGTCACATCATTTTTCGCTATTTTATTTTTCAAAAACAGGCTTTTACCATCTTTATCATCCCTTCACACCACCAAGTGCCACACCGGCAACAATATACTTGGAAAGTACCAGATATACCACAACCAGAGGAATAATGGTAACAAACAGTCCCACATAAACCACACCATAATCGGTACGGAACTGATTGGAGCTTAACAGCTGCACAAACATTGGCAGTGTTTTCTTGGAATCTGTTGTCAACAGGATCGTAGGTGTAAACAGGTTGTTCCACTGGGCGATAAACTGGAAGATCGCCTGTGTTGCAACTGCCGGCTTCATGATCGGCAAAATAATCTTATTAAAGGTATGCCACTCTTTGGAACCATCGATTCTTGCTGCTTCGATCATTTCCAGAGACAGGGTGCTTTCCATGTACTGTTTCATAAAGAATACAACTGTAGGAGCTGCAATGGCAGGAATGATCAGCGGAATATAAGTATCAATCAGCTTCAGATCCAGCATAAAACGATAGAAACCGATAATGGAAATCTGGCTTGGAACCATCATAACCGCCATAATAAATGCCCATGCAAACTTTTTAAATTTAAAATCATATACATGAATGCCATAAGCTGTCAGGGAAGAAAAATAAACAGATAAAAAAGTTCCCGGAATGGTAATAATTGCAGAGTTTAAAATTGCCTTCTGTAAGGTGATCTGCATACCATTTTGCTTGAGCATCAGGTTTTTCCAGTTCTCAATCAGGTGAGTGGAAGGAATCAGGGAGACACCGGCTTTAATAGACTCGGAATCTCTTGTTGCATTCATAACCAGAAGAACAAAAGGCAAAAGTGCAATGATACAGAAAATCACACAAATCACAGTACGGAAAATTTTCTGATGCAGCATATTTTTGCTGTAGCTGTCTGCAGAATTTTTACTCATAACCTTCCACCTGCCTTTCTACGCTCTTTTTGTTCCCTCTTCATTCTCCTGTCCTCACTGTCGCTCATAGTTGCAAACAGGATCAGGCTGACAACCAGTGTAATAACAAACAATACAACAGAAACAGCTGCTGCCTTTCCAACATCGCTGTTGTACAGACGCATAATATACATTGCCATAGTTGTGGTCTTATCATCCGGAAGTCCTACAAGACCAGTTTCTGGAACGTTGAAAAGTGCCGGAATATCGTACATCTGCAGACCGCCGATAGCGGATGTAACCAGTGTATACAGCATGATTGGTTTTAAAAGCGGCAATGTAATATAGCGGAATTTTTTCCAGCCCGTTGCACCGTCAATGTCAGCGGCTTCAAAAAGTCCCGGGTCAATACCAAGAACACCGGAAATCAGAAGCAATGTGGTATTACCAAACCACATCCACCACAGAATGGTAGAAATCAGTCCGCGGCTTCCTGCCACACTTGACATGAAATCAAAATTACTGCTTAAGATTCCCCAGTCTTTTAACGTCTGGGTAATAGGTCCGTACTGGGAAAACAAAGATTTAAACAGTACAGAAACAGATGCGGCAGTGATAACACTTGGAAGGTAAACGATAACCTTCATAGCACCGGTTCCCTTTACTTTCACCTTTTCATCGGTCAGCCATACAGCCAGCAAAAGGGAAACCAGAATCTGGGGAACAAAGTTAAAGCCCCACATAATAAGAGTATTTTTCAGATAGCTAAGTACATAACCTCTCTCACCAGAAGTCAGTCCCAGAATATTCATGAAATTCTGAAATCCTGCAAATTCCATGAATTCGCGACCATTTCGTTTGTAATAAGATAAGGTACTATAATAGAAGGTATTGATAAGCGGCCATAACTGGAACACCAGATATGTAATAAAAAACGGAGCAATAAAGAAGTAGCCGTACCTTCCATAATTGATCATTTTTTTCTTTTTCTTATTCATAACAGCCTCCTGTCTGAACTTTGCCTGCTTTTCCCGGGCAGAATGCCTGACACTGGCGGGAATCCTCTCCTGTATACACAGTTTTCCATTCTTCCCCTGCCACTGGCAGTCATTCTGCTTTTAAGCAAAAGCTGCAGCCCGCATATTGTGCCAAAGACCTTTGAAGGTCCATAATCCGTATAACCTAAGAATGTGCTGCTCCTTCTTTTGGGAAGAAGCAGCACACTCACTACTACTTAATTATGGTTTGATTCAAAAAACCTTACATCCGCTTTACTTATTCTGCGCTTAAGTAAGAGAATGTGTCGTGGATAGATGCTGTCAGGTCTGCAATTGCAGTATCAAGATCTTTTTCTCCTGTAGCATAAGCCTTGGTCTGTGTATCCATAAGGGAAAGGATCTGCTGATCTTCTGCTGTTACAATAGAAGCATCAAGTCCGTCTGCTAATGGAAGGAAGAATTCCATAAAGTTCTGTCCAGCGTCTGGATACAGATATCCGTTGCCGTCTGCAGATGTACCTGCATCAATAATCTTGCCGACTGCTGCTGTGTTGTTTACATAGTCAGAGTTCAGTGCGTTAATTGCTACCATACCATCTTCATCACAGGTGAAGAATTTCATGATCTTAGCTGCAAGCTCTGTATCTGCACACTCTGCTGTAGCTGCAAGTCCTGTTCCGCCCCAGTAGCATTTGGTCTGGGTAGGAACAAGAATTGTGTTATCTTTCCACTCATCTGTCAGGCACCAGTATACAAACCACGGGCATCCCATATAAGCGATTGCTGCATTGGACTCTTCTCCGTCACCGCTCATATTTGCGCTCCAGTCAGCACTCCACTGATCGGTATTAAAGGTAAGGTCTTCATCATAAAGAGTTTTGGCTGTTTCCATATATGTCTTGATGTTGTCATCAATTGTGATCTTATCATTCTCATCATAGAAGCCCTGGGTTCTGGAACCGGTCAGACTACGTTTGATTTCATCATAGCCGGAGAACAGTTTACATTTTCCACCGGAAGCATCATTTACTTCTTTTGCTGTGTTAATGATGGTATCCAGATCTTTAAATTTCTCTGCCAGTTCAGCCGGATCTGTTGTTCCAAGATATTTCTCGGCCAGATCTGCACGGATTGCATAGCATCCAGGAGTTGCCTGCCAGAACAGAGCTCTTACATTGCCATCCATATCAGATCCAAGATCCAGGTTGTACTGATAGCTGTTTGCGTAATCATCAGCTGTAATTCCAAGATCTGCTACATTCTGAACCCAGTCACTGTTTACATATTTCTGAACGTAGTCAACTTCCAGACCCATCATATCCGGATATAATTCATTAGAAGGATCATCCAGTACCGGATCCAGTTTTCCCTGATAATAATCAGATCCGCCGGTGTTTACGAATACGATTCTTTCGTAGTCATCCGGATAAGCATCTTTGAATGGTCCGTCAAGGATTTTCTTGATATCATCGTTCCAGCCCCATACTACAAAAGAATCATCAGCGGAAGCATCACCGGTAACTTCGTTCTCCGGAGTTGCATCTTCTGCCATAACCGGAATCGCACACATTGTCATTCCTGCTACCATAGAAGCTGTTAATAATACGCTCACCATTTTTTTCTTCATGTTACTTCCTCCTTTAAAATTATATCTTTTTCATTTTTTTATTACTGTTACATTACTTACTGCTTAAAGCCTTTTTGGGGATACACAGTTTTTACAGAGGCTCCTTTAAAAAGAGTTCCATCTACTGTGTATTTCTCAATTACAGTTGTTTTTGGGTGCTCAATCAGCTCAATCAGCCTTTCTGCTGCTATCCTTCCGATTGCTGCGGTATCCTGACAAAGGGTTGTCAGCTTAGGCTCCAGAACCTGGGCGATATTGATCCCATCGTAGCCAGCTACAGAAATATCTTCCGGTATTCGAAGTCCTCTCTCCCGTATTTCGTTTATCCCTCCTATTGCTGCGTAATCATCAGGATAAAGAATACAGGTGGGCGGATTCTTCAGATCCAGAAGCTCGCCGGTTCTCTCTCCTGCCAGATCAGCATCCCTGTAAAAAGATGGCTTTACATATTCATCCGGTTCTTCAATCCCAAGTCTTTGTAATGTCCGGTAAAAACTTCCAAGACGGTTTTTCGTAACCGATGTGTCATCTCCGTGAATGTAAGCGATCCTGCGGTGTCCCTTCTCATATATATAAGTAACAAGCTCTTCCATTCCCTGGATGTTGTTGGATACTACCGATATCCTTCCATCACAGATATGATCAATGGTCACTACCGGAATGTCGGAAAGGAGAAGCTCCTGAACTTCATCTGCGTTAAAATCCACACAGGCCATTACCACTCCATCCACGCCCCGGTACTTGCAATGCTCCAGGTATGTCATCCTTTTACCAGATACATTTCCACTTGTAAAAGTGATATCATACCCTTTGGCTTCTGCGGTACTTTTGAAGCTTTCCAGTACGTGGTTGAAATAATCATGTGTAAGACCACTTCTTGCCTCATCCACAAATAAAACTCCCAGGTTAAAGGTCCGCTTCGTCTTCAAAGCTCTTGCCGAAGAGTTGGGAAGATATCCCATCTCCGAAGCCGTTCTCAATATGTAATTTTTTGTTTCTTCTCCGATGTCGGAGTAACCATTTAATGCTTTACTGACAGTGGCGACTGAGACATTACATCTTTGTGCGATTTCTTTCATGGAAACCATATGCCTGCCTCACTCTTTCCTTTTTGTCTTTGTCCTAAATCGTTTTCGTAGCTTTATAATATTCCCTTGTGCACAAAAAATCAAGAGGTTTTTTTGTCTTTTTGTGCGATTTCACCTCATTCTACCTATTGCACAATTTAACGCTTTTCATTTTCAACAAATTCATGTGTACAGAAAATAGTTTTCGAAACTTTTTCGCGAAAACTTTCGTACTTTAAATCTCTAGTTTGTCATATATAATAGATTTAATTTTTACTGTAATTTTATAGTTGCTTTTAGTCAGTCTATCTATTATACTTAGGGCAAATGTATACCATTATTCTTTACTATTATTTCTTTTTGCCTTAACTTATTCGTTTTCGTATATTAATTATCTCACAATTTCGACATTTTCACTCATGTAATTAGATATAGAAATATTAAAAGCGAATGAATCATGCAATTTTAATAGTTTCGAATTATTTTATTATGTTTTCAAGGAGGTTTCTTTATGAATTTCGGACATTTTGATGATGATAATAAAGAGTATGTTATTACCACCCCAGATACTCCCCTGCCCTGGATCAACTACCTTGGCTCCCAGGATTTCTTTTCACTGGTTTCCAACACCTGCGGCGGCTACAGCTTCTATAAAGATGCGAAGCTGCTTCGAATCACCCGCTACCGCTACAACAATATCCCGGCAGATTCCAATGGAAAATACTACTATATCAAAGACGGGGATGTAATCTGGAACCCAGGCTTCATGCCTACCCGCACACCTCTGGATGCTTACCAGTGCCGCCACGGTCTTGGTTACAGCCGTTTCCACGGTGAAAAGAACGGTCTTTGTGCAGACCTTCTTGCTTTTGTTCCTGTGGATACTTCCTGCGAGATCAATAAGCTCACTTTAAGAAATACATCTGACACTGCAAAAGAAATTTCACTTTTCTCTTATGTGGAATTCTGTCTGTGGAATGCAGTAGACGATATGACTAACTACCAGCGAAATTTAAGCACCGGCGAAGTAGAAATCATTGGAAGTACCATTTATCACAAAACAGAATACCGGGAGCGCCGTAACCACTACAGCTTCTTTACTGTAAATGCCCCTGTTGACGGCTTTGACACCAGCCGGGATGAGTTTCTTGGACTTGGCCGTGGCAACCACAATCCGGCTGTTGTAGAAGAAGGCAAAAGCCACAATTCCGTAGCCAGCGGATGGTACCCAATTGCCAGCCAGCAGATCAACCTTTCCCTTGCACCTGACGAGGAAAAAGAATTTATTTTCATCCTTGGCTACTGTGAAAATCCAAAGGATGACAAATGGGAAGCATTAAATGTAATCAAAAAAGCACCTGCACAGAAAATTATGGAAAAATTTGCCACCTCAGCGCAGGTAAACGAAGCCTTTGCCACTTTGAATGCTTACTGGGATGACCTTCTTTCCCGCTATCATGTAGAAAGCCAGGATCCTCATGTAAACCGTATGGCAAACATCTGGAACCAGTATCAGTGTATGGTAACTTTCAACATGTCACGTTCTGCTTCTTACTATGAATCCGGAACAGGCCGTGGAATGGGATTTCGTGATTCCTGCCAGGACCTTCTTGGATTTGTACATCTGATTCCGGAGCGGGCAAGAGAAAGAATCCTGGATATTGCAGCCACCCAGTTTGAAGACGGAAGTGCTTACCATCAGTACCAGCCACTTACCAAACAGGGAAATCTGGATATCGGAAGTGGATTTAACGACGATCCATTATGGCTGATTGCAGCAACTGCTGCCTACCTGAAAGAAACCGGAGATTACTCCATATTAGATGAGATGGTTGCTTTTGACTGCCATATAGAAAAAGCAGCTCCTCTTTTTGAGCATCTGCGCCGTTCCTTTGAATACAGCCGCACCCACCTTGGACCTCATAAGCTTCCGCTGATCGGACGTGCTGACTGGAATGACTGTCTGAATCTGAACTGTTTCTCCAGTGAGCCAGGCGAATCCTTCCAGACCACTGGTCCATCTGAGGGACCTGTTGCAGAATCTGTATTTATTGCGGGCATGTATGTAAAATATGGCAATGAATTTGCAGAAATCTGCCGGCGTGTTGGAAATGAAAAAGAAGCTGCTATCACCCAGAAGGCAGTGGATGAAATGTACCAGGCAGTGCTTGATGCAGGCTGGGACGGGGAATGGTTCCTGCGCGCCTACGATGCCTCCTCCCAAAAAGTAGGCTCCCATGAATGTGAAGAGGGACAGATTTTCATTGAGCCACAGGGCTTTTGTATCATTGCCGGAATCGGCGTAAAAGAAGGTCTTGCCAAAAAAGCTCTTGATTCCGTAAAAGAGCGTCTGGACACCAAATATGGTATTATGCTTCACCAGCCGGCTTATACCAGATATTATCTGAACCTTGGTGAAATTTCTTCCTATCCGCCAGGATACAAGGAAAACGCAGGAATTTTCTGTCACAACAATCCATGGATTTCCATTGCCGAAACCGTTATCGGAAGAGGAAACCGTGCTTTCGAAATTTACAAAAAGACCTGCCCGTCCTACATCGAAAACATCAGCGAAATCCACAGAACAGAGCCTTATGTTTATTCCCAGATGATTGCAGGCCGTGATGCTGCCCGCCACGGAGAAGCAAAAAACAGCTGGCTTACCGGAACTGCTGCCTGGACTTTCGTAAACCTTTCCCAGGCAATCCTGGGTGTGCAGCCTACCTATGACGGTCTTTCCATTAATCCGTGTATCCCGGAAGGTTTCGGCGATTTTACCCTTACCCGCAGATTCCGTGGTGCAACCTATTACTTCGATGTAAAAAATCCGGATAATGTAGAAAAAGGTGTGGCATATCTGGAAGTAGATGGAAAGCAGGTAGATGGTAATGTGGTTCCTGTAGAAGACGGTAAAAAAGAATATCATGTAATTGTATATATGGCATAATTGCTTAATTCCCTAAAGCCAGCCCTCCAAAAAAGATCCCTTTCCATATTGTTTTTGATTTCTGACAGAATAAAAAACAATATGAAAGGGATCTTTTTATTGGAATATTTTTCAAATATGCCCTAAAGCCTGTTTAAAAAATGCTCTATTTTTCATAAAGAGGATGGATCTCTTTTTTATAAGCATAACGAATAAAAATAAAACAAATGACTCCGGAGAACACTTCTGCAATAGGAAACGCCCACCAGCAGGCGCCAAGTCCGCCTACCTTTGCCAGAATATATGCAGCCGGAAGCAGCACAAAAAGCTGACGAAGTACAGATACCGCAAGACTTAAAAATCCATGTCCAAGAGCCTGGAACACAGAGGATGCCACAACCGAAAATCCGGCAATCAGAAAGCTGAGGCTGATGGTGCGAAGTGCCGGGATTCCAATTTCCAGCATGGCACCTGACGCACTGAAAATTCCAAGAAGATTTCCCGGGAACAGCTGGAACACCACAAAGCCAGCCAGCATAATGCATACACCGTAAATAATACTAAGCTTAATTGCTTTCGTAATACGTTTCGGCTTTCTCGCACCGTAATTGTAGGCCACAATAGGAACCATTCCATTGTTCAGTCCAAATACCGGCATAAAAATAAAGCTCTGAAGTTTGAAATATACCCCAAATACGGCAGTGGCAGTGGATGTAAATCCCATCAGGATCTTATTCATTCCAAATGTCATTACAGATCCCACAGATGCCATAATAATAGACGGAAATCCAACACTGTAAATATTTCGGATCACTTCCCCGTTTAATTTATATTTCACAAGGGAAATATGCAGTTCTTTATTCAGCTTCATATTCATGATCACGCCGGCAACTGCAGCAATGATCTGTCCTGTAACTGTGGCAAGAGCTGCTCCTGTAACTTCCATTCTGGGGAAGCCAAGCAGACCAAAAATCATGATCGGATCCAGAATAATATTGATTACAGCGCCAAGGAGCTGGGTTGCCATGGAATAAATTGTTTTCCCGGTAGACTGCAACAATTTTTCCGCACAAAGCTGGATAAAAAGTCCAAACGACATAATACCGATCACTCTGACATACTCTATTCCATAAGTAATGATCTGGGAATCAGCGGTCTGCACCCTGAAAAATGCCGGAGCAAACAGCCCGCAAACCAACGCAAATCCAATAAAGCTGAAAATAGCAAGATAAATACCATTGTTCGCCGCACTGTTGGCATATTCTTTTTTCTTCTCTCCCAGTGACCTGGATACCAGTGCATTAATACCTACGCCGGTTCCTGTTCCCACTGCGATCATAAGATTCTGCACCGGAAACGCAAGTGACACTGCGGTTAATGCATTTTCACTTAATTTAGCAACAAACATACTGTCCACAATATTGTACAATGCCTGGACAAGCATGGAAATCATCATAGGTATCGACATGGAAAGCAACAGCTTCCCAACCGGCATAACACCCATTTTATTTTCCTGAACTTCTACTTCTTTTCCCAAAAAATGTACTCTCCTTTCCAATTTCAAAATGTTACTGTTTACTTCGTTCAAGCAAAACACTTCGCAAAATGTTACCTGTAAACAATAACTTCAAAGTCTCCTCTTAAGTTTTCTCTTCCAAAAGACCAGTTCTCTTATTGTATATAAGTCTGTAGTATATGTCAATATAAGGTACTGGAATATTGTAGAAAAATATGGTATTCTTTCTGTAAGCGTGTTTAAAACACTTTAAAAGCCGGCATATTTTTCGTTATGTCTGCGAAATGGTTTACAATTTGGAATCGGAGGGATTTTCTTATGGAAAGACATAGCTTTGCAATGGAAGTAAAAGAAGGTAAAATGAACGATTACCGCAGAAAATTAGGGGAAATCTGGCAGGATCTTACCACATTTCTTGATCAGGAAAAGGTACATAATTTCAGTATCTGGAACTGCAGTTCCCTGATTTTCGGATATTACGAAACTGACGAAAACATCGAATTTTCGGAAGAAAAAAAGGCACAGATTCAGGCTCTTACAGCCAGGATTGAAGATACCTTCACCTGGATTTCCACCCCTGGCGAAAATATGCGCCTGATGTATCATAATTTCGGAGTTGTCCGTGAAAACAAAGAGCTGATCCGCCACAGAATGTTTATGACCAGATTAAAACCTGGCTGTGAAGAAGAATACAAAGCAAGACATGACAGACTGGTTGCTGCAAGAGAGGGCAAAATTGATCCGGGACCTGACAGCAATTTCAGCATCTGGAGTGCAGGCGGATATATTTTCGGATATGACGAAATCGACACCACCATGGAGGTGCAGGAAACACCAGAAGCCCATGAAGCTACTGTTGCATGGGAAACACGCCAGCTTGGCATTATGGACTGGATTACAAATGACTGTGACTGGCTCACAGGAGAGTATCATCCTGCCAGCGTAAGACTTGCATGGCATATGGGTAAATAAATTGCGGATTAGGATGCCAGAATGTTGGTTCATACCTCATTTTGGCATCCGATTCAATATAAAAAAGATCCTGTCAGGGGGGGGCTTAGAGCCTGCTCTATCTCTCCTCTGTACAGAAAATTTTTTCCAGAATTTCCATTTCTCCCGGCAATATGGTTCTCATTTCCAGATAAACCCAGTCATCCTGAATATGCCCGATCACCGGCACTTCCATCTGGCGCAGCCTTTCACTGATCTTTTGTGCTGGGATTTTATTTCCTTTTCGCCCTTTTATTCTTAAAGCCACCCCAGGCAAAGTTCTTCCAGAGCCAGATCCTCCACCTGCCACATTTTCAGTTTTCACAAGCTGAAATTCCAGGCTCTTACTGCCGGCACCTTTTGCCACATTAAGAAGCTTCTCTCCCATCTGCCACAATTGTTCCTCGCTGCGGTTCACCATCTCGTACAAAGGGATTTTCTTTAAAATGTCTTTTTTCCTCAGATAGATTTCAAGAATTTTATCTAATGCTGCAGCTGTAAATTTATCTATCCGTACTGCACGCATAAGAGGATGAGCAGAAATCTTCTGGATCAGTTCTTTTTTCCCTGCCAGAATCCCGGCCTGAGGGCCTCCAAGGAGTTTATCTCCGCTAAAGCAGACTACATCCACTCCTTTTTTCAGGAATTCATCCACTGCACTCTCACAGTCAAAACCGTATTTCTCCATCTCCTTCAGGCATCCGCTTCCAAGGTCCGCCAGAAGAAAAAGTCCTCTGTTATGTGCAAGTTCAGCCAGCTCTTCTATGCCAGCCTCATGAGTAAATCCGGTGATCTGATAATTACTGGTGTGCACCTTTAAAATAGCAGCTGTATTTTCAGTAATGGCATTTTCGTAATCTGCAAGGTAAGTGCGGTTGGTGGTTCCCACTTCTGTAAGAATGGTCCCGCTTTGAAGGCATACATCCGGAATCCGGAATTTCCCGCCGATTTCCACCAGTTCTCCCCGGGAAACAATCGTCTCCTGGCCAGAAGTAAGAGCAGAAAGCATAACAAGCACAGCTGCAGCATTGTTATTTACGGCAATTGCCGCCTCTGCGCCAATCAGTCTGCACAGCTTTCCGGAAAAATGATCATATCTGCTGCCCCGCTTTCCATCCCCAAGATCCAATTCCAGATTGGAATATCCTGTCATCAAAGGCAGCAGTTCCTGCACCAGCTCTCCCCCAAGAGGCGCTCTTCCAAGATTGGTATGAAGAATTACACCTGTGGCATTAATCACATGCTGCATGCCCTCCCGGTTCTCTTTTGTCAAAAGCTTCTGCATCTGATCATACATTGCTTCCATTCCCATTGAAGGAATCTTTTCTGACCCGCCAAAAAGGCTGTTCTCCGGCAATGTTTTATCCTTTTGCATACTTTTATTTATTCTTGTCCGAAATTCATGCTGCACTTTTCTTGCAGCATATTTCACCTGCTCATATCCATAACGTTCTATAAGCATCTGCACAGCTTCATCCTGCAATACTTTGTCCATTTTGGGGATTTTTGAAAACAGACTGTTTTCATTCATTCTTCTGTGCCTCTATTTTTTCTGCCAGATCATTTAAGTATACCCAGCGATCCATTTTTTCTTCCAGCTGTTTTTCTGCTTCTTCTTTTTTTGCCATAAGCTCACGGAGCTTCACTGAATTGGTGGCGTTTGCCATAATATCATTTTCCAGTGTGGCGATCAGATCCTCCAGCTTTTCGATATCATCATCAATGGTTTCATATTCCCGTTCCTCTTTATAGGAAAATTTCAGCTTTTGAGGACGGTTCTGCCCCTGTTTCCAATCTTTCCGGGTATTTTTCTTCTTTTCTTCCTCTGAATCTGAAGAGACAGCATTTCCGGAATTTCCCATTGTCACACTCTCTGTCCTGTGAGCCCTTGCCTGCACATAATCCGTATATCCGCCTTCATACTGTGTCAGTTTTCCATTTCCCTCAAAAGCAAAAATGCGGTCCACCACATCGTCAAGAAAATAACGGTCATGAGATACTGTAATCACAATTCCCGCGAAAGAGGACAGATAATCTTCCAGAATGGTCAGAGTAGGAATATCCAGATCATTGCTTGGCTCATCCAGAAGAAGCACATTCGGCGCTTCCATCAGAACCTTCAGCAGATACAGACGCCTTTTCTCTCCACCTGACAGCTTGGCTACAGGAGTATACTGCATAGCAGAGTCAAAAAGGAATCGTTCCAGCATCATGGATGCGCTGATTCTTCCATCTCTTGTAGGAATAAACTCTGCCACATCCCGGATATAATCAATTACTCTCTGGTTTCCATCCATATCCGGAACTTCCTGGGCAAAATAACCGATCTTAATCGTCTCTCCAAGCTCCACATTCCCGCTATCTGGCTGGATCATTCCATCAATAATACGGATCAGGGTAGATTTTCCGCAGCCATTTGGACCAATGATTCCAAGTCTCTGGTTACGAAGCACAATGTAGTTAAAATCATCCAGGATTACTTTATCTCCATAACTTTTTGACACATGATGAAGCTCTATGGTCTTCTTTCCCATTCTGGTTTCCACAGAATCCATCTGAACATCCAGATCCTGGGTAGGGGCTTTTCCATTTTTCAGTGCCTCCAGACGTTCCAGCCTTGCCCTTTGCTTGGTGCTTCTTGCCCGGCAGCCTCTTTTTGCCCATTCCAGCTCCATGCGTAAAACACTTTGCCGCTTTCTTTCTGAAGCCAGCTCCATTTCTTCTCTTTGCGCCTTCAGCTCCAGAAATCCAGAATAGTTCGCCTCATAAGAATAAATTTTCCCATGACTGATCTCCAGAATCTTATTGGTTACTTTGTCAAGGAAATAACGGTCATGAGTAACCATGATCACAACGCCCTTAAAACGGTTCAGATAATCCTCCAGCCAGGTCACCA
The DNA here is from genome assembly GCA_934364795.1 of uncultured Blautia sp. GTDB lineage: Bacteria > Bacillota > Clostridia > Lachnospirales > Lachnospiraceae > Blautia_A. Next base: position 22,543 of record CAKRMK010000006.1, read on the forward strand.
TCTCATTGTCCAGGTGGTTGGTAGGCTCATCCAGAATCAGTACATCTGAAGGATTTACAAGCGTCCTTGCAAGAGCCACTCTTTTTTTCTGTCCACCGGAAAGATGCCTTATCAGCTCTTCATGCTCTGTGATTCCCAGTTTATTCAGAATGTTTCTTGCCTCGCTCTGGGTACTCCAGTCCTTTTGCCACTTTCCATCTGCTACATAATCCTGCACAATGGCATCCTCTGGAAAATCCGGCATCTGGGGCAGATAGGTGATCCGAAGGCCATTCTGGGAAATCACCTGGCCTTCATCTGTCTCTTCCACTCCGGCAATAATCTTTAAAAGAGTACTTTTTCCAGTTCCATTGATTCCGATAATCCCGATTTTATCCCCATCATGGATTCCACAGGAAATATCATCAAAAATCTTTTTGTCTCCAAAAATCTTACTTACATGTTCTATATTCAGTACATTCATTTAATTTTTCTGCTCCTCTGTCATGGAGCTTTGGGACTTCTTCTGTCATCATGCCCCAAAGCCTTTTAACCTTTTATTTTTTTGCCGCCCTTCTCAAATCCGTGAAGCCAGTCTGATTTCAGATAAAAAATCAGAAACAGAATAGAACTAAGGGACCAGGTCAGCGGATATGCCCAGAACACAGTCTGGATCACCGGATGGATCCTTACTGCAATTGTAATATAGGTAACACGGATCACGCACCAGCATGCCAGCATAACAAACATGGGAACTGTGGCTTTTCCCGCGCCTCGCATAAGTCCTGCAATACAATGAGAAAATGCCAGCAAAAAGTAAAACAGAGTAATAACATGTGCTTCTCTCACTCCGTATTCCACAACCCCGGGATCGCTGTTAAAAGCTGCAATCAGCACAGGACTTGCAAAATATACAATAATTCCCACAACCTCTGCCATAGAAATACTGCAGATGATTCCAATACGCGCTCCCTTTTTGGCACGGTCATATTTCTTCGCCCCAAGGTTCTGACTGATAAAGGTAGTCAGTCCCATAGAAAAACAGGTAATTGGCAAAAAGCCAAATCCCTCGATCTTGGAATAGGCACCACAGCCAGCCACTGCCAGCTTTCCAAAGCTGTTGATATTTGACTGCACTACCACATTGGCAATGGCAATCACAGAGTTCTGCACACCAGCCGGAAGACCGTTAGATACAATCTGTTTCAGCATATAAGGGTCCACATGGATTTCCCGAAGGGAAACTGTATATTCCGCAGGACTTTTTTTCATCAGGCGGTAAAGGCAGAGAAATGCACTGACAAACTGTGCAATAATGGTTGCAAGTGCAGCTCCTTCCACACCCATTCCCAAAGTGCCTACAAAAAGCAGGTCCATAGATACATTTAATATTGATGAGAAAATCAGATAATACAATGGATGGCGGCTGTCTCCCACTGCCTGCATAATTCCCACAAAGTTATTATACAAAACCAGTCCCAGTGATCCCAGTGAAAACACCTGGAAATACAAAGTGGACTTGGGCAGGATATCTGCTGGTGTCTTCATTAAGATCAGGATCTTCGGTGCCAGGATTACCCCTGAAACAGTAAGAATCAGGCCGCACAGAATACCAAATGCTACAGAAGTGTGGATTGCCTTATGCAGCTCCTTTTGCTGCCTTGCTCCGAAATACCGGGCAATAATGACACCTCCGCCCATAGCAAGACCCTGAAAAAATCCTACCAGTAAAAAAGTAAGACTGCCGGATGAACTTACTGCAGCCAGGGCATCACTGCCCAGAAAGTTTCCCACGATCAGGGAATCTGCCGTGTTATAAAGCTGCTGAAACAGATTTCCCAGAAAAAGTGGAAATGCAAACCCCATCAGCTTTTTCCAGATAGATCCCTCTGTCAGCAGGTTTTTGTCTTGTGTATGATTCATTTTTCCCCTCCATTAATCCATCTGCTTCCTATGCAAAATGGATTCATTGTTCTTTCCAGCTGCAAGCAAAGCAGTAACCGATACCTTTTATCCTATCATAACCGCCTTTCTTTTTCAATTGCAAAAGGATGTATTTCGTGTATAATGAAAGATAGTATAAACGATTATCTGTAAACTTTAAGGAGGGCATATTTTTGAAAAATCTGGATACAATCTGGACAGATTCTGCTGCAAAAGGGCAGAGCTTAAAAGAATACCCGCGCCCGGGCATGGTGCGCGGGCACTGGATCAATCTTAACGGAATGTGGGATTATCTGATCACAGACAGCCGGATCCTGCCCCATCAGTTTTATGAAAATGATTATTTTCCTTTTGACGGACAGATCCTGGTTCCATTTTCTCCTGAAGCACCGTTATCACAGGTAAACCGCCAGCTGCTTCCGGATGAAACCCTGTGGTATTCAAGAACCGTTCAGCTTCCAGCGGGCTGCCTGGACACGGGTACCCAGAGACTTCTTCTGCATTTTGGTGCTGTAGATCAGATCTGCAATGTGTATATTAACGGCAAATTTGCCACCTATCACAAGGGAGGCTATTTTCCCTTTACTGTTGATATTACAGATTTTATGGAAAAAGATCTGACTGTTTCCATTCTCATCAGTGTGCGCGACTTCAGCGACACCTCTTATCATGCACGCGGGAAGCAGCAGTTAAAAAGAGGCGGAATGTTTTACACTGCCCAGAGTGGCATCTGGCAGACCGTATGGATGGAAATCGTATCTTCTTCCTACATAAAAGATTTCCGCATCACACCTGATTTTGACAGCCGGCAGGTTCGTATCAGAGTCCGTACAGCCGGCGCTGTCTTTAATAGCACTGCCTCTTCTGATGGTTTAGGTTTAACATCCCCTTACATTTCCTGCCAGATTTATGAACCTGTATTACTTGGGCCAGAAGGACTTAAGGAAGAAGTTTGCCAGTATATCATTACCAAATCCCAGTTTTCTCCGGGAAAAGAAACTGCCATTTCCATTCCAGAGTACTATGAGAAGCTATGGACCCCTGAGAAGCCATGGCTTTACCCTTTCTCCCTGGAATATGGTGACGACCGCGTACTGGGTTATTTTGCCCTGCGAAAATGCGATATCCAGACAGGAAAAGACGGTTATCCCAGATTTTTCCTGAATAACCGGCCCTATTTCCAAAGCGGGGTTCTGGATCAGGGCTACTGGCCGGACGGTCTTTACACTGCCCCCAGCGATGATGCACTGATTTATGACATCCGTTCCATGAAGGATCTGGGATTCAACATGCTGCGAAAACATGGCAAAATTGAAACTGACCGATGGTATTTCCACTGTGACCGGATGGGTATGCTGGTATGGCAGGACATGCCAAACGGAGGATCAGATTACCACCACTGGTTCGTTACCTATCTGGCTACTTTGCTGAACTGGATGCGGATCCCGGTAAAAGACATTCACGAAAAACTGCTTTCCCGCACAGAGCCTGACGGGCGGCAGGAATATATTGACGACATCCGCGAAATGATAAAAACCCTTTACAATCATCCCAGTATTGTTACCTGGGTTCCCTTTAATGAGGGATGGGGACAGTTTTCCACAAAGAAGGTCACAGACTTTATACACAGGCTGGATTCCTTCCGTCTGGTAGACTCTGCCAGCGGCTGGTTTGACCAGGGTACAGGAGATATCAACAGCCTGCATTACTATTTTCTGGGACTTCCCATACCGGAATCTGACCGCGTGCTGGCCTTATCTGAATTTGGCGGATACTCCCTGCGTATTCCAGAGCACAGTGCATGCCAGAATACATACGGCTACAAAAAATTTGACACCAGTGAAGCACTTACAGATGGTTTTTCTTCTCTCATGGAAGAAACCATTGTTCCCGCTGTGAAAAAAGGCTATTCTGCAACTATTTATACCCAGCTGTCCGATATTGAGGAAGAAATAAACGGCATACTCACTTATGACCGCAAAAAGCTGAAAATGAACCCGCTGATCATTCAGAAGTGGAACACCCGCTTAAAGAAATCACTGTAAACAAAAAACTCCCCATCAAACAGATTCAGAGCTTTTTTCAAGCTGTTCTATCTGTTTGATGGGGAGTTTCTAATATCAGAGACAAAATTTCAAGCTGTAATTGTCACCTGCTCCCTCCCGTTGTCTCTGTAAAATCTAAAAAGCTTCTCAATAATTAGTTTGCAGCCTCTTCGTCCGTTGCCTCTTCTGTATCGTCAGCATTTGCTTCATTTTCTTCTGTCTTTGTCAGAGAAATGAAAAGAGTCTCTGCTGTAGGCTGGATTTCTTCTGCCTTCGGTCCAATCTGAACGTTATACATAATTCCCTGATCATCTAAGAAAGCAATTCCGTATGTAGAATCTGTCTCAAAGGAAACACCGTAGATTCCGTTGATAGAAACTTTTTCTACATCAATATATTCAGCATCAATAAGCTCCTGTGCCATGGAATCCAGATCATACTCTGTTCCAACATCAGTAGCTGTCACTACCATATTGGTGCCCTCTTCAGAGTCAGGATCCTGTGCCTGGAACATAAGTCCATCTTCCTGATCCTCGTCTGTAACCTCAAGAACATTCCAGTTGCTTGGAATATAAAGATCAAATCCAGGCTCAAAGGATACCCATGTTCCCTCATATGCTGCTTCTTCCAGCATATCAAGTGTCAGTTCTGTAATGTCAGTTGCTTCTGCTGCGGTTTCTGTGTCGTCTGTTTCTTCTGCCCATACTGGAGCACTAAATCCTGTGATCATTGCTGCGGTACATAACATAGCCATAATTTTTTTCCAGTTTTTCATATTTTCTACCTCGCTTTTCATATTTTGTGGTATTATATGTAGGTCATTAATGTTTACTTGTGAAAAGTAATTTTTAAGCACCTGACCATCTTGAGATTACTATATCGGAAATTTATTCCAAAAGCAAGATACATGGGATGAGATGACACTTTCAGTGATATTTGGAAGTTACTGTGAGCTTTGCCCACCAAAAACACCTTGCGGAATATTACCAGTGAACAGCAACCTTTGAAACCTAATTTTTTTCTTACGGAGGATATACAGATTGAATATTGCAATAATCGATGACGTACAGCAGGATCTTGATTCCCTTAGATCTGCTGCACAGGCTTATTATGAAGCACGGCAGCTGGCTGTACAGATTTACAGCTTTTCTTCTCCCGCCGCTTTCTTTGAAGCCTACATTCCCGGAAAATACGATCTTATTTTTCTTGACATTTACATGGAACAGGAGAATAGTGAAAATGGTATGGATATTGCAACCCGCATCCGGAAACAAAACGACAGCTGCTCCCTGATCTTTGTAACCAGCAGTGACGCTTTTGCAGTTGCCAGCTATGATGTCCAGGCCTCCTATTATCTTCTCAAGCCCCTTGACCATGCCAAATTCAGGAAGGTACTTGATTCCATTCAGATCAAAAACGCACAGGATGTGCGGTATATTGAAGTAATCTGTGACCGTACACCTGTGCGTGTTCCTGTAAAAACAATTTTATATGCAGATACTTTTCATAATGCAGTCCAGCTTCACACAGATGCCGGGATTCTGCGTACTTACCTTACCTTCCAGAAATTCGAGGAGCTGATCCAGGATCTTCCCTGCTTTCTCTCCTGCTACCGCGGCTGTCTTGTAAATATGGACCGTATTCACAAGGCACTTGAAGACAGCTTTCTTCTTGATAATCAGGAGGTTGTCCAGATTCGCAAGCGCGGGGCAAATGCTATCAAAAAAGAGTACCTAAACTATCTGTTTTCTTAAAATCTGTTTCATACCATCGTAGAATGTATTTTTTCAATTCCGCCGGTATTTTCCAGCGGAATGAATACATTCGCCCTGAAAATGCCATTTTCTGCATAAAAATCTGCATAGCCACCATATTTCTCTGCTGTTTTGCACACAGATGCTGTTCCAATTCCCTGACCGCTGTGGCTTGTAGAATAAAGCACCTCTTTATTGCGTCGGATTTCCCCGCTGTAAGTATTTTCCACCTGGATCAGAAGTTTCCCCATTTTGACTTTACAGATACAATTCACATAAGGTTCTTTTGTTTCTTTATCTGACGCTACTGCTCTTGCTGCATTTTCAAGAAGATTTCCCAGTATCCTGCAAATATCCAGATCTGTAATTTTCATTTTCTCAGGAACTTCAATTAAATGGCTGAATTCTATTTTTTCCTGCTCCAGTGAAACAGCATAATAGTGCAGAATTGCATCTACTGACATATTTTTGCTGTAACATACAGGCGTCTGCATTTTTTCGTTGCTCTCTCTGGCAAACTGATGAAAATATTCCTTTAGCTGTTCATAATGCTCCTGCTCCAGCAGCATAGATGCAGTGCGGATATACTGACGCATATCATGCCGGGTTCTGCTCGCCTCTTCCAGTGCCTCCGTCAGCTTCTCATAGTGTTCTTTTTGCATCATAAAACGCAGTTCCATTTGTCTTGACTGTTCTTCATAAATCAGACGCATGCGGTATCCATCTGTCAGCTCCTGCCACAAAATAACCCCGAACATTCCCGCCAGGATTGTTCCGCCCCACTCCGGGAACCAGCCTCCTATAATAGGGTCATACAAAGGCCACAGTCTGTCTGCAGCCAAAGAAGATGCATAAATTACGGTTCCCACCAAAAGCAGTTCTCCCTGCGCTTTTTTTGCATACAAAAAAGCAATTACCACCAGGCAAAGGGCTGTAAACCACTTCAGAATATCTGTCATTCCGGAAACCATATAGGAAAAAGCTGCCTTTTCCATACCTGCTGCAATAACACCGGCAACAGTTACCAGCGTTCCTGCAAAAGCAGTAAATGCCGCAATATAACTTACCCACTTGTAGGTTTTCCCAGTAATCTCATACTCCAGAAGAAGCATTGCAGGAAATGTAAGAAAATAAAACAGCATTTCCAGAGTGAACCAGGGCTGCACCCGCAGTGCCATATAGGTATGAAGAAGAGGATAACAGGTATATCCAAGAACACAGACACATACTCCTGCAAATAAAGCATTTGCCTTGCTTCTTGTCCTGAAAAAAGCCCATATGGAAAACAGAAGAACCAAAAATACCAGTGTAAAAACAGAGGAATTTATAAACACCGGAATTCCTCTTATGGTATTTACCTTCAGCGGATTTCCAAATGCAGGAACATACTGGATTCCAGGGGAGGCAGAGGTTTTGTCTGTCACTGCAATCATAATCTCCACAGAAGTATGCCCTTTAAAGGTAAACATTCTGTGCTGGATCTGCTCTACATAATGTTCCGGATCCGGATTTCCTACCTGTTCTATCAAAATTCCGTCAATATACAGATTATATGCAGAAAAAATTTCCGGCAGGTATAAGCCGTATGTATGTTCTTCTGGTGAAAGCATAATGCGAAGCCTGTAAGTCCCGCTGCCATAAGGATTTCCATCACGGTCATCCAGCTCCAGCCCGCCAAATTCTCCAATAGAGAGATATCTGAAGTAATACTGCTCCAGGTCATCCTCCGGGGTCAGAAGTACGTCTGGATAATATTCCCATTCTCTGGAAAGATAATAAACCGGAAGGCTTTCATATGCCCCATCTGCATACAGAATTCCGTGGATTGCTTTTTCTTCTTTTGTCATGTACTTATTGTCTGAGCAATATAGTACATAAAAAAACATAAGAGAAAGAACCAGGCTTATGGCAATTATCCCCCAAATTGCTTTTCTGTTTTTTTTATTTGCGTTGTTCTCCTTCACCCCACTCCCCCTTTCGGAGCTTTTTCCCCTGTTTTACAGCAATAAATGATAACAATATTGACAAAATCACAATACAGCCCAAAAATATTACCGGATGTTGTTTCATCAGATTTTCTACAAATCCCTCTGATATGGCTTCTTTTTGATTATCTGTAGCTTCTGTATCAATTAAATCATCCATATCCTTATCTTCCGCATTTTCCTCCATATTTTCTTCCGTACTATCTTCCGTATTTTCTTCCACATCTATGCCTTCTGTACTTTCAGATTCTTCACCATTTTCTGTACCTCCGGCACTCCCTGCTTCTTCCGGATTTCCTGCATTTTCCATATTTTCTGTAAATCCGGCATTTCCTGTATTTTCTATATTTTCTGTTCTTTCTGTATTCTCTGTTCTTTCTGTATTCTCTGTTCTTCCTGTATTCTCTGTCCTTTCAGCACTTTCCAGATTCTTATCTTCCTGGCTGTTCCCCTCTTCCGGCTGTGAATCATCCTGGTTCTCATCACTTTCCTTCGTATTTTCTATCAGGTATTCTCCTGTCTTATCTATAGAAATTGCTGTCACATTCTGTTTTTCATTTACATTACCTGTGTAAACATTTCCCTGTCCATCCACCAGCTCTGTCTTTTCCCCGGAATCTGATGAATCCGGAATTTCTATTACTGACCCAGGGATATCTACAATTTCATTTCCGTTTTTATTGATCTTTACGGAAATACTTTCGCCCTCTCTTGAAATATCCACCTGCAGTTTATCATCCTCTTTTATATTCCACTGCTTTATTACATCTACAGAAATTCGAACCAGCACACCATCTTTTTCAAAAGGAATCCTGCTGGCACCATCCTGCAAAAGGCCAGCCAGACGATTCCCTGCAATAATTGTAGATGTATCTGTGACCTGCTCTACTCCCGTATCAATATCCGGAAGTTCTTTTCCATCACGGTCCGCATAATTCCGTTCATACCAGTAATCATTTGTAATAAGATTTTCATCATAATCAAAACTGTAAATTCCCGTACTTCCCCCTGGATAAACCGCATAAACGCCATAATTCTGTCCATAAGCCAGAACTTCTTTTCGCAGATACAGTCCCTTACCAGTCACATACCAGTATGTCTGATCTACAGCAGCTTCACTCTCCCCTTTTTTCAGCCAGACCTGAAATTCTTTTATATCCTGGTCTGTAAACCGGTTTAACACCATGGGAAAAAACAAAGTGCCAACCCCTGCCATGCAACAGGTCTGTATTTCAGGCTGTCCAGGGTTTTGCACACTGATATAAGCAGTTGCCTCCGGCATTTTTACTCCTTCTTCTATTTCATATCCTTCCGGTGCCAGAAACGTACCTGTGACCTGATATACCCCCGGACAGTCTGTATTTACATTTGAAAAATCCCACACAGAGGGCAGCACAACTGAAGGATGGGCAGCTGTATCCTCATACTCTTCCTGCGTACTTCCAAGTATATGAAATGTCTCCTCCAGTTCTTCTTTTATCTCCAGAACAGACTGTCCTTTTTGTAATCCAAAAGCTGCACAACGCTTAAGACTGCCTGCTTTTATAGCCTCAACAGAACGGATAGTCCTGTCCTTTTGTAAAATTTCGCCGACAGCCCCAGCCTGATAACTGATTATATCCAGTATTCCATCTGAATTATAACGGTATTTCAGATTACGTGTTTTTCCATTTTGATAAATTACTGTCAAAGTGTAAGTATTTCCAGGAAGCATGCTCTGGCAGGAAAGATACATCCCGTCTGTATCGCACATTCCGTAACCTTCCTCACTTACATTACCCCAGGCTTCCCCTTCCTTTTGCATCCAGATTTCCATTGTATCCGGATCCTGGTCTGTGATCCATGGAAAATAATACAGACCGGCAGATATCATTCTGGAATATACATGAATTTCCGGCATATTTTTATTTTGTACCGAAATTCCCACCTGCCATATGGGAAGAGAGGACTTACTGGTATAGCCTTCTGGAAGCTTAACTGTACCGTTTATCTCATAAGCTCCAGCTTTCGTTGTGTCAATTCCAGAATAATCCCAGTTCACATTCAGAAAAATTTCTTCCCCCTCTTCTGTATAAGCTGTGCACCCGAACATATTATAAAATTCTTTTAATTCCTGCAGATCCTGTCCCACTTCCATAGCTCCTGCCGGAATATAAAAAATTCTTGAAAAATCAGTAATCACTTTATCACCAGCCCACACTTTCTGACATCCCCAAAAGAGACAAAGGGCAAGTAAAAAGAAAAGGCTGATCATTTTATTAATTTTTCCTGTTTTTATTTGGTTTTCTTTCATCTATATTCTCTCCCTTACTGCACAGGCTGCATAAGGAATCCTCTCTTTTGAAACATACTTATTATCAACAGAATATAAGATTCCTCTATATAAAACAAGAAACCTGTGGCGAACCGCAGGTTTCCGTGAAAATCAGCAACTGGCTGCAGGCATTTAAGCCTTTTATCATTTAGAAGCAGAATTCTCTGAAGAAATCGCACTCTGCATCATTACATTGAGCTGCATCGATTGTCTTAATGTCACAATGGAATACATGTTCCAGTTTATTTACTTTATCACCAAATATACGGTATACAAAAGGAACATTATTCTCTGTTAATGTCTGTACCAATAAAGGAGCCTGGGACTTCATCACATCTGCAACAGAAGTCATGCAAAAAACCGGAGGATATACATCTGTAATACCATTCAGGACATTTATATCCTCAAGTTCCTCCTTAGTTCCTCCATTTGGCAGAAGTTCTTTCATTACCTGCATGGTAAGGCTCTCCGGCTCTTCAACAGGCATTCTGTAAACACCGCAGTTCAGGGCAATGGCAGTCAGTGCAAAGCCCTCCGGAACTGTAAGGTCATATTTCTTCCCAAATTCCGGATTGGTACAGATTCCTGCATACAGCCCCAGCAAATGAGCTCCTGCAGAATCACCTACTCCAAAAATACGTTCTGTATCAAAATGGAAGCGTCCCGCGCGCTTCATGATCCATTTGCACACCAGGTTCAGATCCTCAAGCTGTGCAGGGAATTTATGCTCCGGAGCAAGACGATAGGTAAAATTCACAACTGCAAAACCGCGTTGTGCCAGACTCATAGCATAATACTGATATCTCTCCTTATCCCCATACATCCAGGCTCCACCATGAACATTGATAATCACAGGAAGCTCTTCCCCCTGTGCCTGCTTGGGTCTGTATACATCCAGCTTCTGAATCTCCCTGTCATCATGTCCATATACAATATTGTCCCAGCGGTCTATATCCTCCGGTGTATTCATAAGAGCATCCCTTACGTCATCTGCTTCCTTAAATTCTGCTCTGATCTTATCGCTTAATTCAGACATTACAATATTCCTCCGAGTATAATACTTTTAACTTAATATCCACGAATTGCTCCGCCGCAAAGCGGCTCCCGCATTTCTCGAATATATTGTAATTATATAAGAAAAACACATAAAAAACAAGAATGTTCTGAATTCGTTTTTGCATAGGAAAGAATCCTGCCCAGGAGGGCTTTTTTATGCAATAGGAAATTCTAACGGAATTTCTTATTGCATAAAAAAAGAACATCCAATAAAATCAGATGCTCTTTCCATTCTCGCTATTAGTCTTCAACTTTAACGATTTCTTTTTTGTTATAGCTTCCGCAAGCCTTGCAAACTCTGTGTGGCATCATAAGTGCGCCGCATTTGCTGCATTTTACAAGGTTCGGAGCGCTCATTTTCCAGTTTGCTCTTCTCTTATCGCGTCTTGCTTTGGAAGATTTATTCTTTGGGCAGATGGACATTTCGGTTACACCTCCTTAAATTTACTGAATATATCACTGATAGCTGCCATACGGGGATCCTTAGGCTCCTCGGCACATCCGCAGGGACCATCATTCAGGTTCTTCCCGCATCTGCTGCAAATCCCTTTGCAGTCTTCTTTACATAAGACTTTCAAAGGCCAGCTCATCAGTACCTCAAGATAGACCAAACGGTCCACATCCAGGTCATAGCCGGTGAGATAGCTGCTCTCATCCAGATCATTCACTCGTTCTTCATCTGTAAGCTTCATATCCAGCTTCCTCTTAAATTCAAAAGGAATCTTCGTCTCTACCTGCTCCAGACATCTGTCACAGGGGATTCCAACAGTCACAAGACCGCTTCCCTCAAGCTCCAGAACTCTGTCTCCGGTATTCGTAATCGTAAGCTCTACAGGCTCCTTCTCCAGAACCGGAAAAGTTCCCTGCTGAAAGGTGATGGAATCCATCTCAAAAGAGGCACTGTAATGTACGCTCTTCCCTTCACTGGATGAAATATCTGATAAATGTATCTGCATAATCGTCTCCTATTCACACTCAATCAATTATACATACCCTGTCATTATTTGTCAACTTTATTTTTGGTTTATATCCCATAATTTTTCAAAAAAATTACAAAAATATAAAATTACAAAAAAAGCAGGTACTATTTACGCAAAATCCTGCCGGAAAGCAGACTCTCCGGCAGGATCCCTAAGGTAACATTATTTTACAAGTGCTACTGTATCACGGCAGATTGCAAGCTCCTCATTGGTCGGGATAACTGCAACCTTAACTTTGGAGTCAGCGCCGGAAATAACAACTTCCTCGCCCATAGCCTCATTTGCTTTGTCATCAATTGTAACACCAAGGTATCCAAGGTAGGAGCAAACCTTCTCACGGATCATTCCAACATTCTCACCGATACCAGCTGTAAATACGATAGCATCAACACCATTCATGGCTGCTACATATCCACCTACATATTTAGCAATACCATAGCAGAGAACTTCGATTGCATTTTTTGCGTCTTCGTTTCCTTCTGCTGCTGCAGCTCTAAGATCACGCATATCGCTGGAAACACCAGACATACCCTGAAGACCGGATTTCTTATTGAGAACATTCATAACACCTGCAAGGTCAAGATTCTCTTTCTTTGCAATGTACTCAACGATAGCCGGATCAATGCTTCCGGAACGTGTTCCCATTACAACACCCTCAAGAGGAGTAAGACCCATTGTGGTATCTACGCATTTTCCATTCTGTACAGCACTGATGGAAGAACCATTTCCAAGGTGGCAAACGATAACTTTGGAATTATCCTTGTCAAGACCAAGGAACTCTACAGCACGTTTGGAAACGAAACTGTGGGATGTACCATGGAAGCCATATCTTCTTACTTTGTAATTCTTGTAGTATTCGATTGGAAGACCATACAGATATGCTTTTGCAGGCATTGTCTGATGGAATGCTGTATCAAATACACCAACCTGTGGTACGTTTGGCATAAGCTCGGAGCATACGCGGATACCGATCAGGTTTGCAGGATTGTGAAGTGGTGCAAGGTCATTACACTCTTCTACAGTCTTGATCATCTCATCAGTGATGATAGCAGAAGAAGCAAATTTCTCACCGCCATGTACGATACGGTGACCAATTGCATTTACTTCATCAAGGCTCTTGATTGCGCCTGTTTTCTCATTTGTAAGAGCTTCCAGAACCATCTGGATTGCTTCTTTATGAGTCGGCATGGAAGCCTCTGTAATCTCTTTGTCATTTCCGGCTTTCTGGTATACCAGTCTTCCGTCAATACCGATTCTCTCGCAAAGTCCTTTTGCAAGAACTGCTTCTGTCTCGGAATCGATCAGCTGATATTTTAAAGAGGAACTACCGCAGTTAATTACCAATACATTCATTTTTCTACTCTCCTGTTTACATGATTATGTATTACATGATACCGGACTGATTCTGTCACGGCATCTGATCAAAGGTGATCAGTCCTGTGCCTGGCACTGTACAGATGTGATAGCTACAACACCAACGATATCATCAGCAGAGCATCCACGGGACAGGTCGTTTACAGGTTTTGCAATACCCTGTGTGATAGGTCCGTAAGCTTCTGCTTTAGCAAGACGCTGTGCAAGTTTGTATCCGATGTTTCCTGCATCAAGATCTGGGAAGATCAGGACATTAGCTTTACCTGCAACCGGGCTTCCTGGAGCCTTGGATGCGCCTACGCTTGGAACGATAGCTGCATCAAGCTGGAATTCTCCGTCAAGTGCAAGGTCCGGATTCTGCTCTTTGGCAATCTTGGTAGCCTCAACAACTTTATCAACGTCAGCATGCTTTGCACTTCCCTTGGTAGAATGGGAAAGCATAGCTACTACAGGCTCTTCCTGAACAAGAAGCTTGAAGGATTCTGCGGAGGAAGCTGCAATTGCTGCAAGTTCTTCCGGATTCGGGTTCTGGTTCAGACCGGAATCACCAAATACGAATGCGCCGTTAGCACCATATTCACAATCCGGAACAATGATCAGGAAGAATGCGGAAACAAGCTTGGTTCCTGGTTTTGTCTTCAGGATCTGAAGGCAAGGTCTTAATGTATCTGCTGTAGAATGGCAGGCACCGGAAACCATACCGTCGGCATCGCCCATTTTAACCATCATAACGCCATAGTACAGATACTGGTTCAGAAGAATCTCTTTTGCCTGCTCTGGTGTCATGCCTTTCTTCTGTCTTAATTCTACTAATTTGTCAATATATCCCTGAGTTTTCTCAGAAGTTGCAGGATCTACGATCTGTGCACCGGAAATGTCGAAGCCGCCTTCTGCTGCGCTTTTCTTAACTGCTTCCTCATTACCTACGAGTACAATTTTAGCAATTCCCTCTTTTAAAATCTTGTCTGCTGCTTCAAGAGTTCTCATGTCCTCTGTCTCTGGCAGTACGATTGTTTTAATGCTGGATTTTGCTCTTTCTTTGATTACATCAATAAATCCCATGATTCCATAACTCCTTTCATTTGTTACTACAGTAACTTGCTTTCATTATACGCCACCTGGCCTTGTATTTCAAGCTTTTCAATGTTAGAATATGGAAGAACAACGTATTTTTTGAGGTGCAATTTTATGAAAACAGTGGGAATCATTGCTGAATATAACCCTTTTCATACAGGGCATGAATATCAGATAACCTATACGAAAGAAAAGCTGGGTGCAGACTTTGTAGTGGTCGCCATGAGCGGAGATTTTGTGCAAAGGGGAACTCCTGCCCTTTTTTCCAAATATACCCGGGCAAAAATGGCACTTCTTTGCGGTGCAGATCTTGTCCTGGAGCTTCCTGTGTCTGTTTCCACTGCCAGTGCGGAATTATTTGCGAAAGGCGGCGTACAGCTTCTTGACAGTCTTGGAGTCATTGATGAGCTTTGTTTTGGAAGTGAATGTGGAGATGCCCAGGCACTTATGGAACTTGCCGAAATTTTCACAGAAGAACCTGTAGAATTTAAAAGTGCTCTCCGCCAGAACCTGAAAAACGGGCTGGCTTTTCCGAAGGCAAGAAGCATGGCAATTGCTGCAGTTCTTCCAGATTCTCATAAATTCCAGCAGCTTCTTTCTTCCCCAAACAATATTCTGGGAATCGAATACTGTAAGGCTATATTAAGAGAACACAGTGCCATTACTCCGGTTGCAATAAAGCGCGAAGGAAATGCCTACCATGAAAATACATTATCAGAAAACAGTTTTCCCTCTGCCTCTGCTATCCGCAATGCACTTTTTAATCCTCATACTGACAGGGACAGCCTTTTGAAACTCTCCCGGCAGTTTTTGCCCCCATCCTGCCAGGAGCTTTTTTTGCAGACAATTCAGGAGGGCCTTTTCCTTGGTGAAAGTGATTTTGACCTTCTGTACCGCTACTGCCTTCTTCAGGAGACAGAAGAAAGTCTTTGCACCTATCTTGATATGTCCCCTTCCCTGACCAGAAGGGTTCTTGCCTGCAAAAATCAGTATGAGACATTCTCCCAGTTTACTTTGCTTTTAAAAACAAAAGAAATCACTCATACAAGAATTCAGAGAGCTTTGCTCCACATTCTTCTTCATATTCAGGACACACCTGCCACGATTCCTTACGCAAGAGTCCTGGGATTTCGAAAAAGCAGTTCTGCCCTTCTTAACAAAATAAAAAAACAAGGAACTATCCCGCTTCTCACCAAGCTTTCTGATGCACAAAAAATACTGGAACAAAATTCTGATTTCTTAAAAATACTAAGAGAAACCACATTTGCGTCAAACCTTTATGAAACAACCATTGCCCAGAAAAAAAACACTGCCTGTATTCATGAATACAGACAACAGATCATCATCCTATAAAAAATCCCCTGGCTGCTGCACTTTTTCATATGACTTTTTGCACAACAACCAGGGGATTTTACTATTCATTTATTTTTCATTTGAAAGAAGAATTCTGTCATTATCCAGCTTCTTTCCGGCTCCTGCTTTAAATTTGTCAAGAAGCCCTTCCACTGTAAGACCTTTCTTTTCTTCACCCTTAATATCCAGTACAATGTCTCCGGAATCCATCATCAGAATACGATTTCCAAGTTCCAGCGCAGACTGCATATTGTGTGTGATCATCAGACAGGTAAGATGATGCTCTTTCACAATTCTTTTTGTCAGATTCAGCACCTTTTCAGCAGTTCCAGGATCAAGTGCTGCCGTATGCTCATCCAGAAGAAGAAGTTTTGGAGGATTCATAGTTGCCATAAGAAGAGTCAGTGCCTGTCTCTGACCACCGGACAAAAGTCCAACCGGATGATTCATTCTGTCCTCAAGACCAATATCCAGAAGTGCCAGCTGCTCTCTGAACCGTTCTTTATCCTTTCTGGAAATACGGGAAAGCCAGCCGCCCTTTCCTGCTGCCAGGGCAAGGTTCTCTTCAATGGTCATTCCCGGTGCTGTCCCGCGCATAGGATCCTGATACAAACGTCCGATATCCTTTGCTCTTGCATGCTGGGGCATAAAAGTAATATCCTGTCCATCCAGTACAATGGAACCGGAATCTGTAAGAAAATCCCCACAGATCGCGTTGAACATAGTGGACTTACCAGCACCGTTAGAACCTATAATAGTAGCAAAGTCACCTTTTTCCAGCTTCAGGGACAAATCTTTGATTGCCACTTTTTCATTGACAGTTCCCGGATTAAAAGTTTTGGAAATATGTGAAAGTGTCAGCATGACTTAAAGCCCTCCCTTCTTATGTGTCATTCTTCTTTTCAGCTGTGGCCACTGCCGTTTCAGATATGGTCCTGAAATAGCCAGAATGACGATTACAGAAGATACAAGCTTCAGCATAAATGCCGGCATGTTAAATCTTAAGGCAACTGTATAAACAAGACGGAAAATAAAGGAACCAAGTACCATTCCCACTGCTCTTACAAAAATTCCGCCCTTTCCAAGAATGGTTCCTCCGATAAGAAGAGATGCAAGTGCAATCGTTACCATTCCCTGTCCGATATTAATATCCACAGATTTCTGTGACTGGGAAAGAAGACATCCTGATAATGCTGTAAAGGAGTTGGCAATGCAAAGTCCGATAATGGTAGTAAAAACAGGATTGATAGAAGAAGACTTTACCATATCCGCATTATTACCGGTTGCACGGATTGCAAGACCAAGTCTTGTTTTCAAAAAGATGACCAGAAACGCGACCACTGCTGCTACTGCAATCAGTGCAACGATGATATCTGCTCTTCCCTTCAGCGGGGTATCTGCCAGAACATCCTTCATCATGGAAAATAGAGTATCCGTGCGGTTCATATTGATCAGGGAAGAGCCTCCCATTACCGCAATGTTAATAGAATACAGACCTGTATTTACAATAATACCTGCCAGCAGGCTGTCCACGCCCATTTTCGTCTGCAAAAATCCGGTAACAAATCCGGAACAGATTCCGGCAAGCATTGCTGCTATAATGGATAAAAAAGGATGTCCGCTAACTGCCACGGCAGCTCCTACAGCAGCTCCCAAAGTAAAGCAGCCGTCTGTAGAAAGGTCGCAGACATTCAGCATGGAATAACTTAAAAATAATGCAAGGACAGTCAAAGAACAGATCAGTCCAAGTTTCAGGGCAGTTTCTCCTAAGGAGAGTGCAGTAGCCAGTGTCACGATCATTTCCTCCGGTTAATTTTCTTCCAGTTCATCAAAGCTTTCTGCTGTGGTGATCTCATTTACCTGTGTGCAAAGAGGTTCCATAGCTGCTTTCACTGTTTCAAAGTCAAGGCCAAGTGCCTCACATGTTTCTGTATTTACAGTTGCAGTACCATTATCAAAGGTTTCCACCGGTGTACTTGCCGGGTCAGCGCCGTTAAGAAGAATATCTGCTACCATGTCTGCTGTCTTTTTACCAAGGTTTGCATAGTCAACACCATATCCTGCAAAAGCTCCGTTTAATGCAAAGGAATCAGCGCCTGTATAATGTGGGATTCCTGCATCAATAAATTTCTCATAAATAGAGAGCTCGGCTGTCATAATGGTATTATCTGTTGGGGTAAAGACTGCATCCACACCATCTGCAACAAGTGCATCTGCTGCCAGCTGAACCTCATCTGTGGTGGTTCCGGTGCGCTCTACATATTCAATGTCATTTTCATCCATATAAGCCTTTGCTGCTTCAATAGCTGCTGTGGAGGAGTCCTGTCCGATATCATATAAAAGTCCGATCTTCTTTGTATCCGGATTTACTGCTTCGATCAGCTTCATGATAGATGCAGTGTCCAGATAATCGCTTGTTCCTGTAAGGTTTGCACAAGGTTTTTCCATGGATTCCACAAGTCCTGCACCTACCGGATCTGATACTGCTGAAAATACTACCGGTGTATCTGTACCCTCTGTGCTTGCCTGCATACGCATTGCTACTGGTGTTGCAACACCGACCATCAGATCTACGCCATCTGCCTGGAAATCAGAAATAATCTGCTCCATAACATTTGCATCTGCGTTACAGTTATCATAGGAAATCTCAAAATTAACACCCTTCTCCTGTCCGATTTCTTCCAGGCGGCTTTCCAGATTGTCCACGATCTGATTCAGGGAAGCATCATCCACGTAATTGCAGATACCAATCTTATAATCTTCTGCAAGAACAGGTGTTGCCATCATCATAGTTGCCATTGTTGCTGCTGCGATTGCGATCATTCTTTTTTTCATAGTTGTTTTCCTCTCTCTCTTAAAATTGGCTGGGGAATTACTGAGCCGATTCCCCGCATCTTGTCTGCGAGAAAGAATGAGTGGGATAAATAAAAATCCGCCTCAAGAACAACACTTTCGTTGTTCTTTGAGACGGTAATAAGTTCTTATTATCGCGGTGCCACTCAAATTGACAAATCGTCCACTTTCTCATGTACAAACATACACTCCTGATTGGTAACGGGTTCGGTTCCCGTCGGCGCCTACTCTTAAAACTGTAATTTCGGACCGCCCTCGAAAGTCCATTCCACCAGCCGCTTCATACGAAGATCACACCATCCTCCGCTCTCTGACAGATCATCACTCATTCCATTCATAATGATCAAATGTTACATCTGGTTTACTACTCTTTCTCATCGGTTTAACTGGTTTATACTTTAGCACAGTGATGTAAGAATGTCAAGCATTAATTTTTGAAGCTGTGGATTGGCGCCGGAATACGTCCGCCTCTTGCCACAAATGCCTCACAGGAGAAATTATTTACCGGCATAATTGGCGCATATCCAAGAAGGCCTCCGAACTCTACTGTTTCTCCTACTCCTTTTCCAATAACCGGAATCAGACGGACTGCTGTGGTTTTCTGGTTAACCATTCCGATAGCTGCCTCATCCGCAATAATACCGGAAATAGTAGATGCCTTGGTATCTCCGGGAACTGCGATCATATCAAGTCCAACAGAGCATACACATGTCATAGCCTCCAGTTTCTCAATGGTAAGGGCACCTGCAGTTACTGCATCGATCATTCCCTGATCCTCGCTGACCGGAATAAAAGCACCGCTTAAGCCGCCAACTGCTGTAGACGCCATAACACCGCCTTTTTTCACCTGGTCATTTAACAGGGCAAGAGCTGCTGTGGTTCCCGGTGCACCGGCTCTCTCAAGTCCGATTTCCTCCAGGATCTCAGCCACACTGTCTCCAATTGCAGGAGTAGGTGCAAGGGAAAGATCCACGATACCAAATGGAACACCCAGCATTTTGGATGCTTCACGGGCAACCAGCTGACCTACACGGGTTACCTTAAATGCAGTACGTTTGATCATTTCACAGAGAGTTTCAAAGTCCTCTCCTCTTACTTTTTCCAGAGCTGTCTTTACAACCCCTGGACCGCTGACGCCTACATTGATGATGCTGTCTGCTTCTGTAACACCGTGGAAAGCACCTGCCATAAAGGGGTTATCATCCGGTGCATTACAAAATACTACCAGCTTGGCACATCCAAGGGAATCCTGTTCCTTTGTTGCCTGCGCGGTTTCAAGAACGATCTCACCCATAAGTTTGACTGCATCCATGTTGATTCCGGTCTTTGTGGAGCCTACATTTACAGAGCTGCACACTCTTTCTGTACTCGCAAGAGCCTTTGGAATGGAACGGATCAGAAGTTCTTCTGCCGGTGTCATCCCCTTGCTTACAAGAGCTGTATATCCACCGATAAAGTTTACGCCTACCTTTTTTGCTGCTCTGTCAAGAGTTTTGGCAATTGTTACAAAATCTTCTGTTGTTTTGCAGGCAGCCCCGCCGATCAGCCCGATTGGCGTTACGGAGATTCTCTTGTTCACAATGGGAATTCCAAACTGTGCAGAGATTTTTTCTCCTGTTTCTACCAGATCTTTTGCATATGTGGTAATTTTGTTATAAATTTTTTCATTTAACTTATCAAGATCACTGTCAATACAATCAAGCAGGCTGATTCCCAGAGTAATTGTACGAACATCCAGGTTCTCCTGCTCGATCATTTTGTTAGTCTCGTTTACTTCAAATATATTTATCATAATGCGGTATCCCTCTCTCCCAATATTATCACCGTTTTTTACGGCATATAATCTATTTTTAACCGGCAGACATATCTGCCAGCTACATATCCTTTTAGATTTTAGATACGATGCATTACATTGAAAATGTCTTCATGCTGGCAGTGGATCACTACGCCAATCTCATCGCCAAGAGCAGCCAGTTCTTTTGAAAGAGTTGCAATCTCCTTTGGGGATGCACTGGTGTCAGCTACCATCATCATGTTAAAATACCCCTGTACAATCGTCTGGGTGATATCCAGAATATTTACCTGGTTTTCTGCAAGATAGGTACATACCTTCGCAATAATACCAACGGTGTCATTTCCTACTACTGTGATGATTGTTTTTTTCATGATGTTCCTCCTGTATTGGGGCATTTGCCCATATTTGACTATCTTTATGTATATAAAAACAAGACATAGGAATTCAGAATCTGTTCTTGCTACAACATAACCACATCCGAAATACTGTCCCGTTTCGCAACCTGTATCTTAAAATCTCTGGATTTATATGGATTATCGCCCAGAGTTACCTCGGAGCACACGGTCTCATAGGCCAGTGCCTCGTAATTATTTTCTTTGCTTAAATGACCCAGAAATATGGCTTTCAGGTCATCATGTAAAAGATGGCAAAGCAGTTTTCCCGCATTTTCATTGGAAAGATGCCCTCTGTCTCCAAGAATGCGCTGTTTCAGATAATAAGGATAACTGCCTACCTGCAGCATACGGATATCATGGTTTGCCTCCAGAAGCAATGCATCCAGATTCTGCAGATTATCCACTATGTATTCATTATATTTTCCCAGGTCAGTGGCAATGCCAACAGCCTTATCCTCACATTCCAGACGATATCCCACCGGCTGTGCCGCATCATGGGGAATGGAAAAAGGATGGATTGTCAGATCTTTGATATGAAAATCTTCATCCTCTGTAATCTCATGGAAAGTATCCTCCGGCAGCTTCTGCATATTTTTCATTCTGCTGATAGCATCGGCTGTGCCACCTGTTGTATAAACAGGAATATGATATCTGCGTGCCATAACTCCAAGCCCGCTGATGTGATCGGAGTGCTCATGAGTGACCAGGATAGCGTCAATATCCTTGCCGGTAAGTTCCAGCTGGTTCAGTCCCTGTTCGATCTTTTTCCCGCTGATTCCGGCATCCACCAGAACATGGGTTTCTTCGGATCCTACGTAAATACAGTTCCCGCTGCTTCCACTGGCAATACTACAAAGTCTCATTTCGTCTTACTCCCTCTTCGATCTGTTTCCATGTCTGCTTTAGATCACCATTATTTTCTACTACATAATCTGTATGATTTCGGAAAAACTCTTCCGTTGCCTGATTTTCAATAATCCCAAGAGCTTTCTCCCTTGTATATCCACGGCTCTTTATCAGTCTATCGATACGGATCTCCCGATCTGTATCGATATACCACACTTCATCGCAAAATTCTTCATAATGTTCTTCCAGAAGAAGTGCCGCTTCTACAATGCAAAGCCTGCAGCCTTCAGCCTTTTGTTCTTCCAGAGTTTTCAGAATATATCTTTTAACCGCCGGATGAATAATTCCATTCAATTGTGCTAACATGTCCGGCTTTCCAAATACTACATCGGAAATGTACTTCCGGTCAATAGTTTTATCACTTTTTAGTGAAGCTTTTCCAAACAGGTTTATAACCGGTTGGTAACATTCTTCTCCGGGTTCCATTACAATATGTCCTACTTCATCTGCCTGTATTACAAATGCAAGATATTTTTCTTTCAGAAAAGCAAGCACCGTACTTTTCCCGGCGCCTACCCCTCCTGTAATGCCTATAATTCTCATTTATTTTGCCTCATACCAGTTATTTCCCTGATGCATGTCTACCTCCAGTTCCACAGCAAGCTTCGCTGCCCCTTTCATTTCCTCTTCCAGGATTTGGGATACCTGTGGAATCTCTTCTTTTAATGTCTCAATAAGAAGTTCGTCATGAACCTGAAGCACCAGCCGGGATTTTAAATTCTCATCCCGCAGCCTTTTGTATACACGGTTCATGGCAATTTTTATAATATCTGCCGCCGTTCCCTGAATGGGAGAATTCATGGCAACACGTTCTCCAAAGGAACGCTGCATAAAATTACTGGATTTTAATTCCGGCACAGGTCTTCTTCTGCCAAACATGGTAGAAACATAGCCTTTTTCTTTTCCCTGCTCTACCAGTCCGTCCAGAAAGCCCTTAATGCTTGGATACGTTTCAAAGTATTTCTGGATATACGCAGCAGCTTCTTTTCTTGTAATGCTTAAATCCTGGCTAAGCCCAAAGGAACTGATTCCATATACAATTCCAAAGTTTACAGCCTTGGCATTTCTTCTTTGCAAAGGAGTTACCTCATCAAGAGGAACATGAAATACCTGGGAGGCAGTCAGTCTGTGGATATCTTCCGCTTCCCTGTACGCCTGAATCAGCTTTTCATCCCCGGACATGTGTGCCAGCACACGAAGCTCGATCTGGGAATAATCCGCATCCAGAAATACAAATCCCTCTTCCGGCACAAATACTTTACGTATCAGACGGCCAAGTTCCATACGGACCGGAATGTTCTGAAGATTTGGTTCTGTACTGCTGATTCTTCCCGTTGCTGTGATAGTCTGATTGAATGTGGAGTGAATTCTTCCATCTGGTTCTATTACAGCGCCAAGTCCATCTGCATAAGTTGATTTCAACTTGGCAAGCTGTCTGTATTCCAGAATATCTTTTATAATGGGATGCTCCGGTGCCAGCTTTTCCAGAATATCCGCTGAAGTGGAATATCCGGTTTTTGTCTTTTTACTTCCTGGAATTGCCATTTTTTCAAAAAGAATCACACCCAGCTGCTTGGGAGAATTGATGTTAAATTCCTCCCCTGCCTGCTGCCAGATCAGATGCTCTAATTCCTGTATGCGGACAGTCAGTTTATCTCCGTAAGCTTTCAGCTCTTCACCCTTTACACGGATTCCCCATTTTTCCATTGAATCCAGGGTAAATATAAGAGGAAGTTCTATTTCTGTATAAACCCTCCACATCCCTGATTCTTTCAGCTTTTCCTCTAATGGCTTCTGGCAGGCAAAGGCCGCATACGCCATATAACATGCCAGTTGTTCCAGTTCAGGAGAGTCTTCTTCCCAGGCTTTTTTTAAAGAATTTTTTCCAAGAAGCTCTTCCCTGCCTGGAAGAATTTTTCCTTCCAGATATTCTTTTGCCAGTTCATCATACGTGTAGGTACTTTTCAGAGGATTCAGAAGATAAGCACCGATCTGGCAGTCAAAAACTTTATCTTCCAGCTTCAGGTCTGCATGCTTTTGCATTGCCTTCACATCCATAGCACACACAGTTGCAGTTTTTCCAAGTATATAAAGTTTATCACTTAAATATTCCGGGGTGATCATTCCCTCCACCGGAATGTAATAAATTTCATCTTCATCCAGGACCAGACCCAGGCCGTAAACACCCTCTTTGTCTCCAAGAAGAGCACAGCCCACTCTCTCCTGCTTCCCTGCTTTTTCAAAAAGTGCCTCGCAGCCATCCAGATCATTGCAGGTAAAAAAATCCTGTTCCATGGAATTCTCATTTATCTGTGCAGGATCAAATCTTACAAGAAGGTTCTTAAAATTCAGTTTCTTAAAGATTTCATATGCTTCTTTTGTATATACATCTTTCAACCTGAATTCCTCATAAGAACAGGAAACAGGTACTTCTGTACAGATAACAGCCAGTTCTTTACACAGCTGTGCCATGGCATAATTTTCCTTCAGAGCTTCCCGGACATGTTTCTGGCTGATTTCCTCCACATGAGCATATGCATTCTCCAAAGAGCCATATTCTACAAGCAGTCTGACAGCAGTTTTCTCTCCAATGCCCAGAATTCCCGGAATATTATCTGACGGATCCCCCATAAGGCCCTTCAGATCTGTAATCTGTTTCGGAGTAAGGCGAAACTGCTCCAGCACTTTTTCTTCTGTATATCTCTTGACAATGGTCTGGCCTTTGGAAGTTTCTGGAAAACAAAGTGTTACCTTTCCGGTAACAAGCTGCAGCAGATCACGGTCTCCGGAAAGAATTGTAACATCTATTCCTTTTTCCTCACTTCTTTTTGCAAGAGTTCCCAGGATATCATCCGCTTCATAACCAGAAGCAGAAACTGTACTTATCTGCATAGCCTTCAAAAGTTCCAAAAGCACCGGAAGCTGCTCTTTTAGTTCTTCTGGCATAGGTTTCCTTGTTCCTTTATATTCCGGATATTTTTCATGACGGAAAGTAGGAGTGTCTGTATCAAATGCTACTGCCACATATTCCGGTTTCTCTTCATTCAGAGTCCGGAACAAAATATTCAGAAATCCATATACAGCTCCCGTATGCGTGCCATCCAGGCTGGTCAGATCCGGTAACCCGTAAAATGCCCTGTTTAAAATACTGTGACCATCTATCAATAAAATCTTCTCATTCATGTATGCCTCCTAAAAATACAGCATTTCTTCAAACAGTCTCTACCATATCTATCATAGTGTCTGCATGATAATATAAAGTAAAAAGCCTCCCAGACCTGCAATCAAAGCACAGAATCCAACTCCTGTCAATGCACGTCGAAGCTTCATTTTAAATATATAACGTCTGGATCTGCGGATGTCCTCTTTCAGCAGCACTCTTAAATCTAACGTAGATTCCCCGCTCTGTTCATCTAACTGCTGTACGGCAGCATGTACAATAAAGTAAGTCTCCAGTTCATCCAGACAGGAATCGCAATTCTCCACATGATCCAGAAAAGCCTCCAGTTCATCAACGGAAAGATCATGCTCAATATATCTGGTCACCATACCTTCTGCAATCTGACAATTCATGGAAGCCCTCCTTTGGTACTTTTGGTACTTTTCTCATACTGCAAGCTTTTCTTTGCAGCCCATATCGGTTATTATATCCGAATCCACAAAAAAACACAAGAGACAGCAGTTTTTTCTCATACTGTCTCTTGTGTCTCATATCGCCATCCAGTTTTTGAACAGCCTCAATTTTTTACTCTGTCACAGGAACCTGTGCAGGCTCATTGAGTATTTTCATAAACTCCTCACCGGTAATGGTTTCATGCTCGTATAAATATTTTGCAAGCTCATGCAGCTTGCCAATATTATCTTCCAGAATCTTGTAAGCTTTCTCATGCTGTCTGCGTACCAGCTCCACAACTTTTTTATCCAGAAGGGTCTGTGTCTCAAAAGAACAGCTAAGGCTTGCATCTCCACCCAGATACTGATTACTCATACTCTCCATGGCAACCATATCAAATTCATCACTCATACCATAGCGGGAAATCATGCCTCTTGCAAGCTTGGTAGCCTGCTCGATGTCATTGGATGCACCTGTTGTAATACTGTGAAAAATCAGCTCTTCCGCCGCACGTCCACCTGTAAACGTAGCAATCTTATTCTCCAGCTCTTCCTTTGTCATAAGATAATGCTCCTGTTCATCCACCTGCATGGTATAGCCAAGTGCTCCTGAAGTACGGGGAATAATGGTAATCTTGTGAACCGGAGCAGAATCTGTCTGCTTGGCAGCAACAAGCGCATGCCCGATCTCATGATAGGATACGATCAGTTTTTCCTTATTGGAAAGTACACGGTTCTTTTTCTGGTAACCTGCAATGACAACCTCAATACTTTCTTCAAAATCTGCCTGTGTGGCAAATTTCCTGCCATCCCGCACAGCACGCAAAGCAGCTTCATTTACAATATTGGCAAGCTCCGCACCGGATGCACCAGATGCAGCTTTTGCGATTTCCTCAAAACGTACACTGTCTGCAATCTTGATCTTTTTGGCATGAACCTTGAGGATTTCCTCACGGCCTTTCAGATCAGGAAGCTCTACCGGAATACGTCTGTCAAAACGTCCCGGGCGAAGGAGTGCCGGATCAAGAGAATCCGGACGGTTGGTCGCAGCCAGAATCACAACACCCTTGGAACCGTCAAAGCCATCCATTTCTGTAAGCAGCTGGTTTAAGGTCTGCTCACGCTCATCATTTCCACCTGTAAAGTTTGCACCGTCTCGCTTTTTACCAATGGTGTCAATTTCATCAATAAATACAATACATGGTGCTTTCTCATTGGCCTGTTTAAATAAGTCTCGGACCTTCGCAGCACCCATACCTACAAACATTTCCACAAACTCGGAACCTGAAATAGAGAAAAACGGAACTTCCGCTTCTCCGGCTACAGCCTTCGCAAGAAGCGTTTTACCTGTACCGGGAGGTCCTACAAGAAGAGCACCCTTTGGCATGGATGCACCGATTTCTGTATATTTCTGCGGGTTGTGAAGATAGTCTACTATTTCTGTAAGAAGTTCTTTCGCCTCATCTTCCCCTGCAACATCAGAAAATTTAATACCAGTGGATGATTTCACATATACCTTGGCATTGCTTTTTCCAAAAGACATGGCGCCACCAGGGCCACCGCCCATGGAGCTCATCATCTTCTTGCTAAGCCATCTTCCAAGGAAAATAAAAATCACAATAGGAATTACATATCCAATTACAAGACTTAGAAAAATAGACTGTTTCTGCGGTTCTACCGCCTCCATACTGGTTCCTGCCTCATAAAGGCGGCTGACCAGATCCGGGTCATCCATACGTACTGTCTTACATACTGTATCTTCTCCATTTTTTCTCACTATATAATAAATATAGTCATCCTGTACTTCTGCTTTTGATACATTTCCCCGCTCTACATTGCTAAGAAATGTACTGTAATCTGTCTTTTCCACGGAGCGCTCCTGCATGGCAGGAATGGCAAATAAATTCAGGAAAAGAATTACCGCTACCGCCACAAGTATAAAAATGTACAGTGGCCGGTTCTCCGGTTTTTTATGGTCAATATTCATTGGCATTTCCTCCATTTTCTGTCAACTGTTAATTACTTTAGCATTTCTCCATATGAATATCAATATTCTGCCCTGAAAATTTATAAACTTTTCATTCTTTTCATGATTGGTTTATTTGCATCCATATTCCTGTATCATGTAAAAAAGGCTCTTGCACTATCGTTTTCATTGTGTCTATTATTTGCACAATTCAGTAAATTATTTTTATAAATACACTTGCACAATTTAACATTTTATGCTATTATACATATTGTTTCAACCGCCGGCATGTCGGAATGGCAGACGAGGCAGACTCAAAATCTGTTGTAGGCAACTACGTGTGGGTTCAAGTCCCACTGCCGGCACTCTTTATTCTTTTCACATAAGATATATTTCCCGCGAAATTCTTAATTTTGCGGGATTTTTTATTTTTCCAAAAGCAGGCGCTTTCTGTTTTTAAGTAAATTTGTCCCCAACAAGCCCCCAGGGCCAATCATTCAAATGATTGACAGGCAAAGCTAAGGGCAGGATTTTGTTGAATCCTGCCCCATTTCTTACAGTATATTATATCAATTACGCCTGGTCTTCATCTTCCAGCATTTTCTCAAAAATCGGAAAACAATCAAAAGTAGCAAAATAATCCCTTGGTGTCTCTGCCCTTCTGATCATATCAAAGCTGCCATCCTCATGAAGAAGAATCTCTGCTGATTTCAGCTTACCATTATAATTATATCCCATGGAGAAACCATGTGCACCAGTGTCATGGATTACAAGATAATCTCCCATGTCAATCTTCGGAAGATAACGGTCAATTGCAAACTTATCATTATTCTCGCAAAGAGATCCTGTGATATCATAAAGATGATCACAAGGCTGCTCTTCTTTTCCAAGGACTGTAATATGATGATATGCACCATACATAGCCGGACGCATAAGATTGACAGCACAGGAATCTACACCGATATATTCTTTATGAGTATGTTTTTCATGAATTGCCTTTGTTACAAGACAACCATAAGGTCCCATCATAAAACGGCCAAGCTCTGTATAAATAGCCACATCACCCATTCCCTCCGGAACAAGCACCTCTTCGTAAACCTTCCGAACCCCTTCACCGATTGCACGGATATCATTAGGAGTCTGCTCCGGACGGTAAGGAATTCCAATACCACCGGAAAGATTGATAAACTTAATATGAGCGCCGGTCTCTTTCTGAAGCTTCACTGCCAGCTCAAACATAACCTTTGCAAGCATTGGATAATATTCATTTGTTACTGTGTTGCTGGCAAGAAATGCATGAATACCAAACTCTTTTGCACCCTTACTTTTAAGGATACGGAATGCATCAAAGATCTGCTCTGTAGTCATACCATATTTGGCATCTCCAGGATTGTCCATAATATCATTGCTGATCTTAAACACTCCGCCTGGATTGTAGCGGCAGCTGATAATTTCCGGAATTTTGCCTACTGCTTTTTCCACACTCTCAAT
The DNA here is from genome assembly GCA_934364795.1 of uncultured Blautia sp. Lineage (GTDB taxonomy): Bacteria > Bacillota > Clostridia > Lachnospirales > Lachnospiraceae > Blautia_A. The sequence goes on from CAKRMK010000006.1 coordinate 51,419, forward strand.
GTGTGTAATATCATCAAGGTTAATAATTCCACCAATCTCATCCGCATACTTAAACTCTTTATCCGGAGTGTCATTGGAAGAGAACATAATGTCCCCTTTTTTGCATCCGATAGCCTTGGACAACATCAGCTCTGTCATGGAAGAACAGTCACAGCCACAGCCATATTCCTGCAAAATCTTGATCAGAAAGGGATTAGGAGTTGCCTTTACAGCAAAAAACTCCTTAAATCCTTTGTTCCATGCAAATGCCTCCTTTAATGCCTGTGCATTCTCACGGATTCCTTTTTCATCATAAAGGTGAAAAGGTGTAGGATATTCCCCGGCAATTTCCTGAACCTTCTCCAATGTCACAAAAGGTGTCTTTTTCATAATAGTTTCTCCTCGTTTGTAAAAAATAAATTATCTGTATCAGTTACTTTATTTGGCTTCTATCACATGAAGCATATTGGTTACCGCACCTTCACGGGTCATATTGGTTGCCGGGTCACCAACCGTAAATACGATCAGATCTCCCTTCTTCGCAAGACGCTTCCTGCGGACAACACTCATTGCCTGAGAAATAATATGCTCTGTGGAATCCTTCTCGTATCCTTTCAGCGGTGTTACACCCCATACCAGCTGCAGTCTGTGCAAAATAGTATCATTGGGAGTTACTGCATAAATGGGAACCTCCGGGCGGAAATTGGAAATCAGCCTTGCAGTTCTGCCTCCAAAGGTAGGGGTCACGATTGCCTTCGCCTTCAGGTCTCTTGCAGTCTGAACTGCCGCAAGCCCTACAGCACTGGATACACGGCTCTCACCGCACATATTACGGTTATGGGTATAGGCTTCATAATCCAGATGTGGCTCCGTGGTCTGTGCGATCTCTACCATCATTTTCAGTGCTTCCAGAGGATATTTACCTGCTGCAGTCTCACCGGAAAGCATAATGGCATCTGTACCGTCATAAATAGCATTGGCAACGTCTGCTACCTCTGCCCTTGTGGGACGGGGATTGCGGATCATGGAATCCAGCATCTGTGTGGCAGTGATGACCGGCACATAATTTTCATTGCATTTGCGGATGATCATCTTCTGGATATAGGGAACCTCGCTTGGGGGGATTTCCACACCCAGATCTCCTCTTGCCACCATAATTCCATCTGCTGCTTTAATGATTTCATCAATATTCTCAACGCCTTCTGCATTCTCGATCTTGGCAATAATACCGATATCGTGGCCGCCATTTTCATCCAGAAGCTGCCGGATTTCCTTAATGGCTTTTGCATCACGGACAAAAGAAGCTGCAACATAATCAAACTCCTGCTGGATTCCAAACAGGATATCCTCTTTATCCTGCTCTGTAATTCCAGGAAGCTTCACCTTCACATAGGGAACATTAATTCCCTTACGCTCTCCAAGTTCACCGCCGTTTAAGACACGACAGACAATATCTCCGTTTTTGATATTCTCAATTTCCAGCTCGATCAGACCATCATCAATCAGGATCTTCCCGCCTTTTTTCACATCTTTATAGAGATTCTCGTATGTGATAGCGACCCTTGTCTCATCTCCTTCAATGTCACCGGTAGTCAGTGTAAACTCACTGCCCGTTTCCAGCGTAACCTTCTTATGGTCCTGAAGCAGCTTGGTACGGATTTCCGGTCCCTTTGTATCAAGAAGCATGGCAACAGGAAGATTTAATTCTTCCCTTAAGTTCTTGATCATATCTACTCTTCCCCTGTGTTCCTCATGGGAGCCATGGGAAAAATTAAAACGGGCAATATCCATTCCGGCACGCATCATAGATCTTAAAATGTTTTTCTTACTGGAGGCCGGTCCCAGAGTACAGATAATTTTCGTTCTCTTCATAGCAGTCTATCCCTCTGTTTGTCTTAGTTTAGATAGTTCCATATCCACCATGTTTTATTTCACATGTGTATGTGTAAAAAGATGGTCCTGGCAGTACTCATAATTCCCATTACATCTGGAGCAGAAACGGAATTCCAGATTAGGATCATCAAGCTCGGTACGTCCGCAAATCGCACATTTATGCTTGGTTACGGTACCATTGCCTGATTTCATACGTCCCTGTGGTTCCATTGCCCTGCGGAATTCATTTCTTCTGTGGACCTCCTTCGGATTATATCTGCTGAAGTCCTTGCTTCCAAAGTAAAAGATAATAAAATTCAACAGTGAAGCCACAATGGGGATCACCAGATACCATGCACCTGCCATAATATACTGAATCATTTCGTAGGCAACGATCACAACATAAAAAATTGCCATCCATTTCATCTTTATGGGAATAATAAACATGAGAAGCACCTGCATCTCTGGGTAACACATTGCATATGCAAGGAATGTGGACAAACTGATGTAGTAAGTAGAAAATACACTTCCTAACAGGACATTGCCTCCCAGAATAAAATACAAAATAAATGCTCCAAGAATCGTAAACACCATACCGGAAAAAATGTACAAAGTATACTTAAATGTGCCCAGTGTCCGCTCCAGTGATGTTCCTATAGGATAGTAAAAGAACAGAACCATCAGGGCAAACAACAATACATTGGATGAATCCGGTGGATATAACACCCATGTCACAAGTCTCCAGATCTGCCCTCTTAAAATATACGCCGGTTCCAGACTAAGCCAGTTCAGCAGGCTGGGATTTACGATCATCAGCGCATAACCGATCACATAGCAGACCACAATATAAACCGTCAGGTTCGGAATTCCAAATCTTCCAAATTTGCGTTCCAGCTTGTCAATAAATTTCATGCAATCCTCTTTTCTCTGATTTCTGATAGATAAAAATCAAGTTATTTGTTATAAATGTCCTTTTAGAAAAATTTCTTCTTGGACAGAATCACAGCCGCCACAATGCTCACCAGCACTGACAGCAGGATTACCACTAAAAAGCCCCATTTATCCGCAGAAAACGGCATTCCCGCAGGACTTAAGTTCATGCCATAGGCACTGAACACAATGGTAGGAATACTCATTACAATGGTGATAACAGACAGTACCTTCATGACCACATTCAGGTTATTGGAAATAACAGATGCAAAAGTACCCATCATGCTGCTTAAAATACCGCTGTATATATTCGCCATCTCGATTGCCTGCTTGTTCTCTATGATAACATCCTCCAACAGATCCGTATCCTCCGGGTACTGCTTGATGCTCTCCACCTTCAGAAGTTTCTCCAGCACTACCTCATTGGACCTTAGGGATGTAGTAAAGTATACCAGAGATTTCTCCAGTTCCAGAAGCTCCATCAGCTCCTGATTCCTGGTGGACATGTGAAGCTTCTCCTCCACCTGCTCACTTTTCTTGTCAATGATACGCAGATAATGAAGATACATGGTGGCGTTGCGGTACAGAATCTGTAAGATAAACCTTGTCTTCATATAAGTGAAGAAATTCCTCACCCTTCCTTCCATGAAACGGGTAAGCACCTGGGTATCCTCCAGACACACGGTAATGATCCTCTTCCTGGTAACTATAATACCCAGAGGAATGGTACCATACCAGTCTTTATCATTACGTTCCTCGATCATAGGAACATCTACAAGGATCAGGGTATAATTATCTTCCACTTCAATACGGGAACGCTCTTCTTCATCCAGAGGAGCCCGAAGATCGTCTACTTCGATTCCGAATCGCTCGGACATCTCAAAAATCTCGGTTGCAGTGGGATTGGTCATGGCAATCCAGCAATCCTCCTGTGGCTCCTGGATCTCATGGATCGCACCCTCTATCGTCTTAAAAATCCTTACCACAATCTGCACTCCCTCCATTGTCTTGTTTCTCAAAAAATATATTTTTCATTATAATTTGTACAGGAAATTTTGTCAATTCTAATAGATTCGGTTTACAAATTTTTTGTATTTCGCTATAATGTCTTTAAAGATATATTCGTACTTTACTTTGATAAAGTCAAAAAAAAGAAAGGATTTTATGCCTATGAGTCAGTCAACATTTGGAAAAAAATTCACGGTAACTACCTGGGGAGAGTCACATGGCAAGGCACTTGGAGCCGTAGTAGATGGAGTGCCCGCAGGACTTTTTCTTACAGAAGCAGATATACAGTCTTACTTAAACCGCAGAAAGCCAGGACAGAGCCGTTATACCACAGCTCGTAACGAGGGGGATCAGGTAGAAATTCTCTCTGGCGTATTTGAAGGCAAAACAACAGGAACTCCGATTTCCCTGATCGTTTACAACAAAGATCAGCGTTCCCGTGACTATGGAAGCATTGCAAACACCTACCGCCCCGGCCATGCTGATTACTGTTTTGACAGTAAATACGGCTTCCGGGATTACAGAGGTGGCGGACGCTCTTCCGGGCGTGAAACCATAGGGCGTGTTGCTGCCGGTGCTATTGCAGCCAAAATTCTAAGAGAGCTTGGCATCACCCTGCAGGCCTACACCTATTCCATTGGCCCGGTTACCTGCCACAGTTTCCACCCTGAAGTAATTCCGGAAAATTCTTTTTATATGCCAGATATGGTTGCTGCACAAAAAGCCACACAGTACCTGGAACAGTGTATGAAAGAATACGACAGTGCAGGAGGCGTAATTGAATGCCGGATAAAAGGTGTTCCAGCAGGAATCGGAGATCCGGTTTTCGGAAAGCTTGATGCAGCATTTGCACAGGCACTTATGTCTATCGGAGCTGTCAAAGCCGTGGAAGTGGGTGATGGAACAAAGGTTTCCACCTTAAAGGGTTCCACAGATAATGACGGTTTCCACATGGAAGACGGCAAAATTGTAAAAACCACCAACCACTCCGGCGGTATCTTAGGTGGTATCAGTGACGGAGGCGAAATCCTGCTCCGCGCCCACGTAAAGCCAACTCCGTCTATTGCACAGCCCCAGCAGACCGTTACCAGAACCGGCGAAAATATTTCCATTGAGATCAAAGGACGCCACGATCCGGTAATTGTGCCAAGAGCTGTTGTAGTTGTAGAATCCATGGCCGCCATCACCCTTCTCGATGCAATGTTCTCTAATATGAGTGCAAAAATGGATTCTGTAAAAAATTTCTATCTGTAATTTATTTACAAAAAAGAAACTGCCATCTGCCACTTAACAGGCAGACAACAGTTTCTTTTTTATTAACTGTAATGATATTCAACTATAATGATCAATCCATTGCCTCAATATCTTCTCCATCCGGAACCGGCCAGATATTGATACAGTTAGGAGTCTCAATCTTTCTTGGTTTTCCCTTCATCATAATGATGTTCTTCTCATAATCAACCTTGAAAGTAGTTACCGTATTGCTGGAATGGTTTGCAACCGCAATATGCTGATTATCCGGGAAAATTACAAGATCCTTAGGGTAATCGCCGCTTACAGGAAGTACAAACTTACGATCCAGAAGACCAGTCTCACCATCAACCTCATACATAGCGACTGTATTCTCACCGGCAGTGGTACAGAACAGATGTTTACCATCCGGTGCAAGCGCAAGACCTGAAGCTGCATTGTGGGACACGCCGCCAGATTCCTCCTTAGCAAGGGTAGACACGCTCTGAAGCAGTTCAAATTCAGGCACATCGCCGCTTCCGTCATAGCTGTATACCTTAATTTCATTACTAAGCTCAAAAAGCACATATGCAAAACGTCCGTCAGCACTGAAGCGGATAATACGGGGGCCGCTCTCTCTCGGGCAGCGGACAATATCTACAAGCTCCAGCTTATCCGTGCGTTTATTAATACGATATACCTTAACCTGATCAATACCGTTATCTACCGCACAGAGATATTTATTATCCGGTGTAGGACGTACACAGTTCACATGCGGGCGGAAATTTCGTTCCGCTACACTTCCAAGGCCTGTATGGAATACTCCGTCCATAACACTGCCAAGACGTCCGTCTTTATGTGTGTGTACAACGGTCACCTTACCATCATGATAGCCTGCCACATAAAGATATTTGCCATCTACATCTGTTGCCAGAAAACATCCACGCATACCGTCAATATCAACACTGTTGATACGTGACAGGTCACCATTATGGTCACGCTTGAAAACCGCAACTCCTTCGTCCTCGATGGAATATAAATACTTGCCATTCTTGGATACTGCGGTATAGGATGCATTGCTTACTTCCACTTCGCTTCTCTCTGTGAGAGTACCCTCCTCCAGGTTCACATCATAAACCTGGATTCCCTTGCTGGTTCCGTGAGTATAGGTACCTACATAAGCCACATATTTCTTCCCCATTGTCTGTCTAGCCTCCTACAGTCTCATTTCTGGAAACCGTTCGTTCACGCTGCTGCTTCCGATCTCATATGCAGCGTTCTGGTTTCTTTTATGTAATTGTAACCAGATTATACCACACACAGTTTCAAAGAACAAGCTTTACTGCATCCAGAGTTTCCATAATAATTTCTTCTGTATGAGCCATAGACAAAAACATTGCCTCAAACTGGGAGGGAGCCATGTGGATTCCCATTTTCAGCATTCCCTTAAAGTATCTGGCAAAAGCCTTTGTATCTGATGTTTTTGCAGAAACATAGTCAACTACAGGCTGATCAGTAAAGAAAAGACTTCCAAGAGAACTGATATGATTCATATGAACCGGTAATCCTTTTTCCTCTGCGATCTTTTCCATACCGCCATAAAGCAGTTCGCCTTTTTCTTCCAGAGATTTATAAATATCCTGATGGTCGTATAAATATTTCAGTTGTGTAAGTCCTGCTGCCATAGCAACCGGATTTCCACTTAAAGTACCCGCCTGATATACCTTGCCTGCCGGCGCAACCAGCTCCATTACATCTCTTCTTCCGCCATAGGCACCAACCGGCATTCCTGCACCGATAATTTTTCCATAAGTAACAAGGTCAGGAGTTACGCCAAAGTACTGTGCAGCACCGCCAAACGCAAGTCTGAAACCGGTAATAACCTCATCAAAGATCAAAAGAGCGTTATATTTATCACAAAGTGTCCGAAGCCCTTCAAGGAATCCTTCCCGCGGAGGCACCACGCCCATATTGGCACCTACTGCTTCTACAATCACAGCAGCCACCTGTCCATCTGCCTGTTCAAAAAGCTCTTCCACACTTTTAAGGTCATTATAAACTGCCAGCATGGTGTCTTCTGTGCATCCCCTTGGAACCCCTGCGCTGTCCGGAACTCCGCTTGTCATTACACCGGAGCCTGCACTTACCAGCATAGCATCACTGTGTCCATGATAGCATCCCGCAAATTTAATGATTTTATTTTTTCCTGTAAATCCCCTGGCAACACGAATTGCGCTCATAACGGCCTCAGTTCCGGAATTTACCATACGGATCATATCCACATGAGGAATCCTGTCACAGATAAATTCTGCCATCTCTACCTCAATTTCTGTGGCACATCCAAAACTCAATCCATTTTCGCAGGCCTTTAACACACTTTCTCTCACTGCTGGAAAATTGTGTCCCAGAATCATAGGACCCCAGGAATCAATATAATCAATATAGCGGTTTCCATCTACATCATAAATATAACAGCCATCTGCTTTTGCAATAAATCTTGGAGCCTCTCCAATGGCGCCATAAGCGCGCACTGGGCTGTTTACACCTCCGGGAATCCTTTTTACCGCTCTCTCAAAAAGCTTTTCTGACTTTGTCATCAGCCGATTCTCCCTTCATCCATCATTTTTGCGATTTCTTCTGCAAAATAAGTAATGTAAATCTGGGCACCGGCACGGTATGCACCAACTGCCATTTCCCCTACAATACGTTTTTCATCAATCCAGCCCATTTTTGCAGCAGCTTTCACCATCGCATACTCACCACTCACACTGTAGGCTGCAACCGGAACATTCACAGCCTTGGAAATTTCAGATACCATATCAAGATAGGACATTGCCGGTTTTACCATGATAATATCAGCGCCCTCTTCAATATCCATAAGAGCCTCTTTCATGCCTTCCCGTCTGTTATGGAAATCCATCTGATAGCTCTTTCTGTCTCCAAATGCCGGAGCACTGCCTGCTGCATCCCTGAATGGACCATAAAAAGCAGATGCATATTTTACTGCATAAGACATAATAGGGGTATTGGTAAATCCGCCTTTATCCAGCTCCTTACGGATAGCAGCCACACGGCCATCCATCATATCAGAAGGTGCGATCATATCAGAGCCAGCCTGTGCATGGGATAAAGCAGTTTTTGCAAGAAGCTCAAGAGTTTTGTCATTGTCCACATCGTGTCCGCAAAGAACACCACAATGACCGTGTGAAGTGTATTCGCACATGCACACATCTGTCACATAATACATCTCTGGGAATCTGCTTTTTGCCTCTCTAAGAGCCCTCTGCACAATTCCATCCTCTGCATAGGCACCGCTTCCGATTTCATCCTTATGATCCGGAATTCCAAAAAGCATAATACTTCCCACACCAGCTTTTTCCAGTTCTTCCAGTTTATAGGGAAGCCTGTCCAGGCTGTACCGGTACTGTCCCTCCATAGAAGGAATTTCTTCCTGAATCCCGTTTCCTTCCATGACAAACAACGGGTAAATCAGAGATGATTTATCCATTCTAGTTTCTCTCACCATCTTGCGAAGGTTTTCTCCACCTCTTAATCGTCTTGGTCTTTTGATCAGTTCCATTTTTCTTCACTCCTCTTCAGTGTCATAACCAGTTCGATCAGACTGTCGATCGTAGCTTTTTCTGACATATATGTTATCATTCCATAAGCATCAGCTGCCGCCTTTGTCTGCTTTCCAATGCATGCAGCATGTACTTTCGAATAATCAAGGCCTTTTGTACTGTTAACAAACCCTTTTACAGTGGATGCGCTTGTAAACACTGCAAGGTCAATGTTTCCCTCTTCAAACTCTTTTTTCTCATCAATCAGAGGGCTGTTTTCATATTCTGTGTGATAAGTAGGAATATCATCAACCTGCGCCCCTGTTTTTTCCAGTTCTAAGACAAGATTCTGATTGCCAGCCAAAGCACGGGGGATAAGAATCTTTTCTTTACCAGATAACTGCTCTGCCAGCTCCTTGCCAAGGGTATCCCCATCATAAACAGAAGGCATAAAGTCTGCATAAATTCCCTTTTCCAGAAGTTTCTTTTTGGTACCTTCTCCGATAACTGCAATTTTTATCCTTCCAAGGCGGCGCACATCCATCTGCTTTGCCGCCATTTCCTTCCAGAAAATTTCAACGCCAAGAGGACTTGTAAATACAAGCCAGTCATAAGTTTCAAAAGTCTCAAAAGCCTGATACAGACGGCTTTGATCCTCAAGAGGCGTAATACTGATAGACGGAAGCTCCAGTACCTCGGCACCTTTTTCCCGCAGCTTTGCAGCTGTTCTGGATATATTTTCTTTTGGTCTTGTGACAAGGATCTTAAAGCCTGCCAGAGGCAATTTTTCATACCAGGCAAAATCATCTGCCAGAGTGCAGACCTTTCCTACCACAATAATGGCCGGTGTCTGTATTTTCTGTCTGTCTGCCTCTTCTTTCAAAGTGGCAACCGTTGCCACAACCCTTCTCTGACCTGCTGTGGTTCCTTTTGCCAAAACGGCTGCCGGCATATCCGGGGACATTCCTGCTTTCATAAGTCCCTGGCAGATATCCTCCATTGCTGTAACGCCCATAAGAAAAACAAGTGTGCCTTTTGTGTGCACAAGAGCTTCAAAATCAATATCGTAATCCATTCCCTGGCGTTTATGTCCGGTAATAATATGGACAGAAGAACAGAAATCTCTGTGTGTTACCGGAATTCCATTATACGCTGGTACAGAAACAGGAGAAGTAACTCCCGGAACAATTTCATAAGGAATTCCCTCTTTTGTGAGAAGCTCCAGCTCCTCGCCCCCTCTTCCAAACAGGAAAGGGTCACCGCCTTTTAAGCGGACCACTTTGTTTCCTTTTTTTGCTTCTTCTAAAAGCACCTGATTGATCTGTTCCTGGGGCATGGTATGATGTCCGGCGCGTTTTCCCACATTGATCAGTCTGGCTGAATATGGAATCTTCGTAAGAATTCCCTGTCCTACAAGACTGTCATAGACCACTACATCTGCCTGTTCTAAAACCTGTAAGCCTTTCAGGGTAAAAAGCCCCACATCTCCGGGGCCAGCCCCAACCAGCCATACTTTTCCAACATTCTTCCCTGACACTTTTTGCTCTTTCTCCTGTAAATCTTTCTTATTTTCTGCCAAATTTTCCTTACATGCTTCTTTCAGTTCTTTTGCAAGAGAAATCCCAAGCTCCTCAGGCTGCTCTATACTGCCTGTTTTACTGCCCTTCAAATAACGTCCTGTACTCTCATCATAATAAAGTCCCCGCAGAAAAATCTGGTTTTCTTTTATTTCTCCATAAGCAGCCACCGGAGAAGTGCAGCCTCCGTCTAAATATTTCACAAAGGCTCTTTCTGCATCTGCAAGCACATGTGCATCCCTGTCATCGTATCCTTCCAGGAAATCATAGTCCAGTGTATTCTTTCCCTGAACTGCAAGAATTCCCTGTCCTGCTGCCGGTATCATTTCATCCGGGGAAAAATAACGGCTGATTCTTTCTTCCAGTCCCAGACGCTTCAGTCCGGCTGCTGCAAGAATCAAAGCAGAATATTCTCCAGAATCCAGTTTTTTCAGACGAGTCTGAAGGTTTCCGCGAATGCTTTTTACTTCCATTTCCGGATAAAGTTCCTTTAACTGCAGTGTACGGCGAAGGCTGGAACATCCAATGGGCTTTGACGGATCAAGCTTCGTTACGCCTTCTGGCAAAACCAGAACATCCCTGGGATCCTCTCTTTTTGAAAAAGCAAGAAGAGGCAGTTCATCCGGAACCTCCATAGGCATATCCTTCAGACTGTGTACAGAAAGCTGGCTTTTTCCTTCCAGAAGTGCTTTATCCAGCTCTTTTACAAAAAGTCCTTTCCCTCCGATTTTGTCCAGTGTACGGTCCAGAATCTTATCTCCTGTGGTTTTCATGGTAAGGATTTCTACATCCAGCCCCGGATTTTTTTCCACAATATAATCCCTGACCATCTCACTTTGCAAAACTGCAAGTTTGCTTTCTCTGCTTCCAATCACTACTTTCTTACTCATAACTGTCCTCGTCTTTAGCCATTTCTTCAAGCAATGCCTGGATTTTCTCCCTGACAGCTTTGGCCTTTTTATGATTCATTCCGCTTGCTGTGATTCCCACAACCACATCATCCTTCAGGCAGATACCCGGAAAATAAAAGTCACACAGATTTTTATCACTGGCAACATTTACATAGATTCCTTCTTCTTTACATGTGCGGTAGATTTCTTCATTTAATTCTCTGTTATTTGTCACTGCAAACACCATGTATGCCATGGCAAAATCTGCTTTTTTTACCGGGCGGGCCTGTATCTGGATCTTTCCCATTTTTCCCAGCTCCCACAGATCTGCAGTCATTTTCGGTGCTACAACTGTAATATTCCTTGTAAAAAGCAAAAGTGCCTTTACACGGCGTGTGGCAATAGTTCCGCCCCCTACTACCACAACATTTTTATTGGACAAATCTACATAAAGCGGAAAATACCGTTTATTTTTCATATGTTTTCTCCAGTCCGGCTACACATTCCAGAAATGCCTTCTCATTCATGCTGTCTCTTAAACCAAACAGCATTTTGTTTACTACCTTCTCCATTGCTTTGTCTACTGCACCCATCAGCTTCTCTTTTTCCTCTTCTTCCAGAGGGCTGTTTTTCAGAGGTTTCATAATCCGCAGATTAAAATCGTTGACTGCGTTTTCCTTGATTTCCTGGATTCTCGGGATCAGTTCCTTTCCATCCAGCCATTTAAAAAACTCCTCCATCTGCTCCCTTACGATCCTGCCTGCGGCTTCTAAATTTTCCTGAAGCTCTGCGGGTGTTTCGTCCATGCGGAAGCTGTCCATGTCAAATAAAGTGACGCCCTCGAATCTGCCTACCTCCGGCTCAATGTCTCTTGGCACGGCAAGGTCGATGAGAATAATATTTTTCTCAAGTTCCAGATCCTCAAACAATTCCTCCCGGAGAGTAAAATTGGGGCTTGCAGTTGCGCTTACTACCAGGTCACACTTGGGAAGGTACTCCATTCTTTCCCCGTAATTGATTCGCTTGCAGCCAAATGGGATGTTTACCACACCGCTTCGGTACTGTCTTACAGTGACCGTTACATCTGCCCCTGCCTCTTCTAAAGCCTGGGCGGCTACCTTTCCCATTTCTCCGTTTCCAATTACCATACAGGCTTTACCGGAAACAGAGTAGCCCTGTTTTTCCAGCATCTGGATAGCCTGGTGGATTACGGAAGGGTTGCCGTGGGAAAAGGGAACTTCTGTCTTGATCTTCTTGCCTGCGGTGACGGCCATACGGAAAAGGACTTCCAGGGCTCCGTCTGTGGTGAAGTGCTCTCTTGCAATTCCAAGAGCATCCTTTACCTGAGTGAGAATCTGGTCTTCTCCAAGGATCTGGGACTTCAGACCAGATGCAAGGTAGAAAAGGTGTTCTACGGCATCGTGGCCTTCCCGTCTGGTAAAATATTTCCGGTATTCATCGTTGTGGACATTTTTCAGTCTGCACAGCTCTTCATACAGGGAAACCTCTGCTTCCTCATCTACGCTTGCCCATACTTCCAGGCGGTTGCATGTGGAAAGTATGATGCAGCCGTAAATTCCCGGCTGTTCCTTTATTTTTTCCATGGCCTCCCCTGCATTTTTCTTTGTAAATGCAAATAAGGCTCGTATATCTACGGGAGCCATACTATGATCGATTCCAATCATGGAAATACTCATCTTATGTAATTTCTCCTTCTAAAAAAACTTGCGGTTTCTTCGTCAGGGCAGCTTCCCTTAAAGCAAGTCTGCACTGACGTCCATTGCCCATTTTACTAATTTGACCGGGTATTGTCAATAAAACCTGGAAAAAGGTTTCCCGTTTTTGAAAGTACAATGTTACTGTTCATTCCGTTCACAGCAACACGCTTTGCGATGCACAGAAATCATGCTTTGCGTTATTTCGCGCCGAGGTTCTCGGGTTTTCTGTGAGCTTTGCTCACAAAAAAGACCGGATGCCCCATCTTATATACCAGCATCCAGTCTCATTTATTTTCTTAATTCAGAAGCAGTATAGCCCGCACTATGCTATCTTCTGCATTCGCTTATCCAAGAAAACTTTTAGATTATTTGGCAGCCTTGGCATGCTCCACGAAAATATGGCGGATGCTTTCGTATTCCCCAAGGCCCCTCAGGACGGTTTCTACTTCATAGCCTTTCTTGCTGATGATGATTTTCCAGGAATCTGGTTCGTCACCGGCCATGTCGTTTTTGGCGTGGTCTCCTGCGACAATCATAAATGGTGCAATTACCACCTTCTTTGGTCCGCATTTTTCCAGCTGCTTTAATACCTGGGAAATCTCCGGGTAGCCTTCTACAGTTCCCACAATCACATTTTCGTGTCCCATATCCTTAAATCGGTAGTCAAGGGCTGCATAAACTGCGTTAGCGTAATGCTCGGTTCCATGACCCATAAGTACCAGTGCAGTTTCTTTATCCTCAATTGCCGGGAATGCCTCCGCAATGGCCTTTACTACCAGCTTATTATCTTCTTCTGTGGTAAGAAGAGGAGTTCCGAATGAAACAGACTGAAACTGCCCTTCATATGCAAGTACATCTTCTTTCATAAGATCGTTCTCCACGCCGTTCATAACGTGGGTTGGCTGAACCAGTACATCTGTGATGCCGTCTCTTAACATGCGTTCCATAGCTTCTTTTACATTGTCATAGTGAATGCCGTCTCTTTTTTCCAGTCTGGCAAGGATCATTTTGCTGGTCCATGCCCGGTAAAGACTATAGTCCTCAAATGCAGCTTTTAAATCTTCCTCTATGGCATCGATTGTTACTTTTCTGGTGTCGCTGTGGCTGGTTCCAAAGCTCACTGCGAGAATTGCTTTTTTGGCTGTTTCGCCCATTTTGTTTTCCTCCATAATTCCGATAATTTTCATACATGGTGATGCTGCTTACAGTCCCATGCCCATTTCGTAACGATTAAATGCCTCCGCGTATTCCTGAAATTTGATATTTTCAGATAAATTTTATTATAACTTACATGCTATACAGAGTAAAGATATTCTTTTATTTCCGGTTGCCCGGTGGAAACATTTATGGTAAATTTTATCTGGAGGTATACAGACTTATGACAGAGAATCAGAACAAAGTAATAGAGCTTATAAAGCAGACAGGGCCCCTGATTTTTCAGGAAATGACCCATGAGAAGGTTACGGAAAAAGGGGCTGCGGATTATGTGACAAATGTGGATGTGGCAGTACAGAATTTTCTGAAGGACGCTCTTTCCAAAGAGTTTCCTGATATTGCATTAATTGCCGAGGAAAAGGAAAACCTTGGGCTGGATCCGGCGAAATCCTACTGGATTCTGGATCCGATTGACGGAACTACCAACCTGATCCGGGATTACCACCTCAGTGCAGTGTCCCTGGGACTTTATGAAAATGGTGAGATTACCTTCGGAGTTGTTTACAATCCGTTTACAGAAGAACTTTTCTGTGGTGCAAAGAAAGAAGGCGCATTTTTAAACGGAGTGCCAATCCATGTCTCTGACCAGCCAGAGTTTAAGGACGCCGTGATTTCCTTTGGATCTTCCCCTTATGAGAAAAATCGAGCGAAGGATCTGTTCCCGGTATTTTATAATGTGTTTATGAACTGCGCGGATTTCAGAAGAACCGGGTCCGCTGCCCTTGACCTTTGTTACGTAGCATGTGGCAGACAGCATGCCTTTCTGGAGCAGAATCTGAAGCCCTGGGATTACAGCGGCGCTGCAGTCATTCTCACAGAAGCAGGCGGCACCATCTCTGACTGGAAAAATGAGAAGCTGCCGTATCTGGCAAACGCGGATATCCTGGCCTGTGTTCCACAATTCCGGGAAATATTACTTAAGCTAATTGAACAAAAATATTGATCTGCAAAATGTGTGTTGCAATTTGCGAAAAATTTTGTCTGAACTCTCCGTCATTGTAAAAAAGGCGGAGAGTTTGGTATAAACAGGCTCTAAAGTATTTTAGACAGAGAGTTATTCTGCCGTATACTCTCTTACCCGCAGCGGGAATCCCAGCTTCTCTGCCACTTTGCGGCTTTTCTCAACATTCTCTTCCCCAATGCAGTCTACTACTGTAAATTTCACATTTTTGGTATACTGCTTGCAGTCTGTGGCAAATTTCAGCATTGCATCAAAGGCCCTCTCCCCGTATGCCGGACGGACCACTTCGTTGTAGGATTTAGCATCTGGCATGTTCAGGCTGATGGAAACTACGTCTACTGCGGAACAGACCTCTTTCGCAATGGATCTCTTGTTGGTCAGGTCACCAAGACCATTTGTATTAAGGCGAAGCTTGATTCCTGCACAGGGGTTTCCATCCCGGTCAAGATGCGCCGGATATTTTCTTCTCATGTACTCGCTGACTGCCAGCAGCTTGTCCAGCGCCATGGTTGGCTCTCCATAGCCGCAGAAAACAGCCTCCTTGTAGCCGGAGAAATCAAATGCATCGATTGCCTTGTAAATTTCCTCCATAGTGGGCTCTTTGTCAAACCATAAATTCTTTGCCTCTCCTACAGAATCCCCGTTGTTGCGGATGCAGAAAGTACAATTGCAGGGACATTTATTTGTCAGATTAAAATATACCTCATCATTATAACAATAAACAATATCAGCCATGATATACACACCTTTCTATTTCTTTTTACATAATTCTCCAAGATATTTCTCAAAGCAGACTCCATCATTCCGGTCGGTTCCCTCTTTAACGGTTTCTGAAATTGCTTTGGAGAGAAAATCTACTGCCAGTTTCACGCAGTCTATCATGGACATACCACGCACCAGGCCTGCGCTTAAAACCGATGCGAACAGATCCCCGGTTCCGGAATAGCTGCCACCTTCTTTCCTGGCAAAATACCAGGAGAGCGCACCATTTTCTACTACCAGATTTCCCATCTGGGTTTGTGCCTCTTTTTTCCCGGTACTTACCGTCATTCCCTGAGAATTTTTTTCATATTCGATCCCGGTAATCACAGCAGCCTGCAAATGAAAACGTTCTGCCATTTCTTTTCCGATTTTCCCAATCACTTCCAAGCGTTTCTCCCCTGTCAGAGCCATCAGGGATGCGTAGATTTCTTCCATCTCTGCCTTCCCGTACAGTAAAAGCAATGCTTCTGTAAGATTTGGCGTAATCACCTGGGCACAGTCTGCAAGCTGGAGCATTTTTTTTTGAAGCCCTTCTGTGTAAATCCCATAAGCACTGCCGTTGTCTCCCATTACCGGGTCCACCAGAACCATAGTGTCTGGACCACGAAATCTTCTGAAAAAATCCAGGATCTTATCTGCCTGTTTCTCATCTGCCAAAAATCCGGTATAGATTCCATCTGGTGCAAATCCAAGTTTTTCCCATTCATCCATAACTTTTTCCATATGACCTGTATAATCACAGGCATAGTAAGATGGGTAGCCAGTCTGGTTGCTAAGAACCGCCGTTGGAAGCGGCACCGCCTGCATACCCATTACCGAAATTACGGGAATAGCGGCTGTCAGCGAGCACTTTCCCAACCCGGACAGATCCTGAATCACTGCTATTTTTTTCAAATCCATCACTCCTGTAAAAAGATATTGTTCATTGCTGTCCACCTGCCCAGAGCATGCCACCAAAGACCGTCTGAAAGCTATACTCCCAGAGAATTCCAGAGAATTGCTCATGAACAGCAGCTTCTAATACCTTGTAAATTTTATGTTTATATTGTAGAATAACACCTAAGTGTATGTATAAAAATATCCAAATCAAACTTTTTTAGAGGGGACAGTTTTATGTTAGACATTGCAAAAGGCCAGAATCGCACCACACATCTTTATATGGAAGTTTATGAATATTATAAAAAGCTGATTCTGGATGGGAAAATGACTCCAGGCAGCAAAATGCCATCTCTTCGCAAATGCTCCCAGGAGCTGAAGCTTTCCCGCACCACCATTGAGACCGCTTACCTGCAGCTTGCAGCAGACGGCTACATTATGGCAAAAGCCCAGAGTGGCTACTATGTAACGGAAATTGCTTCCCACCACCATATCAGCAGTCAGCCAGACAGACGCGATGAAATTCACTATCGCTATGATCTTGCATCCTCAGGCGTTGACCGGGAAAGCTTCCGTTTTGATTTGTGGAGCCGTTATATGAAAAGCGCCCTGCGCCAGAATGAACGAATGCTCACCTACGGGGAACCCCAGGGGGAAGCGGATTTCCGCGAGGCACTGTGTTCTTATATCCGCCAGCGCAGAAATATCCTCTGTTCTCCTGATGATATTGTAGTAGGTGCCAGCTTTCAGAGCCTTCTTCAGATCCTCTGTCCGCTTATTCATGAAGTATATCCGGATTTTGAAAAGGTATCCTTTCCCACACCTTCCTTTATACATGGAAGTACCATTTTTCAGGATTACGGCTATGACATCCATTACAGGGACAAAAACTGTGATGTGGTCTATGTCTCTCCTGCACACATGACCAGATGGGGCGAGATCATGCCTGTAAAACGCCGACTGGAGCTTTTGAAATATGCCAATGAGCGTCATCACCTTGTTATTGAAGATGATTTTGAAAACGAGTTCGTATATTTTCAGAAGCCCACGCCTTCACTTTTCGGGCTTTCCGGGGGACAGGGGGTAGTTTATATCGGATCTTTTTCCAGACTTCTTCTGCCATCCATCCGTATCAGCTTTATGATTTTGCCCCAGGAGCTTCTTTTTGTATACAAAAAAAAGGCTGCCTGTTATAACCAGACCGCCTCAAAGGCTGAACAGATCGCCCTCTGCCAGTTCATTCGGGATGGCCATCTCCTCTCCCAGACACGCAGACTGAAACGACTTTATTCTTCAAAATTAAAACAGCTTCGCGGTGCCCTGCGCCAGGTATTTGGAACAGCCTGCCAGATTCAGGCAGGACCTGCAGGCACCAGCCTTGCCCTTACTCTTCCATGCACCAAAAGCGGCGAGGAACTGAAAAAACAGGCTGAAGAAAATGGACTGCATCTGCAGATTCTGAAAGAAACAGATACCTCGGTAACACTCCTTATGTCCTGTTCCGCCATGGCTGTGCAGGATTTTGTACCTGCCAGCCAGCTGTTAAAACAGGTAATCGAAGCCTAAACGCAGGTCAAATTCAGGCGAAATATACCACAAAGTTGGGCGTACAGACTGCGGAAATAATTTTGGGGACAGGCTTTCTATCAGCCCCGGTTATTATCAATCATATACAACAGTGCATTGCAAATGCAGGCTGCAATATTGGAGCCTCCCTTTCGTCCTCTGGCAACAATATACGGAACTTCTGTTTCCATAATCAGCTCTTTTGACTGAACCACATTGACAAAGCCTACGGGCACGCCAATAATCAGCTCCGGCTTTAATTTTTTGTCCTCAATCAGCTCATAAAGCCTTACAAGTGCAGTAGGTGCATTTCCAATTGCAAAAATCAGCTTTTTATCAAGTCCAGCCGCTTTATCCATGCTGGCAGTTGCCCTGGTAGAGCCATTTTCTTTTGCAATTTTGGCCACATCCTCATCTGACATGAAGCAATAAACCTCTCCCCCATATCTTGCAAGGGCTTTTTTGTTGATTCCAGCTTTTGCCATCTGGGTATCCGTAACAATACAGGCTCCCTCTTTGATGGCTTCAATTGCTTTTTCCACTGCATGATCTGAAAAGCAAAGATTCTTCGCATAATCAAAATCCGCACTTGTATGGATGCAGCGCTTCACCACCAGCTCTGTACCTGGAATAAGAGGTGTATCTCCAAGCTCTTTTGTGATGATCTCAAAACTTCTTTTTTCTATATCCATAGGCTTTACATTTTCAAGTTCTACTTTCATGCCCTTCTCCTATCCTTTTGTTCTGTGAAAAAAACCTGTATTTTTCTTATATTTTTTCAGATTCCCTCATCCAGAATTTCATAAATTTTTTTCATATCCAGATGCTTTCTAAGCTCTTCTGCCAGAATATCATATTGTGTCTCTTTAAAGGCTGCAAAATCCATTCCTGTCATCTGTGATACATCCAGACCTTTCTTTTCTCCAATGATCTGTACAATAGCCTGTGCAACAGCTTCCTTATCAAAAACACCATGCACATAGGTTCCGCACACATTGTCTACATGAGCACCATCTTCTTTGCTCTCTCCTGTCACACTGTCACAGATTTTCGCAGAATATCTGGCATCTCCTTTTAAAACCGTTTCTCCCATATGGATCTCATAACCTTCCAGCTCTGTATCGGAAAGCTTTAAAAACGCCCCTGTAAACTGTCCAAATTTGCCGTGAACTCTTGTTCTTGTTTTCTTCTTTGCAAAAACTGTATCCATAGGAAGAAGTCCCATTCCTTTAATGGTTCCTCCTGCTTCCACATGATAAGGATCACTTAAGGTCTCTCCTAACATCTGATAGCCACCACAGATACCAAAAATCAGTTTTCCTTTTGCAGCCTCTTTCAGAATCAATGCTTCAAGGCCATTTTCACGCATCCACAAAAGATCTTCCATTGTATTTTTGGTTCCGGGAAGAAGAATCATATCTGGATTTCCAAGCTGGGACGGATTTTTCACATATCGAAGAGAGACTCCCGGAATGCTTTCCAATGGGTTAAAATCTGTAAAATTGGAAATCCTTGGCACCCGGATAACTGCAATATCAATCAGATCAACAGAACGACTGGTTTCAAAGCGCTCTGTAAGGCTGTCCTCGTCTTCCACCTGAATGTTAAGATAAGGAGCCACTCCCACAACAGGAATGCCGCTTCTTTCTTCCAGCATTTCTACACCTGGATCCAGAATGGTTTTATCTCCCCGGAACTTGTTGATAATAAGACCTTTTACCATGCTTTTTTCATCTTCTTCCAAAAGCATGACCGTTCCGATCAGCTGTGCAAAGACCCCGCCTCTGTCAATATCTCCCACAAGAAGCACCGGAGCCTTTGCCATCTTCGCCATTCCCATATTTACGATATCATCACTTTTTAAATTGATTTCTGCAGGGCTTCCTGCCCCTTCTATAACAATAATATCATTTTTCGCTGCCAGCGCATTGTAGGCCTTCATAATATCCGGCACCAGTTTCTTTTTATATTTAAAATAATCCCTGGCACTCATGTTTCCAAGGACCTCTCCATTTACAATCACCTGGGAACCTGTATCATTGGTAGGCTTCAAAAGAATAGGATTCATAAGAACAGAAGGCTTAATTCCTGCTGCCTCTGCCTGCATTACCTGCGCCCTTCCCATTTCCAGTCCTTCTTCTGTGATAAAGGAATTCAGTGCCATATTCTGGGATTTAAAAGGTGCTACCTTATATCCATCCTGTTTAAAAATTCTGCAAAGACCGGCTGCCAGAAGACTTTTTCCGGCATTTGACATCGTTCCCTGCACCATGATTGCTTTTGCCAAACCACATTCCTCCTGTATCTGTAACCTGTTTCACACACTGTCACATCAGCTTCAAAAAACATTTCAGCTTTTTAAAGCCTGGATCAGTGCCCTGTTTTCTTCATGATTTTTCACTGCCACACGGTAGTAGCCTTTGCAAAGTCCTGTATAATTGCTACAGTCACGAATAAGGATTTTTTTCTTTTCCAGCTTTTCATACAGATCTTCTGGTCCCTTAAAAAATACATAATTTGCCTGGGAAGGATAAACCGGATAACCAAGGGCACTCAGCTCCTTTTTCAGATAATCCAGTTCCTGAAATGTTACCTGTCTTCCTTCCTCTACATATGCCGTCTCTTTTAGCGCTGCCAGACCAGCCGCCTGTGCCAGAGAAGAAACATTCCACGGCTGACACATGCTTTCCATTTTTTCTAACAGTTTCCCATTGCCGCAAAGACCATATCCCAGCCTTACCCCTGCCATAGCGTAACGCTTTGTAAACGCCTTAAAAAGAAACAGGTTTTCATAATCCTTCAGATATTCTTTTAATGTATATTTTTCCGGCTCCGGCACGAAATCCAGAAAGCATTCATCCACAGCCATAAAAATATCAAGCTGCCTGCAGCGGTCCAGAAGTTTTTTCAAAACCTCTTTTTCTACCAGAAGGCCGGTGGGATTGTTTGGATTACACAAAAATATTATATCCAGATCCGGAGTGAGTGCCGAAATAAAGTCCTCATCCAGACGAAACTGTTTTTTTTCATCCAGGTAAAAAAATTCCACCTGACAGCCCACACTATATAAGGCCTGCTGGTATTCTGCAAAGGTAGGCGCAGGCACCAGAGCCTTCTTTGGGCTTACTGCCCTGCAAAAGGTAAATATCACCTCTGCAGCACCGTTTCCACAGATAACCTGTGAAAAATCTGTATGTTCATATTCTGCAATTGCTTTTTTCAGAGGGAAGCAGCCTACCTGGGGATAATCATTTATATGATCCAGGCTTTCTATGATTGCCTCTTTGACTTTTCTTGGAGTGCCAAGAGGATTGCAGTTTGCTGAAAAATCAATGCATCCCTGGTGATGATACACATCACCGCCATGTATGTGTTTTTCCATATGTGTTCTCCATTATATTTATTATGATCCGGATTACGCAGACCAAATTCAGGTAAAATATACCGCAAAGTGGGGCGTGCAGATTGTGGGAATGATTTTGGGGGCACGCTCTAGGCATGAAACTGCAGATAAATCAGCATCCGCACTCCAAAGAATATAATAGCTCCCAGAATGCAGGTGGCATAAAGAAGCCTGTTGGCTCTTTTGATATCCTCTGTTTCCACCGGGCGGATGGGATCTCCTATTGTAGGTTTTTCATATAATTTTCCAAAATAATATGCATTTCCCGCAAGCTGGACATCCAGGGCACCTGCCATGGCAGCCTCGGTCTGTGCAGAGTTGGGGCTTGCATGATTCCGTCTGTCTCTTTTGTATATCTTCGCTGCATTTTTGGTGTCCATACCTGCAAAAACAGTTGCAAGCACCATCAGCCAGCCGGAAATCCTTGCAGGAATAAAGTTCGCCACATCATCCAGCTTTGCTGCACACCTTCCAAAATACAGGTATCTGTCATTTTTATAACCAAGCATGGAATCCATAGTATTGATTCCTTTATACAAAAACATCAGCGGAGCCCCGCCAATTGCCATATAAAGCATGGGGGCAATAATTCCATCAGAAGAATTTTCTGCTACCGTTTCCACTGCTGCTTTTGTGACACCTTCTTCTGTAAGGTCTTTGGTATCACGTCCCACGATCATGGAAACTGCATAACGTGCTTCATCAATTGTACTATTTTTCAGACGGTCATAAACTTTCATGCTTTCGTCCTTTAAAGATCTGGTTGCAAGCAGCTGGCCGCACCAGAAGGTTTCCAGCACAAACCCTGCAATAAACTGCCAGCCATAAAGCAGCTGAAGCACTGCAAAAGGTATCATATAAGTAAACACACATACAAGGATAACCTCCAGAATTCCTCCTGCAAGCTCTCCTTTCTGGTTTTTCGGGAAAATCTTCCGGATTCCCCCCTCCAGCACACTGATCAGTTTTCCGATCAGGCACACCGGATGGTACAGCCATCTTGGATCCCCTATTATAAGATCCAGGATAAAACCTGCCGGAAGTGCTAATAATCGTATCATTTTTTCATACTCCTCGTTTTTTCAAACACGCTCCAGACATTTCTGTAAAAATGCCTTTGGAATCTGCGGATTTGCATAGTAATACAGATGGGGAAAGCCAGCCAGCAAAGTGTCTGTGCCATGAATACAGTCCCATCCTCTTTTGCTTTCCGGTTTTGATGCATGAAATGTGTTTCCACAGTTTTCTGAATCAAAATAGTGAAATTCATGGGCAGGGCTGATACCAAGATCCTCTGTTCCCAGGACTTTGATCTTTCCTGTTTCATCTGAATTTTGTTCCAGTGTAATGTATCCAAATCTGGTCAGTTTTGGAGTTCGCCAGGCTTTTCCTGGAAGAACCCCTGCCATTTCATAAAACTTTCCATCCATGCCCTCTATCTGTTCATGAAGATACATAAATCCTCCGCACTCTGCAAGACAGGGCATGCCACCTTTTATGGCAGCTGCAATCTCCTGACGCATGGTTTTATTTGCTTCCAGCGCCTTTGTGTTTAATTCCGGATAACCTCCATACAAAAGAAGACCGTCTAAATTTTCAGGCATATGTGCATCATGAACAGGGGAAAAGGGAATAAGCTTTGCTCCCATGGAGCGCAAAAGTTCAAGGTTGTCTTCATAAAAGAAACAAAACGCCTCATCCTTTGCAAGACCGATGCGAAGCTCTATCGGAGATTTCCAGCTGTATGCCTCTGCTTTTGATGTTTTTTCCTGTACATCGGACAATGTTTCTTCATAGGAAAGCTGTGGTGCCTCTTCTGCAAGTTTCAAAATTCCATCTATATCCAGAGTTTCCTCCAGCACCCTGGCAAGTTTTTTCAGCCTGCTTTTCAGTTCCGGGATTTCTTCCGGCAGAACAAGACCCAGATGCCGGCTTTCAATGACACAGTCCTCCACCTTTGGCACATAGCCAAGAACCTGTATTTTAAGCTCTTGCTCCACCAGCTTTTTCATTCTTGGATAAAGCATGGGGGACATCTGGTTAAAGATTACTGCCTTTATATTGCTGTCTTTTTTGTATTCCATAAATCCTTTTATGTACGCAGCAAGAGAAACACTCATGCCCTTACTGTTTACAATCAGGATTACCGGAGTATCTGTAATTCTTGCCAGATCATAGGCACTTGCCTTTGTAGTAGTGCCCGCAACACCGTCATAAAAGCCCATAACCCCTTCCATCACTGCCATTTCACAGTCGGATGCATTTTTTGCCAGAAGATATCTGGTAACCGTTTCTCCTGTAAAAAAAGTATCCAGGTTCCGTGATCTGGTTCCGATCACCTGTGTATGAAACATGGGATCAATGTAATCTGGTCCGCATTTAAAAGATGCTGTCTTTATCCCCCGGTCTGTAAGAGCCTGCAAAAGCCCGCAGGTAAGAAGGGTTTTTCCGCTTCCGCTGGCTCCCGCAGCAAGCAGGATCCTTGGTATTCTTTTTTTCAACCTGTTCCCTCCTGTTTTTCTTTTCTGGCTACAGCAGCTGCTTAATATCTGCTGGTTTCTGACAGGTAATAATATAAATAGGATTTTCACCCATCATCAGATGATACCGTCCCAGTTCTTTTGACCTGGAAGCCGAAAGCTGAACAATTTCCTGATCTGAAAATTTATATTTTTTCAGCACTTCCAGTGCCTCACTGATGGTTTCTAAGGTAATGCAGTTTATCACTATCCGCACATCCGGATTCTTTTCCAGAACAAGTGCCATGATTTCTTTTAGGTTTCCGGAAGAACCGCCGATAAATGCATGAGTTGGTGCAGGAAGATCCTTTAAGGCCTCTGGTGCCTCTCCTTTTATAATTTCCAGATTATCCACTGCAAATTTTACCTTATTTTCTTCCAGAAGAGCCGCCGCCTCTTCTTTTTTCTCTATAGCGTACACCAATCCAAGCTCTGCCCGAAGTGCCATTTCCACAGATACGGAGCCGGTTCCTGCCCCAACATCATAACAGATGGAATCTTCCCTAAGCCTGAGCTTGGAAAGGGACACGCTTCTTACTTCCTCTTTTGTCATAGGTGCTTTTCCACGGATAAATTCCCCGTCCGGGATTCCGTGGGTGGAAGGTGCACTGTCTGCATTTTCATTCCAGGCGCAGACCACACTAAGAGGCTGTCCCTCATAAGAAGTCAGTTCTGCCGCGGTTTTCACAAAAATCTTTTCTTCCGGATAAGAAAGATTCTCTCCCACATAAAGAAGCACATCTCCCATACCGTAAGCCACAAGTTTTCCTGCCAGTTCTGCTACGGCAGTACCGGTTCCCAGAATAGAAAACACCTTTTGGTTATGGCGGATAAAAGAAACCAGGTTACAGTTTTTTCCGTGGGCACTGGTAATCTTTGCGTCGTCCCAGGAAAGCCCGATTCTGGACATGAAGTAAACCACAGAAGAAATCCCGCAGATTACTTCCACATCTGCTGTTTCTGTTAGTGTGCCAGAAGCTCCCAGCACTTCCAGTAATTTCTTCGCACCGCTGTAAAAGCCTACATCTCCGGACAAGGTTATAACAATATTCACATATTCCGGATGATTTTCTATGTATTCTCCTATTTTATCACTGCGATATTCATATAATACAGTCTGTCCCGGCTGACGTACTGCATCAGCCATTCTTTTTGCTCCAATAATCAGATCTGCCTTTAAAACAGCCTTTTTCCCCTGAATCGTAAGTGTTTCTTCGCTTCCCATTCCGATTCCCAAAAGTGTAATATGAGGCTTTATCTCCAGGGAAAAGCGCTTTGCCAGCATATGTCTGCACTGTGGTACAGACATTCCCTCTTCCTGAAGGGGACGTCCTATAATCACCGGAATTACGTTGCAGGAAAGAGCAGCGTCAATTTTTTCCTGAAATCCCCCTGCTTTTCCTGTATCCTTCGTCACAAGATACTTACAGTCATACTGGCGCAGCGTAGCCGCATTTAATTCCATGGAAAAAGGCCCCTGCATGCCAATCAGATGTTTTCCCTCGAAGCCATAGCTTTTGCAGGTTTCCATTACAGCGGGTAAAGACAGGACTCTGGCATAAATTCTCTCGGCAGCATCTGAAAGAGCAGTAAATTTACTAAGCTCCTTGCTTCCGGTTGTGAGAAGAATATTTCCTTTTGTTTTCTCAAGAAAGGCCACTGCTGCTTCTGTGTCCGGCACATAAACCGCCTTATCCTCATGGTTTCCCTTTTCCCTAAGCACTCTTTCATAGGGAAATCCTGTATTTTCACAGGCCAGACGGATATTTTCTGTCACCTCTGCTGCATACGGATGAGTGGCATCCAGTACAATCTCTGGCGTCTCTTTTTGCAGGAGTTCTTCCATTTCTTCTTCTGTAAGCCTTCCGGAATGAATCTTTAGAAATTCATTTTCTTTTAATGATTTGCTGCCGTAATCTGTGGCAACACAGGCAAGTACAAATACCCCATATTCTGCCAGAAAACAGCTTATCTCACAGCCTTCTGTGGTACCTGCAAACACAATTACATCAGACATCTTTATATCCTCTTGGAGTTACCATTTTTCCTTTTATGTTTCTGGTCTGGGAATTGCCGATAAATACAGTGGTAAACATATCCACCTGGGTATCTTTAAGCTGTCCAAGTGTAAGAATCTGGGAAGTTTCTCCTTCTCGTCCAATGTTCTTTACAGTTCCGCACCAGGTATCAGCAGATTTGTACTGCAGCATCAGTTCACATGCTTTTTTCAGATAATCATGTCTTTTGTGGCTGGATGGATTGTAGAGACAGATCACAAAATCAGCTTCCGATGCAAGGAGAAGGCGTTTCTCTATTTTTTCCCATGGAGTAAGCAGGTCACTAAGGCTGATCAGGCAAAAATCATGGATCAGCGGTGCTCCAAGAACAGCAGCTCCGCCAGTTGCAGCCGTAACTCCAGGTACGATTTCCAGCTCTACCTCCGGATAGTTGGCTCCAACCTCATACATCAGTCCTGCCATTCCGTATACTCCTGCATCACCGCTGCAGATCATGGAAACTGTCTGTCCTTTCACAGCTTCATCAAAAGCCATCACACAACGGTCCACTTCTTTTCTCATAGGTGTTGTAAGAAAAGATTTTCCCGGAAAATGGTCTTTTACCAGATCAATATAAACGGTGTATCCTACGATCACATCACTTTTTTCAAGTGCTTTCGTTGCTGCCCCCGTCATTCCCTCATAAGAACCGGGACCAATTCCCACTACATAAATTTTCTTTTCTTTATTCAAAACAGATCCTCCATTCTCCAAGTGCCAGGGCGGTGGTCACACCTGCCTGTGCCTTTTTTCTCTGAATCAGCCTGCTGTTTGCAGAAGATAATTCCTGTGCTGCTTTTAATGCACTTCTTTCACACACATTATCTACCCCTACAGTCTGGCTTACAAAGGAAGACCCGGTAAAATCTCCCTTAACCTTCAAAAGCTCCTCTCCTGAAAAAGTCCAGAAAGGAATTTTCATTTTTTGTGCCAGTGCAAGAAGTCCGGGCTCTTCTTTTTTGATATCAATACTGGCAAGATGGCCAACTGCTGCCGGATAAATTTTCATTTCTTCCAGACAGGATAATGCAGCCTTTTCTATAGCCTCTGCCTCTTTATTTTTCCTGCAGCCCATTCCAAGAGTAACTGCTGGCGGAACTACATGGGTCGTTTTTTCAAAGGGACTGCAGTCCTTATGTATGGTAACTGCAATTCCAACAGACGGCCTGATGGCCTGATCTTCTTCATACAGAACCAGCCCTTCCGGCAATTTCCCCTTCCAGGGAAATTCACTGTAAAATCCCACTTTTTCACCGGCAAGCAGTGCTGCAGATACTTCTTTTGCTTCCTTCATCCGAAAAATATGGCAGTTATTTTTTTTTGCAAAAACATCTACTGCAAATTTCCCCTGCAGATCTGTAGCCGTTGTCACAACCGGAATAGCGTTCAGAATTTTGGCCGCCTGATGTGCCAGAGCATTTGCACCGCCAAGATGCCCTGACAAAAGGGAAATCACAAACCTGCCACATTCATCAACTACAACAACCGCAGGATCTGATTTTTTGCTTTGCACATAAGGGGCGATGCTCCTTACTGCAATCCCTGCCGCACCTATGAAAATGATTCCATCTGATACCGGAAACTGCATGCCGGCCCATTCTTTTGTGCTTTCCTTGATGGACTCTGGAAGATACATACTTTTAGTAGCAAGGCTGACTGCATGTCCCTCTTTTTCCAGATTCTTTTTTAACTTTTCTCCGGTGTGACAGCCTGTAAGCGTAAAACATATCATGGAAATTTTCATGTGTTTTTTATTTGGATGCCTCTCTGAACTCTGTGGTAAATTCCGGGTCATACAGCTTGGAACGGTCATAGTGAGCTGCATTTACACAGTCTCCGATGATCATAAGTGCAGTTTTGGTAATATTGTTATCTTTTGCTGTCTGTGCAAGGGTTCCAACTGTGCATACAAATTTCTTCTCGTCATCCCAGGTTGCCTTATAGACAATGGCGGCCGGAGTATTGGCTGTGTAACCGCCCTCTATCAGTCTTCTGCTAAGCTCTTCTAACATTCCGGTACTGAGAAAAACAACCATGGTTGCCTGATGGGCTGCAAAAGACTGAATGCTTTCTTTTGGCGGAACAGGTGTTCTTCCTTCCATACGGGTAATAATTACACTCTGGGAAATATCCGGCAATGTGTATTCCAGATTCAGTGCACTTGCAGCACCGCAAAAAGCACTGACTCCAGGACAGTAGTCATATGGGATTCCTTTTTCATCCAGAACATCCATCTGCTCTCGGATGGCACCATAAATGCAGGGATCTCCGGTGTGAAGCCTTACAGTTGTCTTGCCTGCTGCTTCTGCTTTTTCCATAACGGAAAGTACTTCTTCCAGTGTCATTTTGGCACTGTTATAAATGGTACAGATATCCTTTGTATATTCCAGAAGCTGTGGATTTACCAGAGAACCTGCATAGATTACCACATCTGCTTCTTCCAGATATTTCTTTCCTCTTACTGTGATCAGATCCGGTGCTCCGGAACCTGCTCCTACAAAATGAATCATACTTTTCTCCTTTATACTTTTTCAGACTATTTATCTTTTACAATGATCAGGGAATAATATCCGGCATTATCCGGGATTTCTTCCACGCAGCGGTATATTTTTTCCTCTGACATACCGCAGTTTTCAATCATAACTGCCTGATTCCCGGAAGCCTTGATCTGCTGCTTTACTTCTTTTATTTTCTTTCCTGCTTTCATCAGCACCTTAGTTCCCGGAAGCTTTAATGCTTCTTCAATCTGATAGGAAGCCGGAATCACATGAAGCTGCTGTGCATTCTCCACAAGTCCCTCATCCAGCGCTGCGCTGACCGCACAAATAGAAGTGATGCCGCTGACAATTTCTGTAGGGTAGCCCATCTGCTTTACTCTTTTGTGGATATACAGGTAGGTAGAATAAACAGTAGGATCCCCCAGCGTAAGAAATACCACATTCT
Organism: uncultured Blautia sp.; assembly: GCA_934364795.1. Classification (GTDB taxonomy): domain Bacteria; phylum Bacillota; class Clostridia; order Lachnospirales; family Lachnospiraceae; genus Blautia_A. The sequence goes on from CAKRMK010000006.1 coordinate 80,485, forward strand.
TGCCTTTTTCAAGACTGTCTGCGATCATTTGGGCACCTTTGTCATGTACCCGTTTCAGCTCTTCTTTTTCTTTGATCATAGGCATGGGAAGGGCAAGCATCTCCTTGGTGTCGATCCCCGGATAAGCGCCCTTCATAATCTTATAGGCAACGGAATTTCTGGGATCATCACCTGGAAATGCCAGTATATCCGCTTCCTTTGTAAGTCTTAAGGCTTTCAGGGTGATCAGCTCCGGATCACCGGGTCCCACACCAACGCCGTATAGTTTTCCTGTCATTTTTTTGCTCCTTTTATACTGTATTTTAGACTTTTAGCTTTTTTTCAATTCTTTATCCTGTTTCTGGAGGCAGTCAATCAGCTCTTTTGCATCTTCTGTCTGTCCCAGATATCCGTACACATTGGAAAAAACAACTGCTCCAAGACGGATCTGCTCATAAGATCTGTGATCCAGATAAAACTGGATTCTTTTCATGATTTCTGCCATGGTACACGGAAGTAATCCTTTTTCATGGAGAATATCAAGGGCCTCATCTGTAGTATTACATTCCAGGATCTTCCTGGCTGTATCTGCGTCTGCGCCGCAGCGGATGGCATTGGATGCCAGCACTTCCATACGGGCATCTGCACTGTGAGAATGGGTGTTCATAATTCCGACAGCTACCTTTACGAACTTTCCGATATGTGCCACAAAAAGGATTCCTTTTACTCCCATATCCACTGCCATGTCAATAGTCTCACCTACATAATTGCTGCATTTTATATTTCTTTCAAAAGGAAGCTCCATATGTTCTCTAAGATAATCAGCACCATAATTTCCAGGTGTCACCAGAAGATACTTCTCTCCCTGGGTGAAATGCTGTTTCATTTCTACATGAATGCTTTCGATCAGTGCCTTTTCGCTCATGGGTTCCACGATCCCGGAGGTTCCCAAAATGGAAATACCTCCCACAATACCAAGGCGTGGGTTAAAGGTTTTTTTGCCAATTTCCACTCCCGCAGGAACCCAGATCACAACTTTTAAGCCGCCTTCATAATCAAACTGAACACAGGCTTCCTCTGCTTCCTTCAGGATCATGGCACGGGGCACCGGATTGATGGCAGCTTCTCCTACCTTCTGTGACAAACCAGAACGTGTAACTCTTCCAACGCCTTCGCCTCCGTCTACTGTGATTCCCCGGTCTGCTGTTTTGGATACTGTGGCATAGACCAGGATCCCATTTGTAGTGTCCGGGTCGTCTCCTGCGTCTTTTTTTACTGCACAGGTTACCTGGTTTTCTTCTATGCAGATATCATGAAGCTCCAGATCAAGAAGGATTCCCTTTGGGGTCATCAGAGGTACAGATGTCAGTTTTTCTTTTCCAAGCAGCATACGTACAGCCCCTTTGCAGGCTGCTGCTGCACAGGAACCGGTGGTATAACCGAAGCGCATTTTCTTTGAGCCACGGATTACATAGTAATTTTCCAAGCCGGTTTTGTGTTCCATCTTCAGTTCCTCCTTTGTTCCCATTCTTTTACAGAAAAAAAGAAGCCTTATCCTGACAACAAAGCTTCCCTCTTCGTCAGAATTTCCCGGTTGCCGCAGGAAACTCTGTTCCTAAAAAAACATCCAGTATCTGACTGTACAGTAACGGACTTGTGCAGGAATTCCACCTGCTTCCTGAAAATGTTTTTCCCATTTTTAATCCGTTACATTATATAATTTTGCGGTATAAAAGTCAACAATCACACCACTTTATGTTCCATCCATTTCCTGCTGTGAAATCTTAACATAAATACAATTCCACGCACTGTCCAGTCTGTAAACATTCCGATCCACACTGCCATGGGTCCCATGCCACACACACGGATCAGATAAACGCAAAGGCAGAAACGAAATGTCCACATAGTTGCACAGGATGTAATCATAGAAAACTTCACATCCCCTGCAGCTCTCATTCCATATGCAGGAATAAACGCCGGCATCCATACAATCGGTTTCACAATTGTGATCCAGAACATCATTTCCAGACACATCTTTGCACTTTGCGGCTCCATTCCTCCAATTGCAATAATCGGCCTTGCCAGAATATAAACTACAACGCAGCAGGCGATAAGAAGCACCTCTGAAAATGCCATCAGCTTTTTCATATAGTAAACTGCTTCGTCTTTCCGGCCTGCACCAAGACTTTGTCCTACAACAGTCATTAACCCGATGCCGACACCGATAACTGCAGTACCGTTTAGCATTTCCATAATATTAGTCATAGCCTGTGCTGCAATTGCAACCGTTCCAAGAGTGGAAACTGTAGACTGAATTGCAAGTTTTCCCAGCTGGAACATACTGTTCTCCACACCTGAAGGTACTCCAAGGGCCAGAATCCTGCCGATCATCCTGCCATTTGGACGGATTTTCAGGTAATCCCGCACTACGATCTGCTGTCTGTCCTTCCGAAGCTGATACAGTACCACTACTGCACAGAAAATTCTGGACACCAAAGTAGAAATTGCCGCACCTGCCACACCCATATGGAACACCCAGATAAGAATTGCATTTCCGGCGATATTCATCACATTGGAAATAATAGAAATGACCATAGGACCTTTGGTATTTTCCTGTGCACGGAAAATAGACGCCCCGGCGTCATAAAGTGCAATAAACGGATAAGACAATACAGTATAAAAGAAATACACCATGGAATTCTCCATAACATCTGCATCTACTTTTCCGAAAATAAAGCCAAGCAGCGGTGCCCTAAAAATCAGCCCCAGTGCAACAATGCATACAGAAATTGCGGTTATGATAAACAATGCCTGTTTTGCAGACTCATTTGCCATTTTATAATTTTTCTGTCCAAGGTACTGGGTACAGATAATGGTTCCTCCGGCAGCCAGCGCGGAAAACGCCTGAATGATCAGCACATTAATGGAATCCACCAGTGAAACGGCAGAAATCGCTGCTGAACCTACATTGCTGACCATCATGGTATCTACAGTACCCATAAGTGCATTTAATAACTGCTCCATAATAATAGGCACAAGCAAAGCCCGGAGCATTTTGTTGGTAAACAGATGTTTCTCTTCCATATTTCCCCTCTTTTGTCTGAAGCAAAAAATAATCCCGGATACCCAAATGTGTTTTATATACATTTTCTTTGTATCGAATTTGTGTTATTATACACCTTAGCCAGGGAGTCTGTACAGAATATAAAATACATTTTTGCGGAGGTTTTCTTATTGGATAGAATACTTACTTACCATATAGAAGAAGTCCAGGAGGGTCAGCAGCTTCTTGAATTTCTAAGAAGCCGGGGATTTTCCCGCAATATTCTTGCTTCCATGAAGCCTGACAAAACTGCCATCAGCTTAAATGGACAGCGGGGATTTGGACGCCAGCTTCTTCACGCCGGAGATTATCTGCAGATACATGTACCGGAGACAGATAACAGCGACAATATCCTGCCTGTAAAAATGGATCTGGATATTTTATACGAGGATGAAGACCTTTTAATCATAAATAAAGGAGCTGACACCCCGGTTCACCCGTCTATTGGAAATTATGAAAACACGCTGGCAAATGGTGTTGCCTGGTATTATAAAGAAAAGGGGCAAAAATTTGTCTACCGGTGCATCAACCGCCTGGACCGGGACACCACAGGCGCTTTGATCCTTGCAAAAAATCCATACAGTGCCGCCGTTCTTTCCTCACAGATGAAAAAAAGACAGATCCGGCGGACCTATCTTGCCATTGTTCAGGGAATCACACCCCCAAAAGGCACTATAAATGCTCCTATTGCAAGAGCTGCTGATTCCACCATTTCGCGCCAGGTAGATTTTGCAAATGGAGAAACTGCCATTACCCATTATGAACGCCTTGCCGTTTTTTCCGGTTCTCCTTTTTATTCTCTTGTAGAGCTTCACCTTGAAACAGGACGTACCCACCAGATCCGGGTTCACATGAAATATGCAGGGCACCCGCTTCCAGGAGATTTTCTTTATAATCCGGATTACAGGATCATAAAAAGGCAGCCGCTTCATTCCTTCCAGCTGGAATTTACCCATCCTGTAACAGACGCCCCTATGCTGATCACTGCGCCTGTACCTGCTGACTTTGCTACCGCCTTTTCGGCATCGCGTGATCCTGCCCGGTAGGGCTTTTATGTACTAGGAGATTCCAACGGAATTTCCTAGTACATAAAAAATCTCCGTCTGCTTTCTGGCCAGAAAATAGACGGAGATTTGTTTTTAACTAATTTTTATTTATTTTTTTCATAAATAATCAGCAGACCTTTCAGCAAAAGGTCTTCATCCAGCAGGATCTCTCTTTTGCAATAAGGAACAATTTTTTTCGCCAGACCACCTGTTGCCACTGCAGTTACCTTCTGTCCAAGCTCATCTTCAATACGGTCGATAATTCCATCAAGAGCAGCCGCATTGCTGTAAATCACACCGCTTTTCATACACTCAATAGTATTTTTGCCGATAATACGCTTCGGTGCTTCAATACTGATTCCGCTAAGCTGGGATGCATGTGCTGTGAGGGCATCCAGGGACACTCCCATTCCAGGAAAGATCATACCGCCCACATAATGCTTTTTCTCGTCTACCACACTGACTGTACTTGCAGTTCCCATATCAATGATTGCCAGCGGCAGGGGATATTCATGGATTCCGGCAACTGCATTGGCAACCAGATCTGCACCTAACTGACCTGGATTATCCATCATAATATTAAGTCCTGTTTTTACTCCAGGTCCAAGTACCATCGGTTCTTTTTTCAAAACCTTCTTAGCTGCAAGCTTCACAGCATTTGTGATCTGGGGAACAACGGATGAAATGATACAGCCATCAATATCAGTACTTTTTATATGGTAAATATCAACCACAGTTTTCAGATCCACTGCATATTCCAGCTCTGTTTTGGTACGGACAGTGGAAAGCCTTTCAATAAAATAGGTTTTCTCCTGGTCAATACATCCCACTACAATATTTGTATTTCCAATATCAATTGCTAAAACCATAATCATTCCTCCAAAATCTGTGAAACAAAAATCAAATTTTTATATACCGGATCACGCCTGTGCTGCTTTGGCAGATTTTTTCTCTGCACCTGGAAGAAGCCTTGCTTTATAAAGAGCCGCTCCCACAGCCCCTGTGACCACTGTAGCTGAAAGCATCTCACATACTGCATTAATACCTACGAATGTGCAGATAAACAGAATCACATTTTTTCCACCCATAAGTCCCTGTACGTACTCTGTATTTCCAAACAGGCCAACCAAAAGTGTCATAAAGAACAAAGTGTTCAGAAATGCGGAAAGGAAGCCTGTAACTGCACAGGAAACATAAATATTCTTTGTTTTTTTACGAACACCCTGGAAAATATATCCAAGAAGAAGTCCATCTACAAGTCTTGGAATAAATCTCTGGATAAAAGCAAAAAGAGGATTGATTCCAAATAGGGTAGCTCCCATAATGCTGGTACCGCCAATGCCGATACACTGTCCAAAGCTTGTAAGTCCAAATACGGCTCCGGCTACAGCTCCGCCTACAGGTCCCATTGTAATGGCGCTGATGGCAACTGGAATAATGTTAAAGGTGATTGCAAGAGGGCCGATGTTCAGATAGCCCAGAGGTGTGTAGGCCATAAGAAGCAGAATTGCTACCATCAGGCCAAGTAATGTGATTTGAGATGTTGTAAATTTTTTATTCATTTTGTCCTCCTTGTTATCGTTCCCTAAAAAAGGGATACAATACGGTATGGAACAGCGGGCATGGATTTTTATTTACCCGCCACCAGGGTTAAGACGCACCTTTTTTGTAAGACTGCGTCAGGTTACATTCCCCCTTCTCATCCATCAGTCAAAGAATCAGCTGCCTGTTATGAACAGGTGGCAGTCTGTATTTCACTGCTTCTGTCTGAGAAAAAGGATTCTATCCAGGAGCTTAATGGCAGCGTCCTCCTTGCTCATAAGCGGGAGTCCCACTTCCTCATCCTGTGTAATCAGAGTCAGAACATTGGTGTCCCCCTGGAATCCGGCGCCTGCCATTTTTACATTATTGGCAGCTACCATATCCAGATTTTTCTTCGTCAGCTTGACTCTGGAATTACCGATCATATTTTGTGTTTCCATTGAAAATCCACATAAAAACTGTCCCGCTGGCTTATGCTCTCCAAGATATTTCAGGATATCATCCGTTCTTTCAAGAGAAATAGACATGTCGTCATCCTTTTTCTTGATTTTTTCATCGCTGACGCTGGCGGGGCGATAATCTGCCACTGCAGCTGCCTTGATGATAATATCCTGTTCACCACTTACCCTGGTAACAGCCTCATACATCTCTTTTGCTGTTACTATGGGAACAAACTTCACAAATGATGGCGGTGTAAGTGCAGTACGTCCACTTACCAGTGTGACATCTGCTCCACGCAGCATTGCCATCTTTGCAATAGCATAACCCATTTTTCCAGAAGAATGATTGGTGATATAGCGCACCGGGTCAATTGCCTCCTGGGTAGGACCTGCTGTAACCAGTACCTTCATCCCTGCCATGTCCTTCTTAAAGGCACATTCCCGCATAATATAGGACAAAAGCATCTCCGGTTCCGGCATTTTACCCGCTCCCGTATCTCCGCAGGCAAGATAACCTACAGCCGGATTGATCACCTCATATCCATAATGCTCCAGAAGCTTTAAGTTGTCCTGGACAACCGGATTTTCAAACATATTTGTATTCATTGCAGGAGAAATAAATTTCTTGCATTTACATGCCATGATGGTGGTCGTCAGCATATCATCCGCAATTCCATGTGCCAGCTTGCCGATCACATTGGCGCTGGCCGGTGCGATCATCACCACATCCGCCTTCTTTGCAATGGAAACATGCTCTACTGAAAACTGAAAATTCCGGTCAAAGGTATCCACAAGACATTTATTCCCGGTCAGAGTCTCAAAAGTAATAGGATTTATAAAATTAGTAGCATTTCGGGTCATAAGTACATGTACATCTGCATGCAATTTCTTCAACGCACTTGCTAGATATGCAATCTTATATGCTGCAATACTTCCTGATATTCCAAGCAGAACCGTCTTTCCTTCTAACATTATTACTCCTCTTTCCCTCACACAGGCACTAAAACAATCAGAAAACCTGCCTTTTTCTCTCCGGCCATTCGCAGACTTCAAAACTCGTACTGCTTATCCGTACCGCTTATTATAAAGCAGATTCCCCCCTGATTGCAATAAATTTTTTATATGTATGGTTTTTCATACACAAATTTCTGCAAAATATGCGGTTACAATTTGCTGTAGATTTTGCCTGTATATCTGCTATAATAGTTCATACAGATTTAGAGCGTGCCCAAAAGACATTCTGCAACATATTCAGGGATCATGCTTCAGAAAGGATTTGCCATGAATTATCAGATTACCCAGTGGTGTGCCCACTTTATCACCCAGCATGTAAAAGAAGGGGATCTTTGCATTGATGCGACTATGGGAAACGGAAATGACACCCTTCTTCTCTCCCGCCTTTGTGGAAATAAAGGGCAGGTACTTGCCTTTGACATCCAGGAAATGGCGCTTTCCCATACAGATGAGCTTCTAAAAAAAGAAGCCGCTCCCAATAATTATAAGCTGTTTCTGGATTCCCACGAAAACATGGGAAATTATGCTGCTCCTGAAACAGTAAGCTGCATTGTATTTAACTTCGGCTATCTGCCAGGAGGAGATCATCAGCTGGCAACCAGACCTGCTTCCAGTATCGCAGCTCTTGAAGCTTCCCTTTCCCTTCTGAAAAAAGGCGGAATCCTTATGCTGTGTATCTACAGCGGAGGAGACACCGGATTCGAAGAAAGAGATGCCCTCCTTGCATGGCTGAAGCAGCTGGATTCCAGAAAATACCTGGTGATCAGAACTGAATATTACAACCGCCCCAATAACCCGCCTATGCCGGTTCTTGTGGTAAGAAACAAATAGAAGGCCGTTTTCCTTAATGGTCAGCCTTCTATTTGCACTCATAATACTTTTAGTATTTAATCTGTAAATTTAATCTGTAATGGTTACACTTGTCATGACAGGCTGTTCCTCTGCTGGAATCGTTCCATTATTGTCTGTTGGCTTGGCATCCTTACAGATTGCATCTACAACATCCATTCCCTCTGTTACATGTCCAAATGCAGCATACTGGCCATCCAGATAAGTACTGTCTGTCTGAACAATAAAGAACTGGGAACTTGCACTGTCCGGATTAGAAGATCTTGCCATGGAAATAACGCCTCTTTCGTGGGAAATGTTATTTTCTACCCCATTTGAAGAAAATTCCCCTTTGATGGTTTCATCAGAACCGCCTCTTCCGGTTCCTTCCGGATCACCGCCCTGAATCATGAAGCCATCCATAATACGGTGGAATGTAAGTCCGTCATAAAAATGCTCCTGTGCCAGTTTTACAAAGTTGGTAACACTGATAGGTGCAGTATCTGCATCCAGCTCCACCTTGATGGTACCGTAATCCTTCACCTCTATTTCCGCATGATGGATTCCTGTAAGCTGTTCTGAAGTATCAAGAAGCACTCCCGAAGTCTCTCCGGTATCGGATGCTGTATCTTCTGTTGAGTCCTCTCCTGTATCGGATGCTGTGTCTTCCTCTGAAGTCTCATCTGTGGTTTCTGCCGGTTCTTCTACATTTGCTCCATTATCGCCGTCTGTAAAGCCAGAAACCTCTTCTTGGTCCTCTGATGCTTCTTCATTATCTGTATTTTCTTTTGATTCTGTTGTACTGCTTTCTTCTTTTTTATCAGAACCACATCCTGCCAGCAGGCCAGCTGATAAAGATGCTACACAAAGAAGTGCAAGAATCTTTCTTTTTTTCATAATTAATTTCCGCCTCCTAATTCTTTTATTACAAAAGTCAGTTACAGGTACGCCACAGGCGCAAAGCAACTGACTTTCATACACTGTTCTCCTCATTATAGCGAACTTATTTCAAAATACAATTCTTTTCACAGATTGTTCACCTGTTTTTCTTTGTTACAATCTGTCCCACAGCATAACATGCCGCTGCCACAACCATGCCATTAACAGATGCAACGCCCCATTTCAGCACATTTGCCACAACAGCACCAAGAAACACCCCTGCAACAGAAAACCAGTTTACTGTTTTCAAATGAGGATGTTCTGTTTCATAATCCTCTTTATTCATAAAATAATCAATTACCAGAATAATTCCCACTGGCGGAAGTGTACAGTTTAAAATATTCAGCCAGTCACAGAAATTGTAATACAGCCATACAGAGGCAACTGTTCCAATGATTCCGGAAATCAGTACCATTGGTTTCTTTTTCTGGTGAAAAATATTGGCAAGTCCAAGTCCTGCTGAATACAATGCATTGTCGTTGGTTGTCCAGATATTAAGGCCAAGCACCAGAATAGCTGCATAAAACAGATTCAGACGGATCATAACCTCAAAAATATCATTTCCATCTACAAAAATAGAGGATACCGCACCAAAGAAGAACATAAGGGAATTTCCGATAAAAAAGGCAATCACAGTTGTAATCGCACCAACTTTTCCATTTTTTCTCTCCCATCTTGCCACTTTTTCCATAGTCTGCTAAAATTAAATAGGCAAAACCTGCAAAAATGCAGCTTGCTTTAAATAATTTTTATTTTACACAGAAAGGAAGATTTTTTCATGGAAAAAATTACCAGCTTCACAATAGACCATATTAAACTTCAGCCAGGCGTTTACGTTTCCCGTAAGGATCCGGTTGGTGACAGTGTGATCACTACTTTTGATATCCGCATGACTTCTCCTAATGAAGAGCCGGTCATGAATACAGCAGAGCTTCACACCATCGAGCATCTTGCAGCCACTTTTCTTCGCAATCACAAAGAATTTGGCTCCAAAATGATCTACTGGGGACCAATGGGCTGCCGTACCGGCAATTACCTGCTTCTGAACGGAGATTATGAATCAAAAGATATCGTTCCCCTTATGATCGAAACCTTTGAGTTTATCCGCGATTTCGAGGGGGAGGTTCCTGGCGCATCTGCAAAGGACTGCGGAAACTATCTGGATATGAACCTTGGCATGGCCAAATATCTGGCAAAAAAGTTCCTGGATGAAGTCCTTTATGACATTAAACCGGACAGACTGGTTTATCCAGAATAACAGAGTTTGCCTGTCATGAAGAAATAACGATTTACACAGTAAATCAGCAGCTTTCAAATAATTTTTTCCCTGGCATCACAAAAAAGACGCTGTGTAAGAAGCTTATATTGCTTCAGCTACATAGCGTCTTTTCGTCATTTATAGGGATATCTGCATAACCTGCCTTACAGCATATTCAATCAAATCTGGTTACAATATGGTTATGGCAGTCGGCTGTTATCAGCCTGTAACTTCTTCTCCTGCATCAGCGCTTCCATCTGCCGGAGCCTCTGTGGATGCATCCGTCTGTGCTGCCTGATCTTCACTTTCCTCTGCAGGTGTTTCTGCTGCTGCCTCTGCTGCGCTTACATAGTCACCGGATACATATGCTGTCTGTCCTTCATAGGAAACTTCAATCCAGCCATTATCACACACACCGGTACTGGTAAGCTGTGTACCACTTGCCACACCTGCGATCAGGGTAGCATCTGCGCTTGCATCTGCACGAAGATTCACATCTGTATTGGCAACGTATGTACCATCCTGTTTGGTCACGTTCACACCGCTGGCTGTCTGTGCTACAACCGGTTCTGGTGTAGGAGTGGCTTCAGGTGTAGGAGTTGCCTCCGGTGTAGGAGTAGGAATTGGAGTAGGGGTTGCCTGTATTACTGTAACAGTTGCTCCTGCGCCTTCTTCAAATCCGCATCCTGGAATGCAAAGTGCCGCGCCCAGAAGCAATGCTGCCAGACCTGCTTTTTTCATAATAGTATTCCTCCTTATACAAAGCACTGCTGCTTTGAATTGATTCATCTTCTCTTAAAATATTACAAAAACAGACTCTTTTCGCGAATCATTACAATTAATATACAGTATTATTACAAATTATGCAACCCCTAAGTGTAGCTTTGCCAGGTTTACCATTCATCACCTGCAAAAATTCCGGACCATCATCTACCAGTGCAATTCGAACTTTATTTTCTGCCATAGCTTACACCCGCTCGAATACCACTGTCACCTGCCCGCCGCAGATCATGCCAAGGCTGTCTTTGCCATCAGCTGTTAAAGCATAGTGCTTTACTTCTTTTTCTTTTACTTCTTTGCAGTGATTGACAGCCTCAAATTCTACCTTGCCGCCGCCAATGCTGCCAGTAATGTGACCGGAGGGTTCCACAAACATTTTGCTTCCCACGCCACGGGGGGAGGAACCGGATTTCTCTGCAATGGTGACCATAACACCCTGCCGTCCTTCTCTGACTGCTGCCTCAACCTTTTCATCACAGTAAGCAGAATAATGCTGATTTTTCACCTTGATGATCTCTGCCATAATACTTACTGCAATTTCTTCCGGAAGCTGACCTCCAAGAGGGATTCCAATAGGTGCATGGACCTCATCCAGCTGTTCCTGTGTATATCCTTCTTTCAGAAGATTCTCTCTTGTAATCCGCACTTTATTTTTGCTTCCGATCATTCCAAGGTATTCATAAGGACGGCAAAGAAGCCTGCGAAGACAGTCTGCATCTCCCAGGTGTCCTCTGGTAAGAATTACATAGTAGGCATTGTCATAGGGTTCAACATATTTGTCCAATTCTTTAAAGTCCCCGTAAATCAGCTGGTCTGCTTCCGGGAAACGCTCTTTGGTCACAAAATCCTCTCTGTCATCCATAATGGTCACATGAAAACCAAGCATTTTTCCAAGATGTGCAGTAGGCTGTGATACATGACCGCCCCCAAAGATTACAAGTCTGGGATTTTTACGGTAGTCTTCTATAAAAAGACGGCAGCCATCTGCATTTACAACCCTTGTTTCTTTGGTTTCATCCAGAATATCCAAATATTTCTTCCAGATGGTCTCCTCTTCTGAATCTTTTGTAATTAACTGTACAAACGGCGTTTTCTTTCCTGTTTCATTGCTATTTGTCTCCCGGACTGCCGTATTGGGTTTCAGAATACATTTCTTTCCCATATAGGGACCATCCAGAAAAATTCCGGTTTTGACTCTGCCTTTTTCGTCCAGTATTTCATATATTTTATTGTACATGGCACTTCACCTCATGGTTCTAAAATTTCATTGCTGTTTTTCTTTGGATATATTATAATACATCCGGAGGAATTTTCACAATGAAGAAAAAAAGAATTATGGCCAGTTTTCCTGTCCGGATTCTGGCAGTCAGTATACCCGGCCTCCTTGCAGGCCTGTTTTTTAATGCCACAAGAACTATGGGGCTGACATCAGGAGCTTTGAACCTGGTAGTCACAGCCCGTTATGTACTAAGCCAGCTGATCACATTTTTAGCACCTGTGATCATTATCGGTCTTATGGCATCCTCGATTATCTCTGTAAAAAAAGATCCTACACCAGTCACTGCCCCGGCTATTCAGATTACTTACTTTTCCATGCTGGGAGCTGCAGCATTTGCAGCAGTCCTTGGATATCTCATCATTCCAAGACTTCCTGTATCCACAGACAGCCTGTCCTTCCGTTTCCTGCCAGACACCCTGTTTGAACTTCCTATTCCGGCACCACTTTCTGCTTTAAGTGCGCTGGTGCTTGCCGTGCTTCTGGGATTTAGTGCCTGCTGGACAAATGCCGTCCGGACAAAAGAACTTTTAAACGAGCTTCGGGGAATTACTCTTTCCCTGATGTCCAGAATTCTTCTGCCATTATTGCCGGCTTATATCGGACTTTCCCTTTGCACTCTTGCCTATCAGGGATATTTCATAAAATACCTGCCCCTTTTACTTCTGGCACTTCTTATTGTTATCCCGGCCTATGGTGTCTGGGTCGTGCTTCTGTATTACATTGCAGGAGCTTACGCCGAAGAAAAGCCCTGGCAGATTTTGAAAAATTACATGCCAGTATGTAAAATGGCTCTAAAAACACGTTCTTCTACTGCTGTAGAAAAACATTCCCAGGAAGCAGCCGATAAATGCAGCCAGCTTGATCCCCGGCTTACAAAAGAAATGGTTCCTCTTTTTGTACAGATCCATCACTGCGGCTCCGTACTGGCAGAAGTTTTCTTTGCTATGATGATCTCCAGGGTTCTTTACGGCTCTGTTCCCGCACCTGGAACGATGGTGATTTTTGGTATTTTGCTTGCTACCTGCTCCATCGGGACACCGGGACTTCCCTGGGGAACGGTAATGGTATCTCTTGGAACCCTGACGGGAATTTTAAAATTCGGTGACTCCGGAATTGCGCTGATGTTTGCCTTTTTCGCACTGCATGACGCTTTTGCAGCAGCATGCAACATGACATGTGACGGAGCAGCCCAGCTGTTTCTTACAGGGTATATAAAAAGGCATGACCTGACGATTAAAAATTAAAATGTTGCAGCCGGATTTGGATGGCACCACTCTAAAATCCGCAAAAAACCTGAGATTAGCAGATTTTAATCTAACGACTGCCTGAATCCTCTCTTAATATAAGTTCCCAGTTTTTCCTGAACCAGCTTTCCATCCTCTACTGCAAGATTTCCGCGGAGAAATACCTTGTCAATATCACCATGGATTTCAAAGCCTTCGTATGGATTATTGTCTGTATTGTATGCATGTGTTTTTGCAGAAATTACATTTTCCTTTTCTGGATCAAATACTACAAGATCTGCATCGCTGCCTTCTGAAATGGTGCCTTTATTTGGATATACGCCGTACAGTTTCGCCGGATTTTCGCACAGAAGCTGACACATTTTTTCCAGGGTAATCTTGCCGGTACGCACCCCGTAAGTATAAAGAAGAGTTCCTCTTGTCTGGACTCCCGGCAGGCCGCCTGGGATCTTGGTGAAATCATCTTTTCCCATTGCCTTTTGTGCCAGAGTAAAGCTGCACTGATCTGTGGCTACAGTCTGGATATCTCCATTTGCCAGAGCCTTCCACAGACAGTCCTGATCTTCTTTTTTGCGGATTGGAGGGGCACACACATATTTGGCTCCTTCAAAATCCGGTTTGGAATAAACACTGTCTTCCAGAAGCAGATACTGCGGGCAGGTTTCTGCAAAAACAGTCTGACCATTTTCTCTTGCACGGATGATTTCTTCATACGCCTTACGGTTGGTAAGGTGAACCACCATCACAGGTGCACCTGCTTCTTTTGCAATTACTAAAAGACGGTGGACTGCCTCTGCCTCCATAGTATCAGGACGTACAAGGGGATGATTTTCAGGACCTGTTTTTCCCTGCGCTTTCGCCTCCTGGATAAGGGCATCAATCACACCTGCATTTTCGCAGTGCACCCCTGCAAAGCAGCCTTTTTCATTTAATGCTTTCACAATTTTATAAAGGTCTTCATCATCCACAATCATAGCCGGATAGGTCATATACAGCTTGAAGCTGGTGATTCCCTCATCTATCATATCCTGAATTTCTTTCTTTGTCTCTTCATTCCACTCTACAATAGACATATGGAAAGAATAGTCACAGGAGCATTTGCCGTCTGCCTTTTTATGCCATTTCTCAAGACCTTCCTTCAGAGTATGCCCGCCTTTATCCTGGGAAGCAAAGTCAATGACCAAAGTGGTTCCTCCAAGAATAGCAGCCCTGGTTCCTGTCTCAAAATCATCAGCAGTCACAGTTCCAGCCACTTCCAGATCAAAGTGGGTATGCCCGTCAATAAATCCGGGAAAAAGAAGCTTGCCTGCCACATCCATCACCACAGCATTTTCTTCCGGAATGTGCCCGCCTACCTGAATAATCTTCTCCCCTTCTATCAGAACATCCTGTTTCTTTGCTCCTGCACCTGATACTACAGTTCCGTTTTTTAAAAGATATCTCATATGCAAAATCCTCCTTTCACATGCACATCCGGTCAAAAATACTGCGTATAAACCTTCTCCTTTTGCCAGACCGTTGTGCAAAATAGACAAACCATCACTTCATATAATTCACTTTAAAGTAAATATAACATATGTTTTGCCCTTGTTCAATAAAATAGATACGAATTTTTTTAAGTATACAATAATTTTTTTGTAAAATAGCTTTTTATTTTTTTTCTGACATGTTATGATAAATAGGAATACAGGACAGGATGCCAGGAACGAAGCTTTTCCAGGCATCGACCCATGCCGGTTTTACCCCGATTCAGAATAAAATCCACATTAACAGGAGGAATAAATATGGGAAGATTAACTGTCTTAGAACAGATTGCCCAGGATATCGCAGCAGAGTTCGGATCAGACTGCGAGGTGGTGATCCACGATCTGAAAACAAAGAAACCCGAACATTCTATTATTTACATTGTAAACGGTCATGTAACCGGACGAAATGTGGGAGATGGACCATCTGATGCAGTTTTTGATGTGATCCGCCATAAGGAAAAAGGGGAGACTGCCCCTGCTGACCACAACGGCTACCTGATGAAAACAGCAGATGGCAAGATTTTAAAATGCAGTACATCCTATATAAAGGATGATGACGGCAGCCTTCATTATGTATTTGGCATCAACTATGACATTACCAAGCTTACTCTGATCAATAGTGCCCTTGACGACCTGATCACCCCTAAGAATAAAGAAGAAAAGCCCAAGCAGATCACGCACAGCGTCAATGACCTTCTGGATCAGCTGATTGAAGAATCTGTAAACCTGGTAGGCAAGCCGGTTGCCCTTATGAACAAGGAAGATAAGGTTACTGCCATTCAGTTTTTAAATGATTCCGGAGCTTTTCTGATTACAAAATCCGGAGATAAAGTAGCGAATTATTTTGGAATTTCCAAATATACTCTTTACAGTTATATTGATGTAAATAAATAAGCAAAACCAGACAAAAACAGCCATATTATGTTCCCGCTCCATGCAGGAAATATATGGCTGTCCTTTTATTATTTCTGTTTGTTATTCATTTTCCAGACGGTGTGCCTCTTTATAAATTTCGCAGGAACCGTTGTTCACACATCTTTTATACGCACAATCCATAAAAGTCAGAACCCGCTTCCCGTCCTTTTCTTCATATTCACAGCACACATTCTGTGAACCATTACAGGTTCTGCAAAAGCCTGAAATGAATTCTTCTGTTTCCATTTTCATCTTCTCCGATAAACTTTCTATATATAACTATTCTCTCAAGCCATATGTAAAAATGCTTTTTTCAAGGGCATATTATACTCAGCTTAACTTATGTATAAAAATGCCGCTTCGAAGCTTAGGCTCGAACCAGGTGGATTTCGGCGGCATAAGCTTGTTCTCATCTGCAATCTGCATAAGATCCTCCATAGAGGTAGGATACAGGGCAAATGCAATTCCTCTGGTGCTATCTGCCATGGCCTGAAGCTCTCTTAGCTTATGGCTTCCGCCAACAAAAGAAATCCTTGCGTCCGTTCTTGGATCCTTAATTCCAAGAACCGGCCCCAGCACTTTATCCTGAAGGATCTGGGAATCCAGCTGCGCTACTACATCTTTTCCTTCATAAAGTTCTGGTTTCGCTTTTAACAGATACCAGAAGCCATCCAGATATAATCCAAAGCAATGCTTTTCCACCGGCTTTGCAGGAAAGCCCGGCACGATTGTCATATCGAAATTCTCTTTAATTTCAGAAAGAACCTGATCCGGTGTTTTGCCATTCAGATCTTTCACCACGCGGTTATACGCAAGAATAGTAAGCTGATCATACGGAAATACCACTGAAAGAAAATAATTAAATTCCTCTTCTCCTGTGTAATCCGGATGCTCCTCTCTTCTTTTAAGCCCGACCTTCACAGCAGATGCGGCTCTGTGATGGCCATCAGCAATGTAAAGGGCCGGAATTTTTTCCATTTCCTTCTGAATATCCAGGATCACAGCTTCCTCATCCATCACCCAGACACGGTGTGTAATTTCATCCCCACCTGTAAAATCATAAACAGCAAGATTATTTTCTTTCCACTGTGTAAGAATTCCGGTGAGTTTGTCTGTATAACGACATGCCAGATAAATAGGACCTGTGTTGGCATCGCATACATCCACATGATGGATACGGTCCAGTTCCTTATCAGACCTGGTAAGCTCATGTTTCTTCACTACATTGTTCAGATAATCATCGATAGAAGCACAGCCTGCAATGCCTGTCTGCACTTTCCCCTTACGTACCAGCTCATATATGTAATAACAGGGCTTCTCATCCTGAACAAGCATGCCCTTTGCTTCCATGTTCTGCAGATTCTCTTTCGCCTTCTCATATACCTTATGATCATAAAGCTCTGTGTCTGCGGGAAGATCCATTTCCGCCCTGTCTATATGCAAAAAAGAATCCGGATTTTCTTTTCCGATTCTGGCTGCTTCTTCTCTATTTACCACATCATAGGGGAGCGCCGCTATGGCTGCTGCCTTTCCCTGTGTGGGTCTTAATGCCTTAAATGCACGAAATACTGCCATGACCTTATACTCCTTTCAAACCTTATGCACACCTTCTGTAAAGGTAAGTATTTTCAGGTGTCGTACCTTATATTTTACCACAATAACACCATCTGTGCAATGAGACTAAATAATTTTTGAGAAAGCTAAATATTTTTGTATTTTTCTATTGCAAAATGTTTTTTTTATGTTATTATACTATTAGAAAAACAAAATAAATAATGTCCGGGCAAAAAGATTTTCCCCCGTGATATTATCAAAAATGCAAATAAATCAGCGACTACCACAAAGGAGGTTTTCCCCATGACAGAAGGACTGAAATGGACGGTCAATCACGTTCCCGGATCTGATGATAAGTTCCTGGATCTGATGTCCGAAGAAAACGTAACCAAAGCAAATGAATTTCACAAAAGCTTTCCCCAGTATTCCGTTACACCACTGCAGAAGCTTTCCGCACTTGCATCTTATCTTGGTGTAAAGGGCATCTACTGCAAGGATGAATCCTATCGTTTCGGCCTGAATGCATTCAAGGTCCTGGGAGGCTCTTATGCCATGGGACGTTACATAGCCAAGGAGCTTGGCCGTGATATCAGCCAGCTTCCTTACAATGTTCTTTCCTCTGATAAATTAAGAGAAGAATTCGGACAGGCTACTTTCTTTACCGCTACAGACGGAAACCACGGCCGCGGTGTTGCATGGGCTGCCAACCGTCTTGGACAGAAGGCTGTTGTAAGAATGCCTAAGGGTACTACCAAGACCCGCTTTGATAACATTGCCAAAGAAGGGGCCGAAGTTACTATTGAAGAAGTAAATTATGATGACTGCGTGAGAATGGCAGCTGCACAAGCAGCCAAGACCGAGCACGGAATCATTGTTCAGGATACTGCCTGGGATGGCTATGAGGAAATTCCATCCTGGATCATGCAGGGATACGGAACTTTAGTTCTGGAAGCTGACAGACAGCTGAAAGAAAACGGTGTTGACCGTCCTACCCACGTATTTGTACAGGCTGGTGTAGGTTCCCTTGCCGGTGCAGTTGTAGGATATTTTGCACATAAATATAAAGAGAATCCTCCGGTAATGGTTGTCTGTGAAGCAAGTGCAGCTGACTGCCTCTACCGCTCCGCTGTAAAAGCTGACGGAAATCTGGTAAATGTTACCGGTGATCTTCAGACTATTATGGCTGGCCTTGCCTGTGGTGAAGGAAATACCATTGGCTGGGATATCCTGAAAAACCACGTTACTGTTTTTGCTTCCTGCCCAGACTGGATGAGTGCAAAGGCAACACGTATTTACGCAAATCCCCTTGAGAATGATCCGCACATCGTATCTGGTGAATCCGGTTCCGTTCCTCTCGGACTTGCTTACACAGCTCTTCATGATGAGGATGCAAGGGATCTGAAGGAAGCCCTGAAGCTTGATGAGAATTCTAACATTCTTGTGATCTCCACAGAAGGTGACACCGATCCGGTACGCTACCGCGAGATTGTATGGGATGGCTTATACGGAACCAGCGAATCTTTAAGTAAATAACCATCTTTTTATCACAGAAGACAGATCTTTAATTAATGAAATTTTATAACAATATTATCTTTTTTATAAAAGTACGGAGGTAAATTATAATGGATTATAACAAAATCAAAGAAGCTGCACAGAATTATGAAGCTGATATGACCAAGTTTCTTCGTGACCTGGTTCATTTTCCAGGCGAAAGCTGCGGTGAGAAGGATCACGTAATGCGTATCAAAGAAGAAATGGAAAAGCTTGGTTTTGACAAAGTTCAGATTGATCCTATGGGTAACATTCTGGGATACATGGGAACCGGAAGCACACTGATCGGTTTCGACGGACATATTGATACTGTAGGAATCGGAAACAGAAGCAACTGGGAATTCGATCCATATGAAGGATTTGAAACGGAAACAGAGATCGGCGGACGTGGAACTTCTGACCAGATGGGTGGTATCGTATCTGCTGTTTACGGTGCAAAGATCATGAAAGACCTTGGTCTTTTAAATGACAAATACCAGGTTGTTGTTACCGGAACTGTTCAGGAAGAGGACTGTGATGGTCTTTGCTGGCAGTACATCATCAACGAAGATAAAGTTCGTCCTGAATTCGTTGTTTCTACAGAGCCTACAGATGGCGGTATCTATCGTGGACAGCGCGGACGTATGGAAATCCGCATTGATGTAAAAGGTGTTTCCTGCCATGGTTCCGCTCCGGAGCGTGGTGACAATGCCATCTACAAAATGGCAGACATCCTTCAGGATGTACGTGCATTAAATGAAAATGATGCAGCAGATGAAACCGAAATCAAAGGTCTTGTAAAAATGCTTGACAAAAAATATAACCCGGAATGGGAAGAGGCAAACTTCCTTGGAAGAGGTACTGTTACCACATCCGAAATTTTCTTCACATCCCCAAGCCGCTGTGCAGTTGCTGACTCCTGTGCAGTTTCTCTTGACCGCCGTATGACAGCAGGTGAAACATGGGAGAGCTGCCTGGATGAGATCCGTGCACTTCCTTCTGTTAAGAAATATGGGGATGACGTTAAGGTTTCCATGTATGAGTATTCCCGTCCATCCTGGACAGACCTTGTATATCCTATCGAGTGCTACTTCCCAACATGGGTAATCCCGAAGGATCACAAAGTTACTGCTGCCCTTGAGGAAGCTTACCACGGACTGTACGGCACAGAGCGTATGGGAAATGCCGAGACAGAAGCTATGAGAAAGGCCCGTCCTCTTACTGACAAATGGACATTCTCTACCAACGGAGTTTCCATTATGGGACGTAATGGAATCCCATGTATCGGATTCGGACCTGGCGCAGAAGCACAGGCTCACGCTCCCAATGAGAAAACCTGGAAAGATGACCTTGTAAGATGTGCAGCTGTTTACGCAGCACTTCCAACTGCATACTGCAAATAATCCATCCGTACATTTTGGCTACAGACACAGCAAATACAATTTTTGTATAAACTAATTTACACTCACAATCATAAGGAGAAAATTCATGAAAACATTACAGGATTACATTGACAAACTTAACCGCCTTAACTTCAAAGAAATGTACAACAACGATTTCTTCTGGACATGGGACAAAACAGACGAAGAACTGGAAGCTGTATTTACAGTTGCTGACGCTCTTCGTTTCATGAGAGAACACAATATCTCCACCAAAGTATTTGAAAGTGGTCTTGGAATTTCCATTTTCCGTGACAATTCCACACGTACCCGTTTCTCTTTCGCTTCTGCCTGCAACCTTCTTGGTCTTGAAGTACAGGATCTGGATGAGAAAAAATCCCAGATCGCACATGGGGAAACCGTTCGTGAGACAGCAAACATGGTTTCTTTCATGGCTGATGTAATCGGTATCCGTGATGACATGTATATCGGCAAAGGACATACCTATCAGAAAGAGTTTATGGAAGCTGTAACAGAGGGAAACAAAGATGGAATCCTTGAGCAAAGACCAACTCTTGTAAACCTTCAGTGTGATGTGGATCATCCTACACAGTGTATGGCAGATATGCTCCACATCATCCACGAATTCGGCGGTGTTGAAAATCTGAAAGGCAAAAAGCTTGCCATGACATGGGCTTACTCTCCATCTTATGGTAAACCTCTTTCTGTTCCACAGGGTGTCATCGGACTTATGACACGTTTTGGTATGGATGTTGTACTTGCTCATCCAGAAGGATATGATGTAATGCCAGAAGTTGAAGAAATTGCCAAGAAAAATGCTGAAAAATCCGGCGGTTCCTTTACAAAGACAAACAGCATGGAAGAAGCATTCAAGGATGCTGATATTGTTTATCCAAAGAGCTGGGCTCCATTTGCTGCAATGGAAAAACGTACCAACCTTTACGGAGAAGGCGATTTCGATGGAATCGACAAACTGGAAAAAGAGCTTCTTGCACAGAATGCAGAGCACAAGGACTGGGCTTGCACAGAAGAGCTTATGAAAACTACAAAAGACGGCAAGGCACTTTACCTGCACTGCCTGCCAGCTGATATTACAGGTGTAAGCTGTGAAACAGGTGAAGTAGATGCCAGCGTATTTGACCGCTACCGCATCCCGCTTTATAAAGAAGCTAGCTTCAAGCCATATGTAATTGCAGCAATGATCATGCTTTCCAAATTTGAAAATCCGCAGGATATCCTGAAAAAACTGGAAGTAAAAGCTGCTCCAAGAATTATGGAATAATGCATTTTCAGGGGCTGTAGAAATACAGCCCTTTTTTGTTCTCATTTTTTGAAAAAAACTGCTATTTTGAGGAGGTTTTTATCATGTATAAAAGAAAACGTATTGTAGTTGCCCTGGGTGGCAATGCACTTGGAAATACGCTTCCGGAACAGATGACAGCAGTGAAATCCACTGCCAGAGCCCTTTGCGATCTTATTGAGGAAGGTCATCAGGTAGTTGTAGTTCATGGAAACGGACCGCAGGTAGGCATGATCAACAATGCTATGACTGCACTTACCCATGAGGACGAAGCACAGCCGAATACGCCCCTGTCTGTCTGTGTAGCCATGAGTCAGGCTTATATCGGTTATGACCTTCAGAACGCTCTGCGCGAAGAGCTTCGCAAACGTGGCTTTATGAGAACTCCTGTTGTTACCGTTGTCACACAGGTTCGTGTAGATCCGGAAGATCCCGCTTTTGAAAATCCCAGCAAACCAATTGGTAAATTCCTTACAAAAGAAGAGGCAGATTTCCAGGCAAAAGCATATGGACATGTAATGAAGGAGGACGCAGGCCGTGGATACCGCCGTGTGGTTGCTTCCCCGAAGCCTGTGGAGATTGTAGAACAGGATGCCATTAACAGCCTTGTAGACGCCAATAAAATTGTCATCTGCTGCGGTGGCGGCGGTATTCCAGTCACTCTTGAGGGTCATCATTTAAAAGGCGCTTCTGCTGTTATTGACAAGGATTTCGCAAGCTGTCTTCTGGCAAAACAGCTGGATGCAGATATGCTGATCATTCTTACCGCAGTAGAAAAAGTTGCTGTTAATTTTGGGAAAGAAAATGAGAAATGGCTGGATGACCTGACAGTATCCCAAGCAAGAAAATATATTGACGAGGGACAGTTTGCCGCAGGCTCCATGCTGCCAAAGGTACAGGCATGTGTGGATTTCGCAAGCTCCGGTGCCGGAAGAACGGCTATGATCACCTTACTTGAAAAAGCGAAAGACGGTATTATGGGAAAAACAGGAACACAGATTCACTTATAAGCTCTGATCGAACAAACCCTGATTAAGGAAAGAGCCTGTTTTAAGCCATTCTATTACATAAAAAGACCTCCTGTATACAATTGTGATTTGATATGCTACCCAATTCTCACAAATTGTTCTGCAGAAGGTCTTTTTATTATTTATGGTGCTTCTCTTCCTCTTCTTCCACCAGTCTTGAAGTCTCTTCAGATGGTGCTGAGATCACAGCTGCTGCAACGATCTCACAGGGAGGATTCTCTTTTACATTATCTACTGCCGCCTTTACTGCTGCCACATCACCGCTTAAAAATACAGTTGCATGGCCTCCGCACTTGGTATGCCAGGTACGAAATTCCACATCTGATGTTTTCAGCATCTGGTCAAGGACAACTACTGCATTGCAGCTTCC
Source organism: uncultured Blautia sp. (assembly GCA_934364795.1). GTDB lineage: Bacteria > Bacillota > Clostridia > Lachnospirales > Lachnospiraceae > Blautia_A. The sequence continues at coordinate 103,560 of CAKRMK010000006.1, forward strand.
AAGAACCTCTACCAATCCTAATGCTCCATATGACATCTTACAATTTCCTCCTGACATTCTCTATTTATTAATGGTCATCTTAAGTGCAACTTCTGTGTCTGCGGTAGGAGATGCGATCACTGTATGGGACACGATCTTTCCCAGTGGTTTCGCAGTTTCCAGAGCCACCTCCATAGCCGCGTTTACGTCTGCTATGCTGCCACGAATCTTTACGCAGGCTCCGCTTTTCAGTCGGTTTCGCTCTACGCTCTGGATCTTCACGTTTGCAGCCTTAGACGCTGCATCCAAAGCTACAAAGCAGGCTACCAGGTTATCCAGCTCAAACACCCCAACTGCCATGCCATTATAGTTTTCTGCCATTTTATCCTCCTTATGAGACGGGAACGTTTCTTATATATGCCACTGTATATCACACACTCCCGGCTGCTGTCTTTTTTATCAGTATACCTGTTTTTGTTACAAATTACAAGCATATTTTGTCTTTAACCTCACATAAAATCACAAAATCCCACAAAATCCCACATTACAATAAATTATTTTTCACCTACGTCATCTGCTAATACCGGGTGAAAACGTCGTAACAGGCTGTGTAAGCCGAATTCAGACAGAATATACTGTAAACTACAGTTTTATGTCCATATCTGTCAGTTCTTTTTCATCCTCTACCTTCAGCACAGCTGTATCCTCCCTGTGCATCCTTATAACAGATTTTCCCCCTCTGTCTCCGGAAATCAAAAGCAATTCTTCATAATATTTCTTTGTAAATATACAGGGATTTCCAAGCTTTCCCTCACATGAAACACAGGCAATGCCCTTTCCTGTATTTTCCAGAAGACTGGTCAGATTTTCTATGGTTTTTAAAGTCAGCCATGGCTGGTCAGAAACTGTAAAAAGGCAGGCATCTGCATCCAGATTTGCTTCCAGTCCGATTTTCATAGAAGAAGAAATTCCCTCCTCTGGATGGGGATTGTAATACACCCTTGCACCCAGTTTTCTGGCTTCCTGCTCTATTTTTTCATACTGTGTTACCACAGTTACTGTCCTGTTTTTCTTTAATTCATATTCCTTCATAGAACCATCTGACTCTGAAGCTTTTTTTCTGTGTCCGACTTCCTGCCAGCTGGCTGCACAATTTTTTTGTGCAACTGCCGTCAGGTTTTCCAAAATATGCCGGTACATAGGTTTTCCTTCAATTTCATACAACAGTTTATTACTTCCAAAACGGCGGCTGTTCCCAGCCGCCAGCATAATCAGTGCAATGTTCATTTTATTTGCCTCTTATTTTTCCATATGCCGCTACAATTCCCTGCTTTGCCAGATCTGCCACTATATGTTCTGCCTCTTTTTCATCTGGCAGCACATCCACTTTGTTCAGATAAACTCTGTAAACCTTATGGTCTACATTTTTGTATAAGCCATGAATGGAAGTTGCTATTTTTTCAATATCCTGTACCGTCACCGGTGCATCCATATTTTTTTTAAGGAAGGAACTGGTGTACTCTGCCCTGTGAGCCGTCTGGCAAATAGGTTTTCCAAGACAATCCAGTCCGATCACGCTTACCACCACATCTGCAAAAGAGGGAATCACTGGTTCCCACTCTGCCGGAACTTTCAAAGGTTTTCTTTTCGCTCCATCTGCCTCAATGAGCATCACATCGCAAAAAGGAACAAGCTTTTTTAATTCTTCTTCCTTTATGGAGCACATTTTCCCGGTATCCTCCTCCAGATCTGCCACAGCTGTATACCCGTATTTTTCCAGCATTGCAGGTACCTTTTCCAGCTCTTTTCCTGTGACAAGAGGCAGTAAAGGATCATATGCCATATGGGTAGTGGTGGAAATGATCACCTTTTTCCTTCTCGCCTGAAGTTCTTCATTCAGCCGGTAGATCAGACTGGTCTTTCCGCCTCCTCCTACAACTGCAATTACCGGATATTTCGCTATGTCCAGCTGCAAAAGATCCAGAAAATATCCGTTTTCTCTCATCCTCACCCCTCCTTAACCCAAAAATAGAACAAATAAATAACCTTTGCAGTTACATTTACGCTCTAGAGCATGTTTGGCAAAACACAGTTATTCAAAAGAATCTCTACCACGCTTCCCGCAATGCATCTTGCTTTATCCGAAATCGTAAAACAGTTCTTCTTTTCCTCTTTTCTGGGGTCTATATCTGCGATTTTCATTCTGAAGGGTACTTCATAGCCTTCTCTTATAATACCACGTAATACGCCCGTTATAGAAGCTGTTACAGGTACATCTCCCACATAGGCAAGTACCTGTCCTTTCTCTACAAGATCTGCTATATGGGCAATATTGTGTATTTTTCCCGCAGCCGGAGAATGGATAACTCTTTCTTTACTTACGCCGCCAACCATACCCGGAACGCCTGTATTTGGAATTGCAGCACCCTCTGTGATAATTCTGGCAAGATCGTGGCCACGCATGGTTTCCACAACAAAATCCACATCCACCCCTGCCGTAAAGCCCGGACCAAGTCCAATGGTAAGAGGTGCCATATCTTTAGAGGTTCCCAGATTTTTCTTTGCAAGGATAGCGTCCACAAGGGCATCCACCTTCTTCTCTTCTTTAAGCTTCTGAATGCTTTTTCCAGAAGGATCTACCATAAGCGGAATTTCCCCTGCCTGCCATATTTTATCACATTCTTCCAGGGAGCCGGCACGCCTGCACAAAACGCCTTCCACCTCTGCATTTTCATCATATACTGCCTCACAAAAAGCCACCTTTCTGCGGATGGCACTTGGCTTTTCACACTCCAGAACCAGAACCCGGTAGCCGCAGCGATACAGTCTGTGAATCACTCCACTTGCCAGATCGCCGCCGCCACGGACAATTACACAGTTGTTATTCATACTTTTGTCCTTAACATTATTTCAGCTTTTTATTTTTAGTCTGTTTATTCCTTTAATCTACCGCTTCCATATTCTCACGGTTTACCTTTTCCACTGCATTTACAATATTCTCATATCCGGTACAGCGGCAAAGGTTTCCTGCCATATGCTTGCGGATGGCATCTCTTGTCAGCTTCTCTCCCCGCTCAAGAAGCACAGTCGCTGACATTACAAATCCAGGAGTGCAGAATCCGCACTGGATGGCACCTTCCTCAATAAATGCCTCCTGTATCCTGGTAAGCTCCCCGTTTTTCTCCAGGCCTTCCAGAGTACGGATATTCTTGCCCTGTGCCCACACAGCCAGATAAATACAAGAGTCAATGGTTTCACCGTCTATGATCACAGTACAGGCGCCACATTCTCCAACCTCGCAGCCCTTCTTTACTGAAGTAAGTCCAAGGCGGTTACGCAGCATGTCAAGAAGTGACTCCCTTACATCCACATATTCTGCCACTTCTTTCCCATTTACAATACACTGAACCAGCTGCATATCTTTTTTCATGCCTGCTCACCTCCTGTTACTTTTTTCACAAATTCCTGATCATCCACGGTAACTCCTGCCACCATTCCCCGGCGGATGCTCTCTGCCAGTGCACGCTTTGCAATCTCTCCGCCAATCTGGATACGAAATGCCTTGGATGCCCTCCAGGAATCTCTGGGATTGATTTCTTCCCGTACCAGTTCTTCCACTTTCTGATACAGTCCTTCACCAATTTCCATTCCCTTCAGTGCTTCCTCAGTCTTGTGACAGCGATATGGAACAGGAGCAGCAACTCCGAACGTAATCCTTACATCTTCAAGGATTTTCTTTGGTGCATTAATTTTACTTACCACACTGCAGCTTAAAGTCGCAATGTCCATGGCATTTCTCATAGAATATTTAATGTAAAAACCGTGATATCCCTGATATTCTTTTCCTGGAATCACAATATGGGTAAGTACATCCCCCTGATGAAGATCCACACGGCCCGGTCCAAGATAAAAATCCTTAATAGGAACCATCCGTCCACCAGTTCCATCTGCAATCCGAAGCATGGCATTTAAGGAAAATAATGTTGGGGCGCTGTCCGCACTTACCGCACCATTACACACATTTCCTCCAACGGTACCAATATTACGAACCTGTGGACCGCCTACCTGATCCACGGCTTCTCCCAGAACCGGAATCCATTTCTGGATCACAGGATCATTTGTCACATGGGAAAACGTGGTAGCTGCCCCAATATAAATATCCCCAGAATCCATAAGCTGGATTCCCCGGATTTCTTTAATATCCCGGATGCTTACCAGAGAAGTTCCTGCCATTTTGCCTTCTCTTATTTTGATCAGCACATCACTGCCGCCTGAAATCACTCTTGTATCCGGATGCTCCTTTAATAAGGTAACTGCCTCTTTTATGGTAGTGGCATTATAATAATTCTCAATATCGTACATTCCCTTGTGCCCCCTTCCTAGATCAGCCCGGCTTTTGTAAAGCCGTCTATCAGTCTTTGCGGTGTCAGAGGAATTTCCGAAAATCCGATTCCTGTGGCATTTAAAACTGCATTTCGGATAGCAGGTGCTCCCGGAATGGCCGGAGGCTCTCCAAGAGCCTTATTTCCATATGGTCCCATAGGATCGTTTAATTCCACAAATTCTGCTGTAAGATCCGGAGTATCCATCATGGTCATCATTTTATAATCAAGCAAAGTCCCATTTAATGGTCTTCCTGTTTTTTCATCAATAAGAAGCTGTTCAGAAAGCCCGTATCCCATACCCATGGACATACCACCATGTACCTGCATGGCTGCAAGCTGTGGATTAAGCAAAGTTCCACTGTCATGTACATTAATGATGTCCAGAACTTTTATTTTTCCCAGCTTCATATCAACTTCCACTTCTGCAAAGCAGCAGCCGCTGGCAACTGTATTTTTCTTTACCTGTCTGGAAACCTCTGCTGTAAGAACAGAAGAATTGCTAAGACTGTAATAACTCTCCATAGCCAGATCTTCCAGAGAAATAGCCGGATTTCCATCTGCCAGTACATAGCCATCCTCCAGCTCCAGACGGTCTACATTACCAGGTACCAGGGTTCTGGCGTACTCCAGAATCTTCTGTTTCAGCTGCTGTGCACATTCCTTTACAGCAGTTCCGGTGACAAAAGACTGTCTGGAAGCATAAGCTCCTGTATCAAAAGGTGTTACATCCGTATCCTGCATGGACACGATATGGACTTTGGAAATATCCATATGTAATGTCTCTGCTGCCATCTGGGAAAATACCGTATCTGCTCCCTGTCCGATCTCAGTAGCACCAACCTGCAGCTGTACACTTCCATCCTGATTCAGGGAAAGTCTTGCACCTGCAATTTCAAGAGAAATCGGCCATACACCTGTCTTATAGGAAAATAAAGCCATACCTACGCCTCTTCGCACAGAGCCGGTCTGTTCCTTATATGCCTTGCGCTTCTCTTCCCAGTGTATATATGCTGCACCTTTATCCAGACATTCAAAAATACCATTTGTATTTGCAGCAATAGGTTTGAGATAAGCATCCTCATAATAACCGTGGATCAGGTTTTTCCGGCGAAACTCCAGGGGATCCATGCCGATTTCAAAAGCAATATCATCCATAAAGCTTTCCGTTGCAAAACAAACCTGGGGAATGCCATAACCACGCATGGCTCCTGCTGTAGGACAGTTGGTATAAACCGTATACGCCTCTCCTTTAATATTAGGACATGCGTACTGAAGGCGGCTTGCTGTCAGTCCGTTTGCTGCAATGGCATGTCCATGAGATGCATAGGCTCCCTGGTTGGAATAGGTGGTCATTTCCTTTGCAAGAAGATGGCCTTCTGCATCTACTCCTGCCTCCATATCATATTCAATGGAGTGACGGGTTCTGGTATTGGTAAAAGTCTCCTCTCGGGTCAGCTCGATTTTTACCGGGCGTCCCCCTACCTGCATGGTAAGAAAAGCATTCAACGGCTCATACAAAACCTCCTGCTTATTTCCAAAACCTCCACCAACATAAGGCTTGATCACCCGCACCTGCCCCCAGGGGATTCCAAGGGCCTGTCCTACCACACGGCGGACAATATGAGGGATCTGTGTGGAGGATACTACCACCACTCTGCCCTTTTCCATATAGGCATAGGAAATATTATTCTCAATATGGCAGTGCTGTACAATAGGAGTCTTATAGCTTCTTTTAATTTTTACAGAAGCCTGCTCCATTCCCTTCTCCACATCCCCAATTGCGAAACTGGAGCGTGCAAGAATATTGTCTTTCTTGTCAAGATGAATGGGATGTTCACTGCCCCGCATGGATACCTTCGGGCTGGTGACAACCGGATATTCCTCATATTCTACCTTAATCAGCTTCAGCGCACGGGAGGCTGTCACCTCATCCTCTGCAACTACAGCTGCAATATCATCTCCATAGTAACGTACTCTTCCAGTCAGAAGATTACGGTCTGCAACGTCCTGATGTGCCAGCTCCACAGACCAGGGATGTCCTGGTGTGGGATAACAATGATTCGGTACGTCCTTAAAAGTAACCACTTTTACTACGCCGTCCAAAGCTTCTGCCTGGCTGGTGTCAATGGATTTCACCACGCCGTTGCCGATGGCAGCATGATAAACTTTCGCTACCAGACACTTATTCAGGATCAGGTCATCTGTAAATTTCGCCCGTCCTGTCACCTTTTCATAAGCGTCTACTCTTGGAACACTCTTTCCAATCATTTGCTTCACCTTCTCTTCTATTTTCTTTTTCAAACAGGCTCTAAAGTCCCCCAACTTTTTGCCTTTTCATAAACGAATAGCCGACACCGTTCAAAAAAACAGATTCATGGTTCTTCTTTGAACTGGTTGTCGGCTTTTACCTATTTTCTATTTCATTCCCCTCAAAAAAATTGTATAAAGCATCTCTTTTGTGCAAAAATATTGTATCACACTTCATAGGAAATTGGCAATATTTTTATGAATAATATTTTTTTAGCTGTGTATTTCTGATATTTCATATTTATTTTGTTTTTTTCTGACAAAACATAAAGCTTGTGCAACTACTTTGCAGCAGCCCAATCGTTCTATTCTTTCTGGGTAAAAATCCCCCGCAAATCGTAAATAGCATGACGCGGACATTTCACTGCACACATTCCACAGCTAAGGCAGATGGACTCCTTAATCTGTGCACAGTTTTCTATCACCCGGATAGCTCCTGCTGTACAGGTTTTTTCACAGATTCCGCAGCCGATACAGCTTACTTCACACTGTTTTTTTGCCTCTGCACCTTTTGCTTTATTGGAGCATTTCACAACAATCCAGTTGGCACATTCATGTACATGAATGATATTCTGGGGACATACTTTTGAACATGCTCCGCAGCCGATGCATTTTTCTTCATCAACCTCTGCCACCCCATACTCATTCAGGGAAATGGCACCAAATTTACATTTGCTGACACAGGCTCCACAACCAATACAGCCATTTTTGCAGCCTGTATCCTCCTTTGCGGTCCTGCATCCGCCATTGCATGCCACAAGTGCAGCTTTGTAAGGAAATTTCTTTTTTACAGCCATATCATCCCTTCCTTTCATATGGAGTTCCACTAAGGGGAAGACTGTAACGTCTTATTCCATCTCTCCTGAAATATGCATCTGCAATCGCAGGAGCAGTTGGAATGGATGTGATTTCACCGATTCCGATTGCACCACAGGCAACTTTTAAGCCTGGCTTGTCAATTACAATGGCATCAATCTTCGGAATCTCATGGGCACGGAACAATCCAAGGGAACCATATTTCTCAATAGGTTTACAGTTTTCATCAATGGGATATTTTTCCCGAAGGGCAAATCCCATGGACATAACTACGCCGCCTTCGATCTGTCCTTCACAGGATAAAGGATTTACTGCTTTTCCCACATCATGGGCTGCCACCATTTCCTCAATTTTACCTGTCTTGGAATCCAGGATACAGACCTGAGTTGCATATCCATATGCAACATGAGACACCGGGTTGGGAACATTCGCTCCTAAAGGATCTGTTTTTGCAAGATACTCTGCATAATAAACCTTGCCAATCATATCTTCTACTGTTTTTCCAGCTTTTTTGTCCTCCATCAGCTTCTCGCAGGCTCTTCGGCAGGCCTCTCCTGTAACCAGGGTCTGTCTGGAGCCGGATGTGGTTCCGGAATCAGGTGAAATCCAGGTATTGCTTCTTTCGTAGACAATATCTTCTCTTTTCACATCTGTGTTGGTAACTACCATCTGTGTAAGCACGGTACCAAGTCCCTGTCCGATACAGGAGGCACCGGAATAAATATGAAGTTTTTTGTCTTTTTCATAAATCAGCTTCACACGGCCGGTATCCGGAATTCCCACACCAACACCGGCGTTTTTCATGGCACAGCCAATTCCCACCGGTTTTCCTTTGGCCAGGGCTTCTTCATATTTTTCTTTTACTGCATCCAGGGTTTCTACAAGACCGGTAGAATCATCCACAATCTGCCCGTTTGGAAGGGTTTCTCCCGGACGGATGGCGTTTCGGTAGCGAATCTCCCAAGGAGTGATGCCTACCTTGTCTGCCATCATATTCAGCAGGGTTTCCGTTGCAAAACAGGTCTGTGTAACACCAAATCCACGGAAAGCTCCTGCCGGAGGATTGTTGGTATAATAAGCAGTTCCTTCTATTTCAAAATTTTCATAATGATAGGGACCTGCCGCATGGGTGCAGGCACGTTCCAGCACAGGACCTCCAAGAGAGGCAAACGCTCCCGTATCAGAAGCAACCTTTGCCTTCACCCCCATAATATTTCCATTTTCATCACATCCCATCGTCATGTCCATATAAAATGGATGACGTTTTGGATGGACAAGCAAAGACTCAGCTCTTGAAAGCTTCATTTTCACCGGCTTTTTGGTCACGTAGGTAAGAAGTGCACTTAAATGCTGCACGGTCATATCCTCTTTGCCTCCAAAGCCACCTCCCACAAGAGCATTTTGTACCTTTATCTTATCTGTTCCAAGAAGCAGGCTGCACTCATGTAAGGTCTGATGAGCAGACTGGTCTGTGGAATACACAAAAATATCTCCGTCTTCATCATAAAAAGAAACTGCACATTCCGGTTCCAGAAATGCATGCTCTGTCCAGGGTGTCTCAAAATGCTGGGAAATCACATATTTAGAGGCAGCAATAGCTTCTGTGGCATTTCCCCTGCTGATGTGCTTATATGCACAAATATTGTTTTCCTCTTCATCAAACACTTTCGGCGCATCCGGAGCTGCTGCTTCTTCAATGGTGTGTACATGAGGCAGCACCTCATATTCTACTTTTATCAGCTTCTTTGCTTTTTGGGCTGTCTCTTTATCCTTTGCTGCAACAAGAGCAATGGCATCCCCCAGATAATGGGTCAGTCCCCCAACCGGTATCAGGGTATATTGATCATGCTTCAGATGTCCGATTTTATTCTCACCTGGAATATCTTCAGCGGTAACTACCGCTTCCACGCCAGGCATTGCCAGGGCTTTGGTCTTATCAATGGAAAGAACTCTGGCACGGGGATATTTGCTTCTAAGTGCAGAGCCATAAAGCATGCCCTCAAAATAAAAATCATCCGGATATTTTCCTGTTCCAAGAACCTTTTCCTCTACATCGATCCTTGCCACACGGGAGCCAAGCTGCCAGTTATCCCCCTGTTCTTCCGGAAGTTTTCCCTCCCGCATAATCTCTGCCGCAATGTGCACTGCATCTATAATCTTTACATATCCGGTACAACGGCAGTAATTGTTTCTTAGCGCGTACCTGATTTCTTCATCTGTTGGTTCTTTGTTCACATCCAGAAGAGCCTTTGTGCACATTACCATACCCGGGATACAAAAACCGCACTGTACAGCACCTGCTTTTCCATATGCATAGGTGTATACCTTTTCTTCCCATTCAGTCAGGCCTTCCACTGTGATTACATTTCTCCCGTCCAGTGAATCCGTATCCGGCACACAGGCTTTACAGGTTCTGCCATCAATAATTACTGTGCATGCCCCACATGCACCCTCACTGCAGCCGTCCTTTACGGAAGTCAGATGCAGCTCATCCCGCAGAAACCGAAGCAGCTTCTGGTTCCTCGCCGTCTCTACGGTCTGTCCGTTAACTGTAAATACTGCCATATTGGACTCTCCTTTACATTATATATACACTGTCCACAGCCCTTATAAAGCTGTGGACAATGGTTGCTTTGCTATTTACATTTTTTATCAGATCAGATATCCGTAATCATCGATTACTGCACAGATCAGCTTCTTAAGACCATCGTACAGCTTATCAGCAGGATCATCTGCCTTGCAGTCTGTAATCTGGCCCACAAATCTGACCTTGCAGGTTTTTGTTTCTTTATCCAGAACAACAAATCCGTCATTGTTGCTGTCTGCCATGTCCTTTTCGCTGGCAAACAAAGTGAATTTGTCTTTATAAGGTGCACTTGCATATGGGCAGAAGCTCTTGCAGTTGCCACATTCGTTACACATATAATCCACATGGATTATCTGGTTCATTGCCATGCCAGGAACCTTGATGGAAATGTTTGCACGGTTGGGACATACATCCACACAGTTTTCACAGACCTTATTACAGGTAAGACATCTTTCCTCCTCTGTCTTTGCATCCTTGCTGTGTTTCAGGATTCCCTTCTTTGCAAAGCAGTCTGCCTCATCACTGTTTACAGCTGCATCCTTTGTAATTTCTTTGCCAAGGATGTCCTTTACTACAAGCTGTGCATCACGGATTCCTTCTACAATAGTCGCTGCACCTCTTGCCCCGTCTCCTGCAACATAGACGCCGCTTACACTTGTTTCAAGAGTCTTATCATTAACTTTTGCTTTTCCTCTTTCATCTACTGCGATCTGGTTTGCAGTGTAGAAATCTGTATCAATTTTCTCACCAACTGCTACAATTACAGTATCTGCCGGAACTTCCACAACATCTGCAGTTTCTGTTACGCTTGCCCGTCCGGATGCATCCATCTTGCCAAGCTCCATCTTCTTACAGATCAGTCTGCCATTTTCAAGACTTACCGGAGAAAGAAGCTCTTTGAATTCAACTCCCTCTTCCAGAACTTCCAAAAGCTCATCCTCTGCTGCCGGCATGTAGCGTTTGGTTCTTCTGTATACAAGATAAACATGCTCTACGCCTTTTGTGCGTTTGGCTGCTCTTGCTGTATCCATGGCTGTGTTGCCGCCGCCAATTACCACTACATTCTTTCCAATATCAAGATTTCCGTCATTCGCCTTGAAATCACGGAGGAATTTCAGTGCATTTACAGTTTCGCCCTTTTCCAGCTTCAAGGTACCAGGTTTTCCTGCTCCGATTGCAAGGATCACAGCATCATAGCCCTGTGCTTTTAAGTCTGCCACAGAAGTGATCTCTGTGTTGGTGCGGATCTCTACGCCCATTTTTTCAATGAAGGAAACATCTTTGTCAATGGCATCGTTTCCAATACGGAAACCAGGAATCACATAGCGGATCACACCACCTGCTTTTTCTTCTTTTTCAAAAATGGTAACGGATGCACCTTCTCTTGCAAGGAAGTATGCAGATGCAATACCAGCCGGGCCACCGCCTACTACTGCAACCTTTTTGCCATTTGCTGCGCCGGCTTTGATCTCACCGATTATTTCATCATAGCCCTTCTGTGCTGCAATCAGCTTGGTACCACGGATGTTTACAGATTCCTCATAAAAATTACGGGTACATTTATTCATACAGTTATGTGCACATAAGGTGCCTGTAATAAAGGGCAGTGCATTCTTCTCAAGAATTACTTCCAGGGCTTCTTTATATTTTCCTTCGCCTGTAAGAGAGATGTACTGTGGAATATCCTGATGAATTGGACATCCCTCTGAACATGGCGCATAGAAGCAGTCAAGAAGCGGAACTTCCTTTGTACTCTTTCTGCTTGGAAGAGGCTTGATATTCTTTACATGATGGGCATCTGTAATGGCTTCTGCTGCCAGTTTCTTAAGTGCCTGAACATCAATTCCAGTCCACTTCTTAGATGCAACGCCTTCTGTTTTTTCTGCTACCTGGGTGAATCTCTGATAGCCGCCAGCCTTTAACAAAGTAGTTGCCATTGTTACCGGCCAGATACCGCATCCCACGATTTTGTCAATATTGTAATAATCTGCGCCGCCTGAATAGGAAATTCTAAGCTTTCCTGCAAATTCTTCTGAAAGTTTGGCTGCAAGTGAAATAGACAGCGGGAATAAGGATTTACCGGACATGTACATTTCTTCGCTTGGAAGCTCGTTTCTTGTAACATCTACCGGGAACGTATTGGTAATCTTCACACCGAATTCCAGGCCAAGCTCTTCTGATAATTTCATCAGACGGGTAAGCATTGGAACTGCATCCACATACTGCAGATCATCTTTGAAATGGAAATCGCCGAATACCATGTAGTCATATCCCATTTCATCCATAGTCTTTCTGGCAAAATCATAGCCCAGAAGAGTAGGATTGCATTTTACAAAAGTATTCAGATGCTTTTCTGTAAGAAGATAGTTGGCAATGCTCTCGATTTCCTTAGGAGGACATCCATGTAAAGTGGAAATCGTAGCGGAATTACAGATATTAGATGGAATTGCTTCAATATCTTCTTTTGTAAATTTCTGGAATTTGTCTGCATGATCCAGAAGCCATTTCTTACATTCCTGGAAAATGGCTGTGTCCTTTGCCTCCATCATTCCGTCAATAAATGTATTTACTTTGTCTCCCTTGATTCCTTCCAGATCATATCCCACGGAAATGTTAAACTGGAAACCATCCTGGGCTCCAAGGTCAAATTCCTTTGCCAGCACATGGAGGATAAACCATGCTTTAATATATTCTCCCATGGCATCCGGAACAGTCAGTTCTGTGGACCATTCACAGTTATAGCCTTCATCGTCAGCCAGAATACAGGGCTTATTCACACAGGCTGACAGCTCTGCGCCATCCATTTTCTGAACGGTTTTCAGCTCGAAGAAACGTGCTCCTGCAAAATAGGATGCAATGATATTCTGTGCAAGCTGTGTGTGGGGACCGGCTGCCGGTCCCACTGGAGTCTCCAGATTTCTTCCAAAAATGGTCATATCGTTATCTGTATCTGCTGTATACGGGCGATGTACGCCAAATACAGTATCTCTGCCCTTTTTCTCCTGAAGGACCCAGTCCATCAGCTGCCCGAAATGCATACATGTCATAATATCGCTCATATTTATTTTCCTCCGTTAATATCATCAGCCAGCTCCTGAGCAGACTGGCGGCAGTCAGCCATAACCTTGTCCACATCACATACCAGCACTTCTCTGTCTTTCATAAGAACCTTACCGTTACATACAGTAGTTACCACATCATGTCCTGTAGTTCCAAACAAAAGGTGTCCGTTTACATTGTCTGCTCTCATAGGAGTAAGCGGATTGTAATCCATTACAATCACATCTGCTGCTGCCCCTTCTTTGAGAACGCCAAGCTGTTTCTTAAAGTAACGGTTGGCAATAATAGCATTATTTTCAAACAGCATCTTCGGCACTTCGCCCCAGGCTGCGTTCGGATCACAAAGGTGATGCTTGTGAAGAATATTCGCCACCTTCCAGGATTCCAGCATATCGTGGGTATATCCGTCAGTTCCAAGTCCTGTGACGATTCCCTTATGTACCAGCTCCATGGTAGGCGGACATCCGCAGGCATTTCCCATATTGGATTCCGGATTATGTACCACCATGGTATCTGTCTCTTTGATCAGATCCATCTCATGCTCATTAATATAAATACAGTGGCCAAGAAGAGTCTTTGGTCCTAAAATATTCCAGTCATAAAGTCTGTCTACAATGCGTTTGCTGTGTTCTTTCAGGCACTGGTGAAGATCATAAATTCCCTCTGCCACATGAATATGATAGCCAACACCGTCAGGTTTTAACTCATTGCAAAGTTCCATAGTCTCATCTGAAATTGTAAATGACGCATGCATTCCCATCATGGCAGCAATCATATCACTGTCGTCTGCAAGTGCATGTTTGATAAAGTTCACATTTTCCATTACGGATTCTTTTGACTTGTCCATGCCGTCACGGTCGGAAATCTCATAGCACAGACAGGTTCTTACACCTAATTCCTTCGCTGCGGATTCAATGGCACTAAGAGAGCCTGTAATATGTCCAAAACTTGCATGATGATCAAATACAGTGGTTACACCATTTCTGATACTGTCAATGTAAGTAGCCATTGCAGAAAGCCTGGTCTGCTCCAGTGTAAGATGGCGGTCAATGGTCCACCACTGTCCATCCAGAATATCCAGAAATCCCTTGGGGTTATATCCTTTGATACTAAGGCCCCGGGCAAAAGAGCTGTAGATATGCTCATGGGTATTGATAAATGCAGGCATGATTACTCCGCCTCTGGCATCCACAAATTCTCCGTCCGGATACGCCTTCTTCACCTCTTCTGTAGTCCCCACCATAACTATGGTGTTACCATCCATTGCAACTGCACCGTTCTCTATAAATGCATTGGATGCGTCCCGTGTGATCATTCTTCCATTACCAATAATAAGCATATGGAGTCCTCCTTTACTTGTTAAAATTGTTGAATCAAAAAGCACAATTCAACATTTTTTAGGATATTTTATACAGTTAATGTAACATATTCCCATGCAAATTTCAATAGGAATCCTAAAAATATTTTTGACTTTTACAAAAATTTTGTTTTTATAGATAAGAAAAAAAGGAAGCAAACTCATTTGTTCCAGAACATATTCTGGATTTTGCATCCTTTTTTATTTTCTTTTATATTCTTTTTGTTATACTCTTTTTATGCTACTTCTTTTTTCCAAAAGAAGCCTGCTTTCTCTTTCATAATTCCCGGATCACATGAAGACTTCTTCTGTCCTTTTTCCACAGGCCGGTATCAAGCTCCACTTCATATCCTCTTCCGTTTTTTACATGCCAGTCATAAAAAGAACGGTTCTCCTCTGCATATTCTTCCATAATGTTCATGATGGTACCGCCATGCACCACAAGAGCCGCACTTTGGATTTCCTTTCGGATACAGCTTTGAACCACTTTCTGAAAGCCTTTTAAATTGCGTTTTTTAAATTCCTCGCGGCTTTCTCCTCCCGGGAAAGGAAGCAGTCCTCCAGAGTCAATCCATGCCTGGTAATTCTGGTTTCCATCAAGCTCCATATAATTTTTGTTCTCAAATTCACCAAAATCACATTCTGCCAGCTCGTCTATAATATTCAGTGTTTTCCCTGGAAAAAGGATTCCGGCAGTCTGGGTACAGCGGAGCATAGGACTTGCATAAACAGCTTCCGGGCACATATATCCCAGACCTTTCAACATTTCTTCTGCTTCTTTTGTAAGAGGTTCATCGGTCCTTTTTCCTATGTAACGTTTCAGTTTATTTCCACAGGTTTCCCCGTGGCGGATCAGCATAAGTTTAAGCATCCTTTATCACCGTCCCGATTCCGCAGATCACACGAACAACTCTGCTGCTTTTTGCTGCAAGACTGGTGCACACCCTTCCGACAGCTTCCCTGTATTTCCGGTCAAAGGCATCCATCGGCACAACTCCATAGCCCACCTCCTGGCTTACCAGCACAATGTCCGGATTCTTTTCTGCCAGTTCCTGTGCAAGGGCACTTACATCCTCACCAGATTTTAATTCTTTTTTGATAAAGTCCTGAAAATCCAGGACACCACCGGCTGTCATCAGTTCTTCTTTTGAAATTTCTCCGCCTTTTTTCCAGCAGATATTTGGATATTTTTCTTTTGCATACGCACTTTTTCCCTGAAAAGCGCCGCCAATGATCATTTCCATTTTTCTTTTCTCCTGTTATATAAACACAGATGCCACTGCCAGCACAACTGCCATTCCCACTTCACAAAGACACAGAAAATATCCTGCCAGATCGCCTGTGATCCCGCCAAAATATTTCATGGCTTTGTGATGATAATAGACAAAAATCAAAGCAGCGCCAGCAAACGCCAGAATGCCCAGAACTGGCTGGATTAAAATCATAAGAACCAGCAGGACTACAAGATATACAATCAGAACATTTCGCACCATTACTTCTTCTGCTTTTCTTGAAAACTCTGCCACGGTTCCATCCTTACGGGCTTTTGGAAATGTCATGACGCTGATTCCGGAAAAGCATCTGGAAACCATAAATCCAAGTGACATAATAAGAAGAGCAGGCTTACATGTCCATAACTGGCTGTAAGCGCCATACCATGTTAAAAAGTAAACACCTGCAGTAATAACGGCAAATGCACCTGCATGGGAATCCTTCAGAATTTCAAGCCGTCGTTCCCTTTCCTGCCAGGAGCTTAGCGCATCTGAAGTATCCAGAAGTCCGTCCACATGAATTCCTCCTGTCACAAGAACCGGTATCAGCACCAGCACTGCAGCCACAAAAGAGGGATTAAATCCATAATTATTGCCAGCCCAGCCTGCCAGCCAGGACAAAGCCCCTATTACAAGCCCGATAAATGGAAAAAAGCAGAACGTATATTTCATATTTTCTTTGTTCCAGTCTGCCCGTGGCATTGGAATTTTAGAATACATGGCAAATGCCACTTTAAAATTATTCCACAGCATTTTCAATCCGTTTTCCTCCTTTATGCCAGATGGGAATTCCATATACCACTTCTACAACTTCCTCTGCCATTTCTCCAATTTTCTGATTGATTTTTCCAAGATACTCCTGATAGCGCACTGTATCGCCCTCATAACTGGCTGCTTCCGAAAAAATCTCATTGGTTACAATTACCAGATGTCTGGTCTGCGCCTTTAATTTTTTTACGCCTTCCAGTACAGCTTCCACCGTTTTTTCGCCGGCACCTGCTTCCTCAAACATTTCGTTTGCCACAAGATTGGACATACATTCTAAAAGGACGATGGATTCCTCTGGAAATTCCAGATTCTTAAGTCCGGTATAACATTCCACAGTTTCAAAACCTTTTCCGGCTCTCATATTCTGATGGCGTTTTACCCGCCTGTAGCTTTCTTCATCATAAGGATGCATGGTTGCAATGTAAAACCGTTTTCCCTGTCCAAACGACACTATTTTATCTTCTGCAAAAGCAGATTTTCCACTTCCGCTTCCTCCGGTGACTACGACCATCATTTTATTTCAGCTCCTCATACTGATCTACATGGATATCGTCAAACGTACTTAATGTATTGTAAAGTGTTGCTCCCATGTCAAGGAACGGGCAAAGGGCAATGGCTCCGGTTCCCTCTCCCAGACACATATCTGCGTGAAGCACCGCTTCTTTTCCAAGCTTTTCAAGAACAAGATGGGCTGCCGGTTCTTTGGAAACATGGCTTGCAATCATATAACCAGATGCCTCCGGACAAAGCATAGCTGCCACAAGTGCTGCAACGCCAGAAATAAACCCATCGATCAAAACCGGCATTTTAAGTGCTGCACCTCCAAGATATACCCCTGACATTCCTGCAATATCAAGTCCCCCGACTTTCGCCAGGACATCTACCGGATCCGATGCATCCGGTTTATTTAATGCAACCGCTTTTTTGATTGCTTCTATTTTCCTTATAAGGCCTTCACTGGACAGTCCGGCTCCCCGCCCTGTCATAGTTTCCACAGGCTGCTTCAAAAGCACAGATGCAACTGCGCTGCTGGTGGTGGTATTTCCAATCCCCATCTCTCCTGTTGCCAGAAGACGGTATCCTTGTTCTTTCAGTTCTTCTGCCATGGCAATTCCTGCTTCAATTCCTTTTATTGCCTCTTCTCTTGTCATTGCAGGACCTTTTGTCATATTCCTGGTTCCGTACATAACCTTCAGATCTGTACGGGCAGTAGTGTCTCGTACCATTCCCACATCCACAGGTTTCACGGAAACACCGCACTGATGGCACATTACACATGCAGTTGTAGTTTCTTTCACAAAGTTATCTGCAACAATGGCTGTTACTTCCTGTCCGGTCTGGGTAACGCCTTCTTCTACAACGCCGTTATCAGCACACATGGCAACAAGTGCCTTTTTTGTAATATCTACTTTTACTTCACCTGTCATTCCCACAATCTGTGTGATCAGATCTTCCATTTTTCCAAGAGAATGAAGGGGCTTTGCTATACTGTCCCATCTTTTTTTTGCGACCTGCATTTTTTCCTCATCCAAGGGCTTTATCTGTTTCAGTGTTTCTTCTAATGTCATGATTTCCTCCCACTGGTGAACACCAGGAATTTACTGAATATGTAATTTAAAGCAAGTACCACAAACTGTGTGATAAATTTGCCAACCATGTCATGCAGATGCATGATTTCCGCAAAGAACCAGACGCCACCAACTTCAACCACCATTGTGATCAGCCTTGCGCTGACAAATTTACAGAAGGGACGGATATGGTCTTTCAGGGTTTCACATTTATCCCGGAAAACAAATTTGGAATTTACAACATATGCAAACAGAATTGCCAGAATAATAGAAATTACATTTGCAAGTTCACGCTGTACGCCGCCCTGACGTAATACAAAAAAGCTTGCCAGATTTACTACGGTTGTACAGCCGCCAAAAAATACATAACGTATCATATCATTGGCATATAATTTTTTAATGAGTTTTATCATGGTTTACCTCCTGGTAGGCGTCTTGTTTTCCTCTCTTGATCTGGGAAATAATATAGCGGGGACGCCTTTTTACTTCTTCATAAATTTTTGCAATATAGTAGCCGATGATTCCCAGGCTTAACATAATGGCACTTCCAATAAGCAGAAGTACAATCAGAGTGGTTGTATACCCTTCTACTGCCCTGCCTGCAAAAAACTGCACAACAGAGTAGATGATCAGAATCAAAGAACAGCCAAAACAGGCACCGCCAATGATCGTCACAAACTGCAGAGGTGCTGTTGTAAATGCAACGATATTGGTAAATGCATATTTCACCAGGGACCAGGTAGACCATTTTGATTCCCCGGCTTCACGGTCATGTACTTCAAATTCTACACAGGTAGTTTTAAATCCCACCCAGGAAGAAGTAGCACGGAAAAACATATTTCGCTCTGGCATACTTAAAATACTGTCCACTGCTTTTCTGTCCAGCATTTTAAAATCTGAAGCATTTTGCATATTCACACCAGTTGCCTTTGACATAATGCCATAAAAAAATCCTGCACTTTCTTTATGAAGAAGGCTTTCCTTTCCGCGACTTTTTTTCACCCCTTCAATTACTTCAAAGCCTTGCTTCCACAGCTCATGCATGGACAAAAGAGTTTCTGGAGGGTGCTGCAGATCACAGTCCATAACTGCCACCACATCTCCAGTTGCCTGTGCAAGCCCTGCGTATACTGCAGCTTCTTTTCCAAAATTTCTGGAAAAATGAACACCAAGAACATTTTCATCCCGTTCCCCGGCTTTTGTGATTTCGTCCCAGGTTCTGTCTTTTGAGCCATCGTCTACAAGTACAAGTTCATAGGAAATACCAGCCCCACTTAAAACCTCCCGAAGCACACGGCAGGTTTTTGCCACCATCAGTTCTTCATTATAAGCCGGCAGAACTACTGATAATCTGCTCATTTTTTTACCTCTTGACTGCTGTCACGATTTTAACACGTTCTAAAGTCTGTTTGAAAAGACTCTGAAATCAGCAGCATCTTTTACTTTCTTTTTGCATCTTTTTTCAACGTTCCCATTATATTACAAAACGATTTTGCAGGCAACCCAAATTCATTTTCTTAAAAAAATCTTCAGAATTGTACAACGGAATTTTTTATTACACAAGAAAGACCTGTGATACTACCCATTACAGGTAATACCGCAGGTCTACTTTACGCTACGACACGATAAACGTTACTGTCTCATTAACTTACAGCCGTTTATACTATTTATTTGTAATGCGGGCTTTGCCGCGGATATTTCTTATTCCTCTGTTCCGTACAGAGTGATCAGCTTCTGCAGATATTCATATCTTGCTTTTGCTTCAGACTGGTTCTTAGCAAACAGTCTGGCAGCTTTCTCAGGATTCTGACGCTGTAAGGAGTTGTAACGAACCTCACCATTTAAGAATTCCTGATAATCTGTCATATCTGGAGCTTTGGAATCAAGGCTGAACTTGCTTCCCTCAGCAGCCGGATTGAAGCGGAAGTTGTGCCAGTATCCACACTTAACAGCAAGCTCTTCCTCTGTCTGAGCTTTGGACATACCCTTCTTGATACCATGATTGATACATGGAGCGTATGCGATGATAAGTGATGGTCCCGGATAAGCCTCTGCCTCTGCAATTGCTTTGATAGCCTGGTTGAAGTCAGCGCCCATGGAGATCTGTGCAACATATACATAACCATAGCTCATTGCGATAGAAGCCATATCTTTCTTCTTAGTCTCTTTACCGCCAGCAGCGAACTGTGCGATTGCACCTGTAGGTGTAGACTTGGAAGACTGTCCACCTGTGTTGGAATAAACCTCTGTATCGAATACCATAACGTTGATGTCGCGTCCGCTTGCGAGAACGTGGTCAACACCACCGAATCCGAT
>CAKRMK010000007.1 GCA_934364795.1 uncultured Blautia sp.
ACCTACACCAATACAAAGTCCTGTTCCAAGGTAAAAATACAGTATCGGCAATCCCAAATTGATTGCAGCCAACGCATCTTGCCCTACATAGTTCCCAGTAAAATATCCATCCGTTATTGTTATCACTGTCTGTAATAACATTGCAATGATACTCGGAATGGAAAATTGGAGTATCATTCTTATTTTGTTTTCTTTGATTTGTTTAATATCCATACTTACCTCTCTCCTTTTTTCCCTTTATTATAGAGATATAAGTATTTCTATACTTCTGAATTTGTGCTGTAATAACAGTATTCACGTTCGTATGAACGATTAAGAACGGAAACAAACATCACGATACTCTGGTGTTTCTTTTACCTGATATACTGCACACTGACTTGTACCCATTCCTCGTCCTCCTCTTCCAATTCCGCTTTGTAATCTTCCAGATCCATAAGAAAAATCTCATAGCCTTCATCGCTCATGCAGAACAGCTTTCTTATGGTATTGCAGACAAGCCCGATCATATCCGCATCCCTGTCCTGCAGATCAAAACCAATCCCTTTGATTCCATGCAGGCGTTCTGCCGGAATACTTTCATAGATTTTGATTGCTTTTTCCAGACGGGAAAGTAATGACCGGGCAGTTATCACATCACTGTCTATATCAGATTCTTCCGATACTTCAACCAGCCAGTCCTTTAAACACCCTGTTTTCTTATTCAGAATGTCCTCTGTGATTTTCTCCACCTGTTCTTCCCTGTTCTCAACGGTATCTTTATATTCGTAAGTGTCATATTCATAGCTGAAATTATCTAAATCAGCCGCCAGCTTTTTGATCTCCTGCTAATCAAGGTAAGCATCTGCTTCCTTCATATATTCTGCCAGAGTGATTCTTTCTTCGGCAATAGGATTGATGTCTACCTTAATGCCTGCCATTGCCATGCCATGAGCATTTAATTCATTAAAAAAACTGTCTTCACGGATATTGCCACGATGCCACTGCAAGCTGAAATCTGAACTCCTCCATTTATCTGACTATTTCAGCTCAATATTAAAATGCTCCAGAACTTTATCATGAGTAAAAGAATCCGTCATTGTATATGCAACCATCGGTACACTGACCATTCCTTTTTCCCAGAAGCCATCTGCTGCATCTACTGTAGAAATCCATTGTACGCCCACAAACAGCTCATTATCCGGGAGAGCACGCTTCTTGTCTTCATCTGCCCAGGTGAAATCAAGTACTGGTTTTTTCACTCCATCTACATCAACTATAAAGTTTGCTGCACTATTTGCGGTTGACACACATATACCTACACCTACAAATCCTCTTCCGGCTATGTGACAGAAAATAAAATCTCCTACATTAACATTACAGAGCAAATTGTTTCCATTACTGCAAGCTGACACAAAACCAAACTTACGGGCATCTTCCCAGCTTCTTCCATCGCCATATTCAACTGTATAACGCTTTCCATTCCCGCTTTGAACAATAACAGCTTCTGCATCTTCCCAGCCACCGGCGATTTCTTTTATCTTCTTGGGATTCCAGATAGCTTTTGCCAGTTCTGTATACAGCCGTAATCTTTCACGAATAGCATTTTTATCAAATTTATCCATATAAGATTTAAATGAAAATGTTGTTGTCAAAGCTAAAAATTTTGGATTATTTTTGTATGCTTTTTCATTCAAGGACTGCGCCAGAATATTATCACTTAAATACTGTACTACCTTTTTCTGATAACTCATGTCCTGATAGCTGCGATTATGATCATTTGTAAGCAAAAGCAGGTTGCCAAATTTACGGCGGTAGTTTCTGAAATCTTCTTCATCATTAAACATGGATGCATAGCTCGGATAATCGTCTGGTAGAATATGTTCAATATCATAAGAACTTCTCGGTAAACGATCAATATAGTTTACAAACTGTGATGCATGCCCCATTTTTACATCTACATAATCGGTCAAACGCGCCAGCATATGAAGCATGTATCTTCCAGTAAACTGGTTAAGTTCAAAATCCATAACAGCATCCAATTTTTCATTCATTCGTTGCAAAACTGCGGTCAACGTTATTCCCAAAGTTTTGACGTCTTTATTTCGAATCTGACACATAATTCTGAATAACAATGCCTTATTTGTATTCCAGTTTATCTTTTTATAATTGAAAATACGTGTAGAGGCAAAGATATCTATAAAAGTTGCTATCATTTTTATCTTTTGTTCTACTACAGCCGGTACATCATCAACCCGGACAGCTGACATGATCAGATAACTTTGATAGCTTATGTTTCTGTGGGCATTATAAAATACAGCCTCATATCCCTTTATCATATTCTCCGAGTAATTTTTTATCTGCAGATAAAGATTTGTCATCTGTACCATCTCAATTGTAATGAGTTCCTTGTACTGTTTTGGCTGTAAAAGCTGCATTTTGGATCTGGCATTTAGTCTCACCCACGTATGAAATTTTTCACCCAAAAGTTCAAAATCCTGATCCTCTGCACCTTTTTTCGTTTCACGTATTGAATTTGCATACTTGGCACGCATCCAGGTGGAAATAAAGTCAACATCTTCTGCTTTTACGCTGCCACTGCTTGCACTATTGTATGCATTTTTAATCTGGTTAATATTTTTTTGCCAGATCTTATTTACTTCATTTCTATCAGCCTCTCCAACCTGCTGAATGATAAATGCCTTTAGCATCTCTGCACTGTTCAGGCTAAGCCCGCGATCATTCATTGTCAGAAAAATGGTATGTGCTGCATCCTCAGATGGGGTATCAATTTCCAGAAATATTACTTTTCCCTTCAGCCAGTATATAAAATATGGTAACGCCTTTCCCTTCAGATCATCAGGAAAAATCTCCTCAATATCTTCATATCTGGCCAGTAAATTCTGGCAGCTTTCATTTTCAGATGTATATGCTTTATTCCCATCAAAAAGAGCCTGCATACAATCTTTTCGTTCAGGAACATCAAGATTGAAAGTATTTGTTCCCCAGTTATCTTTGCATATCATATCACTGATATCTTTAACATAAGGCTGGGTTTGAAGCTTCTTCTGCAAATGTTCAAGATAAATCAGTAACAATGTCAGTGAAGTAAGCCTCTGTTGGCCATCAACAATTTTTCGGGGAGAATCGTTCGTACAGATAATACTGCCCATATAATAATATCCGTATTTCTCTACTGCCTGAGGAGAAGTATGGTTTACCGGATCATAATCGCGGCAAAATGCATCATAAAAATCCATGATCATCTCTTCAATTTGCTTACGTCCCCAGCGGTATTCACGTTGATAATAATCAACTTCAAAGCGTCCTTTTGTCAGGATTGTCTGAATTGTATCTGTTTTATCAATTTTCTGCATATCATTCCCTGCTTTCATCAGAATCCATTTGTACTATTTTAACATGAAAAGAGAGATTAAAACACATTTTTTCTCCCGGCACAATAATATACTTCACACCGAGGTTCTCGAATTTTCTGTAAGCTTTGCTCCTAAAACACAAAGCAGTCAAAAAGCATCTTTATTAGCCTGCCTTTTGACTGCATTATTTTTGCTTTTTATTTTTCTACTTTTTCTCTTCCTTTTCCAGCCGTCTCTTCTCTTTTTTCGTCTCAAGCACATGTCTGACTGCGACCACAGGATGTACAAAAAGCATTCGGGGACCGGAGAAGCACATTACTTCTTTTATCCTTTCCCGCATGGCTGGTTTATAACAATGGACTTTGCAGTTGGAGCAGAAGGTTTTGGTTTCCATGAAAGGGCATTTGTCGCTACGCATTCTGGCGTAGTTCTCAAGTTTCTCACATTCTCTACACAGAATAAACTTGTTATGTGCGTCTTTTTCTTTATGATTTTTTCTGCAATATAAAGAAATCATCTGGGATACAAGTTCTTTTTCTTTTTCCCTTTTATCTAAAATATTCTTGCCTGAAACTTCACTTTTTTCAACTTTATTATCCAAAATTACCCTACCTGATACGTCCCTTCTCTCAACATTACTGTCCAAAATTTCCTTATCTGATACGTCCCTTCTCTCAATTTCCTTAGCCGAAATTCCCTTATCTGAAACGTCTCTTCGCAATTTTTCCATCAGCTTATTCTCCCATGCTCCACTGAATAACTCCGATCAGCAATACGCATAGTAGAGGCTCGATGGGAAACAAGCACCACTGTTTTATTTCCTTTTTCTTCCCGTAAGGATCTTAAAATAACCGCTTCATTCAGGCTGTCCAGATTACTGGTTGGCTCATCCAGAAGCAGAAGATCACTGTCATGTAAAAACGCACGGGCAAGTCCCAGTCTTTGTCTCTCGCCTCCGGAGAGGGTATCTCCCAGTTCTCCTACAAGGGTATCATACCCCTTTGGAAGGCTCATAATAAAGTCATAGACAGACGCTTTTTTACATGCTTCCTCTATTTCTTCCTGGGTGGCATCCAGCTTTGCTATGCGAAGATTGTTTCTTATACTGTCATGAAATAAATGAGTTTCCTGGGTGACAAAGCTTTCCATATTCCGTAAATTTCTGGTATTAATCTCATTAATATCTGTTTCAGACAGCTTTACACTGCCCTTCTGCACATTCCAAAAACGCATCAGTAATTTCAGAAGCGTGGACTTTCCACTGCCGCTTCTTCCTATGATTCCGATTACAGAACCTTTTGGAATTTCTACTGATATGTTATCTAAAATTAATTCCTTATCATATGAAAATGTCACATTTTCTGCCTTTGCGCCTGTAAATAAAACCTCTTTTTTTCCTGCGATTTCTTCTACAACCGGTGTTTCTTCCAGGATGTCCAGCACCCGGTTTCCGGCGGCAAAAGTATTTTGCAGGGTACTTCCAAGATTTGCCAGGGCTACAACTGGTCCAAAGGAGCTCATAAGTGCAATCACAGGTATCAGAACTCCCGCAAATTCTATTTTTTCCTGCTGGTAAAGCATGGACGCTGTAAACAGCATAGCAATGTCAAAAGCCAGGATTACCATATTGGTTACAGCCTGATTTCTTCCTGCTGTCCGCTTCATTTTCTCCTCTTCAAGAGACAGACTTTCTGTCTGTTCATTTATCTGGGAAAGCCTTTTTTCTCCCTGTCCATACTGCAAAGTTTCCGAAAGCCCCCTGAGACTGTCCAGCACAAAGCCGGAAAGATTTCCTGATTTTGTACGAAATCTTCTGCCATTATCACCACTGTATTTTGATACCAGAACCGGAATCAAAACACCAACCATAACATAAGCTGCAAGTGCGATCAGTCCCAGAATGAGATGAAAACTGCCAATAAAAAAGCACATAATTGCAGAGAACAAAAAGGCAATTGCCGACGGTGAAATGGTGTGTGCATAAAACACCTCTAACAGCTCAATATCAGATGTGATCACTGAAATCAGATTTCCCTTATCCTTATCTTCCAGCTTTGCAGGACACAGTTTTCTAAGTGCCAGAAATACTTTGTCACGGATCAAAGCCAGCAATTTAAAAGCAATAAAATGATTACATGCCTGCTCCCCATAACGCAGAATTCCACGCAGCAGGGCAAATACGCAGACTGCCACAAATATATAAGTAAGGGTGAACGGTGTCTGTATTCCGGTTAGCTCCAATACCGCATAGCCACCCAGTATGGTGATAAAAGAGGCTGCAAGATGACCCAGAAGTCCCATTAAAATTGCCAGTATCATAAATCCGGTAAGTGGTTTTACAAGGCCGATCAGTTGTTTCATAACCTGAAATCCGCTTCTTTTTTTCATCTGAAATCTGCCCCCTTTCCATAGTTTTCCAGACTTTGCTGGGCATTCCACAGCACTTTATATGTGCCGTCTTTTTCAAGCAGCTCTTCATGTTTTCCGCTTTGCACAATGGTTCCCTGATCCATTACATAAATGTTATCAGAACCTGTAACATTTGCAAGACGGTGCGAAATCAGAATCACAGTTTTCTTTCCAGCCAGTGCCCTGATTTCCTCCATAATGTCATTTTCACTTTCTACATCAATATTTGAAGTTGCCTCGTCAAAAATATACACAGGACTGTCGTGTAAAAGTGCTCTTGCCAGTGCAAGTCTCTGACACTGTCCACCTGACAGATTAGAGCCTTTTTCACTTAACATAGTGTCCAGCCCATTTTCAGCTTTTAAGAATTCTTTCAGCTTTACTCTTTCCAGAATTTCCCATAATTCTTTGTCCCCGGCATCAGCTTTTCCCATTAACAGATTATCCCTTACGGTGCCTTTAAAAAGATAACTTTGGTGGCTGATATAGGTAACATTTTTTAACAGACTGTCTTCGTTCAAAGACTTAAGTTCCTTATTTCCAATGGTCACAGAGCCTTCATAACCTTTGTTTTTTCCCATAAAAATTCTGGAAACCGTGGACTTTCCACAACCGGATTCTCCCACTATGGAAGTAAAACTTCCTACAGGAAATTCCATGTTCAGACCGTGCAGAATTTCCCTTCCCTCTTCATAAGAAAAACGCAGATCAGAGCACACCAAAGTGCAGTCTCCTTCAACTTTTTCTGTTTTTTCATCCGTTTCCGGCAGATCCAACAAGCGAAATATTTTATCACTTGCAGCCATTCCGTTCATTGCAATGTGGAAGAAAGATCCAAGCATTCTCATGGGAATAAAAAAGTCTGCGGATAGCAAAATAATAAGCAGACAGCCAGAAAGAGTTACATTCCCGGCTCTGTACTGTGTCACTGACATGATCACGCCAAGAGCAGCTCCGCCATATGCAATAAGATCCATTATAGTAATGGAATTCAGCTGCATAGTCAGAACTTTCATAGTGATTTTGCGGAATTTTTCCGCCTCTTCGTTCATTTCTTTCTGTTTAAAATCGTCTGCCTGATAAATTTTCAAAGCAGTAAGTCCCTGTAGATTTTCCAGAAAAGTATCTCCAAGAGCCGTATACTGTCCCCAGTATTTTGACAGAAGTTTTTTTGCCCATCTTTGTACTGTAACAATGGTTGCAGGAATAAGTGGCACACATACAAACAGTACAATTGCACTTGGTATATTCACAAAACAAAGTACAAGAAACAAGGTAAACGGTGCAAGCATAGCATAAAAAAACTGTGGCAGATAAGAGCCAAAATAGACCTCAAGCTGATCCACACCTTCTACTGCCACCTGTACAATTTCCGAAGTTTTAATCTGCTCATTGTAGGCAGTTCCAAGACGCAAAAGCTTCTTATATATCATTTCACGAAGTCTTTTTTTCACCATTTTGGATGAGAGATAGCTCATTTTACTTGACATTGTGGTACAGATAAAACGCGCGATTACCGTTAAAATCGCAGTCAGAAATGTAAAGATCAGATCCTGGTTTGTGGCATTTTTGTAAAACATTTTTGCCAGAAGTGAGGTGATACTTGCCATCATGATGATGTTTGAAATCAGGGAAATCCACTGACAGACCACATTCCCGGCAATATATTTTTTACTTTCACTGACTGTGTTTACCAATCTTTTGTTTATCATTGCAGCTGTATTTTTCTCCTTTTCCTGTATTTTTGCTTCACTGCTGAGTGATTCTGATTATAAGCAATTAGTACATACTAACTAATTTTAGCATTTAAGTTTCTGCCTGTATATGAGTTTACTTGATAATTTTTCTCATTTTATAATAAAAGCGTTACATATTTGTAGTAGAAGCGTTACTTAAATAAGCACCAGCCATGTTCATGACTGATGCCCAATTAGATTTTGATTCTTTTATACAGATTTTTCGCCCAGAAAATTCAATATCCGCTCCATATATTTTTTCATAGTAATATCATCACTGCTGTAGATTTCATGTCTGGTCGCAGCAAAAGAAACATATTCACAAGGAGCCTTTCCCTTTCGCCTGATTTTCTCTGCAAATTTCTGCAACGTATGAACAGATACGAAATCATCTTTTTCTGCCTGCAGGAAAAGTACAGGTGCAGACAACTTTTTCCATCCAAATATTCTTAAATACCAGCTCATTTTTACAGCTGCAAACAGCCAGCCATAAGAAGCAGCACATGTCTGCAGCTCTTTTTGATTTTGCCGAAAAGCATTATATCTTTCAAATCTGGCTTTGGAAGATCCGGCACTTGTTTCAAAAGTTTCGCTGTTATCATAGGGCTTCTGACCTGCCACATAAGCTTTCCCTTTTCCCAGGATACACATCCCCCAAGCTGCCGTTACTGCCAGAGGCCATGGAACGTTTCCAGTCAGGGGACGTATCATAGGGGAGCTTAATATAATTTTGTGAAACAGCTCCGGTTCCCACGCTGCAGCCGATGCACCAATTCCCCCTCCCATAGAATGTGCAAAAAGATTTAAATGAAGATCCGGATAAGTCTTTTTTATTCCATGGCAGATTTTCAGAAAATCCCTCACATATCGTTCCCACGAATCGACATAAATTAAAGAAGGGTCATCTGTAAGGCGATAGCTAAGTCCATGTCCCATGTGTTCTGGCATGTACACATGATAACCTGCTTTCAGGAAATAATAGATCAGTTCTTCATATTTTTGTGCAGCTTCAGTGAAACCATGACTGATAACAATTACACCTTTCGGATTCTCTGTCAGATACCACTGTATATGAAGCTTTCTGGGTGCTTTCGTGCTTTTTCTTTCACGGATTTTTTTTGTTTTCCTGCAATGTTTTTCGGCTGCTGCCAAAACATCCCCACTGTGACAGCAGGCTTTTAGATACGGCGTCACTTCTTTTTCCATTAAATACCCATATTCCTTTTCACATATCATTTCCATGTTGCCTGCTCCTTATCATATTTCAAACATGCTCTAGCATCCTATCCCCAAAGAGAATCCGGATTCTTCTGTTTTTACTTTTCTCCAATAAGCCTGTTAATTTTCTTTTCATTATAAAACAGCAAAATCACTCCACCGACAAAACAAAATACAGCAGCTCCAAAAGCAGCAATCCTGTAACCGGTTCCATCTTCTGTTCCTATTGTGGAAACAGCAGTAAAGATCAGCATGGAAATACTTTGTCCCAGCTTAAAAGCAAAGGTTCTTGCTGCATAAAACATTCCTTCTCTGTTGCTTCCAGATGTAAGTGCATCGCTTTGTGCAATATCTGCTACAACTGCCTGTGGTAAAATCCCAAAAATCGCCATAGGAAGTGCCGCAGCTACAGTAAGAATCCATCCCTGGATATTTTCTGGAATAACTGTTATTTTTCCCATAAATCCAGTGTAAAAATATGCAACAGAGAATGCAGCGAAAGCGAACAGAATCATCTTTTTCTTTCCAAGTTTTGGGGTCAGTTTGTTCACAGGAATATAAAATACCAGTGACAAAGCCGTCATTGCTACAAAATACACAGTCGTTAAAGTTTCCGGCAGTTTCAGCAGGCTGGTAACAAAAAACGGCAATCCAGTCTGAAACATGGTAAGTGCAATCCAGTAAAATATATCTGACGCCACAAACTTGCGAAATTCTCCATTTTTAAATGTTGCCGTAAGGGACTTAAACGCAGATTCCTTTGCCGGAACTGTATCCACATAGTCTTTTTCCCTGATGCAAAATACAGGTACAAGCATACAGATAAATGCCACAGCTGCCATCAGGGTGAAGGTAAGCCGTATGGCTTTAATCCTTCCAAAAGCCGGAATAAAAATTCCCCATATGGTAGGTGCCAGATACGCTACTGCTGTTCCGGCAATAAATGTAAAAGAAATAATGGTAGAAATGTTAAGTCTTTCCTGCTGGGTATGGCCCAGTTCCGGAATCAGTGCATTATAAGGTGTACAATACGCCGTGATAGATAAATAATACGCCAGAATCATCACCAGCAAAAAAGCAGCATTAATCCAGCTGTTTTTATTCAGCGGTGACCAGAACACCAGCACAGTAGAAAGAGCCAGTGGCAGGGACGCCCATTTCAGAAATGGAATCCTGCGTCCGCTTTTTGATGTACAGCGGTCAGATAAAGAAGCAATCATAGGATCTGTAAATGCATCAAAAATCCTCCCAAAAGCTG
The DNA here is from genome assembly GCA_934364795.1 of uncultured Blautia sp. Taxonomy (GTDB): domain Bacteria; phylum Bacillota; class Clostridia; order Lachnospirales; family Lachnospiraceae; genus Blautia_A. The sequence goes on from CAKRMK010000007.1 coordinate 9,975, forward strand.
TAATTCCTCCAATAATAGTAAAAATCCCCAAGACAACCAGCCCCTGAGGGATAAACACAGTCTGCCCCTGACTGATGGCAGTTTTGTCCGGCTGATAAAAATAAACCAGCCAGTTAGATATAATTCCTGAGAGCATTGCCCATCCAAACTGTCCTGCTGCAAACTGCCATATTTTTTTCGTTGTCAGCTTTTTCATAAAATACCTCCTGATAAAATTTACCTGTTTTTTATTCCCCGCAGCAAAAGTTCTGTAAAAATATGAAACTGTTTTTCCTCTGCAACAATCTGATCCGAAGAGAGAATATCACCTCCTACTGCCAGTTTTTCCATCATCGCAAGAAGGGCATGAGTCAGGGAAAAATACATTTCGTCTGTCTGACAGGTGAAAAAAAGACTTTTATCTGCAAGACCTCTCTCAAGGGAATCCGTTACATAGGGTTTCAATTTCAAAATTCCGCTTTCATATTCAGCCAGATGTTCTTCAGATATCTGGTATTTCTTTACAAAAACATCAAATTCCTGAAGAAATTTCAAAAATGGCTTTTGTTTGGCAAAAATCCTGCAAAAAATATCAAAAATTTTCTGCAATTGTTCATAGCCGTTCTCTCCCATTCCCTCTTTTTCCAGTTCTTTTAAATATTTCTCAGAAATCTGGTTCCAGTAGAGCTCTGCCGCTTCAATTACCAGCTGAATCTTACCTGAAAAATAACGATAAACGGTTGCTGCACCCACTCCGGCTTTTTTTGCTATTTCTTCCATAGAAGTATCTTCCAGGCATTTTTCCTGAAACAGCTCCATAGCCGCAGTCAGAATCTTCTCTCTTCGTTGCAAAGACTGCCGCGTACGCGTATCTAATATAGTTTCGTTTCTTTCCATTTCCCCCTCCTTTATATGATAGTAATACTATCATTTTTATTTACAATACACAATATATTTTTCTATCATTTTATATTTTAGTATATTTTGTATATTTTTAAGTGTGTTTTTTGTACTACATGCATAACCTGATTTTTTTTACATACAATAAAATAATTCCCATAAAACGGAGTCCCTTATGAAGTCCCAGTTCAAAGATCTTTGCCCTTTTCTTTTATTTCCTCTGGCTGTAGGTGTCTTTGCAGCATTATTTACTATTGGTTCCATGGAAATATTTGCGGATTTATGTCTGCCGCCTTTAGCCCCGCCTGGATGGGTGTTTCCCGTTGTATGGACGTTTCTTTATCTGTTAATGGGCTTTGCCTCTTACCTTGTTGCCATTTCCGGAAAATGCCAGAATCAGGCTTTCTTTTTTTATCTTCTGCAGCTGTTCTTTAATTTTATGTGGCCAATCTGGTTCTTTAACTGTGAACGGTATCTTTTTTCCTTTTTCTGGCTGATTGCACTGTGGCTGCTGATTCTGGCAACTATCCGTTCTTTTGCCGCCGTATCAGCCACTGCTGCAAATTTACTTGTTCCTTATCTTTTTTGGGTGACATTTGCAGGATATCTGAATCTGGGAGTGTATTTTCTGAATTAAAATACTTAAAAAGTAGGGCTTTTATGCACTATGAGATTCCAACGGAATTTCCTAGTACACAAAAAAACAGACACCAAGTATCAGATTTCAAATCCAACACCTGGAGCCCGTCATATTACAGTTTACTGATGATCTTTCTTTTATATTCCAGAAATTCCTCTGACAATGCAAAATCCTCTGCCCGAGGCTTTTTCTCCCTGATCACGATTTCTTCTTTGATGGTTCCGGGAGTTCCGTTTAAAATATAAATTCTGTCAGATAAAAGAATGGCTTCATCAATATCATGAGTGATAAACAACGTGGACAGATCAATATGCTGCATAATTTCCAGATACCACTTATGGACACTGGTCTTTGTAAGAGTATCAAGGGCCGAAAAAGGCTCGTCCAGAAGGGCAACACCGCTGGAGCTTAAATAAGTTCTAAGAAGTGCCGCACGCTGGCGCATACCGCCGGAAAGCTGGCTTGGATACTGAAGCTGCGTACCCTCAAGTCCAAACTCTGCAAACAGCGGATCTGCTTTTTCCCTTGCCTCCTTTTTCTTCATACCTTTCAGCACAAGAGGAAGCGCCACATTGTCAATGACCTTTTTATGAGGAAAAAGAAGGTCTTTTTGCAGCATATAACTGATGCTTCCAGGGGATGACGTTACATCCTGATCCCGTAGAAAGACTTTTCCCTCATCTGGTGTCACAAGCCCGGAAAGCACATTAAAAAGTGTGGTTTTTCCAGATCCGCTGACTCCCAGAAGAGAAACCAGCTCCCCCTGTTCCAGATGAATGGAAATATCCTTCAGCACCTGTTTTTCATCATATGATTTCGATATATGTTCTGCTCTTAAAATGGATTTCTTATATTCTGGTAACATTCTTTTTTCCTCTTGCAGGTTAATTTGAGTAGAGCATGCTTGAAAAAGGTTTTCTGCAAAAATTTTTCAAACATGCTCCAGAACTGAATCTTAATTACTGTGGAAGATATTCATTTGAGAATCCTACACCTGTAAGATCCTTTTCGCAAAGCTGATTCTCATACAGCCATTTATAAAATGCATTCCATCTTTCCGGATCAATTACGCCCCAGCTGTCCGCATCGTCAATATACTTTGTGGAAAGGAATTCCTGGCTTTTCTTTACAAGATCCTGTGCATCCTTGAGAGAACCTGTGTTGTCTCCGTCAATGAGGATCTGGGCTGCTTCTTCCGGATTTTCTGCCGCATATTCATAACCTTTTGCAGTGGCTTCCATAAATGCTTTCGCCTGATCCGGATTCTCGCTTAAATAGTCATTATTTGCAATGATAACCGGTGTGTAATAATCGAATACAGGGTTGATATCAGAAAATGCAAAGTAATCACAGTCTACACCTTCTACCTCTGCATTGATTCCACCCCATCCCTGGAATACCCAGATTGCATCTGTCTGGTTTGCTGCAAGTGCTGCTGGCTCATCTGTAATATCATTTGGAATCAGGGTAACCTGGTCAAAATCACCACCGTCACTATTTACAACATTTTCCAGCATAGCAAGCTCAATTGGAGAATCCCATGTAGAATATGTTTTTCCGGTCAGTCCGGCCGGTTTATCAATACCATCGCCTGCTCTTGAAAGAATTCCAGATGTATTGTGCTGGATTACAGCAGCCACAGCTGTGATTCCAAGAGGCTCATCAAGTGCCAGGGATGCTGCCATGGTATCCTGTGCTTCAATAGCGAACTGTGCCTGTCCTGCTGCACACATAAGAGCTGCACCGTTTTCCGGCGGCTGTACGATTTCCACATCAAGTCCGGCATCTTCATAGTATCCCTTTGCCTGTGCTACATAAAGTCCGGTATGATTGGTATTCGGTGTCCAGTCCAGACAGAAAGTAATTTTTTCCGGTGCTGCATCTTCTGCATATACACCAGTTGGAATTGCAAAAACCATTGCTGCCGCTGCAGCAGGTACCATATATTTTTTCAGATTCTTATTCATGATTTTTCTCCTTTTTTGATCTGCAGCCATGGCATTGAAATGCGGCTTACTACTTTTACTGCAAAAAGAAGCAGCAGGCTTATCACTACAATAAAAATAATGACTGCAAACATTTTATCAAAAGAATACGCTTTTTTTACACGGGTCATATAAACACCAAGACCGTTAAAGCCTCCCAGCCATTCAGAAACTACTGCTCCTACTACTGCGTAGGATGCAGAGATCTTCAGTCCGGAAAAAAACTGGGGCAAAGCAGATGGGAATTTCACATGGAAAAAGATCTGCGCTCTGCTTGCTCCCATCGCCCTCATAAGGCGGATTGCATCCGGATCCACACTTTTGTATCCATCCAGTAATCCGATGGTAATAGGGAAAAAAGTGGTAATCACAACCAGTGTGATCTTGGGTGCCATTCCAAATCCCATCCACAGTACCAGAATTGGGGCGATTGCAATCGTAGGAATCGTCTGGGTAATGATCATGATCGGGTAAAAAGCCTGGTCAAGAACCCGGAAACGATCCATTGCAGTTGCAAAAACAAATGCCAGGGCAATACCGATCATAAGTCCGTAAAAGGACTCAAGAAGAGTAAATTTTGCATGGAACAAAATGGTAGACATATCACCAAACAACGCCTTGCATACAGCTACCGGTGAAGGAAGCATATAAGATGGCACTACCGGCGAAATACTTACCAGCTCCCACAAAAGCAAAAGAACTGCCATGGCAATAACCGGCGGGATTTTACTGGTGATGCTTTGTGACTTTCTTTTCAATGGTAAGCACATCCCCTTCTGGTTTGTAAGCAATCTTTACATATACACTCATAGCCTTGCAGCCTGCACGCTCTGCCACATGCTGACATTCCTTTACAATGTCCATAAGCTGGTCATAATCACCTTCGATGGTTGTCTCAAATGGTCCTACATAACAATTAAGTCCTGTAGACTTAATATAGGCGATAACCTCATCTACAATGCGGATCACTTCTTCGTCATCCTGTACATTTGGAAGTACCTGGATTGCTACACTTGCGTTCATTTCTTTTTTCCTCCTGATTGGTTGTTTTTATGAAAATTGAATAAGAACCAATTTTATGAATCAGCATTTTTATGATACCAATGTCAAAAGGTCAACTTTGACACTCATATCCTTTAAATAGAAAAGAGCACCTGCCGCACGGACAAATGCTCTGTAAATACATCTTTAAACACTTCCTACACTGGCATGATCCAACAGGTTAAAAGGGTCTAAGGGCTACCTTACTCTCAGCTTCTCAAGCGAAACTCCCCTGGTCTTTATTCAGATTTCTTTGCTATTATAATACAGTAAGCTGGTAAATACAAGGAATTTTTCTGGCTAGTATCTCTCATATCTAAAACTTACATCAAAAACGCAGCCTGGATGCTGTCATAATGTAAAAATTTTCCTTCTGCGGCAAATGCCTTGATCTGGTCTAAAGTTGCAAACATATATCCGTCTGTCTCTTCCTCCTGAAGCTGGAGATCTTTTTCTTCAATATCCATTACAAAGCGGTAAACATCTACAAAATAATTGTCACCTTCACCTGGATTTTCTCTTTTATAGGTAAAAAGATAACCGCCCTTTGCACCGCTTACGTCAAGTCCGGTTTCTTCTTTTACTTCACGGAGAACAGCATCATAGGAGGACTCTCCTGCCTGCGCCGCACCACCGGACACTTCCCACCAGCCCGGTGCCCATGCTTTGGTCATTACACGCTTCGTGATAAGGAAAGTACCATCTGGTCTTGCCACAACACCAAGAACGGTAAGATGATATTCCCCATCCTTTAAACACCAGTCATTTCGCTTCATAGTGCGTCCGGTAGGTCTTTTATTAATATCATAAATATCCCAAAATTCCATTTTGTTACTCCTGTTATTATTTTTCGATTAATCGTAATTTTTTTATTGTTTCCTAATCTATATTGTTATTATTTTTTATAGCAGATTCTGAATCTTTACGAAAGTTTTCTCTCATACAAGAATACGGTAACTGAATTCTATAGCTGAATTCTATAACTGGATCCGGCAACTGAATCCAGGAAGAATCTCTATCTAAATAAGAAGCTAAATTTATTTCAGCAGCTCCTCTACCATTTCCTTTGTATATTCCACTTTCTCTACATGATTTACCTCAATCTGATACAGGGCATTGGCTGCAATGTGCTCTGCTGCCTGCTCCAGGTCACGGATACCGGATGTATTGGAGTACCGTTCAATAATAGCATCCAGTGCTCCCTCTGTGATAATACACTCTCCCTCTTCCATGTGCATTCTCTTAAGAACCTTCGGAAGGGAAAATCTGGAAAAGATCACTTTCTTTTCTTCTGCAGTATAGTCCGGAATATCGATTACTGCGAATCTGGACATCAGTGGTGCACTTATCTGGTCACGGTCATTGGCTGTGGCGATGGGATAAACACCGCCTGTAGGAATCATACATTCCATATAGTTATCTGTAAATCCAAGGTTATCCAGAAGTGTCAGAAGAACATCTGCCGGATTTCCGTTTCCCTTTCCGGAATTCGCCTTGTCCAGCTCATTGATAATAAACACCAGATTAGAGGCTCCTGCCATGGAAAATGCCTCCATGATAATGCCTGGCTTTGCATTTGCATAAATACGTGGGCTTCCAGTCAGCTGCTTGGAATCATTGATGGAACTCATATCAAGAGTGGTCCACGGAAGTTTCAGGATCCTTGCTACTGCATAAGCAATCTGGGATTTACCTGTACCGGCAGGTCCGATGAGCAAAAGTCCATAAGCCGGAAGGGTATGGGTACGGTTGATCTGGATAATCGTCTCAATAATACGCTGTTTCACTCTTTCCATTCCATAAAGCTCTTCGTCCAGGATTCTTCTTGCCTCAACAGGGTCTATCGCCTCAAAATAATTATTTTTCCACTGGATATTCAGCATAATGGACAGGGCTCTCTGTGCATGATGGCGCTCTTCCTGGGAAACCTCGCTGGATCTGGCAACTGCCAGGTTTCTTCTTGTCCACAATCTGATGTTATCCGGCAAAGTCTTACCTGCACAGGTCATAAAATCTGTAATACTCTGGATACTGGTAAGCTTCATCTCATCACCGGTTTCTTCCTGGTCCTCATCCTCTTCTGCATCTGCAGGCGCATTGCTCTCCAGAAGTCGCTCGATCATGAACTGAAGGAACCCATCCTCTGCTGACAGCTTGGTTCCGCCACCAAAAGCAGTTTCTCTGATGCGGTATACGGCGTATCCATCTTTTGTATTTTCACCGGATAAGCGAACATTAATACGACTGTCACCCAGCCATTTCAGAAGGCTTGTAAATCTGGAATCAATTTTCAGTATGTCTGCTGTATAAGTGCCATCTTCTTCCTTAAATTCAAAAGCAGTACGGTTCACCGGATTGGTAAACACACCACAGGAATGATGTTTCCACTGTCTTTCTTTATTATCAAGCACCATAATCGGCTGTTCTGGTGATGGGTGTGTATTATTGCTGTGAAAGGTGGTATAAGTACATTTCGCCTCTGCCTTGCTTGCAGAAGCACCGCTAAAATCAAATACTGGCATAACTTTATCCTCTTCTGTCCTTAAAAATTCTTGCAAAAAATCTATCTGATACTTTAAGCAAAAGGCTTTTTCCTTCTGCTGCCATCTCTCATTTACTATAGCAACAAATTTCCAGAATGTCCAGATTGAGTTAAATATTACTGCATCTGTTTTTTACAAAATTTTCAGAGAAACTTTTACAAAAAACTCTTGCCAAATCTTCTGATTTCGTGTATTCTAGTATTCGGACAGTTTTTATGAAATTGACTTCTACTTAATATTTGTTTTATTTATATATGATTTTTAGTATGCAGATACCATAGTCCCTCCCAAAGCTTCTAATGGAATACTGCAAACTAAAAATAAATAACTCCCGGCTTTCTTATGAGTCCCGGGAGTTTTATATTTCGTACAATTTGCAGAAAGCCTTTTTCAAACACGCTCTAGGCCAGACTTAACAGCTGCTTTCCCTCTGCCAGCCTTTCTTCAAACTGCTGGTAAAAATCCTGATTTTCATTATATGGTTTCATATAAAAACGATTTACCACATACAGATTCAGATTTTTAATCAGCTGTGCATCTGTGGCATTATACAGCACTTCCTGTACATCCAGAAGGAAATAATGCCAGTCTGCTATAAATTTCTCATATTTTTTAAGTTCGGGGGTATCAATCCATTTTTTTACCTTTACCTTGCTTCGGTTTGTTTTTTTGCATTCATGGATCTGAAGAAAGTATTTAAAACCTCCATCTTCATAATAACGTCCCAGTGGAAACAGTCTGCAAAATCCCGGCCGGAAAGAATGTATCTGACACCGTCCCTGTTCATTTAGAAAAACACAGCATTCTTTTTTGCCAGTCATACAAAGATGGGGCAGAATGTTCCCATCCATGGCATCAAACTGGATAAGGCCTGTGCTTACCAGCTCCTGTGGAGCTTTTTTTAGCCCCACTGACAGCCGAAACACATCCAGAGGATCCAGAACAACAGAATCTCCCATTCCCTCACAACAGTCGTGACATCCCATACAATCCTGGCAGTCTGCTTTTACCATATCATTTAATTCATAAAGCTTTCCGTCTGAAATTTCTTCCAAAGACACTTCTCGGCGCATATTTCTTTTATTCCTCGTATTGTTAGATAGTAGTATTTATAAGCCCCTCTCCAGGGGAAAATTCTGTCATTTATAGCTTGATTCCTGCAAGAGCCTGGGCAAATGCATTGTTTACAGGTTCATTCGCTTCTTTTTGCTGCTTTCTCAGATAATTCTGTACATCCCTTTTGCCTACTCCTGCCCCTTCTTTTTGCCTTCTTGCCTGGAATGCAGATAGTTTTTCTTTATAACCGCAAGCACATACGAAAGTCTCTTCTTTCCCTTTTACATACATTTCCATGCGTTTGTGACATTTTGGACAGCGGGCATTTGTGGTGCGGGAAATAGTTTCACGGTAGCCACATTCTCTGTCCTGGCATACCAGCATTTTGCTGTTTTTCCCATTGACTGCCAGAAGCTTTTTGCCACAGCGGGGACATACTTTATTGGTAAGATTATCATGACGGAAGGTTCCCTCTCCTGACTTGATTTCGTCTACAATCTCACAGGTATAATCCCGGATCTCATGTAAAAAATCTCCCTGGCGTATTTTTCCTTTTGCAATACCAGAAAGCTTCATTTCCCAGTTTGCTGTCAGCTCCGGCTTTTTCAGATCCTCCGGCACCAGCTCCAAAAGCTGCTTTGCTTTCGAAGTAATATAAATCTCATTACCTTTTTTCTCCATCATAAAAGAATGGAAAAGCTTCTCTATAATGTCTGCTCTTGTGGCAACTGTTCCAAGACCGCCTGTCTCACCCAGAGTTTTTACTGCCTCTTTATCTCTTGTTTCCATAAATTTCACCGGATTTTCCATGGCAGCCAGAAGAGTTGCCTCTGTAAATCTTGCAGGTGGCTTTGTCTTTCCTGTATGGAAAGCTGTTTTTAAAACTTTCAGCTTTGTACCGGCTTTTATTTCCGGAAGCCGCTGGTCTTTCAGACTTTTTTCGTCTTCTGTATCATCCTCGTAATCATCCTGGGAACTGCCTTCGTAAACTTCTCTCCATCCCTGGCTTTTTATCACTTTGCCGCTTGCCACAAAAGTTTCCCCAGCCACTTTTGCCTCCATTGTCACCTGCTCATATACAAACGCAGGATATAAAACTGCCAGAAAACGACGTACTACCATGTCGTAAATTTTCCGTTCCTCATTTGTCATATGATCCAGCTGAACAAACTGCTCTGTAGGAATAATTGCATGATGGTCGCTGACCTTTTTGTCATCCACAAAACTTGCATTTGTCTGAAGGGGCTTTCCCAGAAGCGCTCCTGCCAGTTTCCTGTAAGGACCAATTCCACAGGCTTTTAGTCTTTCTTTTATAGTAGGCACAATATCTTTTCCAATATATCTGGAATCAGTTCTTGGATAAGTAAGAACTTTGTGGTTTTCATAAAGGCGCTGCATAATATTCAGAGTTTCTTTTGCGGAAAAACCATATTTCTGGTTGGCTTCTCTTTGCAGAGTGGTAAGATCATAAAGTCCCGGTGCCATGGACTTTTTCTCTTTTTTGTCTGCTTTTGTCACTTCCAGAACAGAATGCTCTGTCTTATTTTGGATTTCCTGGGCCTTTTCTTTTGAAAAAGTCCTAAAGCTTTTGTTTTTTTCATCCCGCCAGGTCCATTTCACATCTTCTGTTTCTGCATAAATGCCATAGTATTCTTTTGGGATAAATTTGCGGATCTCTTCCTCGCGCCTTGCGATCATGGCCAGGGTAGGTGTCTGTACACGGCCACAGGAAAGCTGTGCATTATACTTGCAGGTCAACGCTCTTGTGCCGTTCATTCCCACCAGCCAGTCGGCCTGGGCTCTTGCAACAGCTGCATGGTAAAGATTGTCGTAGGCGTGGCCATCTTTCAAGCTGGCAAAGCCTTCTTTAATTGCTTTATCTGTAACAGAAGAAATCCACAGTCTTTTGATAGGCTTATGGCAGCCTGCTTTTTCCAGAATCCAGCGGGCAACCAGCTCTCCTTCGCGCCCTGCGTCTGTGGCAATGATTATTTCTTCAATATCTTTGCGGAAAAGCTGGGTCTTTACAACGGAAAACTGTTTTCCTGTCTGGCGGATGACCACAAGTTTCATATCTTTTGGCATCATAGGGAGAGTGGACATCTCCCATTTTTCATATTTTTTATCATATTCTTCCGGGTCGGCAAGGGTTACAAGATGGCCAAGTGCCCAGGTGACTACGTATTTTTTTCCTTCCAAAACGCCGCCATTTTTCTGATTTGCACCAAGGACTCTGGCGATGTCCCGTGCAACAGAGGGTTTTTCGGCTATTACAAGTGATTTCATATAGATTTACTCCTGAAAATTTTCTTAATTTTTTAAGTATTGAGAGTGCTATTTAATACAGTAAGACTTTTCAAGACGGACGCATTAGAACAAGTAGTATTCCACGCAGGTCGGCGCAACGTTCCGGCAAGCTAATGACTAACTGCGACTAGGACGCTCGGGAGAGCCCTCTCGCCCAAGTCTTAGTAAGTCATGGATCTCGCCTACACTAAGAACGCGCCTGAAATGACCTGCTAAGGAATACTACTTGTCCTAATGCTGTGTGTTGGCAAAAACTGTTTGATTTTATGCAAGACAGTGGTGATTAATGTAACGTATGAGATTACGGACAAAAAGAACTTATTTTTGTGCATTTTCTGTATTTGCTCATTTATAAGTTATTATTTATGCATCTTATAATTTTCTTAGTTATTGCAATATTTAATCCATTTAATCTTATAACTGTAGTTTAGTCATACGATACATCCAACACCTACCGTCCGCGATTTATGTGTAACGCAGCCAGTTCCCAGCGGTTTTGCAAGGTATATTCCTTAGCAGACCATTTCAGGAGCGCTTTTAATGTAGCAAAGATCCACTGGTTACGGAGACTTGGCGCGAGGGCTCTCCCGAGCGTCGTAGTCGCAGTTACCAGTTAGCTTTGCGGAATGTTGCTCCGGTCTGCGTGGAATATACCTTGCAAAACCGCGTCCGTTTAGCCATTCCCCCACACATTAAATAGCAATTTTATCTCCTTAGTATAACACACTTTAGAAATTTTTAAGGATATTTTTCTAAAATTAATTTGTAATAAACTCAATCCAATGTTATTATAAACTCAGCAAGAAACACAGGGAGATAGTATGTATTATTTCATTGTTAATCCGAATTCCCGCTCTGGCAGGGGACGTTCTATCTGGAACCAGATCCATCAGCAGCTGATGCTGCAGGGAATCTCATTCCAGTACTGCCTTACAAGATATTCCGGACATGCCACACAGATCGCAGGAGACGCAACAGCACTTGGCACGGCTTCTGATCCTGTATATATAATCGCAGTTGGCGGTGACGGCACTATTCATGAAGTTCTTACCGGCATTACAGATTTTGACCGGGTGATATTTGGCTATATTCCTACAGGTTCCGGAAATGACTTTTGCAGAAGCATGCAGCTGCCTTTTGATTCCATGGAATCACTTGATTATATTTTAAAAGCAGAGCACATCGGCACTATGGATGTGCCTTATCTTACCCGTGAGAATAAGAAGTCACGCTTCGGGATCAGCACGGGCATCGGCTATGACGCAGGAGTCTGCCAGGAAGTGCTTGCCACACCTTTTAAGAAAGTATTTAACCGTCTGGGCCTTGGGAAGCTGATTTATCTTTTCATAGCCTTAAAGCAGCTGCTTTTCATTTCTCCGGGGAAAATGACAGTTACTCTGGATGACGAGAATCAACTTTCCTATGACCGCGTATACTTTACAGCAGTCATGAATCAGAAATATGAGGGCGGCGGTTTCAAATTCTGTCCGGATGCCCGTTACGATGACCAGACTCTGGATGTGATCCTGGTAGAAGGGGTAAGCAAGCTGAAGGTTCTTTGCTGTCTGCCAACTGCTTTTTTCGGGAAACATACAGGAATCAAAGGAATACATATTCTCACCTGTAAGAATATCCATGTTCACAGCGAGACCCCTCTCCCCATCCACATAGACGGAGAATCTGGCGGAATACGCAAAGATTTAACCGTTTCTATAGAAAAAAAGCCTTTAAAAATCATTTTACCTGTGGTATAATCTGTCCGATTTGAAAAGGAGTGAAAGACTTGGCACAATTTATAAAAAAATATAAGCATGGTCTGATCATACTTGTATATGCTCTTGTTTATCTGTTATTCTTTGGATATCTGGAGCACAGACCGGTACGTGGTTTCCACGTAATTGACACCGTTTTTGATGATTACATACCATTTTGCGAGTATTTTATTGTCCCATATCTGCTATGGTTTCCATACCAGATTGTCACAGTTTTATACTTCATCTTCAAGAACGAGAATAAGAAGGAATACTACCAGTTAATTTTTAATATGATGATGGGTATGACTGTTTTTCTGATCGTGTCTTACGTATATCCCAATGTTCTTCATTTAAGACCGTCAGAATTCCCAAGAGAGAATGTTTTCACAGACATGGTGCGCTGGCTGTACCGTACTGATACACCTACCAACGTTCTGCCAAGCATTCATGTTTTTAATTCTCTTGCGGTTCATATGTCCCTTACTAACTGTGAGGCTCTTAGAGATCACAAGAAGGTACGGTATGGTTCCCTGATTCTGACACTGCTTATTATCATGTCCACCATGTTCCTGAAACAGCATTCTGTAATTGATGTGTGCTGCGGTGCTACACTTGCATTGTTTGGATATCTGTTTTTTTACCCGCAGAAATCCGGGGAGGGTGCCAGAGAACGGGATGTGGCTGTAGAAAGATTTGGACGTAATAACAGAAGAAAACATTATTAAAACATTTTTATTGTTAAACTAAAAGAGGACCTCAGAATTCTTATGAATCCCTGGTCCTTTTTTATATTGATTTCTTTTATATTGGCTTCTTTCTCAATTTCAAACTACACAGACCCAATTTGAAAAATATGCCATAAAATGGAACATACAGATTATAACTGGCTCTGCCCTTAATTAAATCCATAAAATTTCTGGCAGATTTTGTAAGCGGCTACAGAAACCTTACGTCCGCCACGTCCAGGCAGATTCATAAAGTTCCCCATCAGACTGTGACGCAGTTTTCCATAAAGTGGACGGTTTGTACTGCGGATATACTCCAGAAGCTCTTTTTTCTTCTCAAGACCCTCTTTCGTACCGGAACGGATCAGCATAATAGAAGAAATTGTAGTAATAATATCCAGATAACTGATCATATAAGCTCTGACACGTTTGTTCATATTTCCACAGCTTGTGTAAGAATTTACCATCAGCTTGTTTACACGCAGCTGCTGGTCGATTCTGCGGATCATAACTGTCTCATTTACAGACTGGTCATCTCTTCCGATAAAATAACGGTAGAAATTGGTATCCAGATAATACATGTTCTCTACATATGGAAGGGGATCAAAAGCAAAAATATTGTCCACATAGAAGGTGTGTTCTGGAAGAGTCAGGTTACAATCCAGAAGCAGCTTGGTACGGTAGATCATAGAATGCATAAGAAGATATTTTCCCTTTGGCATATGACCTACTTCGTTCCAGGTAAAGATCTGATTTACCGGCAGGCAGTGACGGTACTGCATAACCTTTTTACGGGTTGCACCCTGTTTCTCGTATACAAAATTACTGATAAGAAGGTCTACTGTCTTTGAACCCTTTACCAGTTCTTCAAGGGTCTGCAGAATTTCTTTATAGGACTCTTCATTTACCCAGTCATCACTGTCAACGACTTTGAAATAAAGTCCCTGTGCATTGTGGATACCAGTGTTTACAGCACCTCCGTGTCCAAGGTTTGGCTGATGGATTGCACGGACAATAGTAGGATATTTTTCCTGGTATGCATCTGCGATTTCGGCAGTTCTGTCCTTGGAACCATCATCAACTACAAGGATTTCCACCTCTTCGCCTCCAACCAAAAGAGATTCAATACATTTCTCCATATATGCTTCAGAATTGTAACATGGAATTGCTATACTAAGTAATTTCATTAAATTTCCTCCTTCATGTATTTCACATAAGCGCCAAACGCTGATGGTATGGCATAGTTTTTCTCTGATTCTTTTTTATCTGCAAAAAGGATTCCCTGTGCATGGGTCTGTTCCAGAGATGAAACCCGTACCAGGTATCCCTTCATCCGCCACTCAATGTGGGAAAAAATATGCTTTGCATCTGGCAGCTCTTCGATATAAAGAGGCTCTGCGCCAAGTGCTTTTACATATTCCAGTGCTTCCTTTCTCTTAAGATGGCCTTCTGTATTTGGAAGCTCATACAGACCTGCCAGAAGCCCTTTTGGCGGTCTTTTACGAATAGCTGTGCTGTTTCCGTCCTGGATTACCAGAACTGTCCTGTTCTCTATGCTGCGGGCTTTTTTTGGTGCTTTTACAGGATAGTTTTCCATAGTACCATGAAGCCTGGCCTGACAGAATCTGCGTACCGGACACAGATCACATTTGGGCTGTCCGTTAGGGACGCACACTACTGCCCCAAGCTCCATCATGGCCTGGTTAAAATCTCCGGGACGGTCTTTGGGAATAATTTCCAGAAGCATGGCTTCTGTTTTTTTGCGGAATGCAGGCTTCATAATATCCTGCGGATCCTCTGTCATTCTGGTGATCACCCGGAATACATTGCCGTCCACTGCAGGAACTGGAATGCCATAGGCAATAGATGCGATAGCACCAGCTGTATAACTCCCTATTCCCTTTAACGACAGAAGAAGGGAAAAATCTTCAGGTAATTTTCCATTATATTTTTCTACCATCTCCTGGGCTGCCAGCTGCATGTTTCTCACACGGCTGTAGTAGCCAAGTCCTTCCCACAGCTTCAGAAGCTTCTCCTGGGGACAGGCCGCCAGTGCGGGAATATCAGGAAGCTCCTGTATAAATCTTGCAAAATAGGGTTTCACAGCTTCCACTCTTGTCTGCTGGAGCATGATCTCGGATACCCAGGTATAGTAGGCGTTTTTTTTATCCCTCCAGGGTAAAATCCTCTTATTTTCATCATACCAGGCAAGGAGAGGCTGTATAAACTCATCTGTCATTTCGATTCCTCCAATTCGCCACATGCATGGTCTTTATTTGCTTCCAGACACACTGGCACCGGATTTTTAATTTCCATACCATATGGCTGCACCTGACAGTCATATGCCAGAATATGCACACCTGCTTTTTTTGCTTTCTGTAAGACCTCCCCGAATTCCCGGTGAGTATCCCAGTTTGGCTCAAATCTTGTGATTCCCTGCATCTGGATCACCAGAAGAAGATATGCTTCGTATCCATCTTCCATACAGCGTATCAGCTCTTCTACATGCTTTATGCCCCTTGTGGTTGGCGCATCAGGAAAGCGGGCTATATTATTATTTTCCAGTGTAACACCTTTTACCTCAATAAATGCCTTACGTCTGTCAGAAACAGCAAACAGGTCAAATCTGGAATTGCCATAGGTTTTCTCTGGCGTCACCTGAACCTTTTCTGGGAAAAGATGGCCTGCCTTTACCCATTCCAGTGCGGCTTTATTAGGTACCTGTGAATCCATGTTAATAAGACGGCCGCCTTTATTTACACACACAAGGTCATAGGCTGTTTTTCTTGCCGGATTGCTGCTTTTTTCAAGAAAGACCTGCACACCAGGCAGCAAAAGCTCTTTGCATCTGCCTGTGTTCTTTACGTGCACAGTTTCCACCCTTCCCTCAATTTCCACATGTGCAATAAAGCGATTGGGGCGGTCTATAAAACATCCCTCTGTAATATTTTCGTATTTCATAAATACCTCGCAGAATGTTTCTGCAAAAGCAGTATATGATTTCTGCTTTATTTACTGTTTTTATTTCAATGTTCCCACTGCCATAAAAGACACTTCTGCAGCCTGTGTATCACAATTGCGGAAAGTCTTTTTTACATGTTCTGACTTTTGGTAACATCATACCCTTTATCATAACATAAAATCAGCAAAAAGCCAGTTGATTTTTTCTGATTTCCTGTATAGAATGAAAAACAACCGAAAAAACACCAGAAAGGATTCCCAAATGGACAGTATAATTTTTGACGTAGATGGAACTATATGGAACTCTACAGACGTAGTTGCAGAGGCATGGAACGAAACTTTAGGAAAAGAAAATATTGATATCCGGGTAACTGCTGATCAGCTGAAAGGACTTTTTGGAAGGCTTCTTCCTGACATTGCCAAAGCTATTCTTCCTGACTGCAGTGAAAAGGAACAGCTTCGCATTATTGACCTGTGCTGCCAGGCTGAACACGATCTGCTCCGTAAAAAGGGCGCACCTGTTTATAATGGTCTTGAACATACTCTGAAAGAACTTTCAGAACGTTACCCGCTTTTTGTGGTAAGTAACTGTCAGGCCGGATATATTGAGCTTGTATTAGAAAAAACAGGCTTCGGACCTTATTTCAGGGGACATCTTTGTCCTGGTGATACAGGGGAGGCAAAGGCTGCCAACATCCACTCTGTTGCACAGCGTTATAACCTGAAGGCACCTGTTTATATTGGCGATACAGACGGAGATTTTCAGGCATGTAAAAGTGCCGGAGTTCCTTTTGTTTTTGCATCCTATGGATTTGGTCAGGTGGAGAATCCTGATTATGTGATCAAAAAACCGGAAGATTTGCTGAAATTATTTTAAAGACAAATTCAGATGTTTCAATAATTGAAATTCCAGCTACGGCAACTGAATCCGGACAAAATATATCAAAGAAAAAAATTTGCATAAAAAAGTGCCTGCACGCCATCTCTTCTCCGATTATGGCAGACAGACACTTTTTGTTATTACATTATTTCTTACATTTCTTCCGGATATAAATAACCAGTCCTACAAAGATGGCAATTACAAGCACAAGATAAACAATTTCATAAATATAAGAATCAATAAAGAAATCAGCACCTGTAAGAAGTCCGAAAATGATCATTGTCACACCGCTGGCTCTCTGCATCTTCTTTTCATCATAGAGCTTCTTGCGCTCTCCTGCATTGCCCCCCTTCATGAGGATATCCCCATGGCCTGTGAGCAGTAAAATACCTGCTCCAAGAGCAAGAATGGTCAGTATCATATCAAAAGAATCCATATTCATAATTAACTTGTTCCCCACTTTTCTTTATTATAAGTTTTTTCCAAAAATCCCCTGCTACAATCAATAGAAGCAGACAATCGGCACATTGGTATCAATAATACTGTACAAGGTAGCCGCTGCATCCAGAGGCATATTGATGCATCCATGTGAACCGGCATAGGTATAACGGTCTCCTCCGAAATAATCCTGCCATGTGGCATCATGGAAGCCGATACCTCCGTTAAATGGCATCCAGTAGGTTACCGGAGTCTCATATTCATAAGTTCCGTCCGGTTTCTTCTCTCCTCGAAGCACATCCGGGCTCTTCTTATAATAGAGAGTAAAAATTCCAGGAGGTGTAGCCCTGTCCTCATAACGGATATCTCCGGAAACAATATCAGAATCAAAAATAATGCTTCCATTCTGATAATAATACATATGCTGGTTAGTCATATCTACTTCAATATAAGTGCTTCCAATATCATTATAACCATATGCATTTGCTCTCATAGAGTAAACCGGCTCACGGGTAATCTGGGTACCTGTACGGATTTCCTCTGTAAGCTGTGCTACTTCTGAATCCTGATTGATCTTCCAGCCATATGCGGAACCATATACAGAAACGGTTCTGCCGCTTGTTGTATTAAAGGAACGGGTAGTTCCAACAGTATCATGCTCACTTGCAAGCTGTGCCACAAAATCTTTGATATGCTGGGTAAATGATGCATCATCCTGTACAAGCTGTCCCTTATCATCAAACTGTAGCCAGTCCTTAAGTGTACTTCCGTCAAGTGTCACGGTCTGATCACCAAAGGTGTAGGTAATGCTTGCCTTGGTATAATTGTTATACGCATCCTTTGTTGCCAGAAGAGTCGGATCATCGCTGGTCACTGCGGCCACAGCGTACACATCCGGCGTACTGTTAAGGTCAATTGAAGTCTGGCTTCCTGCAATTGCTGCATCCAGTACCTTATAGGCTTCCTTCACCTTCAGCTTGCTTCCCTCTGTCTCCGGAACAATAGTAAATTCACTGCCGTCCAAAGCCACATAGGCATTCTCTGGCTCTACCTGATTCTCCGGCTGTGCACAGCTTAATGCCTTCACCTCCGTCTGTAAAAGACTCTTATCAAAAGTCACATTCTCTGCAGTGGTGTAGCTTCTTGTTTCCATAAAGCCACGAACCCACTCATAAGGCTTCTGCTGCTTCAACAGATTCAAAACCTCTCCATCAGACATGTATCGGTAATTGATCTGACTTCCCGAAATGCTCTGTGGTTCCTGATTCCTGGCTGTAACTTCAATAGAATAATTCTCCACACTGCTGGCGATCTCCTGCTCCACTTCATAAGCAGTCTTATTGGAGCAATTAATTCCATTAATATAAGTTCCCTCAAAAAAACGATCTGAATAATAATAGGAAACGGCTCCATAGGCACATCCCGCTGTCACTGCAAGAATTGCAGCTACAAGTCCTGTAATCTTAAGGCCTTTGTGCTTTTTCCTGGTAACAGGAACAATTTTCTCATCCAGCTCCTCATCTGAAATAGGAACATAACTGATCTTATTTGGACGGGCAGAACGAGACTGTGGCTTCGGGGATTTTGGCTTTTGATTTCCTAATCCGGATTCTTGTGATTCCCCTTCCGGTGATCTGGGTTCCTGTGACTCGGATTCTTTTGGTCTGAATTCCCGTATCTTTGTTTCCTGTGCTTTCTTTCTCTGCTCTTTTGAACCCTGTGTATTTGGCTTCTTTGGAACGCTTTCACCATCCTCGATACGCACATCCACATTTGCACCATGCAGGTCCACGTTTCCGGCAGTGCCAGAACGCTTTCTTCTATTACGGGAATGAGGCTGAATCAGCTCTACCTGAAGCTCTTTCGTCGCATCTGTCATAATATCTCTGGAAAACTTATCTGACAGATCATCATCTGAATCATATTCCTCTTCTTCAGGGTATTCCTCAGGATAATCTTCCTGTTCTTCATCCTCTTCTGCATAGAAATCTGCACCATAAAATTCTTCCTCGGGCTCCATTTCCAGGTCCGCCATGGCAGTATCAATTTTATCTTCAAAGCTCCCCGGATTCTCCCGGGTGTACTTCTCTTCCTTACTCATTTACAATATTCTCCTCTATAAAACACTGTCACTGCATGTTTCCCCATTTCTGGCGAAATCTTATTTCATTATAACATATATTTTCCATTTTGCATCTGAAAATGTATATTTCCCCATGCTTTCTTAAAAGAATATACTATCCTGGTCAAAAGGCCCAAAAACCGTTCATAATTCCTTTTGACCATCATTATATTACATACGAAAAAATGTGCCAGGCAGAAAATAGCACTGTCTGACACATTTATTTTATAGAATAATACCTGATCTTTTGTAATCCTGATTTTACCTTTTTTATTTCAGGCAAAGCTTTTTCTTCATGTCTTTCATTACATAGAAGTAAAGTACAATTAACAGGACAGTAGCCACTATCCATGCGAAAGGACTTGCCATACATGCCAGCAGATAGCTTTTCTTATTTGCAGCAATGATCGCCATCACACCTCTTCCGAACAGCTCTGCCACACCGGAGAGCATAGGAAGAAGTCCATATCCCATTCCCTGATAGCCGTTCCTGTAACAATTGACTACATAAAGAGGAATCAGGAACATTCCCACACATCTTAAATAGGTGTCAACCATTGGAATAACCACAGCTGCATTGTCGGAAATAAACAGGTAAGAAAAATATTTTCCGGCAAAAAAGAGAATAAATCCGGCAACGACTGCATACACACATCCGATCACATCTGTAGAACGAAATCCCTGACGCACACGGTCCAGCTTGCCTGCTCCAATGTTCTGTGCATTATATGTAGAAATCGTAGTTCCAATAGCAACAAATGCCTGGGTAAAAATATTCTCAATCTTATTACCTGCTGTAAAAGCGGCTACAGCATAAGAACCAAGAATGTTCAAAGAGCTTTGCACCATCATAGTTCCAATGGCAGTGATGGAATACTGAAGCCCCATGGGAATTCCTACGCTGATCTGCTTGCCTGCAATGCCAGGCTCAAAACGCCAGTCCTCCTTCTTCAACTTCAGCTCTGGTACAGCTTTCCAGATGTATACCAGGCAGAGAAGTCCTGAAATCCCCTGTGAAATAACTGTAGCCCAGGCTGCTCCAGGTGCACCCCAGTGGAAAAAGATAATAAACACAAGGTCCAGAACAATATTAAGCCCTGCTGCCAGAATCAGAAAATATAACGGCGTCTTACTGTTTCCAAGTGCCCTTAAAACGCTGGAAACCAGGTTGTAGAGTACCTGGGTGAAAATGCCGGCACATATGATCATAATGTAACCATATGCCCCATCAAAAATATCCTCAGGTGTATGCATAAAAATAAGAAGTCTGTGCATTCCGAGCATGCTCACTGCAGTCATCACCACAGCCACAACTGCCGAAAGAATCGCAGCATTTCCTACTGTCTTACGCATTTCCTCCATTCTTCCCGCACCGAACTTCTGTGAAGTAAGTACTGTAAATCCTGTGGTCAGTCCCATCAAGAAACCAATAATAAGGAAATTAATGGTGCCTGTAGCTCCTACTGCCGCAAGACCCTTAGTACCTACAAACTTCCCCACTATAACCGCATCTGCCATGCTGTAAAGCTGCTGAAACACATTTCCCACAAAAACCGGAATGGTAAAATTAAGCAACATTTTCATTGGCTTGCCCACAGTCATATCTGTCTGCATTACAATTTTTCCTCCCTAAGAAAAAATATCGTTTGAGAGCGATTATATGCGATATCAATCCTACTTTCAAGCCCCTATTTTAAGAAATTTCCAGATTTTTTTCAGACAGCTTTTTTTACAGATTTTCCAGTCTTTTTCCCTGTTTTTATCAACTTTTTGCCAGCATTTTTTCTGTTCTTTTCCTAATATATGATTCTCATCTTCCTCTGCTTGACAAATTCCACTTTCTGCCATACTATAGAAACCACATAAGAAATGTTAATGTAGGAAAGACATCTGTCTTTTTCATACTGACATTTGTATTTATACCAACTCTGATTATGAAAGAAGGGAGCACCCCATGGAAGAAAAAGTTATAAATGCAGCCCTGCTTGGGCTTGGAACTGTTGGAACAGGTGTTTACAAGGTATTAAAGAATCAGGAAGAAGAAATGACTGCCAAGATCGGCTGCAAGGTAAAAATCCGAAAAATATTTGTCCGCAATCTTGAAAAAGCCTCCGCAAAAGTAGAGGATTCTTCTATTCTCACAAACAGCTGGGATGAGATCAGACAGGATCCTTCCATTGATATCGTAATTGAACTGATCGGAGGTATTGAACCTGCCAGAACCTACATCCTGGATGCCCTTCATGCAGGTAAGCATGTTGTAACAGCAAACAAAGACCTTATTGCCGTCCATGGAAAAGAGCTTCTGGATGCAGCCAGTACCTCTCATGTGGATTTTCTTTTTGAAGCTGCTGTTGCAGGAGGAATTCCTATTATCCGTCCTTTAAAGCAGTGTCTTGCAGGCAACCATATGACAGAAGTTATGGGTATCGTAAACGGAACCACCAATTTTATCCTCACAAAAATGTCCCAGGACAATATGGAATTTCAGGATGCCCTGGCTCTTGCCACCAAGCTTGGATATGCAGAAGCCGATCCAACAGCTGATATTGACGGACTGGATGCAGGACGCAAGGTTGCCATTCTTGCCAGCGTTGCTTTTAATTCCAGAGTTGTTTTTGATGATGTTTATATTGAAGGAATTACCAAAATTTCTGCCAAAGATATCCGCTACGCAAAAGAAATGGGATGCGCCATCAAGCTGCTTGGAGTTGCCCGTAATACTAAGTCCGGAATCGAAGCCTACGTATGCCCTATGCTGATTCCAAGTGATCATCCTCTTGCCACTGTAAACGATTCCTACAATGCAGTTTTCGTACATGGGGATGCTGTGGAAGATGCTATGTTTTTTGGACGGGGTGCCGGAGAACTTCCTACTGCCAGCGCTGTAGTTGGTGATATTTTTGATATTGTCCGGAATATAAATGCAAATTGCTGCGGACGTATTGGATGTACCTGCTATAAAGAGCTTCCAGTCAAAAAAATGGAAGATACTTATAACCGCTACTTCCTCCGTCTTCATGTAGAAGACCGCTGTGGTGTTCTTGCAGAAATGACAGAAGTTTTTGCCAAATATCACGTAAGTGTGGCACAGATCATACAGCGTGACAGCCAGACCCAGAATGACCATCTGGCAGAGGTTGTTGTGATCACCGCAAAAGTACGTGAGGGAGATTTCAAGACAGCTATTCAGGAGCTTTCTAACCGTGCATCTGTAAAACGGATTTCCAAGACTATCCGTGTTTACGGAAAATAAATCTGCTTCATTTAGCAAATACTTTTTGTAAAATAAAAAAATTGTGATTGAAAAATTCCAGATTTTTGATACTATATATAAGGAGTAACAAAAGACATTTTTATCAGTATAAAGGAGCATATTATGAGCAAAAAACCAACGGTTTTAATGATTCTTGACGGATATGGCCTGAACGAGAGACATGACGCAAACGCTGTATACGAAGCAAATACACCAGTCATGGACAAGCTGATGGCTGAATATCCTTTTGTAAAGGGTAATGCAAGCGGACTGGCTGTAGGACTTCCGGAAGGCCAGATGGGTAACTCCGAGGTTGGCCACATGAACATGGGTGCCGGCCGTATTGTATATCAGGAGCTTACCAGAATCACCAAAGAGATCCAGGATGGAGATTTCTTTAAGAATGAAGCTCTTCTTGCAGCTATGAAGAATGCCAAAGAGAATGATTCTGCTGTCCATTTTATGGGACTTCTCTCTGATGGCGGTGTTCACAGTCACATTACCCATCTTTTTGGCCTTCTTGAGCTGGCTAAGAAAGAGGGACTTAAGAAAGTTTATGTACACTGCTTCCTTGACGGCCGTGATACACCTCCAGCTTCAGGTAAGGGATATATTGAACAGCTCCAGGCAAAAATGGACGAGCTTGGGGTAGGCGAAATTGGTGTTGTTTCCGGACGTTATTATGCAATGGACCGTGACAACCGCTGGGATCGTGTTGAGCTTGCTTATAACGCACTTACAAAGGGCGAGGGCGTTAAGGGAACAAATGCAGCAGAGGCTGTACAGGCTTCCTATGACAATGGAAAGACAGACGAATTCGTTCTTCCAACTGTAATTGAGAAAGATGGCAAACCAGTTGCTGTTGTTTCTGATAAGGACTCTGTTGTATTCTTCAACTTCCGTCCTGACCGTGCACGTGAGATCACAAGAGCATTCTGTGACGATGCTTTCACAGGATTTGCAAGAGAAAAGAGACTTGACCTCACATATGTATGCTTTACAGATTATGATGATACCATTGGAAACAAACTGGTTGCTTTCCACAAGGTTCAGCTTCACAACACATTTGGTGAGTATCTTGCAGCACACAATATGACACAGGCACGTATTGCAGAGACAGAGAAATACGCTCATGTAACCTTCTTCTTCAACGGTGGTGTTGAGGAGCCAAATAAAGGCGAGGACAGAATCCTTGTTAAATCCCCGAAGGTTCCTACTTATGACCTTCAGCCGGAAATGAGCGCTCCTGAAGTTTGCGAGAAACTTGTTGCAGCTATCAAGTCCGAGAAATACGATGTGATCATCATTAACTTTGCAAACCCGGATATGGTTGGTCATACCGGCGTTGAGGCAGCTGCTATCAAGGCTGTTGAGGCTGTTGATGAGTGCGTTGGAAAGGCTGTTGAGGCTCTGAAGGAGGTTGACGGACAGATGTTTATCTGTGCTGACCATGGTAATGCAGAGCAGCTTGTTGATTATGAGACAGGTGAACCATACACAGCTCATACCACTAACCCGGTACCATTTATCCTTGTGAATGCTGATCCGAAATACACACTTCGTGAGGGTGGCTGCCTTGCAGACATCATCCCGACTCTGATCCAGCTTATGGGTATGGAACAGCCGGCAGAAATGACAGGAAAATCCCTTCTTGTTGAGAAATAATTTCTGAAATAATATGTACAGAAATTTCCAATAAAATTTTCAGTTATCTTGATAATTTATATTTGGAAATTTCAATATCCTATAGAAAGAGCCAGGTAACAGTGATGGTGTATTCATAACTGTACCTGGCTTTTTCTATTTTTATCTTTGTGTTTATATTTCTGCTGTCCTTATTTTTACTCCCCGCATTTTATCACTTATATTTCAAAGTTCTTATTACTGCAACATTTTCTAACGATTTTCTCTATTTTCTATCCTGCAATTCTTTCAATTGATCCTGCAGCTTCTGAATATAACGAATTCCTGCACATATAGTCACAGAAATCGTGACAGCCATAACAGCTGCCATAATCACATACGCCAGGGCACCCTTCCCGGTTCCTGCACCAGCTACCATACAGTAGAACAGGCATCCTGCTAAAAACATTGCACATATAACTAATGCTGCATTCTTAATTCCATTTCTCATGCTTCGCCCTCCCAGTAGGGTGTTTATAAACACCCTGTTCTGTTTTTCATTTTACCCCGATAATAGATATATAGCAAGAACAATTTGGTCATAAATGAAAAAGGATTTGAACATATGATAAAATATGACAGATTCTGGGAGACTTTAAAGAAACGCCATGTTTCGCAATATGCTCTCTATGAGAAGCACGGAATTGATAAAAAGCTGTTAGACCGGCTTCGCAAAAATGACAATGTTGAAGTTTATACTCTGGATCGTCTGTGCACGATTCTTGACTGTAAGCTGGAAGATATTGCCGAACATGTGCCCGATGAAAAGTAAAACAAAGGCGTCTCACATTCTCACAGAACCAGACCCGAACTTTTAATTACATAATGTCAGTGAATATTTTCTGTAATTTAACATCTATTTGAAAGCAAGGAGTTTTTGTATCCGTCAATAGAACATTATGTACTTTTATTAATTTTCAAAGTTCCTTTTCAAAAGACCAGCGTGTTCCCACATTTTTTGTAAAATGAGACATGCCGTTTTAATCCACACAATAGAATTTTTCAACAAAATTCCCACTATACAAGAGAGAAGCCAGCCTGACAGGGCTTTTTATGCAATGGAGATTCCAACGTAATTTCTTATTGCATAAAAATACCGCCAGATAATCTCCGATCTTATCATCGGTAATTATCTGACGGTGTTTTTCATTTTTATTCAACTTCTTCCGGTTCCATACTTAATGTATGCTCCACTTCTGTTCCAATATCATATTTCTGTCTGTATTCCTTAAAATAAGTATAATATTCCAGACTGTCTGTAGGATAGATTTTGGAATTATGAATATGGATATCTGTGGTCTCCTCACCGCTCTTCATAAGGGCAGTCATAGCGCTGGCACAGTGAGATGCAATTCTTCCGAAACTGTTCAGGATATCATTAAATACAGTTCCCTCTTCCAATCCGCACTTACCCTGACTAAGACGCTCTACATGATGCATCTTCAGCTCATCACAAAGCCTTGTGATCACCACTCCAAGAGGAGCCACACGCTGTGCAGCTTCTTTATCATCATTCATAAATGCGTTACATGTCACATTAATTTCTTCACGCACAGCTGCCATTACAACATTCAGCTCATCCCAGGCTTCCTGTGAGAAATTAGTGTGGCTATCATGCATCTCATTTGACATATGGGCAATATAAGAAGCATGGTCACCAATACGCTCAAAGTCATTGATGGTGTGCAGATACAAAGATACCTGTCTTGTCTGTGCTGTATTCATCTCCCGCTTGGTAAGCTGGATCAGGTATTCACCCAGACGGCTCTCATATTTGTCGATCAGATCTTCTTTGCGCTGTACCTTGTCGTACTTATCCTGCTGGTATTCATTCAGAAGATTCATAGCTCTGTTCACATTCTTACGAAGCTTCTTCGCCATACCATTCATTGCACGGTGACACTGTCCGATAGCAAGTGCCGGATAATTGATCAGACGCTCTTCCAGAAGGTCGAAATCTGCTTCGTCCTCCAACTCTTCTGCGCTGTCTTTCACCAGATAGCATACCAGCTGCTCAAGCTTAGGAATAAACGGGAAAAGAACAACTACAGTTGCCACACGGAACACTGTATTCAAAAGGGCAATGTAAACCGGGGTCATGATCATATCCATAAATCCAAAGTGAATGATAGCATTCAGTGTATAGAATACAATGGACCACAGGATCAGACCAAACAGGTCATTAAGCAAATATACAAGAGCAGTTCTTTTACCGTTCTTATTTGCTCCTACAGCGGAAATCAGAACCGGGCATGCTGCTCCTACACCGATACCAAGGACAATGGGAAATGCACTGGCAAAGGTCAGGATTCCAGTTACAGAAAGAGCCTGCAGCACACCCACGGTGGCAGATGCACTCTGAAGTACTGCTGTGAATGCAATACCTACCAGAATACCTGCAATAGGGTTGGAAAACATTGTCAGCATGTCAATAAATACAGGGCTTTCACGAAGAGGTGCAACAGCTCCACTCATCATCTGCATTCCATTCATCAGAATTGCAAATCCCAGCATGATATTTCCGATATTTCTGTGTACAGATCTTTTACAGACCATACGAAGTACAATACCGATCACAGCCACTACTGCTGAAATAGTAGCTGTAGAAAGAATACTTGCAATCCCACCGGAGCCCTGAATATAGGACAGACAAAGAATCCATCCTGTAATACTGGTTCCAATGTTTGCACCCATGATAATACCAATTGCCTGTTTCAGCTTCATCATACCGGAGTTTACAAAACCGATAACCATAACGGTGGTTGCGGATGATGACTGAATTACACTGGTAACACCTGTTCCAAGTGCTACACCCTTCAGCGGGGTATTGGTCATTTTGTAAAGGAATGCTTCCAGTTTATTACCTGCAACGGATTTCAGTCCGTCTCCCATCAAAGACATTCCAAATAAGAAAAATGATACACCGCACAGCAAAGATAAAACCATTGAAAAAATTGCCATGTTTTACTCCTCTGTCATCGTCTCAATTTCTGCATATTTCGCAGGAAACGACCTTTCTTCTCAAGTATTTTCTTTTAATTAATGTGGATTTTTCGTAGTTTTAACATATCCTTAACTATTATGCCATAATCATAGGCCGATTACAACATTTGATTAATTCAAAAATGTAATTTTTTATATTGAGAAAAATTGTATTTTAAGTAAAATTTGACAATTTTTTAGTATTTATCCGGTTATTCTTCCCATTTAATGTCTTCTGCTGAAAACGTATCATACTGACTTAAATATTCTTCTACAGCTGTACTGGTATCGGTTAAATTTTCTTCTTTGTTATGCCTTTTTCCAGTTCGCAAAAATATCCCCGGAGGATTTCAGAAATTCATAAGATATCTGGATTTCTTCATCAGATACAGTTCTGTCTTCATCCAAAATCGGCCACGGATTGCATCCTCCGGATATAATTCCCACCTGATCCATAATAAAAGAATTTCCACAGTTCTGGCAGACAAGTTTGTTTCCTTCCTGCTTGTAATAACCCTTTCCGGAATCATAGCAGATCTGGCAGGTATTAAATGCAGTACGGATCGTACCGTCAGAATCCTTTACTGCTATTACCTCCATTTGCGTACCATCTACCGTGACAGGATAGAATCCGGCTGTTTCTGATATTTCACTGATGGGGATATTCAGGCTACCTCCCTCTGCAACAGTGATTTTTTCGGCCGAAGCCGCTTTATCGGATTCTGATTTTTTGCATCCGGTAAATATTGTGACTGCTGTACTAAGGATTAAAACGCTTACCAGTAATTTTTTCATAATTCAAAATCTCCTTTTAGCTGTTCTCTACGTAAATTTTCCCTGTAATCATTCCCATCCAGCAGGTATACGTATAGACACCTGGTGTTGACGGAGTAAAGCTGATTACATTTTCGCCTTCTTCAAAAACATGTTCCTGTCCAAAATCCTGTAAAAGTATTTTATAATTACAGCCATTGATATTTTCTTTGGATGCCTGAATGGTCCATTCTACAGATTCACCGGCTTTTACCGTAATGTCAGGGTATTTTCCGGATTCCAATATGCTGGATACATATTGGACACCATTCTTTTCTGTAGCAGTGTCGGTGTTCTGTGTGGCTGAATTTTTTGAAACCAGGTTTAAAAAACGGGTATCAAAATTTGTTCCCAAATTAGCCAGGGCACTGCCTTGCGCCATCATAGAAAGTCCCATAACAACAATCAAAATGGAACCCACTTTCAGAACCTGTCTTGTGAAACGCTTTCCCAGCAAAGATACTGCAGAGCCAAATCCCAGCATTAAAGGCACAGTACCAAGGCTGAAGCAAAACATGGATAATGCACCTGTTATGGGATTCCCGGAGGCAAGGGCAATGATCTGAACAGATTGTAATGGTCCACAAGGCATAAGTCCATTGCACAGACCGACTACAAACGGGGCTTTGCTGTGGCCTTTTGCTTTAGAGCGTGTTTGAAAAATTTTAGAGGTCAAAAACGGAATATGTAATTTCAGATTCCTAAGCCAGGGAAAAAGTCCCAGCATATTTACCCCCATGATGATCATAATAATCCCGGCTATCAGCTTTAAAATCCCCTGAATTGTGGATGAAGTCTGTAAATCAGTTCCAATTCCCGCAAGAGCACTGACAGCCCCAAGGATTCCTCCTATAAGTGTGTAAGAAATAACTCTGCCAGTATTGTACAAAAGAGAATTTCGGAACATGCTTCTGGAAATTTCTTTTGTCTGCGTTTTTTGAATGGTCTGGGACAAATTTATACCACCGCACATGGCAATACAATGAACTGAGGTGATGATGCCGATTACAAAAAGCATTCCATACCCCATTTCAGAAACTGCCAGTGAGGATGGTGTCAGATACCCTATTACTCCAGAGTATTGCAAAAGAAGAAACAGAACTGCAATGGTAAAAAGCTCCACTCCTGAAGTTAAGAGGAATTTTTTGCGCGAAGTTTTTTTCACAGTTGCTTTATATCCCAATCTGTCTATTATGTTTTTTATCTGCTCCAGAGAAATCTGCTTTTCATCATATAATATTTCAGCAGTTTCTTTCTCAAAACTAACAGTAACATTCGCAATTCCCAAGGTCCTTTTTAACTCATTTTCAATTCTAAGCTGGCAATTGCCACACATCATTCCACTGATATATAGTTTTCTTTTCTGCATAATTTGTCTTCTTTCTGTAAATAAAAACTGTAACAATAAACTATCTAAGTTTACTATTACAGTTCTCATTAACCTACTATTACGATGGGAATATACTACTATATTTTTATAAGGCTGTCAACGATTTATAAAGTTTTTCATTCCAAAAGTGATACCAAAAGGTGATAGCAGGTAAATTATAAAACGCCCCTACCCACAATTCAATTAGTAAAATTTACCAATCATCCTTGTGTTTAGGGGCGTTTCATTACTTCTCGCTTGGACACATTAGCTAAAAAAATAGCTATTATTTTATTATTTGTTATAGTTTACGATGTCACCAAACTCTGCTTTCAGAGAAGCTCCACCAACAAGACCACCATCGATATCTGCCTGTGCAAATAATTCCGGAGCAGTCTTAGCGTTTACAGATCCACCGTACTGGATACGGATAGCTGCTGCAGTTGCCTCATCATAGATTTCAGCGATGCAAGCACGGATACCAGCGCAAACTTCCTGAGCCTGCTCTGTTGTAGCTGTTTTTCCAGTTCCGATAGCCCAGATCGGCTCATAAGCGATAACTGCTGTTTTAGCCTGATCAGCTGTTACGTTCTGGAATCCAACTTTAACCTGCTGACGGATGAAATCCATAGTTACGCCCTGCTCTCTCTGAGCAAGAGTCTCACCACAGCACATAATCGGAGTAATTCCGTGCTCAAATGCTTTAAGCATTTTCTTATTTACAGTTTCGCTTGTCTCTGCGAAATATTCTCTTCTCTCTGAATGTCCCAGAACTACATATTTAACACCAGCGTCTGTAAGCATGTTCGGGGAAATCTCGCCTGTGAAAGCGCCTTTCTCCTCGAAGTACATGTTCTCAGCACCAACCTGGATGTTAGAGCCTTTTGCAGCCTCTACTACTGGAAGAATATCAATAGCCGGTACGCAGAATACTACGTCAACGTCATCGTTTGCTACTAATGGTTTTAAAGTTTCTACTAATTTAACTGCCTCACTTGGAGTCATGTTCATTTTCCAGTTTCCGGCAATAATTTTCTTTCTAGACATTATAATATCTCCTTTATTTTTCGGAATCACCTATTTATCATTAGCTGCTGCTACGCCTGGAAGCTCTTTGCCCTCCAGGAACTCAAGGGATGCACCGCCACCAGTGGAGATGTGTGTCATCTTGTCGCCATAGCCAAGGATATTAACTGCTGCTGCAGAATCACCACCACCGATAATAGTTGTAGCGTCTGTATCAGCAAGTGCTTTAGCAACTGCTTCTGTACCATGAGCAAAGTTCGGCATCTCGAAACAGCCCATCGGTCCGTTCCAAACAACTGTCTTGGCATCTTTTACAGCATCAGCGAAAATTTTCTCTGTCTCCGGTCCGATGTCCATTCCTTCCCAGCCATCCGGGATCTCACCACGTTTTACAACCTGGATGTTGCAGTCGTTAGAGAAGTCATCACCAATTCTGTTATCTACAGGAAGAAGAAGTTTAACACCTTTCTCTTCTGCTTTCTTCATCATGTCTAATGCATACTGAAGATAATCATCCTCACAAAGAGATCTTCCGATATGTCCGCCAAGAGCTTTGGAGAATGTATAGGACATTCCACCACCAATGATCAGAGTATCAACTTTGTCAAGAAGGTTATTGATAACAGAAATCTTGCTGGAAACTTTAGCTCCACCAAGGATTGCTACAAAAGGTCTGTCAGGGTTGTTTACAGCGTTTCCAAGGAAATCAATTTCTTTCTGCATCAGATATCCAACAACAGCTGTATCTACATATTTGGTAACACCAACGTTAGAGCAGTGTGCTCTGTGAGCAGTACCAAAAGCGTCGTTTACAAATACGTCGCAAAGAGAAGCAAGTTCTTTGCTGAACTCATCACCGTTCTTTGTCTCCTCTGCACGGTAACGTGTGTTCTCAAGAAGAATAACATCTCCGTCTTTCATCTCTGCCACAGCAGCTTTTGCATTTGGTCCTACTACTTCAGGATCAGCAGCAAATTTAACTTCCTGTCCCAGAAGCTCTGTGAGACGTTTTGCAACAGGTGCAAGAGATAATTCAGGCTTCGGCTCTCCCTTCGGTTTTCCAAGGTGGGAGCAAAGGATAATCTTTCCACCATCTGCGATCAGCTTCTTGATTGTTGGAAGAGCTGCTACCAGACGGTTCTCATCTGTAATTTTGCCGTCCTGCAGAGGTACATTGAAGTCACATCTTACGAGGACTTTCTTGCCTTTTACGTTGATGTCATCAACAGATTTCTTATTCAGCATCTTGTTATGCCTCCTTATAAAATTTTAACTTTGTACGCAGCCATAAATCTGATTTACAGCTGCTTTTGTACAGACAAAAAGGTCCGGTCCTATTCAGACCGGACCCTTCTCTGAGTCTTATTCATATACTTCCAGAACTACCGTTTCTTATGTTTCCAGCAGCCTGTCAGTTTCAAAAACCCTACTCTTCCAAAAATTAAGCGTTCAGAAGTTTACCAAAGTGTTTGATTGTACGAACCATCTGGCTTGTGTAGGAGTTCTCATTGTCATACCAGGAAACAACCTGAACCTCTGTTGTGCCATTCTCAAGTGGAAGAACCATTGTCTGAGTAGCATCGAACAGAGAACCAAATCTCATACCAACGATATCGCTGGAAACGATCTCATCTTCGTTGTATCCGAAGGACTCGTTAGAAGCTGCTTTCATAGCTGCGTTGATCTGCTCTTTTGTTACATTTCCTTCAACAACTGCTGTAAGGATTGTAGTAGAACCTGTTGGGGTTGGAACACGCTGTGCGGAACCGATAAGTTTTCCGTTCAGTTCTGGGATAACAAGGCCGATTGCTTTAGCAGCACCTGTGCTGTTCGGAACGATGTTAACTGCAGCTGCACGGGATCTTCTTAAATCGCCTTTTCTCTGTGGTCCGTCAAGTGTCATCTGATCGCCTGTGTAAGCGTGGATTGTGCACATGATACCGGATTTGATTGCAGCAAGGTCATTAAGTGCTTTAGCCATTGGAGCTAAGCAGTTTGTTGTACAGGAAGCTGCGGAAATGATGTGATCCTCTTTTGTAAGAGTCTCATGGTTTACATTGTAAACGATTGTCTTAAGGTCGTTTCCAGCCGGAGCGGAAATGATAACGTGTTTAGCACCTGCATCGATATGAGCCTGAGCTTTGTCTTTGGATGTATAGAATCCAGTACACTCAAGAACTACGTCTACACCGATCTCTCCCCATGGAAGCTCAGCAGCGTTAGCTTTTGCATAAATTTTGATTTCTTTTCCGTCAACTGTGATGGAATCCTCGCCAGCTACTACTGTATCTGCAAGAGCATATCTTCCCTGAGTTGAATCATATTTTAATAAGTGAGCGAGCATTTTAGGAGATGTTAAGTCGTTGATAGCAACGATTTCAAATCCTTCTGCACCAAACATCTGACGGAATGCAAGACGTCCAATACGTCCAAAACCATTAATTGCAACTTTTACTGCCATGATAAATTCCTCCTATGAATTAAATGGTAAAAATTATGTGAGTGCTTCAATCTTTGTGAAAGAAACATCAACCTATAGCGTATTGTACCTAATTCTGAACAAAAATTCAAGACTATTTTCAAAAAAATAACAGGCAAATTGCCACAAATCTCCTCTGATATGATATACTTCTCTCAAATAGGGCGGCAGTGTCCCTTTTATGACACTCTGGCTGCAAAAATCAGCCATAAACCCGGGCTAATTCCTGTATACTTACAAGGAGGTTTCCAATGAATATAACTTCAGTAAACAGTCCTGATACATTTTCCGCAATTTTGTGGGACTGTCACATGCACTCTTTTTTTTCTGCTGATTCAGATACTCCAATGGAGGATATGGTCCGTCAGGCACTGGCACTTGGACTTAAAGGCATCTGTTTTACAGAGCATCTCGACCCGGATTATCCCCAAACACCGGATAATCTGGAATTTTCTCTTGATATCCCGGCCTACCATTCCCACCTGCTGGAACTGAAAAATACGTTTAAAGGACAGCTGGATATCCGTTTTGGCATCGAAATCGGACTTCAGCCTCACCTTCGAGAATATTTTCACAATCTTTTACAGGAATATCCCTTTGATTTTGTCATCGGCTCCTCCCATCTGGTTCATGGCGCAGACCCCTACTATCCGGAATTTTTCCAGGGAAGGGCTGAACAGCAGGCTTATATGGAATATTTTGAATCGATTCTTGAAAATCTCTCTTCCTTTGATGAAATGGATACCTACGGACATCTGGATTATATTGTGCGTTACGGTCCTAACCAGAACCGTTTCTATTCTTATGAAAATTACAAAGAGATTCTGGATGAAATTCTAAAAAGACTTGTCAGTAAGAACATTGGACTGGAAGTAAACACAGGAGGTTATCACTACGGACTTGGACAGCCAAATCCCTGCGCTTGTGTTATCCGCCGCTACAAAGAACTTGGAGGGGAAATCATTACCATAGGTGCTGATGCACATTCCCCTGAAAAAATCGGATATGATTTTCCTAAGGCGGCATCTCTGCTGAAAGAATGTGGATTCGATTACTATACGGTTTTCCAGGACAGAAAACCACAATTTTTAAAGCTGTAGAATATCAGCCTAATATACAGATCCCACACTCTTCCATAATATCCACCTTTTGGCAGGTATTCTCTGGAGCGTACCCCAAAAAGACTTTCTGTAAGACATATGTCACAATTTGCGTGAGATTTTGCCCGGATGAAGGCGCTGCAACGGGCTACGCAGGCTGAATTTTGGGTAAAATGTACTGCAAAGTGGAGCGGACAGATTGCGTAAATGATTTTTAAGGGCACACTTTAAAGCAAAATATCCCTAACCAAATGGCACAGAATAAAATTTATTCCTGCCTTTTGTTAAGGATATTTTTTATACTTAATGTTTTTTTATTTCTGTACTTTTTCCAGGAACAGGGAAATAAGCCCTTTTTTCTCCCTTTCATGAGCCTTGTCATACAGGGATCTGCACCACTCGGTAATTACTTCAATCACTACTGGAGAGAAGGTCATCAGGATAAATACCAGAATGATCATTCCAAATTCCAGAGAACCAAGTGCCAGCAGGTTCTGCACGCATACAGCTGCAAAGAAGAAAATGAACTGCATACCGTAAATAACAATCTTACGGTATCTGCTAAGAGGCGCATACACAGTCTTAAGGGCAGCCATATAATTCCAGCCTGTTACAAGGAAACAGGCGGTACTAAGCATTACGTTGCTATGATAAACATTCTGGCAGACCAGCATGATAGTAAATACACAGCCTGTGATAGTCACAGCAGCTGGAAATGCATTCATAAACACATACCGCAGAAAACCACTTTCGATCTTGTTAAAGTTATTTTCCTGGGCAAGAAGGAAGGTAGGAATCCCCACTGCACATGCACTGATCAGTGACATCTGGATAGGCTCAAAGGGATAGCTCTCGCCCCAGAAAATAGTAATCAGGCAAAGCAATGCGGAAAAAATAGTTTTGATCAGGAACATAGATGCCGCAGTACGGATATTGTTCACAACGCGGCGGCCCTGGTTTACGATCTCCGGCATGGCAGCAAAATTAGAGTCCATCAGTACTACATTGGCAATGTTCTTGGCAGCATCACTTCCCTCTGCCATAACCACACTACAATCTGCTTCCTTGAGTGCAAGAACGTCATTGACACCGTCACCTGTCATGGCAACTGTATGCTTCTGTTTCTGAAGTGCAAGAACCATCTCTTTTTTCTGTTGTGGAGTTACACGGCCAAATACAGAACATTCTGCAACAGCACGTTCCATATCTTCCGGTGTGGTGATCGTAGTAGCATCAATATATTTATCCGCATTTTCAAGGCCGGCTTTTTTGGCAATGGCAGAGACTGTCACCGGATCATCGCCGGAAATAACCTTCAGGTCAACACCCTGCTCTTTAAAAAATCCCAGAGTCTCTGGTGCATTCTCTCTGATTATATCCGTCATCATAAACAATGCCACCGGCATCAGGCCTTCTGGCAGTTCATTCTCCTGATTCAGTTCTGAACTGTGGGCAAGGACAAGAACTCGCAGTCCTTCTTTTCCATAAACAGCACACTGCTTAATCAGCTCTTCATTTCCTTCCGGGAAAAGGAACTGGGCGGCTCCTATCAGGTAGGTTCCCTCTTCTTTGAATGCCACACCACTGTATTTGCGATCAGAAGAGAAGGGAATGCAGTGGTCTACCGGCATATCTGTTCTTCTGGAAAAACGTTTGCGAAGAGCATCTGCGGTGGCATTTTTGTCTTTGAGAACAGACATCATATTGGCCATGACACGTTCGATCTCGTTCATTGTCATTTCTGGCTTGGATATATCCATAATAGTTTCAGCACTATTTCCAATATTATTTCCGGTACTGTTTTCAACATTTTTTTCATCAGGCAACTCAGCTGTATTTGCTGTATTTTCCATCCCGATTTCAAATTTCATACCAGGCGCATAAGGCTGTACCTGTTCTACACACATTGTACCGGCAGTAATAGTACCGGTCTTGTCCAGGCACAGGGTATCCACCCGTGCCAGAGTTTCAATACAATATAATTCCTGCACCAGGGTATTCTTTCGGGTCAAGGCAAGAGCTCCCAATGTCAGCGCCACACTTGTAAGAAGTACCAGACCTTCCGGAATCATTCCAAGAACTGCTGCTACCATATTTACAACCGCATCACGGATTCCATTCCCCGCAATGTAATACTGCTTGTAAAACAGCAACATACCCATTGGAACAATAATCACACTGATGGTCTTTAAAATTGCATTCAGAGAATTACGCAGCTCGGAATTATGACGCTTAAATTCCTTTGCCTCACTGGTAATCTGGGCAGCATAATTGTCCTTACCTACGTGAATTACCTGGCAGCATGCCTCCCCGGCAGTAACAAAACTTCCGGAAAAAAGCTCATCTCCTTCATTTTTCTGAAGATTATCTGATTCTCCTGTAAGAAGAGATTCATTAACTTCAATACTGCCCTCCAGCACTTTCGCATCTGCTGGAACCTGATCACCTGTTTTCAGATACAGAATATCATCCAGTACCAGTTTTTCTGTAGAAATGGTCCATTTTTTCCCTTCACGTAATACCACTGCCTTGCTCTCGGTTAAAATCGCCAGCTTATCCAAAGTTTTCTTTGCACGGACTTCCTGTATGATTCCAATCACAGTATTGATCACAATGATTCCCATGAACATGGAATTCTTATAGGAGCCTACCAGCAACACCATCACCATAAGGGCTAGGTTCAGAAAGTTAAAAAATGTAAGCACATTTTCTCTTACAATCTGCTTGTAACTTCTGGTATTGGGATTTTCGTTGGCATTGACTTTTCCTTCTTCAATTCTTTGTTGCACCTGTTCGTTTGTAAGTCCTGTCATCATTACTTCCTTCGTTCTTATTTTCATTTATAGTCGAGATATGTAACAGGGGACTCCAACGGAATTTCCTGTTACAAGGAATCCTGCCTTGTAGGATTCTCCTCCTGCGGCAGGTCGCTTTAAGCACCACCTACACTTCTGACGCAGGACAATCCCGCCCGGTAGGACTTTTTATTTGATAGGAAATTCTAACAGAATTTCCTATCAAATAAAATCAGGACAGATGATAACATCCGCCCTGATGAATTCTCTTTACGGTCTGCCTCATCTTTACCACTTATTTATCTTTAACGAAATAAATCTGCTTTAGGATTCGGTTTCCTGCAAAAAATGTTCTTTTTTATCTGATGATGACACCTGACATTTCATGTCCGGGTATGCTGGCTCACGCTTAAAAGGCTTTCTGTAATTAATACTCTTCTGCCTCGTCTTCTTCGCCTTCATGAATGTCAGACTTTGGTTTCTTCAAGCCTTCGATTTCGATATGATGCTTCTGTGCATAGTCCCACAAAGCAGCATGTACAGCCTCTTCTGCAAGAAGGGAGCAGTGTACTTTTACTGGCGGAAGTCCGTCAAGAGCTTCCATAACAGCTTTGTTGGTAAGTTTCATTGCTTCCTCGATAGTCTTACCCTTCACCATCTCAGTAGCCATACTGCTGGTAGCAACAGCTGCACCACATCCAAAGGTCTTGAATTTACAGTCTTTGATAATATGTGACTCATCATCGATATCCAAAAAAATTCTCATAATATCGCCACATTTAGCATTTCCTACGGTACCGACACCGCTTGCATTCTCTATTTCTCCAACATTACGTGGATGCTGGAAATGATCCATCACTTTTTCACTATACATCTTTTTTTCCTCCTGGCAAGTGTTTTAATCAATTTTTCTGTTTTTTAATAAAATCTTCATATAATGGAGACATAGCTCTTAAACCGCTTACGATTTCCTTCAGCTTATCCACTACGAAATCAGCGTCTTCCATTGTAGTCTCTTCACTTAATGTCATACGCAGGGAACCATGAGCGATCTCATGAGGAAGTCCGATTGCCAGAAGTACATGTGACGGATCCAGGGAACCTGATGTACAGGCGGAACCGCTGGATGCACAGACACCATAATTGTCAAGCATAAGCAGCATGGATTCTCCTTCAATGAACTGGAAACTTACATTTACGTTATTTGGCAGACGTTTTACCGGATCACCATTTAATTTCACATATGGAATTTCTTTTAAAATTCTGTCAATAAAATGATCCCTTACCTGAACTTCCTTGGCAGTACGCTCTTCCATAGTGCGGATTGCACGCTCTGCTGCTACACCGTAGCCTACGATGCCAGGAACATTCTCTGTACCTGCACGGCGCTTTCTCTCCTGTGCACCGCCGTGTACAAAAGAGCGGATCTTAACGCCCTTACGGATATAAAGGAAACCGATTCCTTTTGGTCCATTTAACTTATGACCGCTGGAGCTAAGCATATCAATACCTAATTCATCCACATTAATCGGTACCTGTCCAAAAGCCTGTACTGCATCTGTATGGAAAAGAATTCCATGCTCTTTTGCGATTGCTCCGATTTCCTTGATCGGCTGAATAGATCCAATCTCGTTATTAGCAAACATAACAGAAATCAGGATGGTCTCCGGTGTAATTGCCTTCTCAAGCTCGTCAAGCTTCACAATACCATTCTCATCAACATCAACATATGTGATCTTCGCTCCACGCTCTTTCTCCAGATACTCGCAGGTATGAAGGATAGCATGATGTTCGATCTTGGTTGTGATGATATGATTTCCTTTGGATTTATATGCTTCAAAGGTGGCCTTCAGAGCCCAGTTATCGGCTTCTGATCCGCCAGCTGTAAAATAAATTTCTTCTTTCTTTGCTCCAAGTGCATCCGCAATCTGGCCTCTTGCCTTATTGACACCTTCTTTACTCTTGGATGCGAAATCATAAATGCTGGATGGATTTCCATACATTTCAGTAAAATAAGGAAGCATTGCTTCTACTACTTCCGGAGCGGTTTTTGTAGTAGCCGCATTATCCAGATATATCATTTTTTCCATTTTTCTTCCTCCTGGTCTATTGGTAACATGTATTTTTATTTCCTAGTATTTCGCTTGGATTTCTAGTCCACTTTACCAGATAATAACAGTTCTGTCAAGGCACATTTAGGCATAGACTGACTAAAAAGATATATGGGCGGATTGCCATGTCCAACAAGCTTTTTTTCAAAGGAACCCTGATTCTTACATTCACTGGCCTTGTCAGCAGACTTATGGGATTCTTCTATAGAATATTCCTTTCCCACACCATTGGTGCACAGGGCGTTGGTATTTATCAGCTTACACTTCCTGTCCACGGTATTGTACTTGCAGCAGCCTGCATGGGAATCCAAGCTGCTATCTCCCGGTTATGTGCTTCTTCCACAGCCCTGAAAAAAGAAAAAGAGGCCAGGAGTGTACTTTTTCTTGGCATTTTTCTTTCTGTGACTCTTTCATCTATTTTTGCACTTTTTGTATACCTGAATGCTTCTTTTATTGCCTGCAGGCTTTTAAAAGAGCCGCAGACAGCTTTGCTTCTTCGCATTCTTTCTTTTAGTTTTCCCTTATCTTCTCTTCACTCCTGCATAAACAGTTTTTATTATGCCAGAAAGGAAACAGGAATTCCGTCCCTTACCCAGTTGCTGGAGCAACTTGCACGTATCGGCAGTACTTATGTCATTTACCTGATTTTGCTGTCACAGGGAAAAGAAGTCTCTCCCATGATTGCGGCAGGCGGTGCCCTTTTCGGGGAAGTAACTGCCACGGCTGCCAGCCTCCTTGCACTGGGAATTGATTTCTCACCTGGAAAAGATCCCACATCGCATTTCTTTTTCTCTGATCTGTCATACGCTTACTTAAAAGAAATCACCCGTATAGCAGTTCCTCATTCTGTTAACAGGCTGCTTCTTACTGTTCTCTCCGGAATAGAAATGGTTCTGATTCCGCAACAGCTTCTTCTTACAGGGATAAATCAGTCAGATGCCCTTTCTATATATGGAATTTTCACTGGCATGGCACTGCCCCTTATTCTGTTTCCTGCTACTGTCACAAATTCCGCATCTGTTATGCTAATGCCATCTGTTGCCAGTTTGCAGGCTCTCGGATATGAAAAAAGAATCCGCTATGTGATCCGCCAAACTCTTGGAAGCTGTTTTTTATTTGGAGCCTTTTGCACCTTATTCTTTTTTATTTCTGGAAAATTTCTGGGAATTTTTCTTTTCCACAGCAAAACAGCAGGTACCTACATAAAAACTCTTTCTTTTATATGCCCTTTTCTTTACAGTAATAC
Organism: uncultured Blautia sp.; assembly: GCA_934364795.1. GTDB lineage: Bacteria > Bacillota > Clostridia > Lachnospirales > Lachnospiraceae > Blautia_A. The sequence continues at coordinate 50,166 of CAKRMK010000007.1, forward strand.
AGCCCTTGAAAGTATTCTAAACGGACTAGGGAAACCGGACACCTGCCTCTTCCATAATGCTGCCGGTATCTGTATCCGTATCGGCTTTGTTCTCTTTTGTATTCCTGTGCTTGGAATCCGTGGATATTTTTACGGAATGCTGATTTCCCAGTTTCTTCTTACTATTCTTCATTTCATTTATCTAAACCGGATGGAATTATCGGACTGATTTTCACGAAATTTGCCTATCGACAATTTGTCCTCCATAGTCTATAATACTGAATTGAAAAGCAAATTTTGCCGATAAAAGGAGAAAATACCATGGGATTTGAATTCATCAAAAAGCTTCCGACACCCGACGAGATCCGCAACCAATATCCCATTGATGCAAAGATCAAAGCACTGAAAGAGAAACGTGATCAGGAAATCCGTGACGTATTCACAGGTAAATCTGATAAATTCCTTGCCATCATTGGTCCATGTTCTGCTGACAATGAAGATGCTGTATGTGACTATCTGCTGCGTCTGCGTAAGGTACAGGACAAGATTGCGGATAAGGTTTTAATCATCCCGCGAGTTTATACCAATAAACCACGTACTACAGGTGAAGGCTACAAGGGTATGGTACATCAACCTGATCCAGAAAAGAAACCAAATATGCTTGCCGGCCTTATCGCCATTCGTAAAATGCATATCCGCGCCATCGAAGAAAGTGAATTTACCTGCGCCGATGAAATGCTTTATCCGGAAAACTGGCGTTATCTTTCCGACCTTCTTTCCTATGTAGCTGTAGGTGCACGTTCTGTTGAGGATCAGCAGCACCGTCTTACTGTAAGTGGTATGGATGTTCCTGCCGGAATGAAGAACCCTACCAGTGGAGATTACAGTGTTATGCTGAACTCTGTTGTTGCAGCACAGGGAAGCCATACTTTTATTTACAGAGGCTGGGAAGTTGAGACTACAGGTAATGACCTGACCCACACCATTCTTCGCGGTGCTGTCAATAAACATGGAGAAGCTATTCCTAACTACCATTATGAAGATCTTCGCCTTCTCTTTGAGAAATATTCAGCTAAGAACCTGAAGAACATGGCAACTATCGTAGATACTAACCACTCTAATTCCAACAAGCAGTATGAACAGCAGGTTCGTATTGCCAAGGAAGTTCTTCACAGCCGTCTGGTTGATTCTGATGTACGCGGTCTTGTAAAAGGTCTTATGATCGAGAGCTACATTGAGCCAGGCAACCAGAAGATCGGACCAAACCATGTATACGGCAAATCTATTACAGATGCATGCCTTGGATGGGAGGAGTCCGAAAAACTTCTTTATACCATTGCAGAAATGTGCTAGAGCGTGTTTTTCTGATTCAAAAATACAGTCGAAAAAATCTCCTGGATCCGGTGATATTTTTCCCGGAGCCAGGAGATTTTTTCGACTAACAGTATTATATACTATATGCTTTTTCAAACACACTCTAATGTCTGGGATGTGCTTTCATATACACATCACGCATACGGTTAATATTCATGCTAAGATAAACCTGTGTGGTGGAAATATCAGAATGTCCCAGCATCTCCTGCACACTTCGGATATCCGCACCATTCTGGAGCATATGTACTGCAAAAGAATGACGGAGTGTATGAGGTGTAATATCTCTTTGTATTCCAGCCTCGTCTGCATATCCCTTGAGCATCTTCCAAAAGCCCTGACGGCTCATGGCTTTCCCGGAACAATTGGTAAACAGCGCTTCTTCTGCCTCGTCTTTTACAAAGACACTGCGGCCCTTGTCCAGATACAGCTTCAGTGCATCCTTACTTACATTTCCGATAGGAATAATACGTTCCTTATTCTCCTGGCAGACTACATAGCCAAATTGGAGATTCACATCTGAAACCTCCAGATGGATCAGTTCGCTGACACGCATACCAGTGGCATACAAAAGCTCCAGCATAGCTTTATCACGAATTCCCTTAGGTGTAGCCAGATCTGGCTGTTTCAAAAGGTCATCAACCTCCTGGATGCTGAGAATCTCCGGAAGCTTCTTCTCTACCTTGGGAGACTTCAGATTATCTGCCGGATTCTCTTCTATCTTACGTTCAGCAAAAAGATGCTGGAAAAAAGCACGCATGGAAGCAACGCTTCTGGAAATAGTGGATGAAGCAAAATTCTCTCTTGTCATATAATCCATATATCCCATAAGGTCAAATTCACGTACCTCTGTAACAGCTGTAATTCCTCTGTCTTCCAGATATGCTGCCATCTTATTCAGATCCCTCTGATAGGAAACCTCTGTATTCTGGGATGTTTTTTTCGTATTATGCAAATAATCTATAAACTGGCGTATTTCCTGTTCCATTCCTCTGCTTACTTCCTGTCTCTAAAATGTATCTGTATTATACTTTGTAATTGACATAAAATCAAACCTTTTTTTCGCTCGAAAACCGTATAAAAATAAGGTTTTTCCGTTTTTTTACAAAATAATGTTCATCTTATGGTAACCGCTACTATATATTGTAGATTTTTTCAAAAAAAGTTTAAAAAACTCAATATCTGTCGAAGAATCCAGGGATTCACATACCACTCCAGAAGAATTCCCAATCCGTATAAAATAAGACACCATAAAGACTTTATAAGATAATTTTTCACTTTTCCCGGAAATATTCCATGATTACGCCAGATTCCTCTTGACTCTTTATAAACAAGTTCATATACAGCTCCCCATACAGGCAGATACAGCAAATACTGAGGAAATAAAAGCCCAATTGCAACTGCACCGCCTGCTAAGCCAAACTGCAGAACTGACATAGAAAATGCCATTCCAATACCAGCACCGGTAAAAATCATTGCAGCAACTGCTATTGGAACACCAAACACTGTAAATCCACATAACAGAGTCAGGCAAAAAAAAGTTCCTCTTAACTGTAGCAGTTGTAACAGATATTCTGTTCCTGAAATATTTTGTTTTCCATATGTACTAAGAAGATAAAATGCCGAAAATGCCTGTTGTTTCCATGAAAAACGAAAAGCCATATTTGGTATAAGCATCCCTGCCAAAAAGCCACAAAGAAATAATGCGGTTGCCGGAAATATGTTCTTTTTTTCCATTTTCTCACCCTTTACCATTTTATGGCAGTGTGCTTCTGATTATGTGCCAGAGTATGTTTATGCAGGCTTATAAGAGCAAATAGGCAAAAAATAAAACCGCCTTTGTACTTTTCTTCTTTCATGAAAAATACAAAAGCGGTTTCTTTCATAATAAATTCTTGATGTAAATTAACTCCGATTATTTGGCATAATCAACGGCTCTGCTCTCACGGATCACATTAACCTTGATCTGACCCGGATATTCAAGCTCTGCTTCAATCTGCTTCGCAATATCTCTTGCGAGAAGTACCATTTCAGAATCATTCACGTGCTCTGGAACTACCATAACACGAATCTCTCTACCAGCCTGAATAGCAAAGGATTTCTCAACACCTTTAAACTGATTTGTGATATCCTCAAGCTGTTTCAGTCTGTTGGTATAAGTCTCCAGTGTCTCTCTTCTGGCACCTGGACGAGCTGCGGAAATTGCATCAGCAGCCTGTACAATACAAGCAATAAGGCTTTCCGGTTCCACATCACCATGATGTGCCGCTACTGCATTGATTACCAATGCTGATTCCTTATATTTCTTACAGAGGTTTACACCAATCTCAATATGGGATCCCTCAACTTCATGGTCAATAGATTTACCAATATCATGAAGCAGACCGGCACGTTTCGCCATGCGTACGTCTACTCCGATCTCACCGGCAAGCAGACCGGAAAGCTGTGCAACCTCAATAGAATGCTTCAGTGCGTTCTGTCCATAACTGGAACGGAATTTCATTCGTCCAAGTAATTTCAGAAGTTCCGGGTGAATGCCATGAACGCCAACGTCCATAGCTGCATTCTCTCCATCCTCACGGATCTGGTTCTCAACTTCCTTCTGTGCTTTTTCAACCATTTCTTCAATTCTGGCTGGATGGATACGTCCATCTACGATCAGTTTTTCAAGTGCTACTCTTGCCACTTCACGTCTGATAGGATCAAAAGATGACAGGACTACTGCTTCAGGAGTATCATCAATAATAAGGTCTACACCTGTCAGGGTTTCCATTGTACGGATATTACGTCCCTCACGTCCGATGATGCGTCCTTTCATCTCATCGCTTGGAAGCTGTACTACGGAAATGGTAGTCTCGGCAACGTGGTCTACTGCACATTTCTGAATGGCATTTACCACATATTCCTTGGCTTTCTTTCCTGCTTCTTCCTTGGCCTGGCTCTCAAGTTCCTTGTAAAGTCTGGCAACATCAACTTTTACATCGTCTTCCACAGATTTGAGCAATTCTTCTTTTGCCTGTTCGGAGGTCAGACCGGAAACACGTTCCAGTTCCTGTACTCCTTTCAGCTCGAGTTCATCTACTCTCTTTTCTTTCTTCTGCAATTCAGCAAATCTCGCTGTGCACTCTGCCTCGCGCTTCTCAACTGCTTCAGCTTTCTTATCGACGGTTTCTTCCTTCGCTAAGACACGCTTCTCATATTTCTGCAGTTCGTTTCTACGTTCCTTGGTTTCTTTCTCCAGTTCATTCTTTGTACGGAGAGATTCTTCCTTTACTTCCAATAAGGTTTCACGTTTCTTTGTTTCGGCCGTTTTTAACGCTTCATCAATGATTCCTCTGGCCTTGTCTTCTGCTAACCCAACTGTTTCTGCATCTTTCTTAACTTTGTTATCCACAGAAACTTTACTAGTAATAGGAACTGCAATCAGTAGAGTGGCTACTACAGCGACAACTGCAACAATAATTGTTGTCACAGGAGCACCTCCTCAATATTTAATTTTCATTGTGCAATCACAACAATACAAGTTTATCTTTTTTTTATAATTATGTCAAGTTTTTCTACAGAAAAAGGAAATTAATTTATTGCATAGAAATGTCAACTTGAAAGTTACTGCAGCAATTAAGTTCAGCAATAGCTGCTTCTTTCACACGTAATGTGCATTTCATCCAGAACGTGCGAAATATCCCCATAAGAAAAACCTCTGCGAAGAAGAAAACCCTGCAGCCTACGCATAGCTTTCTCATCCAGAACAGTTTCCTCCTGATATTTCTTCAATACAGTAGAACGAAGAACGGCCAATTCATCCGGATTCTCTACTTCTGCTGCCGATTCCCAGGCTGACAATGCCGTTTCCCTGTCAATTCCCTTACCTGCAAGTTCCTGGAGAATCTTCTGACGACTCTTACTGTTTATTCGAAAAGAAATATAATTCTCTGCATAACGCAAGTCATTCAAATACCCATAAGAGCGCACATAATTCATAGCATCCTCTACCGCTTCTGCAGAAAAGCCTGCCTGACGTAACCTGTCAGACAGACCCTTCTCCGTACGGTCCATATGTTCCAGAAGCAGCATTGCTTTTCTTCGTGCACTCTTCTGCTCTTCGGAAATCACCGCCATAATTATACCTCTTCTGTTTTAGTTCCTGCGTCTGCGTTCTGTGTGGACACTGCACCAGCTGTATCTTCAGCCTTATCGGATTTCACTGCTTTTCCAGAAGATTTGTCGGATTTTTTATCATTTTTATCTTCCTGTGTATCCTCGGATTCTCCTGGAATCAGATTATAATGTACACGTACTTTATGCTCGATCTCATCACAAATATCCGGATGCTCCTTCAAAAACAGTTTGGCATTCTCGCGTCCCTGACCGATCTTGTTGCCTTCATATGCATACCACGCACCACTCTTATTTACAATAGAATTCTCCGCAGCCAGATCCAGGATGTCACCCTCTTTGGAGATACCTGTACCAAACATAATATCAAACTCGGCCTGCTTAAATGGCGGAGCTACCTTATTCTTAACAACCTTGATTCTGGTGTGGTTACCAACCATCTCGCCGCCCTGTTTCAGTGTCTCTACACGGCGTACATCAAGACGTACAGAAGAATAGAACTTAAGGGCCCGGCCACCAGTGGTAGTCTCCGGATTTCCAAACATAACACCAACCTTCTCACGGAGCTGGTTAATAAAGATTACAACACAATTAGACTTACTGATAATAGCAGTCAGCTTACGAAGTGCCTGTGACATAAGACGAGCCTGTAAACCAACATGGCTGTCTCCCATATCTCCATCAATCTCTGCCTTAGGAACCAAAGCAGCAACAGAGTCAACAATGATAATATCAACAGCACCGGAACGAACCATAGTTTCTGCAATCTCAAGAGCCTGCTCTCCATTATCTGGCTGAGAAATATACAGGTTATCAATATCTACCCCAATGTTTTTGGCATATACCGGATCCAGAGCATGCTCTGCATCAATAAAACCTGCAATTCCGCCACGCTTCTGTACCTCTGCAACCATATGCAGGGCAACTGTAGTCTTACCACTGGACTCTGGTCCATAAATCTCTACAATACGTCCCTTAGGCACACCGCCTACCCCAAGTGCTATATCAAGGCTCAAAGAACCGGTAGGAACAGTCTCTACCTGCATATTGGCACTGGATTCTCCCAGTTTCATAACAGAGCCCTTACCATACTGTTTCTCAATCTGTCCAAGGGCTGCTTCCAGCGCTTTCTTCTTCTCTTCATTTATCATTATTCTGAATCTCCTTATTCTATTATTCACAGTTATCAATAAGAAAGAATCCTGCTTTGCAGGATTCTATGCCTGCGGCGGGTCGCCTCGAGCGACATCTACCTTTCCGCCTCTTCTGGATCCTGCCCGGTAGGGCTTTTATGTCTGGGTATCAGACATTCTCTGAACAGGAAAGAATCCTTCTTCATAAAATTCTCTGCCTGAGCAAAAATACGAACCTATGTTCGTTTCTCTGTACTACATAGTATCTTAAATCAGATTGCTTGTCAAGCTTTTCCTGAAATTTCTCTTTTTCGTTTTTATGCCCTGATGCATACCCCAATTTTTTTCAAGATGTATATCATAATTTATAGAAAATTTTACCTGAATAAAGATACCATACCAGAGCATGTTTGAAAAAGTTTTTCTGCAAGATATGCATCAAAATTTGTGGGAGATTTTTACCCGGATAAGGGTTTCTGCTATATTGACGCAGGATGACTTCTTCATATGCAAGGCGGAGGAAGGAGGCGTAGCGGTGGCTACGGCGACCGACGTAGGCGCGGCAGATGAAAAATCAGTCAATCTGGCAGTTACTTAATATTCGCTGTACTAGCTATTATCCCCTCCTTTTTCCAGACAAAGAGTGCATATATCTTTTTTGTTTTCATTTTTTCTTCTTATATATCAAAATTTCAAATGGAATTTTCCCGGAATACGGGTGCTGAATTTCTTATGTACTGCCGAAGCTGAATCTCCGGTTTCTGAAATGACCAAATCTGCATTCTTCGTCTTTGTCGTATTTATGTATTATCTTATAGTAAACTTCCCTGAATTACAAGAGTTTTTTATTTTTTTCAAAATATACAAAAGATATACATTACAATTTGCAGGAGATTTTTCCAGTCAAAATTCTCATAACAGACGAAACAGATAAATCTGGTAAAATCTCCCACAAATGCAACATACAGATTATTTCCTATTCCAGGCTATACCTGACTTTTTATCCCTGGTTTTTATCCCTGGGTCAGTACGCTTCTCACATGCTCTACTTCTTCCCTTGTAGCCTGTGCAGCTGGAACGTAATAGCCTCTTGCCCGTGCGATCTGGTAAATTTCTTCCTGGGACATTTCACACTGGTTTCTCATCTGCTTTAAAGTCTGTTTTAACTGTGGATTTTCCGTCTGTGGGATCATTTCACCATAACGTGTCAGTTCTCCGTTAATTCCTGCCAGGGTATCTGCTACCATCACTTTTTCATTCATGTTTTCACCTCCTACTGTAAATACTGCATAAGCTGATTTTTGCAATCCACTGCCGACTGGGCAGACTTCTGGAAAAACTGTTTTACCTGAGCGTCCGTAGCCTGCTGTGCATACTCATCCATTTTACAGTGAGTGGTATCAAACCCGCCAATTAAATGTCTTAAATTCTGTAGATCCAGTTCTGAAATCTGATTCATATACATACCTCCTGTTGTACAAAAAATACAGGAGAAAAATCTTCTCCTGTATCCATCCGCGGATACCTTTTACAAGAGGTAGTATATCCGCAATTTCATTTTATTATGTATCGGATGTATTTTATCTTTTTATACATCCGATAACTATTTAATTATTATTAATTGTAATACTTTTATTCTCCGATCAGCCAGTTATACATTTCTTCATACTGGCGTGCAGAATTGCCCCATGAGAAATCTTTTGCCATAGCACGGTCAACCATCTTATTCCACTCACGCTTCTTATCATAGAAAATATGCTCTGCATAACGGATGGTAGAAAGCATTTCATGTGCATTATAATTGGTAAAGGAAAATCCTGTACCAGTTCCCTCATATTCATTGTATGGCTCTACAGTGTCTTTGAGTCCGCCTGTCTCTCTGACAATCGGAAGTGTTCCGTAGCGAAGGCTCATCAGCTGGCTAAGTCCGCATGGCTCAAACAGGGACGGCATAAGGAATGCATCTGATGCAGCATAAATTCTGTGAGACATACTCTCATCATAATAGATCTGTGCAGAAACCTTGCCATGATATTTCCAGTCAAAATGACGGAACATATTCTCATAACGCTCGTCTCCTGTACCAAGTGCCACGATCTGTACGGAATCCTGGCAAAGCTCATCCATAATGTATGCGATCAGGTCAAATCCCTTCTGGTCTGTAAGACGGGAAACAATACCGATCATCATAGCCTTTGGATCCTGCTCAAGTCCAAGATCCTTCTGAAGCTGAAGTTTATTCTTCACTTTCTCCTTACGGAAGGTAGTTGCGTTGTAGCATGCAGACAGATTTTGGTCTGTCTCCGGGTTAAAGTCTGTATAATCAATACCATTGACAATTCCACGAAGGCTGTTGGAACGTGCACGGAGCAGTCCGTCAAGTCCCTCCCCATAGAACGGAGTCTTGATCTCATCTGCATAAGTATTACTTACTGTAGTAACTGCATCTGCAAAGACAATACCACCTTTTAAGAAGTTACCATCTTTGTATGCCTCCAGCTTATCCGGAGTAAAGTAATAATCAGAAAGTCCGGTAATATCCTTGATAGTTTTCACATCATATACACCCTGGAACTTCAGATTATGTATGGTCATAATTGTCTTAATTCCCCAGAAGAACTGATTCTGCTGGAAGCTGTCATGAAGGTAAACAGGAACAAGACCTGTCTGCCAGTCGTGGCAGTGAATGATGTCCGGGCGGAATCCGATCACAGGAAGTACAGAGAGCACTGCCTTGGAGAAGAATGCAAATTTCTCCAGATCCCACGGTGCACTGTCATATGGTTTCGGACCGCTGAAATAATACTCATTATCTATAAAGTAGAACTGAACGCCATCATACTCCATCTGAAGAACGCCTACATAGCAGTTCTTATATCCCAGATCCATATAAAAGTGTGTGACATATTCCATTTTATCTTTCCATTCCTGTTTCATGCAGGCATATTTAGGTAAGATCACTCGAATATCAAAATAACGTTTATCAAAGCATTTCGGCAGTGAACCGGCTACATCTGCCAATCCTCCGGTTTTAATAAAAGGCACTGCCTCTGACGTAGCAAAAAGAATTCTTTTCATCCAAAAAACCCTCCTTAGTAATAGCGCATAGCTTCTTAATATATTTTATTATACCCCATTTTCTTTCTATTGGAAAGAACGATTTTTATATTCCAGCCGTATTTTGTCAGCAATTAACGCAATGAATTCAGAATTTGTAGGTTTTCCTTTCCCATTGCTTACCGTGTAGCCAAACAGCTGGTCAATGGTATCCATTTTTCCCCGGCTCCACGCTACTTCGATAGCATGACGGATGGCACGCTCCACACGGCTTGGTGTAGTCTGATGTCTTTTGGCAATGGTAGGATACAAAATTTTGGTAATGGAATTAAGCATTTCCATATCGTTGACAGACAGAATAATCGCATCCCTCAGGTACTGATAACCTTTAATATGGGCAGGAACACCAATTTCATGAATAATATCTGTCACATCTGTTTCCAGATTCCCGGGATTGTATTTAGGTTCCCCTTCCTTTGGCTTTATTCTGTTTACTTCCCGCATTCTTCTGTCGCTGGCACGGCGAATGTGCTTAATCCGGTTCAGCAGCATTTTATTATCAAAAGGCTTCAGCATAAAATAATCTGCCCCAAGATCAAATGCATCTTCTGTAATTCTCTCCTGTCCCACTGCTGATACCACAATAAATGCAGGAATCTTCTTCAAAGTTTCATCGTGGCTGAATCTTTCCATGACAGAAAGTCCGTCCACCTTTGGCATAATAATATCAAGAACAACCACATCCGGCTGTTTTTCTCTTATGATGTTACAGATTTCTTCTCCGTTATGTGCTTTTCCAACAAGTGTCAGATCTTTATCCTGATCAATGATCTGGCTTAAGACTTCCACCATTTTCTCATTATCGTCCGCAATTGCCACATTCAATTTTTCCATGAGGCTATTCTCCTCCTATTTCCAAACTTCTCCGGCAGTCTTTTGCCGGAAATATATAAACACCAGAAATTTCTGGTTCCTCCTATATTACGTGTACAAAACATACGGGCCCTGTTTGCTCTTGCACATTTTTCAGAAAAATTTTCCTTTGCTGTAACAACGTCTATTATAGTGGAACTGCCATGGCAAAATCAAGCCGAAAGTGCCGATTTTACTGGATTTTCGTTCGATTTGTTTCGAGCTTTTTTGCCTATTTTCACGACCTTAAAAGATATTTTTACTGAAGATTTTTCATAATAAGACAGCATTCCCTACAGAACTCCAATTCATTCTCATTTGTCATTTTTCGCATTTTTATGATTGAAAGAAATGGAATCCGTTCATAAAAATACAAGATTGAAATTGCATTTTTCCCGCATACTAATAAACAGGTGAAAACAATTTTCATTCACAGTAAACAAAAGAAAAGGATGTGACGAATATGAACCAGAAACGAAAATACAGGCATTTTATCCTGTTTTGTCTTGTCCTGGATCTTCTGGCAATGGTATTTTTAGGGTATCGTTATCTGGACCGCAAAATCCCCGACGAAATACACGTTGACAAAGATCTTGGGCTTGATCTGTCCCAGCTCACAGCACTGCCCTTTGTTTCTTTCGAAAACACCATTACCGTATCAGGAGAAGGCAGCTATCAGCTTCCCTGCAAAATTTTTGGAAAAATTCCTTTTAAAGATGTAAAAATTACTCCAACAGAAGCAGATACTATCCTGGTAAGCGGCAGCACAGTTGGAATCTACATGGAAACTTCCGGTGTACTTGTAATCGACACAGGCGAAATTCTTTCCAAAAACGGCGAAATTCAGGAACCGGCAAAAAATATTTTAAAGTCAGGTGATTATATTCTTTCACTGAATCAGCAGAAAATATCCTGCAAGCAGGATCTTATTAAAGATCTGGAAAAATTAAATGGGGATACTGTTACCGTCAATATCCGAAGAAATAACACTACAATGCCAGTTTCCCTGACTCCTGTACAGGATTCTTCCGGCAATTTTAAGCTTGGAATCTGGGTTCGGGATGATACCCAGGGAATTGGAACTCTCACATATGTGACAAAGGATGGAAAATTCGGGGCACTTGGCCACGGAATCAGCGATATTGACACTGGAAACCTGCTTTCCATAAAAGGTGGAAATCTGTACTGTGCCCAGATTCTTGGAGTGCAAAAAGGGGAAAAAGGAAGTCCCGGAGAACTTTCCGGGCTGATCCGTTACAGAGATGATAACATAATCGGAAAAATCGGAGAAAATACAGGAAATGGAATTTATGGCAGTTTTTATAAAAATTCCGGGACAAATTATTCAGAAAAAATATCTCTCCGGGAAATAAAAATCGGATATAAGCAGGAACTAAAAACCGGACCAGCTTCTATCCTATGCAATGTAGGCGACGGTGTAAAAGAATATGCGGCGGAAATTACCAGAATTGATATGAATCATGAGGACACTAACAAAAGCTTCGTGATCCGTGTGACGGACCCTGAACTTTTGGATGCCACAGGCGGCATTGTTCAAGGTATGTCCGGAAGCCCGATACTTCAAAATGGAAAAGCAGTTGGGGCTGTTACCCACGTGTTTGTACAGGATGCTACAAGCGGATATGGAATCTTTCTTGAAAATATGCTGGAGCATGTTTGAAAAACCATTCCCGCAAAGTGTGGCGTATAGATTGCGGGAATGATTTTTTTGGCGCGCTCTAAGAGCTTCTACCAGTTCTGCCCTGCTTTATACTCCTCTGCCAGTTTTTTCATTTCCCTGGCATTTTCAGCTACAGCATCCGTGATCTGTGCGCCTCCAAGAAGGCGTGCAAGCTCCCGGATGGAATTTTCCTGATCCAGTGTATGTATCTGCGTGGTGGTTTCTGTACCTTCCACATGTTTCTCAATTTCAAAATGAGAATCTGCCATTGCTGCAATCTGGGGCAAATGAGTAATGCAAAGCACCTGATGATGATGGCCAATCACTGCCATTTTCTCGGAAACCTTCTGTGCAGTGCGTCCGCTGATTCCTGTGTCAATCTCATCAAAAATCAAAGTCTCTATCTGATCCCTGTCAGCAAGTATTGCTTTAAGAGCCAGCATAATTCTGGAAAGCTCACCACCGGATACAATTTTGCCAAGCGGCTTCAGGCTTTCTCCTGGATTTGTGGAAATTTCATATTCAATTTCGTCAAATCCATTATCTGTAAAACTGGTTTTTCTGGAAAAAGAAATGGCAAATTTTACATCCAGGAAATTAAGGTCTTTCAGTCCCTGAACCACCTTTGCCTCAAGCTGTCTGCTGTATTCCTGTCTCACTGCTGAAAGCTTTTCACACGCAGCTTCCAGCTTTTTGCCTGCCTTTTCCAGCTCCTTTTTGGCAGCTTCAAAGATTTCCTCATACTTTTGAAGTTTGTCCAGTTTTTCCTGCTGTTTTTTCTGATATTCCAGAATGTCTTCTATGCGCTGTCCATATTTTGCCTTTAATCCATTTATCAGATCCAGACGGCGCTCTGTCTCATAAAATACAGACTCATCAAAAGTCATATCCTCCATATAAGAAGACAGTTCTCTGTTAAAATCATTTAAAAGACCGTCTACTTCTCCAAGGGTCTGGGCAAGGGATTCCAGATTTTCGTCATATTCCGTCACTCTGGAAAGCTCACGAAGTGCCTCACCTACCGCATCACCGGCTCCCTGGCCATCATATCCGGTAAGAGAATGAGCCGCCTGAAGAGAGTCAATAATCCTGCGGCCGTTTGACAGCTTCCGGTACTGTTTTTCCAGCTCTTCATCCTCCCCTGCAGTAAGGGATGCCTTCTCAATCTCATTTATCTCAAATTCCAGGAACGCCATTTCCCGGTTTTTCTGCTCTTCATCCATATCAAGAGACTTCAGTTCAGACTGGCATTTTTTATATTCCTGATAAGCTGCTTTTACTTTTTCTTTTTCTGGAAGTATTTTTTCACGGCCATAGGCATCCAGGATCTCCAGCTGCTTTTCTTCATAAAGAAGAGACTGGTGCTCATGCTGCCCGTGAATATCAAGGAGACAGGCCGCTGCTGCCTTCATCTGGCTTACAGTGCTTGTCTCCCCGTTTATTTTATTGATGCTCCTGCCATCCATAATCTTTCTGGACATAAGAACCTGTCCATCCTCCGGATAGATATCAAGTGCGGCAAGTGCTTCTTTTGCTTTCGTATTTTCCACCTGGAACAAAAGCTCTACCAGAGCATAAGGAGCATTCTCCCGGATCATGCTTCTGGAAGTCTTCCCTCCCAGTATCAGCTGCATGGAACCCAGAAGAATGGATTTACCTGCACCGGTTTCACCAGTGAGGATATTAAGGCCTGATCCGAATTCCACTTCGATTTCATCTATAAGTGCAAGGTTTTTTACATGTAACTGTACTAACAAAGTGAGCCTCCTTACGACTTTTTCCTATAATTCTTTAACAGACAGATTGCATACTATCTCCGGTTCAAAATCCCGCCCAGCTTTTCCATAACACCTTCTGCAAGGTCTGCACTTTTGCACGCACACATAATGGTGTCATCACCGGCAATGCAGCCCAGGATTTCCGGCCATTTCAAAGCATCCAGGGCAGTGGCAACTCCCATTGCCATTCCTGTAACGGTTTTGATCACAACCAGATTCTGCCCCACATCAATAGACACAACAGCATCGTTTAACACTCTTGTATACTGATCTCCAAGCCGCGGCTGGGTATCCTGCAAAATGGCATAGCGGGACTTTCCGTCTTTTCCTGCAACCTTTGTCATTTTCAGGGCGCGGATATCCCGTGAAACAGTTGCCTGGGTTACTTTAAAACCAGCCTCATTCAATCTTGCCGCAAGCTCTTCCTGTGTATCTATGTCATATTCTTTTATCAGTTCAATAATTTTCTCATGTCTTGCTAATTTCACGATTTTACCTCTAGCTATCCCGCATTTTCTGCCTTAACACTTCCACAAAGCTTAAATGATTCAGTTTCAGAATTCTGGTCTTTACTTCTGCCTTGCGTATCACGATTCTGTCCCCTGTTATCATGGGAATCTCCGAATCTCCGTCAAAAGAAGCCAGTCCCTTTTCACAGTCCTGATGGCGTCCCTCTCCCATCTCTACCGTAATCACATCCTCTGCCGGAAAAACAATGCTCCTGCTGTTTAAGGTGTGAGGTGCAATGGGCGTCATAATGGTCATTTCTCCACTTGGCGACACAATAGGGCCTCCTACAGAAAGACTGTAGCCTGTGGATCCTGTAGGTGTGGAAATAATAATACCATCTGCATTGTAAGAATTCAAATACTCATTATTTACAAAATTTTTAAACCGGATAACACGCGGCGGACCTTCCCTGACAATTACAATATCATTTAATGCAATGTCCTGTCCGATAACCTCTTTTCCACGGTAAACAGTTCCGGACAGCATCATCCGTTCTTCCACTTCGTAAATATCCGCAACAAGTTTATCCAGTGCCTGATAGACTGACGATCTGTCAACCTCTGCCAGAAAGCCCAGGTTCCCCAGGTTCACGCCAAGAAGTGGAATCTGGCTGCGCCTCTTGTCAAAAGCAGCCTGAATATCCCTTGCTGCCTGAAGAAGGGTTCCATCTCCTCCCAGTACAATAATACACTGGGTTTCTTCCGGGATCTTCCGGGGGTCTGTATAGTGGAAAGGTCCCTCTGGCTGTCTGCCTGCCAGCTGAACAAGGCAGTGTCCGCCTCTTTTTTCCAGATAGTCAACAACATGATCTGTAAATTCCAGATTTTTATCTTTTTCACTGTTGGTTATAATATAAAAATGCTCCATAACAAAATTCCTGTATCAGTTTGCTGCCGGTTTATCCAGTGCACCATGTGCCTGGGCTACCACATCCTCCACTTTTACAGTGAGGCTGTCCGGAACCTGTGTTCCTTCCGGTCTTTTTTTCAAATGGAGAAGATATTCAATATTTCCCTCCGGTCCCTTAATCGGGGAAAAAGAAAGATGGCAGGGCTCAAGAGCAATGCTCATTGCGTAATCTCTTACCTTTTCGATTACTTCTTCATGGACAGCAGGATCACGGACAACCCCTTTCTTTCCCACTTTTTCTCTGCCAGCCTCAAACTGGGGTTTGATCAGGCAGACAATTTCTCCATCCTCTGTAAGAAGATTTCTCACTGGCAGCAAAACCTTTGTCAGGGAAATAAAAGAAACATCTATAGAGGAAAAAGCAGGTCTTTCCTGAATATCTTCTGGCACTACATAGCGGATATTTGTTTTTTCCATACAGACTACACGGGGATCGTTGCGTAATTTCCAGTCAAGCTGTCCATATCCTACGTCAATAGAATAAACCTTTACCCCGCCGTTTTGCAGCATACAGTCTGTAAAGCCTCCTGTAGATGCTCCTACATCCATGCACACCTTATCCTGAAGGCTTACATCAAATTCATTCATGGCTTTCTCAAGCTTCAGTCCGCCACGGCTGACATAGGGAAGAGTATTTCCTCTTACCTCCACTTTCACTGTATCGGCAAACATAGAACCTGCTTTATCTTCTTTCTGACCATCCACATAAACCTGGCCGGCCATAATATATGCTTTTGCTTTTTCTCTGGAAGGTGCAAGAGCGCGCTCTACCAGCATCATATCCAATCGTTTCTTCATTCCCTTATTCCTTCCGATTCTTCATAATCATTTCTGCAATCCCAGAAGGGCAAAGCCCAAGCTGTTCTCTTAAACTATCCACACTTCCGTGAGGCACAAATCTGTCCGGGATTGCCACAGTCAGTACCTGGCATCCCCTGTGATGATTTTCCATATATCTGCACACATGCTCGCCAAAACCACCATTTTTTACGTTTTCTTCTATGGTGACAATCAGGCTGTGGGTTTCGCTTAACTGATCAAGCAGTTCCGTATCCATTGGCTTTACAAACCTGACGTTGACAAAGGTAGGATCAAATCCCTCTTTGTTTAATATTTCACAAGTCTTTTCTCCAATCTGTACCATACTGCCAAATGCAAGAACTGCAATCTCTTTTCCCATGTGGAGAACTTCGCTTTTCCCGAGCTGCAAAGGTTCCTGAAAGCTTTCCAGTCCCTGATATGCATTTCCCCTTGGGTAACGGATGGCTACCGGTCCATCCAGATGTACTGCAAAATGGAGCATTTCTCTAAGCTCCTGATCATTCTTTGGTGCCATCACCGTCATACCTGGCATCATGCTAAGATAGGAAATGTCAAAATTTCCCTGGTGTGTCTCTCCATCTGCACCTACAAGACCGGCACGGTCCACTGCAAAAATCACATGAAGATTCTGCATACATACATCATGAAGCATCTGATCCACTGCCCTCTGTAAAAATGAGGAATAGATAGCCACTACCGGAATCACGCCGCCAAGTGCAAGCCCTGCTGCAAAAGAAACTGCATGCTCCTCTGCAATTCCCACATCAAAAAAGCGCTCCGGATATTGCTGGGAAAATTTCTTAAGCCCAGTTCCCGCCGGCATGGCTGCTGTAATGGTAACCAGCTTTGGTTCTTCCTTTGCCTCCTCACACAGTGCATCTGAAAAAACATCTGTATAGCCTGGACAGACCTTTTGCTGAAGCTGTTTTCCAGTTTTGATATCAAAAGGTCCGATTCCGTGATACATATCCGGATTACGTCTGGCAGGCTCATATCCCCTGCCTTTTTCAGTAAGCACATGAACTACCACAGGCCCTTTTACTCTCTTTGCCTCGTTAAAAAGCCGCATCATCTGGCGCATATTATGCCCGTCTACAGGTCCAAGATAGGTAAGTCCCATATTTTCAAAAAGCATGCCCGGAATAAACAGCTGTTTAATACTGCTTTTTGTTCTTCTCATGGCATCTACCATGGCAGTTCCCACATGAGGAATTTTTTTGACCGCTTTATTAACGCTCATTTTCATTCCGGTATATGTCTCTGCAGTACGGATAGCACTTAAATAATTGGACATTCCGCCTACATTTGGAGAAATAGACATATTATTGTCATTGAGAATAATAATAAAATTAGTTTCCAGTTCTGCTGCATTATTCAGCGCTTCGTAGGCCATGCCTCCGGTAAGGGCTCCGTCTCCGATTACGGAAACCACATGATAATTTTCTCCTAAAAGATCTCTTGCACGCACATAACCAAGACCTGCGGAAATAGAGTCAGAGCTGTGTCCTGCATCAAAGGAATCACACGGACTCTCCCCTCTTTTGGGAAATCCGCTAAGGCCGCCTTCTTTACGCAGAGTCTCAAATTCATCCTTACGCCCTGTAAGGATCTTGTGGGTGTACGCCTGATGGCCCACATCCCAGATCAGCTTGTCATCTGGAAAATCCAGTACATTATGCAGTGCCAGTGTAAGCTCCACCACTCCAAGATTGGATGCCAGATGTCCTCCTGTCCTGCTGACGGATTCAATCAAAAAGCTTCGTATTTCATCTGCCAGCTGCGGAAATTCTCCCAGAGGAATCTTATGAATATCGTTGGGCTTTTTTATTTTATCCAGAATCATTTGTATCCTTCTTTCACTTTCTGCGTCCCACAAGCTCCTTTACCAGGGTAAACAGAAATTCATTTTTCTTATTCATTCCTTCCAGCAGTTTCACCGCCTCCTCAGACAGCTCAGCCACCTGCTGTGACGCTGCTTCTATTCCCATTAAGATCACATAGGTTGTCTTATGATTCTTTTCATCACTGTGAATTGGTTTGCCAAGTTCCTCTGCAGTACTGGTCACATCCAGGATATCATCCTGTATCTGAAATGCAAGGCCTATATTTCTTGCTGCCTTTTCTACTGCATTTACTTCTTCCTGGGATGCCCCGCCTAAAATAGCACCTGTCATCATGGAGCCCTCTATCAGTGCGGAGGTTTTATTCTCATAGATATAGTCCAGCATTTCTTTTGTCACAGGCTTGCCGTCATTTTCCACATCTACACTCTGACCGCCAAGCATTCCGTAAATTCCGGTTTTGTGTGCCATTACCTTCAGTGCCTGGATCACTTTTGCCTGCTCGCCTGTATTTTTCGCTTTATCAAAGGCGGTAAACATCACTTCATAGGCATAATTTAAAAGAGAAACACCGCTAAGTACGCCCATAGCTTCCCCGTAAACCTTGTGGGTAGTCAGACGCCCCCTGCGGTAATCATCATTATCAAGTGCAGGAAGATCGTCGTGAACCAGAGAATGGGTGTGTATCATCTCCATGGCAGCCATAAAAGGATATGCCAGTTCTTCCCTGCCTCCAAACATCCTGCATGTCTCCAAAATCAGCATAGGACGAAGACGTTTGCCTCCTGCCAGCACACTGTAATTCATAGCCTGCGCCATAGTCTTTGCAAAGCCTTTCTCTTCTGGAAGAAAGGACTTCAGCACAGCTTCGATTTCCTTAGTTCTGTTCTTTAATTCATCTTGAAAATTCATCCAGAGTACCATCCTCATTCATCTGAAGCATTTTCTTTTCTACAGTGTCAAGTTTATCATTGCAATATTTCAGAAGCTCCATTCCCTGCTTGTACAGGCGAAAAGAGTCCTCCAGGGAGGTTTCACGGTCTTCCAGCTTTCCTGCCAGAACATCCAGTTCTTCAAATGCTTCTTCCAGTGTTTTTTCTTCGTTTTTCATTTCCTCTGTTTCAGCCATCTTCCCGCACCTCCTTTTTTGTATTTTCGACAGTGGCCCGGATTGTTCCATCTGTCACATAAACCAGCAGACTATCCCCCTGTTCTACCTGGGAAACAGAGGTTACTGTCTTTCCACTTGAATCAGAAACATAGGAAAAGCCCTGGTTCAGCTTCCGAAGTGGAGACAGCCCGTTAAAGCGTTCCAGATAAAGGGACAGTCTGTGTCGTTTTTCTTTTATCTTTTGTTCCATGGCAAGCCTGAGCCTGTCCTGCATATCTGTCACATACTGCTGCCTGTCTCTTAGACGGCTCTCAGGATTCAGATAGGTAAATCTGGTGGCATACTGTGTTATTTTTGCCCTGGACATATCAAGCCGGTTCCACACAGCCCTTTTCATACGGTCCTCATATCCCTGCATGGCAGCAAGCACATTTCTACAGTCAAAATATGCCAGCTCTGCTGCAGCTGACGGAGTAGGGGCACGAAGATCTGCTACAAAATCAGCAATGGTAAAATCAGTTTCATGGCCCACTGCTGAAATCACAGGGGTACGGCATTCAAAAATCGCCCTTGCAACAGCTTCTTCATTGAAAGCCCAAAGCTCTTCAATGGAACCGCCTCCACGCCCTACAATGATCACATCTACACCTGCTTCATCCAGCATACGGATTCCCTTTACAATACTTGCAGCAGCTTCCTCTCCCTGTACAAGTGCAGGGTACAAAATAGTCTGGATAAAAGGATTTCGTCTGCCGGAAACATTGGCAATGTCCCGGATGGCTGCACCTGTAGGAGACGTAACAACGCCTACCTTGCGGGCAAATTCCGGAATGGGCTGCTTGTATTCTTCGGCAAACATCCCCATGTCCTCCAGCTCCTGCTTCAGGGCCAGAAAACGCTCATAAAGGGCTCCTGCACCTTCCAGTGTGATTTCTTTTGCATAAAACTGGTAACGTCCGTCTCTTTCGTAAACATCTATCTTGCCGCCTGCTATTACCTTATCCCCGTCCTTCATACGAAAAGCAAGACCCTTACGTGATCCGGCAAACATAACACAGCTTAAGGTCCCGCTTTCATCCTTCAGGGAAAAGTAAATGTGACCGCTGGAGTGGTATTTGCAGTTAGATACCTCTCCTTTTACATAAATATTCTGTAAAAAATAGTCCTGGGTAAACATGTTTTTCACATAACGGTTTACCTGACCTACAGAATATACATTATTCATTCTTATCAGCCGGTGCCTTGGATCTTACATTGGAATTAACCACAACAATGGTCTTGGAAGGATCTTTTACCTTAAATCCGGACTTTGGTCTGGATGGAGCTTTCTCCTGGTTTTTCTGCGCTGTCTTTCTTGCTGCAACCTTCTTATCCGGATTGGCAATCTTGCCAAGGATACCGTTTACAAATGCACCGGATTCTTCAGAGCCAAAGCATTTCGCAAGCTCTACTGCTTCATTGATAGCAACACCTACAGGCACTTCTTCTTTCTCAAATTCCAGCTCATATACAGCCAGACGAAGTACAGTCAGATCCACACGGTTCATACGGCTGGTTTTCCACCCCATACTTATTCCGTTCAGCTTCTCATCCAGTTCTTTGGTATGAGTCATGATATTCATATATTTATTGCTGATATACTCTTTATCCTTCTCTTCCAGATTCTCAATGTCTGAAAAGTATAAAGCAAGCTGCTCTTCCATTTCTTTCTTTGTATTAAATTCGCTCATAAAAAGCAGCTTGAAAACGTGCTCTCTTTGTTCCCTTCTTCTCATATTTCCTCCTATAATTCACTGCGCTCTACTTTTTCTGTGACGCAGCTGTATCCTATCTCCCACAATCTGTAAAGGTCAGCATTTATTAGCTGACAGCATAGAAAAAAAAGGAAAGGTTTACTTTCCTTTTTCGTTCTCCATTGCTACGCTTGCAATATGAATATTCACATCTGCAACTTCAAGGCCTGTCATGTTCTCGATGGCTGCTTTAACCTTCTCCTGAACCTTCTTGCTGGTCTCAAGGATATTCATGCCATATTCAATATTCAGTGTAAGATCCACTGTAACAACTCCGTCGAGAATCTCTACCTTAACGCCCTTGGAAAGATTCTTCATTCCAAGCTTGCTTACCAGCTCATTGGTAATATTACCTGCCATAGATGCAACACCGTCTACCTCTGTAGCTGCAAGTCCTGCAATAATGGTAACTACCTCGTCTGCGATCTGAACTTCTCCGATTCCTTCAAACTCCTGTATCTTATATGTTGTTCTTTTCTCTGCCATACTAAAAACCTCCTGAGGTTAATCCGCCAGGTGCTCCTGTACTGTTTTCAAAAAACTGCAAAGCACCTGACATTTTACATTCACTAAGTATTCATATTATAGCAAAATGCTGCAAAAATGAAAAGAGTTATTTACTGAATTCTGTTAATATTAAATCTGGATTACGATCCTCTGTCATGCCAACGCTCCATGCATTGATAAACAGAAGAAGCGGATTGCCCTTCAGGTCAGTAACCTTCTTCATATCTGAAGTTCCTACAATCTTGTCCACATTTATTTCGTCTTTATTTGCAATCCATCTGATATGCTCATATGGCAGGTTCTCCAGACGGATTTCCACATTGTATTCATTTTCCAGGCGGTATTTCAGCACATCGAACTGAAGCACACCTACAACACCTACAATGATTTCTTCCATATTTCCGTAAAGCTCCTGGAAGATCTGAATAGCACCTTCCTGGGCAATCTGGTTAATTCCCTTTACGAACTGCTTTCTCTTCATGGTATCCAGAAGTCTTACCCTTGCAAAATGCTCCGGTGCAAAGGTAGGAATACCTTCAAATGCAAATTTATTTCCAGGAGTACAGATAGTATCTCCAATAGAGAAAATACCCGGGTCAAATACACCAATAATATCCCCTGCATAAGCCTCTTCTACCACATGACGGGATTCTGCCATCATCTGCTGTGGCTGAAGAAGACGCATTTTCTTATCACCCTGGACATGATAAACCTCCTGGGTGGCATCAAACTTGCCGGAACAGATACGCATAAATGCAATACGGTCACGGTGTGCTTTGTTCATATTTGCCTGGATTTTAAAGACAAAAGCGGAAAAATCATCACTCATGGGATCTACAAGACCGCAGTCTGCCATTCTTGGAAGCGGTGAAGTGGTCATTTTCAGGAAATGTTCCAGGAAAGTCTCCACACCAAAGTTGGTAAGAGCTGATCCGAAGAATACAGGAGTAAGTTCTCCCTTACTTACCATCTCCTGGTCAAACTCTGCGCTGGCACCATCCAGAAGCTCAATTTCCTCCAGAAGCTGGTCTTTCTGCTCCGGATCCATTACTTCTAACACGTGTGGATCATCCAGAGAAATCTCCTCAAAGCTTCCCTCCTTGGTACCTTTCTGGGTATCAGAAAAAGTAAGGATTTTATTGGTATTGCGGTCGTAAACACCGCGGAATTTCTTACCGGAACCGATTGGCCAGTTAATAGGGCAGGTTGCAATTCCCAGCTCTTTTTCGATTTCATCCAGAAGATCGAAGGTGTCATTGGCATCACGGTCCATTTTATTAATAAAAGTAAAAATAGGAATGTGTCTCATAACACAGACCTTAAACAGCTTTCTGGTCTGTGCTTCAACGCCCTTGGAACCATCAATAACCATGACTGCTGAATCTGCTGCCATCAGAGTACGGTAGGTATCCTCTGAGAAGTCCTGATGTCCCGGGGTATCCAGGATATTGATACAATATCCGTCATAATGAAACTGTAATACGGAAGAAGTAACGGAAATACCTCTCTCCTTCTCAATTTCCATCCAGTCTGATACTGCATGGCGGGCCGTTGCCTTTCCTTTAACGCTTCCGGCCAGATTAATGGCTCCGCCATACAGCAGGAATTTCTCTGTAAGAGTGGTCTTACCTGCATCCGGGTGGGAAATAATGGCAAAGGTTCTTCTTTTTTCTATTTCTTTCGTATACTTCGACACGTTTAGCCTCCTAATTAATTCTATCTCTCTATGCAAACTTTCTTATTTTGCAATTGTTCAGTCTCTTATATGCAGTTTTTGATATCTGCAACATCCTATTCTATTATAAGGACTGCCGCACTGTCAAGGGGTATCGTCATCAATATCCACAGATGTTTCCAGGGATGCATCTTTATCTGTCAGTTCCTCCTCACTTTCATTTAGCGGAGTGATCACAATATTTTCAGGAGCGATTCCTGTTTTCCGTTTTACAATATCTTCAATCTGGGCTCTTTTTGCATCGCTTAAATCAGCCTGCGGTACTACCACATCTGCTGTTTCTCCTGTAAGATTTACAATCACATTTTCAAAGCCCTTTGCTTCCAGAAGAAGCTCTGCTGCTGATTCTTTTTCTGTAAGATCAGCCATGGATACCATGGTACTTACAGCTTCCTGCTTCTGTTCGTCTCCCAGCTCCTGATTGTTAATGATAGACTGCAGGTCAGCTTTATTCTGGGAACGGATCTGTTCCCTGGACAGCTTTGCCTGGGCTGCAAAATCAG
Organism: uncultured Blautia sp.; assembly: GCA_934364795.1. Lineage (GTDB taxonomy): Bacteria > Bacillota > Clostridia > Lachnospirales > Lachnospiraceae > Blautia_A. Next base: position 73,924 of record CAKRMK010000007.1, read on the forward strand.
AAGCAGCCGTAAGTACAGCCTCCCCTGGTGTGCTGGTAGTCTGATCAGTCACACCTGTAAGAGTGCTATCTGCCCCGTTCTCATCCAGAAGGGCTGTTTCATCGGTAAGGTCATAGTCCACTTCATCCAGAATACTACTGCTGTCTGTGCTTGCCTCCTTATCCTTCAGCCCAAGATCTACATCTGCAAAGTTCAGGTATCCTGCAACTGCGATAAGTACCGCCAGTGAAGTAATGATCACCTGATTTTTTCTGAAAATCTTTTTCACTTTACCTCTCCTCATTTCATTTTTACTATTTTTATTTTATGGGCTTCTATCTGAAATAATGCCATAACTCCTTCCACAATATTCCTGGAAACCACAGAATTGTCAGCTCCCTGTGCCGCGATCAGTACCCCTGTTACCTTTTCTTTTCCTGAACTGTAAAAGCTTTTGCCATCCTCTGCCTCTCCTGTCATCAAAACCACCCGGACTTTTCCCACTCCCTCTACCTGCGACAAAAGATCCTCCAGTTTTCCCTCAAGAACGCTTCGTTCTGCATCTGTTTCATTAGAATCTCCCCCTGCAAAAATCCCGTTTTGAAGAACCGTATTCTGGGATGTATTTGTTTTTTTATCACTAACCGGAAGTGCTATTACCATCAGAAGCAGTCCCAGAAGGAGAAGGATCACCCACTGCCTGCTCCCCATTTTGCCAAGAAATGATTTCACAGTTTGCTTCGGAAATTCCCCATTCTCCTTTAAGCTCATCCTTTATCCCCCTTTCAAGCTCCGCATCTGGTGCCTCCTTTGTCCACAGGACCGCTTTTAATGTCTCCCCTTCTATATGTACTTCACACTTTATGGTTTCTATGCCTTTCTTTTGCAGATCTTTTCTGATATTTTCTCCAAGCAGCTCTTCATATCCTTTTTCCAGCAGGTTTTTCTGGAGATTTTCCATATCCTGTTCCAGCCTTTTGTTTTCCTCCTGGCTGTAAATAAGAGAAAAGCTGCCTGGAAGCTCTCTTGTCTTTTCCAGAATGGAAAATACAGACGTCACCAGAATGACAATGAGCACAAGTCCCATAAAAAAACGCACGTAGCGTTGATATTTTTCCGTTGGAACCAGATGGAGAAGCATGGTAAGAAGGATATAAAAAATGGCAAGACATCTGATCCAGCTGTAAAGTGCCTCTTTCATTACACTCCCCCTGCTGTCATCATCAAAATTACAAACGTAAGAATGCACAGAATTTCCGCTGTCATCATAATACGAAGAAGCATGGCGCAGCCTTCTCCCATAGTTCCAAGACATCCCACGATCCGCTTATCTGACACTGGCTGGGCAATTGCTGCCAGAAAACGATAGCTAAGAGATAATATGCCATAGTGGATTACAGGTGTTGCCCCGGCCAGAAGCAAGGCGATCACTGCCACCACTCCAAGACAGTTTTTCACAAGAAGTGCTCCTGTCAGGATCAGTTCTGTTACCATATTAACAGCATTTCCCACAGCCGGAATGGCTCCTGCTGTTTTTCCTATGGCAGTTCTTTTTAATGCATCCATTGCCGGGGAAACAAGCCCACGGACCACCTGAAGTCCCAGAACTGCTCCCAGCATGGTTTTTAATCCCCAGCTTATCAATGTTTCCAGAAGATCTGCCATTTTACTTAGCATGTCCTCTTTTGACAAATGGTTTACCAGGCAAAGAAGTACATAAAGATTGGCGCCAGGCAAAATCAGGGTAAGAAGCATCCACTCCACCAGCCACACCAGAAGAAGCACTCCCTGATAAAAAGCTGCTGCGCTAAGAGTGCCGGATGAAGCTGATATAGCCACAAAATAAGCAGGGGAAAGCCCTTTCATAAACTGTGTCAGCCAGTCCAGCTGTTTTCCAAGAGAAGCTCCAAGCTGCTGATAGCTGTTCATCAGTATGGTAAACAAAAGCAGATATACCATGTAAAAGCTTACATCTCCGATCTGGCTGTTTTCAAATACTGCTGCAAAATTAGAGAACACTGCTGCTGCCAGAACAAGAAGCAAAATACGGAAAAAATTTTCTCTTTCTTTTTCCAGCTGGTCAAAAAAAAGACCGTGCAGAAATTCCTGCACCGCCTCTTTTGAAACTGCTGTTTTTCCTGTTATCATGTTTTTCAGTGTGGTTTCCAGGGAAAAACTGTTTTCACCCAGCATTTCATCCATTAAGTTTTGCACCTGCTCAAAGGACATGTCTGATACAAGCTCCCCGGTTATTTCGTTAACTCCCCAGTTATTGATATTTCCAGATTCATTTTCGGAATCATTTGGGGAACAGGCTTTAGAGCTGGCCCCCAAAAGGCTTTCTTCAAGTTGTATGTCATAATTTGTGGAAGATTTTGCCTCTATTTTTGTATTCAGAAGAATCATCCCTCCAAAAATCAAGCACACACAAATTTTCCACGCCCCTTTCCCCCACCTACTGTACCTTCTTTTCCTGTTCATACCATAAACTCCTGAATGGTTTTCAAAAGTGCCATAAGAACCGGCATGCTAAGCACCATTACTGACAGTTTGCAAAACAGTTCTATCTGCGCCGCTGTTGTACTGTAACCGGCATCTTTGCATATTCCAGATGCAAATTGTCCAATATAGGTGATTCCTACCATTTTCACCAATGTGGAAATATACTGGGTATCCACGGGCACTGTTTTTTGAATTTCCCCAAGAGATTCAAACAGATAACGGATTTTTCCCACCGCAAGCCCCATGATCACAAGCCCGACTCCCACAGTAATAAAACAGGCGTATTCCGGTCTGGTTCCTTTCATAAGAAAGCCCAGCATAACACCGCATACGCCTAATAAAGAAATTTTTATAATATCCATCTGTCCCGCCTCCTGCCTGTTTCCGGCAATTTTCAGTACATTTCACCAATGGGTACAGTAACGAATATTTATAATTCAAATAATTTTTTTATACTGTCAAATAACTCATAAATGTAAGGCACGATCCAGAACAGCACCACCAGAAGCCCTGCAAGACTGACCAGAAAAGCCTGTTCTTCCCTGCCGCTGTGCTTTAACACCTGGGACAAAACAGATACCAGGATCCCCACGGCAGCAATTTTAAAAATAATACTGACTTCCAAGGGCTCCTCCTTTCCATTTTCTACCAGAACAGCACTGCCAGAAAAATGCCTCCCAGAATCCCCATGCTTTGATACAGTTTCTTTTTCTGTGGCATGGCTGCTTTCAGGGCTTTTATCTGGTCTCTCATTTCTTCTTCCAGAAGTTCAAGCTGTCCCACCTGCATTTCCCGATCCAGATATCCAAGCTTTTCTCCAAGAGACAAAAAACACTGCTGTTCTTCTAAAGAAAGCCTGTTCATGGGAAGATTTTTCCTGGCGCAGTGGCAGAAAATAGTTCCAAACGTGATCCCCTGTCTTTTTCCCAGATTTTCGGCTACTTCTTCCAGAAATGCCCTGTATTCTCCTGACATTTTCAAAGCAATATCCGAAAATGCATCCTCCAGAGATGCCCCGGTACACCGGATTTCCCCCTTTAACAAAAGAAGTATCCGAAACAGATTTTCCAGGATTCTTACCCGGCAGCCAAGCTCCATGCTTTTACATAGCCCAAGTCCGGTTCCGGAAAAAATAATCAGAATGATTCCCGCTGTTTTCAACAACGCCTCCCGTTTCTGTCATAAATCCCCTGTACAGTTCCTGCATGATCGCTCCTGTCCAGAAATATATACCGTTCAAACACTCTTCTTCTCACCAGCTTTTCAAAAAAAGGCTGATGGATCACATCTTCAATGGAATTTCCATGGGCTGTTGCAATCACTTTACAGCCGCTGTGGATCACGGATTCCACTGCCTTAAAATCTTCTTCCCTGCCAAGTTCATCCACTGCCACAACAGCAGGTGACATGGAACGGATAAGCATTTCCATTCCTTCCGCTTTCGGACAGCCATCCAGAACATCGGTACGCATGCCAAGGTCATTTTGGGGAACTCCCTGATAAGAACCTGCCAGTTCACTTCTCTCGTCCACCACTCCAACTGTCATTCCGGGAAATTTATCTTTCCCGTTGCTGATCTGCCGGATAATATCCCGAAGAAGCGTAGTCTTGCCCCCTCTTGGCGGAGAAACGATCAGAGTATGAGCTACCCAGTCTCTTTTTCGGATATAGGGCATGACCTGGTCTGCACAGCCAACCACTTCATGAGCCAGCCGCACATTGATGCAGGAAATATATTTCATTCCCCGTATTTCATTCCCATCCAGAATTACTTTACCAGTCACCCCTACACGGTGTCCGCCCTGAACAGTGAGAAATCCCTGGCGCACTTCATCCTCATAGGAATAAAGAGAATACCCGCTTACGTATTCCATGGTTTCTTTCAGATCTTCTCTGGTAACCACATATTTCCCATCCTTATCTGTCAGAAATCCCTCACCGCCGTCATAAGTATAAAACAGCGGTCTTCCTACTCTAAGCCGTATTTCATATATCTTATCATAATCAAGGTCTGCATCCACCAAAAGCCTGCGGATGTTTCCTGCAAACAGGTTCTGAATCTGTTCTGCTTCTATGTTGTATCACCTCTCAATTTTAATATATGTGGACAATCCCGGATTCATGTATATTTGTTCCACTATATTTGTGCATCACAAAGAACATGGTCATTCTACGCGCTGCTGATATTCATCCATCTTGGGAAGGCTAAGCTTCAGGACCCGGTCTACAATGTTCACAGATGCCGCGCTGTATGCATAAGCTGCTGATTCAAACAGCACATACAGATCATCCCCGTCTACAAAAATCTGCTCAATACGCTCTGGAAAGCGGTAGCTGATTGCAGAATTTTCGTCTACATAGAGACGCTTATCGGACTTTTCATAAAATACAACCCTGGAAGGAAGGATTCCAAAGGAATGGGACAACAACAGCTTGTCATTATAAAAAGTCATTCCCTGTGCCTGCTCCGAGATTGTAGAATAATCAAGGGGCACTGCCATTTCAAAGTTCATTCCCAGTCCTTCATCCATGGTATTGATCAGATTTCCGTCGCCATCCACAGCATATCTGGCAATGGCACTGTCCGTATATTTGGTAAAACAGCCAACATAAAGACAGCCCTCATAAAAGGTCATAAAAGAATCTCTTACGATTCCGTAAAGGCTGGCAATCTGATTCACCGTAATGGCACGCTGGCTCTCATCATAATCGTAATTTTCCACATCTTCCATCTTAAGGCTTACCGCCTGGGCAAGCTCCTGGGTATTGGAAGAATACCACAAAATCTGATGTTCACTGTCATAAGCCAGGCCTCCAACATGAGGCTGACCTGGCAAAACAATTTCTTTTATAAATCTGTGGGTCTCTTTATTAATCATATAGATTACAGAATTATGTTTTTTGGCATGGCAGTAAGCACTGACAAAAACATAATCTTCTGTTACAGCCAGTCCCTGTGGCGTCATAGTGGTGCAGATATCCGGCATATCACCTTCGCTGGTAAGAAGCGTCCTGGTAGACTTCAGTCCCGGAATAATATAAGTTCCATATTCCCGTTCCTTCTTTCGGTCATCAAAAGCAAACGCCATCAGTTCTTCTTTCTGGGAAAGCATCTGGATCTGCCCCCTTAGGGTATAGTAGGCAGCCTCCTGATTGGTCACCTTTCTTTTGGTGGGCGGCTCATTTCTTCCTCTGTATATAAATGCATAGGCACAGTAAGAGCCAGCCAGTACCAGTACCATCAAAAGGATTCTAAGCCAGAATATGCGGTTTCTCCACTTTCGTTTTTTCGTCATTTATTACACTGCTTTCGCATTTTCGTCACTTTTTCTTAATTTTTTTGCAACAACAGTCCTCATTATACGTTATATTTCTGGGTTTTACAACCCTGTTTCTTCCAGAAATCTGGATGGATCCCGCTCTTTTTCATACTGGTGCCTTACATAACAAAGCATCAGCTCTTTTTTTGCCCTGGTCATGCCAACATAAAAAAGACGCCGTTCCTCTTCCAGTGCTTCTGCCAGCACTGCCTTTTTATAAGGAATGCTGCCCTCATTTACGTTCATAATGTAAACTTTATCATATTCCAGTCCTTTGACTGCATGCAAAGTAGAAACTACAATCCCTTCTCTTTTATTTTCCTGTTTCTTCGCCTGCTCTGTCAGCTTTTTGGTATAGTCATCAATATAATTCTGCCACTCTTCCAGATTTTTCATCCCTTTTGCGCTTTCCTGCACTCTGTCCAGAACTTCCAGAAGCTCCTCCGGACGAATTTTACGATACTGGGCATATTCAGTAAGGTATTCCTCATAACCCATACCTTTGCGGATAAAATTAACAGCTGCATAAGGAGAAAGAGTGGATAAAATCCTAAGATGGGTTTCCAAAGTGGTGATCCTGTCGTACATCCAGTCCTTATCTTTGTAGTATTCTCTTAATCCGTCAAAAGAAACAGTGGTCTGTGTCAGGGCATCTCTTGCAATATAGCGGTTAGGCCGGTTCATGATCTCCAGAAAAGTTTTCCTTTTTCTGTCTCCTGCTGCCATTTTCAGATACGCCATAAGATTCCTGCTGATCCAGTGACGGAAAAGATTTGGAAGCTGCTCTTTCATGGTGAAAGGAATCTGGTATTCCATCAATGCTCCAACAAGTCCTTCTGCCTCCTGATTCGTCCGAAACAAAACAGCCGTATCCTCCAGATTCTCCCCTGCATCCAGCCTTTTTTTCAAAAAAGAAGCTACTTTTACATATTCCTCTCTTGGATTGTCAAACTCCATCAACCGAACCGGTTTTCCTGGTTCATTTGGAGTGGAAAGCTTTTTCTGAAAACGTTTTTTGTTGCAGTCGATCACATTCATTGCCGCCTGAAGCACATTCCCGGAACAGCGGTAATTAATGTTCAGAAGAACGGTCTGGGCTTTTGGATAGTCCTTTGTGAAATTTAGCATAATTTCAGGCTTGGCTCCCCGGAAATGATAAATAGACTGGTCATCATCCCCCACTATGAAAAGATTATCCCTTGGCCTTGCCAGCATTCTTACAATATCGTACTGAAGATGGTTGATATCCTGAAATTCATCAACCATAATATACTGGAATTTATTCTGCCATGCTGCCAGAATATCCTTTCTCTTATCAAAAAGTTCATAACAGCAAAGAAGCATGTCATCAAAATCCAGTTTCCGCCTCTGACGCAGCGTTTTCTGATAGCCTGTGTAAATCTGCCGGAATACATCATCCGAGCAGCAGGATGCATAATAATGATCCAGAGAAATACGGTTTCCCTTCACCACACTGATTTCTTTGGCAATATCCTCCTGGAAATCCCCTTCCTGTGCAAGCTCCTGGCCAAATTCAAGAACCATTTCTTTTAAAATGATATATTTTTCCTCTTCTGACAGAATATTTCCCGCTCCAAGACCGTACGCCTGTTTCAGGATTCCGTAAAAAACACCGTGAAATGTGCCAAAGGTTACAGCCGTGGAAGTCTGTCCTGTAAATTTCAGGAACCGTTCTTTCATTTCCTTTGCAGCTGCCCTGGAAAAGGTCACAACAAGAACAGAGGATGCAGGTATCTTCCCCTCACCAGTCATATATGCAGTTCTTTCTACAATAACAGAGGTTTTCCCCGAACCGGGGCCTGCCAGAACCATCATCGGTCCTGACAGGTGAGCGATTGCTCTTAATTGAGATGGATTTTTCTTCATTACAGATTTTCAAGCTTTTCGATTGCTGCTTTCACACGGCGGATTGTCTCATCCTTGCCAATGATCTCCATGATCTCAGTAGCTCCTGCCGGAGTCATCTGCTTGCCGGAAACAGCTGTACGAAGAGGCCACATTACATAGCCGTTCTTGTAGCCTTTCTCCTTAACAAATTCACTTAAAGAAGCAAACAGAGGATCATTGGTATAATCTTCCTGTGCTTCCAGTAACGGAAGGACCTCTTTTAATACGGTAAGAGAAGTCTCCTCGTTGGTTTTCATTTTCTTATGGCAGTACATTGCTGCATCATATTCCGGAACAGCTTCAAAGAAATCAATCAGTGCCGGGATATCCAGGAAAGTCTCGATTCTGGTCTGAACCATAGCTGCGATTTTCTTGAAGTTAAAGTCCTTTGTAAGAACCTGTTTCATGTACGGAAGTGCTCTTTCATAAAATACTTCCGGATCCATTTTCTTAATGTATTCGCCGTTCATCCAGCGAAGCTTGTTAATATCAAATACAGCCGGAGACTTGTTGATATGATGATAATCAAACTTCTCAACCAGTTCCTTCAGGCTGAAGATTTCGTTATTGTCTGCCGGGCTCCATCCAAGAAGTGCAACGTAGTTTACAATTGCCTCAGAAACAAATCCCTGCTCCAGAAGATCCTCATATGAGGAATGTCCGGAACGCTTGGACAGCTTGGCATGTGTCTCATCTGTGATCAGCGGGCAATGTACATATACCGGTATCTCCCAGCCAAATGCTTCGTAAATACGATTATATTTTGGTGAAGAAGAAAGATACTCATTTCCTCTTACTACATGAGTGATTCCCATAAGATGGTCGTCTACAACATTTGCAAAATTGTAAGTAGGATATCCATCGGACTTAATAAGGATCAGATCCTCCAGCTCCTCATTATTTACTGTGATATCTCCATAAATAACATCATGGAAAGTGGTAGTTCCCTCTGTAGGCATGTTAAAACGGATTACATGAGGTTCTCCTGCATCAAGACGGTGCTGAACTTCTTCTTTGGAAAGCTTCAGACAGCGTTTGTCATAGATAGAGATCTCTTTGCCTGCAACCACACGCTTCATGCTCTCCAGCTCTTCCTTCTGGCAGAAGCAATAGTAAGCATCCCCCTGCTCTACAAGCTGTTTCGCATATTTCAGATAAATGCCCTGTGCCTGTCTCTCGCTCTGTACATAAGGACCAACTCCGCCATCCTTATCCGGTCCCTCGTCATGAAGAAGCCCTGTTTTTTCCATGGTACGGTAGATGATATCAACAGCACCTTCCACATAACGCTCCTGGTCTGTATCTTCAATACGGAGGATAAAATCTCCGCCTTCATGCTTTGTAATAAGATATGCATATAATGCTGTTCTTAAATTTCCAACATGCATTCTGCCTGTAGGGCTTGGTGCAAATCTGGTTCTGATCTTACTCATAATCTCTGTATCTCCTGTTATTTATTTGCAGCTGATTGTTAGAGCGTGTTTGAAAAAGGCTTTCTGCAAGATGTGCGTCACAATTTGTGGGAGATTTTGCCCGGATGAGGGCGCCGTAGCGGGCTACGGCAACTGAATTCGGGTAAAATATACCGCAAAGTGGGGCGTGCAGATTGTGGGAATGATTTTTCAAACAGGCTCTAGTGCAGCCACATTTATTTTCCAAAATCATAGTGTGCGGAATCCGCTCCTAACAGCAGCCCGCATAAATCTATTATATAACAAACCTTTTCCAAATGTCCATAGGATTTCCCGGACAAATAAGAGAAAAAAACTCCCTGAAACCAAAGCGTATCGAAAAAAAGCTCTGGCCTCAGGGAGATGTCATCATCCAAATGATTATGCATCGATTCCTTTATCTCTTAAATAATCGATAACATCACCAACAGTATTCAGCTCTGTAAGCTCTTCTGCCGGAATCTCGATGTTATACTCATCCTCAAGAGCCATAACAAGCTCGAACAGGTCAAGGGAATCTGCCCCCAGGTCATCCTTGAAAGAAGTATCTGCTGTAATTGTCTCTGCGTCGCAGTTAAGCTGCTCTGCGATCATTTCACTCATCTTTTCTAACATTGTTCATTCTCCTTTAAATAAATCTCTCGAAAACCGGCCGCAACTGGTAGTATCCCAGGCTTTTCACAGCCGTATATCACATACTGCGGAAAGTATATAATCTGATGACGCATTTGTCAAGAGAATTATAGTATAAATTCCGGTTCCTGGAATTTAATCTGTCTTGACACGCTAAGCGCCAGTCCCATCTCTGCCATCAAAAACAGTACCGAAGTTCCTCCATAACTGATAAACGGCAGAGTAACACCTGTATTTGGCATAATATTCAGTACTACGGCCACATTCATAATAACCTGCAGGGCTATATGGACAAATACACCGCTTACAAGCAAAGAGCCAAACATATCCGGCGCATTCTGTGCGATAAAAAACAGCCTGTACAGAAGATATGCAAACAAAGCCAGCAGCATAAGCGCCCCGAAAATTCCAAGCTCCTCACAGATAATGGAAAAGATCATATCGTTTTGTGCCTCTGGAACACTTCCCAGCTTCTGGATGCTGTTACCAAGTCCTCTTCCGAAAAATCCTCCGGAACCAATGGCATACAGAGCCTGCAGCGTCTGGTACCCGTCACCGCTTGCATAATCTTCCGGATGAAGCCAAACCTGGATACGGCGCAGACGGAAATTGGAGCTCTGTGGCATATTAGAAAGAACCACCAGCAAAATTACTACAAACACCACTGCCACTGCCACAATAATAACAAAAGGCTTGGTCTTGGGATGTGCAATAAACACCAGCCCGAATGTAATACCGAAAATGATCATGGCTGTACTTAAGTTATCGGTAAAAACATATGCAACCAGAGCCTGTACTCCTCCCACTCCGAAAAGTACCATGGTAGCCTTAAGCGTCTGTACCTTTTTCCCCATTCCCACAATAAGATAAGACAGGGTAACGATCACTGCAATTTTTGCAACCTCGGCAGGCTGAAACTGTATACCGATCTTCAGCCATCTGCGGGCTCCATGGGATTCTACTCCAAAAGGAGTCTGTACCAGAAACATTAAAAATAAAGAAAGCCCATATAAGATCATGGGAAACTTAGCCAGAATATGATAGTCTATGTAAGATATTACAATGGCAATGATCAGACATCCCACACTGGTCACAGCCTGGTTGGTGAAGAAATGCATATCATCTCCCCAGTTCACCTGTGCCATATAGGAGCTTGTACTGTAAAGCATAATAAGTCCGAAACACATGATCAGAATGATTACTGCCACCAGATTAAAATCATAGTAATCATAAGTCTTTTTCATTTTTATGGATTTTCCTATAATAGAACCAGGTCTTGCACTTTTCCTTCTGGACCGGGCACCTGTCTTTTTTCTTTTTTTCACAGTATCCATGTATTCACCTGTTTCTGTTTCAGTTTATATTAATTGTTGTCTGTATAGACTGATTTTTCCTGCTTTCCATAAGGTTTTTAAAATTGAATTTCATTATAACAGACTCTTTTTTCAGAAGCAAGCTGATTCCTCTTTCCACATAATCTTTCCACATAAATTTCGGCAAAAATAAGATTTTCACATCGAATTATTAAAAAGAGAGCACAGCATATCCTGACACTTTGTATTAAATATCAAAACACACCATGCTCTCTTTTATCTTATTCCTGCTTTATATACCTATTGTGAAGTATTTATCAGTCCTCACTGCCATCATCGAAGCCTTCTGTTTCAATAATGAACTTCACATTTCCGCTCATGGAATCATCCTTTCCACTGAAGGTTGTGTAAGTTGCATCATCAGACTGCAGTGCTTCCAGACGATCCAGAACGCCCTGGAAATCATCTTCCATGGTATCTTTCAGTTTCTTGATACCCTCATCATAGAATTCTTTCTCGCCATCTTTCAACTCTTTAGCTCCGTCTTTCAGATCCTTGGCTCCATCTTTCAGCTCTTTGGCTCCGTCTTTCAGATCCTTAGCTCCGTCTTTCAGATCACTTGCTCCATCATCCAGATCTTTTGCTCCATCCTTCAGATCACTTGCTCCATTTGTCAGAGTTGTGGTTCCATCTGCCAGAGTCTGTGCTCCGCTTGCCAGAGTATCTGTTCCATTCTTCAGATCACGGGTTCCATTGTTTACACTGTTTGCTCCGCTTCTAAGCTCGGAAGCTCCATTTCTAAGATCAGCAGCTCCGCTGGTCAGCTGGGAAATACCTGCCTTAACCTGTCCGCTGGCAGCTACCAGAGTACCAGCTCCGCTTACAAGGCTGCTTGTTCCAGATGCAAGCTGGCTTGCGCCACTGTTTAAGGATGCACTGTTTGCTGTAAGCTGATTTGCACCGCTGTTCAACGTAGCACTGTTTGCTGCTAATGTACCAATACCGGTTACAAGCTGGCCTGTTGCCTTACTGATGCTCTGTACACCGCTTTCCAGTGTACTCTTTGCACTCTTTAAGGTCTTAGCTCCGCTAAGAAGTGCATTTGCATTGGCGTTTTTCTTGCCCTGAAGCTGTGTGATACCACTCTTGATAGTCTTACCGGAGCTTATCAGTGTATCAGCTCCACTGATCAGTTCATCAGTGCTTGCTGCTGCAAATTCTTTATATCCGCTCTGAAGGCTGTCATTACCGGCTTTGATCTGTGCAACACCCTTGTTCAGTTTCTCAACCTGTGCTGTCATGGAAGTAAGATCACCAAGACTGTCCATAAGGCTGCTTACAGAAGAAAGGCTTGTTTTTACCTGCTTGCCCGCTGCTGTAAGGTTATCTGCTCCTGTTGTCAGATCAGTACCCTTTGTTTTCAGCTGTGCAAGACCGGAATTCAGGGAATCAGCACCCTTCTTTAAGGTTTCTGTACCTCTCTGTAAGGAATTAGCGCCAGTCTGTAAAGAATCAACTCCTGTTGCCAGGGAATCAACTCCTGTCTGCAGATTTGCAACTCCTGTCTGTAAGTTGCCTGCACCTGTTGCAACGCTGTTTGCTCCATCAGCTACATTTTTAGCACCATCAACTAATGTAGCTGCATTTGTATCAATTTGGGTAACTGCTGCAGTAGCCGCATCTGTAATATCAGTTGCAGAGTCATCCATTTTATCTGCAATCTCCCTCAACGTATCTTGAATACTCTTTACCGGAACCTGTACCGCAACAGTCTGTGTGGACTGTGTTGATACTGTCATACCAGAAAGTGCGTCCTGTGCTGCTGCCACATTTCCGGAACCGCCATTTAACTGGTCAATTGCACTGCCTATCGCACTGGAAATTGCAGCCTGTGTACCTTCATCCAGACTGGACAAATCAATATTCTGTAAAGTTGAAATTGCACCATTAATAGAATCATTTGCAGAACTCATATTTGCAGATGCATTATCAACAGAGGTTGTATCAACGGGAACATCTGCTGTCACTTCCACTTCTGCTGTAGTACTGGAAAGTCCGTCAGCTGTATCGCGAAGAGTCTTTGCATAGTCATTTAATGCTTTTCCTGCAGTTCCACCAAGTTCATTTAATGCATAATCAGCACCCTGATTCAAAGTACCGATTCCATCCTTTACACTGGCTGCTCCTGTACTTACGCTGTCAGCTCCAGCCTTTAACTGATCAACACCTGTTTTCACCTGGCTGACTCCGTCTTTTACTCCGGAAACTCCTGTCTTAACCTGACCTACTCCTGCACTTACCTGTTTTGCTCCTGTTACTACACTGTCAGCTCCGCTTGCTACCTGTGAAGCGCCATCTGCTGCAGAGTTTACGCCGGAAACATACTGTTTTGCTCCGCTTGCAAGACTATTGGCTCCATCTACGTACTGGTTCAGATTTGAAACCATCTCTGTAGGATTGGCATCACTTACAGTCTGTGCAACCTGTGCAAGCTTATTCGCTGCTGTAGTAATTCCCTGTGTTGCCTCATCAATTCCAGGAACCAGCTGTCCAATACCGTCTACCAGGCTCTTGATTCCAGATACATATTTCTTGGTTCCTTTTGCAAAGGTGTTCACACCATTCACATAATCCTTCACACCGGAAGTAAGAGTGGTGGTACCGTTTACATAATCAGTCACACCGTTTGCAAGCTGATTGCCACCTGCAACATACTGGTTCACACCAGTTGCCAGGTTGTTCATTCCTTCATTATATTCTTTCATCTTATCATTGAGAGTATCTACTCCGTCTGTATAAGACTTAATACCATTTGCAAGAGTACCAACTCCATCTGTATACTGCTGTATACCAGACTGCAGGGTAGCTGCTCCGCTGTTTAACTGGGAAGCTCCGCTTTGTGCACTTGCAACACCGGAATCAAATTCATCATAGCTGGAAGAAAGGGTGCTTGCTCCGCCATAAAGAGTTCTGGTTCCATCATAAAGACTTCTTGTTCCGCTGTAGAGAGCATTTGTACCATCATACAGCTGGCTTGCTCCGTCTTTCAATGTGTCAGCACCATCTGAAAGTTCAGAAGCTCCGCTTTCCAGATCCTTGCTTCCACTGTATAAATCAGTAGCTCCGTCATACAGCTGACTGGTTCCGTCTTTCAGATCCTTGGTTCCGTCATAAAGGTCTTTGGTTCCATCGTAAAGCTCTTTTGTTCCATCATAAAGATCCTTGGTTCCATCAAAAAGATCCTTGGAGCCATCTACCAGCTTCACAGCTGCATCATCCAGCTCATCCAGGGAATCCTGAAGATCATCAATACTGTCTGTATCACTTAAATCCAGGCTGCTGAGAAGATCTGTCACTGCCATGGTAAAGGTATTTCCCATAGAGCAGTCTGTTACATCAGCTTCCATTGTGAAGCCTTCTGGAATATCAATCTTATCAGAAAGGTCATCACTAAGATCCAGGCTGTCCTTCAGTCCCGGAATTGCAACTCCCACAACCATTTCCTTATCACCGTCAGAAATTACTTTACCATTATCAATGGTAACATTAGAGAAATTGTCTGAAGAAAGGATCATTCCTGTTACCATAACAAACGGGGAATACACTTCTACATTCTTCTTATCAACTTTCACTGTTTTCTTTGATTTATTTGTATATGTAACTTCCATACGGAGGTGTCCGCTTTTACCTGCCAGCTCATCCGGGGTAATTGCCTTGTCATCCAGATAATACTGAATCTTCATATCTACAGGAAGCTCTTTGCTGGAAGTTCCCTGATAGTAAATATCACTGCTGTCTGTGCTCCAGGTAACCTTATCACCATCCTGTGTAAAAGTCTCATCACCTTTTACATTCTTGATTCCTTCCAGATCAGAGAAATCAGAAACGTCTCCATCAGCAGTTCCTGAATTCTTCAGCCAGTCAGATACTGTGATATCCTTTACCTCACCTTCTGCGGTGGCATTTACATATACGGTTTCCTCCTTGGATACTGCATTCTCTGTGTTCTGCACTGCAGCCAGTGCCGGAGTAGTTCCAAGAACGGCAGCCATTCCGGCAGCCATCGTAACGTTTAAAATCTTTTTATTCCGATTCATTTTAATACAACTCCTTATTCAATCAGTTAGTCATCTCTTAACCTATGAAAGTTATACAGCAAAACTGACCAGTAGTCAATATCTGTTTTTTATCCAAATCTTTTCCTGTTTTGATATTGACTTTTAGTCATTTTTGTTTAAAATAAGAACCATACTACCGTATAACCGTACAAATTAAGGAGGAAAAGGCATGGGAAAGCTGGAACTGAATAAGAAAAGAAAGAAAAGTGCTCTGTACAATACAGCCTTTGAACTCTTTACAACTAAAGGCCTGGCTAAGACAACCATTTCTGACATTGTAGAAAATGCCGGAGTTGCCAAGGGTACTTTCTACCTATATTTTAAAGATAAATATGACATCCGCAATAAGCTGATCTCCCATAAAGCCGGAGAGCTTTTTTCCCAGGCCCACGATGCTCTTGAAGCTGCACATATTCAGGGATTTTCAGAGCAGCTGCATTTTCTGGTAGATAATATCCTGGACAAGCTGGAAACCCAGAGCAGCCTTCTTGTCTTTATTTCCAAGAATCTTTCCTGGGGCGTTTTTAAGGATGCTTTCCAGGAACAGGCCGATGAGGATGACTATCCTTTTTATCAGGAATACCTGGATCTGCTGGAACAGTCTGATGTACATTACGATGCCCCAGAGCTTCTGCTTTTTACTATTATCGAGCTGGTCAGCTCCACAAGCTACAGCTGTATCCTTCACTCACAGCCAGTCTGTCTTAGCGAATACAGGCCATATCTTCACAGAAGTATTGACTGTATTCTCCAGGCATTTACAAGCGGCATCACTCCGTCTCTTCCAAATACTTCAGATAATTAATGAACGTCAGCTGAATAACCCATAGATAATTTAGTCCTGCCACACTGCGTTATTTTTTGCAGCTGGCAGGATTTTTAATTTAATATACGTTCATTTTTCAGATACACTCTAATTTCACCCGAAAAGAAATGGTTCTTGGCGTTTCCATTCCGTCAAATAAAATAGTATAGGCGCTTTTGTCCATATCCACATCTACAATGGTCCCTGTGCCAAAAATTTTATGCACTACCTTCTGTCCTGTGGAATAATGGGACGCTGCCTCTTCAGTCAAAAGATAACGGCTGCTAAGTTCAATATATTCTCGCGCCTCCTTTATCAGACCTTCTTCTGGTTGTTCCACATATTCCAAAAGCCCCTGGTCAATGTCCAGAATAAATCTGGATGGATATCTTGGGGAGCCATCCAGATTCCTGCCTTTGGCTTCTGACAGATACAGGCCCTTTTTCGCCCTTGTCATTGCCACAAAGGCAAGCCTGCGCTCCTCTTCCATTCCTTCTCTTGTCTTTGTTTTCCTGGATGGGAAAATTCCCTCATTCATACCGCAAAGAAACACATATGGAAACTCCAGGCCTTTGGAAGTATGCACAGTCATCATTTTCACCTTGTCATGCTCCGGCTGTGCATCACTGTTGGAAAAAAGTGCCACATGTGCAAGGTAATGCTCCAATGTAGCTTCTTCTCCGCATGTAGTCTCATATTCATAAACAGACTGTTTCAGCTCTGCAAGGTTATCCAGCCTTTCCTGGTTCCCCTCTGTCCGCAGCATTCTCTCATACCCGGACAGATCCAGCACTGCACAAAGCACTTCTGAAACCGGGCGTTCTCTGTAATTGGATGCAAATGTCTCTACCAGACGGACAAATTCTTTTGCTTTTGTCCCTTTAAAAATATCCTGATCCAGATTCTGGCACAAAGCTTCATACAGGCTGCACTGATTTTCCCCTGCATATTCCTGGATAAATTTCATGCGCCGCTCTCCCAGGTTCCGTTTGGGAACATTGGCAATCCTTACAAAAGAAAGATCATCCTTATAAGCGATCATCCGCAGATAACAAAGGGCATCTTTGATCTCCATACGCCCGAAAAACTGCACACCGCTGTAAATGGTATAAGGAATTTCTTCCTTCAAAAATACCTGTTCAATAACTCTGGTCAGATAATGAGCTCGGTATAATATGGTAATCTCCTTGTAAGAAACTCCCTTTTCTTTCAGCTTCTTTATCTCCTTGGCCATCCACATGGCTTCCTTCTCCTGGTTCTGACCATGATAGCAAAGAACACTTTTTCCCGACGGTAAAGTAGGCAAAAGGTCTTTTTTCATTCGAAGAAGATTCCTGCTGATCAGGGAATTTGCCACATTTAAGATCTGTGGTGTGGAACGGTAATTCTCCATCATCATAATAGTCTGTACATCTGGGAAGTTCCGGTCAAAATCCAGAAGATATTTCACATTGGCTCCACGCCAGGTGTAGATAGTCTGGTCCGGATCCCCTACAATAAAAAGATTCCTGTGGTAGCCGCACAGCACACACATCAGCCTGTACTGCAGATCATCAATATCCTGAAACTCATCAATCATAATGTATTCCAGGCGTTTTTGCCATTTTTGTTTGATTTCTTCGTTATTTTCAAAGATATAAAGGGTAAATTTGATAAGATCGTTATAATCCAGTCCAAAGCATTTCTTTTCCTGATAAAGATATCCGTAAAAAATAATGTCACTGGCTATAGTCGCCTGCATGTATTTCTCATAGATCTGATCTACAGACATGGTGATCATATCCTGGTAATATTCCGGCTCTTTATAAAGTTTGCGGATCTCAATCATATCTCTTGCACTGGAAAAGGTCATATTCCGAAGGGTCAGACCACGCTCTTCGTATATAATCTTCAGCATGGAATCAATGTCAGAATTATCCAGCACCAGAAAGCTCTTAGGATACTGTACAGCATAGCTTTCTTCCTGAAGGACAGATACACAGAATCCATGAAAGGTATTGATGTATCCGGTATCATTATCTCCTGTAAGATTATGGATCCTCTGGCGCATTTCATTAGCAGATTTATTGGTAAAGGTAACACACAGAATATTTCCTGGAAGGATTCCGATCTCGTTTACCAGAAATGCAAAACGATGCGACAATGCTCTGGTCTTACCGGAACCGGCTCCTGCAATCACCCGTATGTATCCTTCTGTGGCCGTTACAGCCTCTGTCTGGGATTTATTCAGTCTGTCCAGAATCTCCATTTTCTTTGTTCCTGCCTTTCCTTGGTATGTTCTAGTATAACATTCTCCTGGCGCATACGCAACCATATGTTCGATATTTTATAACTTTTTACAGTCTTTACAAAAGTCCAGATTTGCCCTACTATGATATCAGAACTGTGAACGCTGCTTTGTTGCGAAACAATTTATGGAGATCACGCTACCAATTTTAAGGAGACTTTGCATATGAAAGAAAAATTATACACCATTCCTCTGATGGATGCTTTCAAGGCCGATGATGAATGCCCCTTTTGCTTTATTGAACGCCAGCTGGAACAGCACACCATGGATTTTGTTCTTGGAGCAGGCGCTTCCTATATGGAAGATGACGTCCGCGCTGAAACTGATAAAATGGGCTTTTGCCGCACCCATTATAAAAAAATGTACGACTACGGAAACCGCCTTGGCACGGGCCTGATCCTGAAAACACATTTCCAGTATAAAGCAAAAGAACTCCACGAACAGATCAAGATGTTCGCCCCATCCAAAGCCTCTGTTTTTTCCCGTTTTAAAAAAGGAACTTCTGACACCAGTAACACAAAAACAAGCCTTGGCGCCTGGGCACGGGAACAGGCAGATTCCTGTTATATCTGCAATTTTTATAAAGATACTTATGCCCGCTATCTGGATACTTTTTTTGACCTTTTTAAAAAGAATCCGGAATTTCTGCCTCTTTTTAAAGATTGTAAGGGATTTTGCATTCCTCATTTCGGAGATCTTGTGGAAGCCGCAGAAACCGCTCTTTCTGACAAAGAAAAAAAGGCCTTTTACGATATTCTGTTTCCTATGATGGAACAGAACATGCAAAGGCTTTCTGATGATCTTGACTGGTTCTGTGATAAATTTGATTACCGTAACAAGGATGCCGACTGGCGTACCTCCAAGGATGCCCTTCCCCGGGGAATGCAAAAGGCAGCCGGAGGCTATCCTGCTGATGAACCTTATACAATGGACAAATAAACTCAAAAACTTAATAAATAAAAAGCTTCTGGGAACCAGATCTGCTTATAAGGTTTGGTTCCACAGAAGCTCTTTTTATAATGTAAAAATTTCACAGATTGCGGGAATGATTTTTCAAACAGGCTCCAGAGCATAATACATCAGAATTTTCTCCAGGTATCCCTCTTAAATAAAAGCAAAAGCGGGAATACTTCCAGCCTTCCAGCCAGCATGTCAAAAATCATCACCAGCTTGGAAATATAAGAATAGCATCCAAAGTTTCCGGTAGGGCCAACCGCTCCAAGTCCCGGTCCTATGTTATTCAAAGTTGCCGTAATGGCAGTGAAATTGGAAACCAGATCCAGATTGTCCAGGCTGATCACCAGAAGTGATGCCACAAATATGAGAATATACACAAACAAAAACATATTGGTAGCTCTTACCACTTCGTGTGGAATTGCTTTTCCATCCATTTTGATTTTTTTCACTGCATTGGGATGAAGGTAAAGCTGCAGTTCTTTACGGGCAGATTTGCAAAGGATCATCAGACGGGACACTTTGATTCCACCGCCTGTACTGCCGGCACAGGCTCCCATAAACATCAGGATTACCAGTATGGTCTTGGAAAATACCGGCCATACATTAAAATCTGTGGTAGCATATCCTGTAGTTGTTATAATGGAACCAACCTGAAATGCAGCCTGCTGGAATGCCCTGCCAAAGCTGGTAAACATTCCCCTTGTATTAATTGCTATGGCAACAATAGCAAATCCAATAATTCCCAAATAATAACGGACCTCTTCATTCTTAGCAGCCTGCATTACCTTTTTGGTAAGGAGCAGATAGTAGGCATTAAAGTTTACACCAAACAGGATCATAAAAACAGTAATTACAACCTGGTTATAGGTGCTGTAGCTTGCAATACTGTCATTTTTGATACCAAATCCGCCAGTTCCTGCTGTACCAAAGCTCAAGCAAAGAGTATCAAACAGCGGCATCCCCCCCAGAAGCAGAAGTACCATTTCCACAACCGTCATCATAATATAAATGGTATATAAAATTTTGGCAGTAGATTGTACCTTTGGCACCAGTTTGCTTACAGAAGGTCCGGGGCTCTCTGCTTTCATCAGGTTCATATGGTAGCCGCCGGTTAGCGGAAGCAGGCACAGAATAAACACCAGAACTCCCATGCCTCCGATCCAATGAGTAAAGCTTCTCCAGATCAGTATACAATGAGAAAGTGCCTCAACATCGGAAAGTATACTTGCTCCTGTAGTCGTAAACCCGGAAACTGTTTCAAACAGGGCATCTACAGGATGTGCAATACTTCCGGAAAGCACAAAGGGAAGTGCCCCAGCTATACTTAGTGCCAGCCAGCTAAGGGCAACTGTCACAGCTCCCTCTTTCGCATGGAATACTTTATTTTTACTTCTTTTCCTGGTAAGGGGAATTCCCACTGCCAGGCAGATCAGCATGGTAACTGCAAATGCCAGTCCATCCTTTTCCTGATAAATGATCGCTGTAATTCCAGGCAGTATCATAAAAACAGCTTCAAAATTAAAGATCCAGCCAAGAATATAAAATATCATGGAATAATTCATATCCGTACTCCTTTATCTGTCAAGAATGGCACTGATGTCCCGAAGACCCCTGTTTGTGGTAACGATCACCACCCGGTCACCGATTTCCAGTGTATCATGACCTCTTGGAATACGCACACTGCCGTCACGGTACAGGCAGCCTACCAGAAGGTTGCTTTTTAGTTTCAGTTCTGACAGAGTTTTTCCGACAACAGGAGAATTGTCACAGATCTTAAATTCCAGTGCCTCTGCCTTACCGTCCAGAATATGGTACAGTGTCTCCACATTACTTCCAATAGAATTCTGTGTTGCCCTTACATACTGTAAAATATAGTCTGCCGTAATATATTTGGGATAGATCACACTTCCAATATCCAGACTGTCAATAATATCATCATAAGCAAGACGGTTTACCTTGGCTACAAGCTTGGCCTGGGAAATGGTCTTTGCAAACAGGGACAAAAAGACATTTTCCTCATCCATATTGGTAAGTGCTACAAAAGATTCCGCACTGCCAAGTCCCTCTTCCAGAAGAAGAGAACGGTCTGTACCATCTCCATTAATAATTGTGGCATCTGCAAGCTCTTCACTTAAAAATTCACAGCGGTTTTTATCTTTTTCGATCACTTTGACTTTGATCTTCATAGAAAGAAGAGCCTGGGCCAGATAATAGGAAATGGTTCCGCCACCTACAATGATGGTATTTTTTACCTGATGGGTCTTAAGACCGATCTTTTTGAAAAATGCAGCTGCATTCTGCGGCGTTGCAAGGATAGAAACAATATCTCCGTTACGGATCACATTAGTACCACCAGGAATGGTGGTATAATCTTTTCCCTCAATGGCGCAGAAAAGAATGTCACATCTGAAATGCTCTGTAATTTCCTGAATGCTTTTTCCATCCAGATTAAATTCCGGCATAACCTTAAATTTCAGAAGCTCAACTTTTCCACGGGCAAAGGTATCAATCTTGATAGCAGATGGAAAACGAAGAAGCTTGGAAATTTCCTGGGCTGCTGCCAGTTCAGGATTGATGATCATAGTAACCCCAAGGCGCTCCTTGATAAAGCCGATCTCCTTACTGTAAATAGGATTCCGCACTCTGGCGATCGTCTGGCAATGTCCTGTTTTCTGGGCAATCAGACAGCACAGAAGATTCATTTCATCTGACACGGTAACTGCGATCAGGATATCGGCAGTCTCAATTCCCGCCTCCATCAGTGTATTGATACTGGCACCGTTTCCCACAATTCCCATAGCATCTACTTCATCCGTTATTTCATTGATGGTATCTGCATTGGTATCTATCAGGGTTATGTCTGTATCCTCTTCCTGTAATTGCTCTGCAAGGGTACGTCCTACTTTTCCGCACCCGACAATTATAATTTGCATAACTCCTCCAATGTATAAAATTCCAAATGTTTTAAGGATTGCATCAGCAGATAAAACCTGCAAAGCAATCCCTAAATATTATAACACTACTAAGTGTTTTTGAAAATAGTCATTTTCTTACAGTAAATCCTGTGATAACCGCAGGAAATCCCGACACATTTTTCGTGCCGGGATTTCCTGTCCGTATAGTTTTTATTGCACTTATGGGGCTACGTTTATTTATATGATTTCCAGAATTTTCCTGGTAATCCCACTTGCAAGCTGACTGTGTCCCTCTTTTGTCAGATGCATATGATCAATATCATTTGGCGGCACTGTGACCACCTCATTTGCATCCAGATAATAACAGCCTGTCAGCTTTGCAACAGCTTCGTACTCTTTTGCAAGTCCCATGGATTTTTCTGCACAGCCAGCTCCCATAGTTCCTCTTACAGCGGAATCTTCATATCCTTTTCCAATATTCTGAGGAGTTACAATGAGAATCTTAGGCGTTTTATCCCTCCAGCAGTCCGTTATGGAAATGGCTTTTTGTACCAGTCTTTTCAATCCCAGACCAATGCAGGCTGCAGATGCGCCAAAACGCTCTTTCGTATCATTGGTTCCAAGCATAATGACCAGAAGATCTACCGGCTCATGGCTCATAAGACATGGATAAATATAATCCAGTCCGGAAAGCCCTTCAAACAAGGGATCATTAAAGCAGGTGGTTCGGCCGCTCAATCCCTCTTCCAGTATCAGATAATCTTCTCCCAGATTTTTCTGCAAAAGACAGGTCCAGCGCTCTGTTTCATCGAATCTGCCGTCATTTGCAGCACAATACCCATGTGTGTTGGAATCTCCAAAGCATACGATATGTTTTTTCATGCTCTTACCACTCCTTTGTTTCTTCTACAGCCTTTCGGATATCACGATAAAGTTCGATCAGCTTTGGATCTTCTGTAGATACCGGAAGGAACGGAAGTCTTGGATCTCCCATCGGGCAGCCATCCAGGGTAATAATTCCTTTTACAGCTCCGTGCATGGACGGGAAGCTGCAAAGACGGTAAATAAGCGGAGTTACAATTTCCTGAAGTTCTGCTGCTTTTTCCCATTCATGACGGTGAATCAGTTCATCCATTTTCAGATAAAGCTCTGGCATTGCACCATAGGTTCCGCCGATTCCTGCATCTGCTCCAAGAAGACGTCCTGCTACAAACTGCCTTAATGGCTTCTACGTCCACACTTCCATCTTTTTTAAATGGTGTGTTTAATGCAACTGTTACATTTCTGAATTTGCTTACATCATACTTTGACATAATCCATCCTCTCTTTCTTTTATCCCCTGTTTTCTACTGCTTTTATAAAACGGGCAGCGATTTCCAAAGGTCTGGTGATCGCTCCGCCAACTACAACTGCAAAAGCTCCTGCATCCAGCATTTTTACTGCATCCTCTGGTGAATGGACGCGTCCTTCTCCTATTACCGGAATGTCCACAGTTTGTGATAATTTTTTCACAAGCTCATAATCCGGACCTTCCAGCTTCGGTGAATGGCTGGTATAGCCGCTCATGGTAGTGCCTACAATGTCCATTCCCAGCTTCCATGCACGAACGCCTTCTTCATAAGTAGAAATATCTGCCATCAAAACAGCATCCGGATATTTATTTCTTACTTCTGTAATAAATTCCGCTACTGTTTTTCCATCGCCACGTTTCATATCTGTGCAATCCAAAGCAATAACATCTGATCCAGCCTCCACCAGCTCATCTACTTCTTTCATGGTCGGTGTGATATAGCTTTCAAATCCCGGATATTTGATCTTGATAAGTCCAATCACCGGAAGACCTGTCTCTTCTTTAATGGCGATCACATCGCGGATACTGCTTGTACGGATTGCAGGAGTTCCTGCCTGTTTCGCAGCCCTTGCCATAAGATACATAATCGATTTTTCCTCCACATAAAGAGGTTCTCCTGGCACAGCCTGACAAGATACAATTACTTTTCCCTTAATGCTGTCAAAAATTTCCTGTTTTGTCATAAGTGATTCTCCCTTCTGCTATCAAAAAATTATCAGCCTTTTACAGCTCCCATTGTAATACCTTTTGTAAAGTATTTCTGGAAAACAAGGAATACAATGATAATCGGAACTGCTGCAAGTGCTGCTCCGGCCATGATAAGACCAAAATCTGTTGCATTCTCTGCCTGAAGCTTTGCAATACCAAGTGAAATAGTAAGATTGCTGGTACTGCTAAGCATGATCAGCTGCATAAAGTAATCATTCCATGAATTGATAAATGTAAAGATTGCAAGTGCTCCAACACCTGGCTTGATCATTGGATAAGCAATGGCTGTAAAGGTTTTCCATTCATTGGCACCGTCAATCTTGGCAGCCTCCATCATTTCGCCTGGAATACCCTCTCCAAACTGTTTAATAAGGAAAACCCCAAAGGGCCAGCCTACGATAGGTAAAATTACTGCCCAGATAGTATTATACAGATGGAGTGCGGACATTTCACGAAGCAATGGAATCAGAATAACCTGCTTTGGAAGTGCCATGGCACATACAATCAGAGAAAATACAATAGAACGTCCGATAAAACGTTTCTTTGCCAGTGCGTAACCTGCCATTGCTGCTGTAAAGCAGGTAAGAAGCATGGATATCACTGCCATGAAAATGGTGTTTAAAAGCCAGCGGACTGCTGCCGGAACCTCTGGTCCTGCAAAAACCTTACTGGTAAACGGGATTCCAATTTCCCATAAAGGTGCTGTCTGTCTGCTGAAAAGCTTCTGATAATTGGCTGACACCCACTCCTGTGGCCACCACTGTGGTGTTGGTGCATTGATTGCCATACTGGTCTTAAAAGATCCTATAATGATCCAGTACAGAGGAAATGCAAATCCGATTGCAAGAAGTGTGATTACAATAATAGAAAAAACGCGGTAAACCTTTGCGCCTGTGTTGCTTTTATTTTTCATTTGCTTTTCCTCCTTTCTTATTCTGATTTTGCAACCTTAAACTGGATACCTGACAAGATGGCAATTGCAAGAACTACACCCATTGCGTTTCCATATCCATAGCGGTACAGTTTAAATGCTGTATGATAAATATAGTACATAATTGTATCTGTGCTGTGGTTTGGTCCGCCACTTGTAAGCAGCTGGATCAGTGCAAAGCACTGGAAACTGTTGATAGTGGTAATAACCAGAATATACAGCGTGGTTGGCTTGATCTGCTGCCATTTAATTTTCCAGAAGCACTGCAGTCAGGTAGCCCCGTCTACTTCAGCAGCCTCCACAAGACTCTGGTCTACGTTATTAAGAGCAGACACATAAAGAACGATAGGCTGACCAACTGATGTGGTAAGAAGAATCAAAATAATACAGCCAAGAGCATATCTCTCATCTCCTAACCAGTTAATGTTCTGATCAATCAGACCGGTTGTTTTTCCTACATAATTAAAAATACCATAATAATTGTTGAACATCCACTTCCATACAACGGTAACGGCTACAGAACCGGTTACTACAGGAAGATAAAAAATACAGCGGAAAACGGAACATAACGGACCGCTTAAATTATGGATAACAGAGCTTACCCAAAGAGAAAAAATACATACTACAGGTACAGAAACCACAACTATGATAATAGTATTACGCAGTGCTCCAAGAAATACTTTATCCTGGAACAGTTCTATGTAGTTTCCAAAACCAATAAAAATATCCTCACGGTTCATGGTAGAATCAAAGAAACTGGTGATCACACACTGGATCATTGGATAAATAACAAATCCAAAGAAAAAGATCAAGCTTGGAAGCATAAATGCGTATCCTGCAATAGTCTCTCTTCTTACCAGAGCCTTTGACATACGGCTTTTATCTGACACGTTGTATCCTCCTTTTTCAAAAAAACACCCTTCCCGCACGTAATATACAGGAAGGGTGCGTGACTTTCACTTACAAAGTCTTTTAATTTTCGTTAGATTTTTGATTTTAGTTAGCTGCTGCGTTTGCAGTTGTTACAAATTCCTCGACAGCTTCTTTTACATCTGCGCCGGAGCCGATCTGCTGAAGCATGTTCCACCATGCTGTACGAGCTTCTGCCCATCCGCCAACTACCTGATAGTAGTCGCCCATGTATGGAATAAAGGTAGAATATTCAGTCATCAGGTCATCGCCTTCATAGATATTTCCAAGGTCTTTTACTGGCCAGTAGCTGGAAGCTTTCACACTCTCTACTACCTGTGTCTCATCATTTGCCATGAAATCGATAAATGTCTTGGAAGCTTCGATCTTCGCTTCGTCGCCATTATCAAATACACCAAATCCCCAGATACCACCGCAAAGCTGTGGGTTGCCGTCCTCTGACGGGAATGCCATTGGGAATACGTCAAAGCTTAAATTATCAGCGTTATTCTTTTCCTGTGCAACGTTCCAGCAGAATGCCATTGCAAGTGTGCCGTTGCAGAAAAGATTGATTTCGTCGCCGCCTGCGATGGAAGCGTCAAAGTTGATTCCTTCCATAGAAGAAAGAAGCTCAAGTGCTTTGATGTTCTCTTCGCTGTTTACAGTGTACTCTGTGTGCTCTGCATTTGTAAATGTGCCACCGTAAAGGTTGTTTACAAGTGCTCTTGTTCCCTGGTCACCGCCCTGGCCACTGCAATATACAGCGCCAACGTTCTGCTGGCCAGAATCATAAACAGCCGTAACTGCTTTCTGGAAGTTCTCTGTTGTCCAGGTGTGATTCTCTTCGTCAATGTACTGAAGAGCATCTGCTTTCTCAAAGATATCTTTATTAATTGCCATTGTATGAGCTGTCATACAAAGCGGATATTCATAAAATACGCTGTCATTATTCTGGCATGCAGATTCTACGGAATCATAAATAGCTTCTTTGGCTTCGTCTGTCCACATATCAGAAAGATCAGCCATAAGTCCTCTTGCACCCCAGTTAGCAACCAGACGCTCCGGTCCTTCCAGAACGATATCTGGAGC
This sequence comes from uncultured Blautia sp., assembly GCA_934364795.1. Lineage (GTDB taxonomy): Bacteria > Bacillota > Clostridia > Lachnospirales > Lachnospiraceae > Blautia_A. The sequence goes on from CAKRMK010000007.1 coordinate 101,100, forward strand.
CTGTCCGCCTTCGATAGCGGTATTAATCTGGTCGTCACCATTGGTGTAATCTAAGTACTCAACTGTAACATTGATTTCATAAATAAACCCTCTCTTTCTTACCTTACCTTCTCAATATTATTTGATTATTTTTGCTATTGTTTCTTGATTTTCATGTGAAATCTGTTCCCCATTACCTGTATCTGACCCCTCAGATACAAGTTACAGCTTTTCACACATTGTCGCTAAATTTCGCCCCGGGTTTGTGAAATCTTGCTAATGATTATGCCTATAATATATCTTCTTTTGTGCTGTTTGTCAATAGATTTTTAAAATAATTTTCATTTTATTTTTATTTTGAAATTTTTTTGCATTTTTGTTGGAAATTTGAAATGATTTATGATATAGTGTTAATAAGATTAGATGTCAGGTCAAAAGATCAGAAAGCCGTTCATGCTTGCACATGATAAGGCTTTTAACCTTGGAAGCCGCCGAACATGAGGAAGTAGTGATTCGCATAATAAACCAGTAGATTCCGAATGTTCGGGAATTGTGGGAGCTGCTTCAAGGCAGAACAATTCGTTGATATCAGGTTAGAGCGTGTAAAAAATACAAAGGAGTGTACAACACAGTTATGAAAACAATGGTCTTAGACATTGGTGGTACTGCAATTAAATCTGCCATTGCCCAAAATGGTGTTCTTTCTTCTGTCCGTGAAACACCTACCCGTGCCTCTCTTGGAGGTGCTTATGTCATGTCACAGGCAAAGGAAATTATTTCTTCCTATAAAGACACCTATGCATTTGAAAGAATCGGTATCAGCACAGCCGGTCAGGTAAATCCTGTAAAGGGCAGCATCATATATGCCAATCATAATATTCCCGGATACACCGGTACTCCGGTAAAAGAAATTATGGAAGATTTTTTCCATGTTCCTGTGGCTGTAGAAAATGATGTAAATGCAGCTGCTATTGGAGAAGCCTGCTATGGCGCAGGTAAAGAGGAAAAAGATTTTGTCTGTCTTACATACGGTACCGGAGTAGGGGGCGCAGTCTTTATAAATGGCAGTTTGTACCATGGAAGTTCTTTTTCAGCAGGAGAACTGGGCGCACTTATTGTACATCCAGAAGACAGGCAGCCAGAAATTGATATGTATTCCGGCTGTTACGAAAAATATGCATCTACAACTGCGCTGGTGGCAAAGGCAAAAAAATATGACTCTTCCATCACCAACGGGAAAATTCTTTTTTCCAGAATAGAGGAACCGCAGATTCGCGCAATCATTGACCAGTGGATTGACGAAATTGTTTATGGTCTGGTTTCCATCACTCATCTTCTGAATCCCTCCTGCATTATCCTGGGAGGAGGAATTATGGAGCAGCCCTACATCCCGGATCAGATTGAACAGAAGCTTATGCCCTCTATTATGTCAAGCTTCCGCGGGCTGAAGATTAAAACCGCACAGCTTGGAAACCAGGCAGGAATGCTGGGTGCTGCCAGATTAGCGGAAGAAAATTCCTGATTATGAATTCAGATGAAATATACTGCAAAGTGGGGCGTGCAGATTATAGGAATGATTTTTTGGTGATGCTTTAAAATTACGGGAGCAGTTCCGCAGTGGAACAATTAATTGATATCAAGAAAGGAAGGTTTATTTTTTTGACTGGTAATGTTTTAGAATCCATTACTGCACAGTATCATTCCCTGACAAGATCCGGGAAGAAGCTGGCGGATTATATTTTTGCACATACGGGAGAAGCACAGTATTATTCTATTTCCACTCTCGCAGAAAAAAGCGGCATCTCTGAGGCTTCTATCACCCGCTTCTGTCATGGACTGGGACTTGCGGGATACAATGATTTCAAGCTGGCACTTGCCAAAACAGATCATGTAACAGATATGGGGGAAATGTCCGATTCCCCCCAGTCTATTGCATCTGAAGACAGTCTGAACACCATTTTTCAGAAGATTCATAAAGCAAGTGTTCTCTCTTTGAATGAAACGCTGGATCTGCTTGATGAAGAAGCGATTAACAAGGCCGTTGACCTTCTTGTGGGGGCTGACAGGGTTTACTGCTTTGGACATGGGGGAAGCATGGTTATGGCAATGGAAGCATGGGCTCGTTTTTCCACTGCATCTTCCCGTTTTGTCCAGGTTACGGACTCTCATATGCAGATCATGACCACTGCTCTTGCCACTTCCAGGGATGTGCTTCTTGTTTTCTCCTATTCCGGCTCTACCAAAGATATGGAGGATACTTTACAGATTGCACATGAAAATAACGTACCCGTTATTCTGATTACCCACTTTCCAAATTCAAAGGCAGCGCAGTTCGCAGATGTTGTCCTGCTTTGTGGATATAATGAGGGACCTTTACAATCTGATTCCATCCCTGCAAAGGTTGGACAGTTGCTTCTGATCGATTGTCTCTTTTATGGTTTCTGCCGGAGAAATCCGGAAGCAACAGCTGCTTCAAGGGCTGCTACTGCTGAAGCGATTGCAAAAAAAATGTTGTAGTGGCATGAAACCATGCGAATGCATGATTTTTTGTGCATCACAAAGTGTGTTGCTGTGAACGGAATAAACCGTAACCTTTCTCGAAATACAGCGAATTCTGTCGCACGATAATACATGACAAACAAAGGAAAATCTGTTACAGTAGACTTGTAAAGAAACATTCCCCTGAAAGAAAAAACTCTTACTTTCAAATATGCTCTGTTGGGCAGGAAGTAAGAGTTTTTCTTTTACTGTTCACAGGTAATGTTCCGCGAGGCGTTTTTTGTAAGCAAGGCTCACAGAAAATCCGAGAATAGCGGCGCGAAATCAAGCGAACAAGTGTTTACTTTTAAAGAACTATATAGTAAAATAGCTTTATACAAAAGCTTGCGTAATCTTTAAACAAAAAATATCCTGCTTTGAAAATTTCTCCTGAAATGGAAGGAGGCCGGTGCTTTCGCACCGGCGCGTATGAAAAAGAAAAATATTAAATTAAGAAAGACTTGGTGCTTTCTACAGTTAATAATATACCCCAAAAATGTGAAAAAAATGTGAAAGAGATTTGAAAAAAGCGTGAAACAAAGGATTTTTATACGATGAATGGACATAAATTTGAACATAAATGTGCACAGATGCTGCGAAGAAAAGGCTTTCACCACGTAGAAGTTACCAAAAAAAGTGGTGACCAGGGAGTAGACATTATTGCATACCGGCATTTCTCAAAATATGCGATCCAATGCAAATACTATTCCTATCCAGTTGGGAATAAAGCAGTTCAGGAAGTATATGCCGGGGGCAAATATTATGACTGCGACCGCTGTATTGTTATGACCAACGGAACTTTTACCAAAGCTGCCATCAGCGCCGCCAATAAACTGGATGTAAAGCTCTGGGAAAACTGTTCTTTATTAAAAAGTACCAGTCTGATTTTTGAAACTATGCGGGCGATGAACATTCTGGGAATCCTCTTTGGATGTTATCTGCTTCGAAATGCATTTCCATTTGAGGATAGAGCTTTTTTACAATATTACAGAGAATTCGGACTTATCCTTGCCGGACTCACCGGCTGGCTTGGCTGGGGAAACTGGGGACTTAGCACTCTTTGTGGAATACTTTATCTGCTTTTAAGTTTTACTTTACATGGTGCAGCCGTTCCCTCTTTTGATGTAAATGAAATAAATCTGGTCTTTCTCATTTCTGCACTGCTTTATTTTATACATGTATATTTTTTGAAACCCAAGTCATAAACATTTCAAAATGGTTCTACATAAACTAAAGGGAAAGAAGTGATCAAATCTGAAAGGATCTTTTTATGGAAAATTATCAGATGAACCGTTCGGGCTGCCGCCCCTACAATAGAACCTGTGGAATGATGAATTCTGCTTTGGCTTCCGGATCTCCCAGAAATTTGGGCTATAATAATTCCAGTCAGCAGATATCCTGCAATAAAAGTGATTCTACTGACACAAAAGGCAGCATGTACGAACACTTAAAGCATCTTACACCTGCAATGGCATACGTTCCTTACCAGCAGTTTACCACCGCCTACGAACTGAATTACGCTCTGTCTGTTGGAACAGTTTTTCCACAGCTTTGCAAACCATTCTGCGGAAAGCGAGGTGTTCGAAGATGATGCAAAATCAGAAATCTCCAAGGCTTTGTCTGCTTCAGAAAATCAATGAGGTAAGCTTTGCTGTTGATGATATGCTTCTCTACCTTGACACTCATCCCGAAGACAAAAAGGCTCTTGATTTCTTCGCCGATGTTTCTGACCGTCGCAATAAACTGATGGCCGAATATGCCAGAAATTATGGTCCGCTGACTATTGACGATGCAGCTGTAAGCAGTGATTCTTCATGGAAATGGTCTCAGCAGCCATTCCCATGGGAAAGGGAAGGAGTGTGACCGTTTATGTGGAATTATGAAAAAAGATTACAGTATCCGGTAAATATTACCACTCCCAATGCCAAGCTGGCACAGTTTATAATGAGCCAGTATGGTGGCCCGGATGGCGAAATCGGCGCCTCCATGCGATATCTTTCCCAGCGTTTTACCATGCCAAACAGAACTGCCATGGCTGTACTCAATGATGTTGGAACTGAAGAACTGGCGCACCTGGAAATGGTTTCCACGATCGTCCACCAGCTCACCTGCAACCTGACTATGGAAGAAATCGAAAATTCCGGACTTGGACCATATTATATTGACCATACAGTTGGTGTATGGCCACAGGCAGCTGGGGGTGTTCCTTTTAATTCCTGTGAATTTCAGAGTAAAGGCGATCCTATCACAGATCTTTTCGAAAACCTTGCTGCAGAACAAAAGGCACGGTCCACTTATGATAATATCCTTCGTGTAGTCCGCAATATTCCGGAAGTAGCAGATCCCATCCGTTTCCTGCGAGCAAGAGAAGTAGTTCATTTCCAGCGTTTCGGTGAAGCCCTGCGCTCCATTCAGGAACAACTGGATGCAAAGAATTTCTATGCCTTTAACCCAAGCTTTGATAACCCTTGCCAGGCAAGCTGCATGGCAGAAACAAAATAAATTCCCACAAAGAAAGGATATCGCACACATTTTGACAATATCTTATTTTAATATTTTTGTTTAGACATTTTTATCTAAATATTTTGATATAAATGAGCAAATTTGAAAAATTGAACAATTAAATTCACTATATGCGGACAGAAACGGTATCAAACAGGTCAAATGCTTGTATAGCGTGCACAATTAACTATAGATTTTATATACTTTTTCTGCATTTGTTCATTTATAGTATTCTGTTTAGATATTTTATTTAAACTTTTTTGTCAGTGATATCCTTTCTTTCCTTTTTATTCTGTGGCTGAAGCATGTCTAAGAAACTTTCTGCAAAATGTATGTCACAACTTGTAGGAGATTTTGCCCCGGATGAGGGCACGACCAGACAAGGGCGTGATAATGGAGCGGGTAGCAGCTACGTAGGCTTAATTCACGTGAAATATACCACAAAGCAGTCATGCAAGCTTGCTAAAAAATTTTTCAAACACCTTCACAATCAAACGCAGGTATAAAACTTTCACTGGCCGTTTTGCCCTCCTGAAAATACCCTTTTGTGATTCCCATATCCAGTGCTGTATTCAGTACTTTTTCATATTCTCTTCTGGTTACTTTACGATTTAACTCCGTATATTTTTCCTGCTCATACACCGGAGTAAACTGATTCATAACAGAAATCATAATGTTTTCTCCATATGTATGATAAAGGTAATCCAGTACTGCAATGGAATTTTTCGTGTGCCCTGGAAGAATAAGATGACGGACAATTGTCCCTCTTTTTATATAACCGTCCGTTCCAAATACACAGGGTCCTGTCTGACGCACCATCTCCTTTATTGCAGCTCTGGCAGCATCAGGATAATCCGGTGCATTAGAAAAATCCTTTGCCAGATTTTTATCCAGATATTTCATATCTGGCAAATAGACATCTACATATCCCTCCAGCATACGTAAGGTTTCTATCTCTTCATAACCACTGGAATTATATACTACAGGTAAAATAAAACCTCTTTTTCTTGCAGACTCCAAAGCAGAAATAATATAAGGCACATAATGAACTCCTGTAACCAGATTCAGATTCGCAGCTCCTTTTTCCTGTAATTCCAGAAAAATATCACCAAGCCTCTCCACTGTAATTTCTTTTCCCCAATCTCCAATTGCAATGTCCCGGTTCTGGCAAAAGCAGCATCTAAGCCCACAACCAGTGAAAAAAACTGCACCGGAGCCTTTTTCACCAGAAATACACGGCTCCTCCCACATATGCAAAGCAGCACGGGCAACTCTTAAAGTTCCGTCCATTTTGCAATATCCCCGCTGCTCCTCCAGACGGTTTACCTTACATTTTCTTGGACAAAGGGTACAGCTTTTTAAAATTTCCTCAAACATAGGATCAAGAATTCTCCCTTCTGATTTTCTCAGTCAGCTCCTGTCCCCCCTGCTCATACCATTCTTCTACAAAAGTATCAAAATAATCCATTGACTGTTCTCCCATGATCATCTGAATAAAAGCATTTTTCTCCAACGTCGCCAGCATATTAGGAATCTCTCCGTCAGAAGCTGCAAGGTACTGACGCCGCACCGGCTTATAATGTCCATCCACCAGTACTCCCACTGCTGAAATCCTGGATTTATACGCGGCCCAGTCCTCTGCTGTCGCATCTTCGCCACTTGCATAACGTATGCATGCATCAAAATAGGACTTTTCCAGTGCACTTAAATTCTGTTCCTTTTGTGTTCCTGCCATTACTCTTCTAATGTCCTTTGTAACATTATAAATTGCCTCATTATAATCCACATTTATCACCAGTGGACGGGCAGTAGGATCTACATTCAATGCAAAATAGCTGTTCATCTCCTTCGCATTTTCCACATCCTCAAAACGGCTGTAATCAAACAATACACTAATGATTTTCATGACAATTTCCGGATGCTCATACCCTTTTCTTACAACCACGTACTTATTATCTCTGAAAGAATCATAAACATTATCTTTTTCCTGATAATCAGCAGTAAGATAATATGGTTCCCAGTCTGCCTGTGGATCGTTTTCAATTTCATCCATAAGTGGATTGTTTGGAGCCCACCACAAGCCAAAAAAGGCTCCACATTTTCCCTCTACCACAAGATCCCTGAGATTATTTTGCGCCCTTAGTGCAAAATTCTGGTCCAGGATTCCTCTCTCATAAAGATCTCTTAAATACGCAACTGCATTTCTGGTCTCATCTGTCAGAGAGCCATAAATGATCTCTCCTTTTTCATTTCGTATCCATCTTCTGGGATAAGCATAAAATTTTTCAAAAACTGGCTCTACTGAATAATTCTGACTGGTAGTGGAAACAAAATTGGTATCACAGACCAGTCCTACCGGATCTTCCCCCTCGTCTGCTCCCATCCTGTTTTCCTGAAATACTTTTATGATTTCCATTGCTTCTTCCAGACTTTGAGGCTCTTTCAGCCCCAGCTGATCCATCCAGTCCTTCCTCATCCACAAAAGACACGGACCATGGGCAATAACAGCCTCCGGAAGTGCCATCAGCTTTCCGTCAAAAGTTCCTGCGCCGAGAAGCTGGGTACCATAACTGTTATACATTGCTTTTATTCTGGCAGATGTGCAGCTATTATAAACAGAAGTAAGATCCTCAATCAGGTCATTTTCTACAAGATTATTTAAAGTTTCCCGATCTGAAACTACCAGTACATCTGGCAAAGTATGGTCGTTGACCAATACATTTACAAACTCATCATACCGGTTCTCCCGTTCCATATAAATATTTTCATTCTGAATATTCAGCGTATCCTTCAGATATCTGGTGTAAGCATTATCTTCGTAAGTATTTCCTTCAGGGAGATTGGAATTATTAGCACCACTCATCTGTCCAAGTGTATAAGTTACGACTTCCGGATATTTTCCGTATGGAGTGGAAGATGCCTTTTTCCAGGCGTTCCTGGTTTCGTCAGTACTTTCATCGCCTGTATCTGTTCTCTTTGCCTCTGTAACTTCATACCTGGTATCTACGGCATCCTCTCCGTTTTCTTGACCTGATTCCGTATCCGTTTCTGTTTCCTTTTCTGAAACCTCTTTACCTGTTTCTCCTTCTGCTTCTCCTTCTGTTTCTTTTTCTGAAACTTCTTTACCTGTTTCTCCTTCTATTTCTTTTTCTAAACCCTCTTTATCTGATTCTCCTTCTGCTTTCTGCTCTGAACCGTCTCTATCTTTCCCTCTGCTGCTTTCAATTTCAGATTCCACAGCAGTTCCTGTACTGTTTTCTTTTCCGGCCGTGCAGCCTCCCAGCAAGGCAGCAATGGAAAAAGCAAATCCCAGTATCAACAGTCTTCCTTTTTTATTCACCCTTTCCACCACCTTCCTTTTTGTTTTTTTCATCATCCTCGCTTTGCAGAAATTTCTTGGAAGAAAATTTTTCTGCTGACAGAATTTCTTCGTCTGCCACTTTCCGTGGAATCCGCATTTCCACTCTGGTACCCTCTCCAATCCTGCTGAAAACCTTAATTGCGTACTTTTCTCCATAAAGAAGCAGCATTCTGTCATTTACATTTTTCAGACCGTACCCGGCTGCCTGGTAAGTAACCAGTTTATCAGCCTCCTGCTGCTCCATACCTGGTCCATTATCTTCCACTGCAAGAAGCACATCATCGCCATCCCTGACAAAAAACAGTTTCAGCGTTTTTTCTCCTTCTTCTTTCATATCAAGACCATGCTCCAGTGCATTTTCCACAACCGGCTGTAAAAGAAGTTTTGGCACAATATCCCCTTTTATTTCCGGATCAATTTCCCACACCACCTGAAAATCATTGTCATGCATTACCAGCTGAATATCCAGATAAGCCTGGATATTCTGGATACAGTTATCTACAGTGACCATATCCTGACCTTTACTTAAAGCAGTCCGGTAAAACATGGATAAAGACAACGTTACTTTACTTATTTCCCTTTGATGGCTGCGAATTGCCATCCAGTTGATAATAGACAGGGAATTATACAGAAAATGGGGATTGATCTGAGCTGTCAGTGCCTTAAGTTCAAACTCCTTCAATGCGATTTTATTTTCATAAACCTCATGGATCAGACGATTGATCTCATCCATCATGCTGCGGAAGCTTCGCACAAGAAGCCCGATTTCATCTCCTGAATCACTGTCAACTGTGACCTGGCGGCTGCCTTCATTAACCCGGTTCATATTTTCTGTAAGTTCCTCAATCTTTCTGGTAAAAATCCTTGAAAAAGAAAGACCCAGTACCAAAATGATGGCTACACAGGCTGCAATCAGAGGAATTTCACTTACCAGGATTCCTGAAACAGAGCCATCCACAACTGACTGCAGTTTATACAGATAAAAACTCCATCCGCAAACTGTATTTTCCCGGTTTACATAAGCATACTCTTTTTGTCCAGATTGTAATATATCCCTATCCACCCTATATTCGGTAAATACTGTTTTATTTTCTTTGGATTCTCCATCTGTAGACGTTTCTCCACTTTTTTCAGAACTTCCCTCAACATTTTTTCCAGACAGCAGTTCCTTTTGAAACAGCACATTTCCCTCTCTGTCCAGAATCATTCCCCCCGATTCCTCGGAAATAATATTTTCAAAGGGCTGAAAAATCTTATTATAATCAAGAGTAATACAGAGAACTGCGGTTTGCTCTTTTCCATCGTAAATCCGCCGTACTGCAGCAATCTCCGGCTTTTCTCTGTCAACTACCCACTGCACGGAAACATCTTCTTCCAGCTTGTCATACCACCACTCTTTCCCTACTTCCGACAATGGAACAAGGGTATATTCATGGCGTACTTTAATACTGTCTGCAAAAAGCTGGATCTGCAAAATAGCATCGTGATAAGACTTTGGAACTGACAGCAATGGATCTGCCACTTCTGTATATTTCTTGTAGGCATAATAGTTGTCCATATTTTTTTCTGTGATCAGATCCTCAATATCCGGGGAATAGGTTAGATAATTCAAAAGACTGGAAAAAACTTCGATCTGACTGTCGATTCCCTCCCCTGTCTGCTCCAGGATAGAAGACATATCTTCCATTTCCTTCTCCCGAAGCAGGCTGCTCATGCGGCCGTGACTGTACCACACAAGCAGGATCATGGGAACCAGACTGGCTGTCACAAGAAGAATAGTCAGCTTGTGACGGTATTTCATATTTTTAAATTTATTCTTTATGGCTTCCGGTATTGTCATCCTCTTCACCGGTTCCTTTCCGGTAGGACTCCGGACTGCATCCGTAATATTCCCTGAAGCTTCGGCAAAAATAAGAGACGTTTGGGATTCCTACCTGTTCACTGACCTGCGCCACTTTCATATTCGAGGAGCTCAAAAGCTCTTTGGCTTTCTCCATACGCACCACCCGGATAAAACGGTTCAGGTTCATGCCAGTTTCCTTTTTAAAAATAAAACTAAGATAGCCAGAGGACAGATATACCTTTTCGGCCAGAGTCTCAAGGCTTAAATCCTCTGCATAATGCTGATAAATATAATTCTTTACAGAAGCCACTTCGTCTCTTGATTCACTCATGGAACGTTCCAGAAATTCTTCATATTCCCTGATATTCTCCTGAGTGATGGACAAAATCTGCTTCAGATCTGTACAGCTGTACAGACGCTCGATCTCATGATCCAGCCTGCGCTCTTCTGAAAACTGATTTTCCTGGAAAAGCTCCTGAATCACATTGGAAAAAACAAATTTTACATACATGGCAGAAAAGCGGGTATCATTCTCATATTTTTTTACCAGGCATTCAAAATGTTTCCGAAGCTGATCCACATCCTTGCGGGAAATATCCTCTGAAATCTTCTCCATCAGCCTTGAATCCTGTGTCTCAGCATTCACAGGATGGCTCTCATCAGCCTCATTTCCAAACACATGGACATCCGGATGATAAAACTTCTCTTCCATAGTCTGTTCCAGCTGTGACATAATCTCCGGCAGTGCCTCATGTCCCTCAAAACGGCTGCTTACAGCAAGATGAAAGCTTCCGGAATAATTCTGCTTCAGAAGATCATATAAATGCTTGCTAACCAGCTGATAATCACAATATACATCAGAAAAGAACAAAACGGACTGTCTGGTATTCAGATTCAGATAAAAGAAATTGCGATGAAGCCCCTTCATCAGTTCCTCATCAATGTTATCCGGTACATTGTCAAAAAATGCCTTATCGGCCTCAATAAGAATGGCACAGTGCCACTGCTCCAGGCTGAAATCATCAAAAATATCCCCTGCCTTTTTCAGCACTTCCTCATTTCCGGAATACAGATAAGTCTGAAGAAAATACTGAAGCAGAAAATTCTTCTCTTTTTCAGCTTTTAGTTTCTGGGATTTGGCATTGGAAATCTCTTTTTTTACTTTTCCGATAGTCTCATGAAAAGTGTCCGGATCTACCGGCTTTAATACGTAATCCTTCACTCCATAGCGCATAGCTTCCTGTGCAAAGGAAAAATCACCATATCCGCTAAAAATTACAATAGGAAGATCCGGGTATTCCTCCCGTGCCTTTCCAGCCAGCTCAAGCCCGTCCATGTGGGGCATTTTTATATCTGTAAGAACAAAATCGATCTCCTGGCTTCGGAGAATATTAAGTGCCTGTTTACCATTGGCAGCCTCATGGATTTCATATTCTCCCTCTTCCATAGACAATAAAAATTTAATTCCCTCGCGCTCGATTTTCTCATCATCTGTTATCAAAACTCTGTACATATTTACGTACTCCGATCTTAAATTATAGGGAAATACAAGATAAAGATAGCCCCTTACATTTCTGCAAAGAACTATCTTTATTTTAACATCCAGATGTCATATTGAAAAGGGAAATCTTACTGAAAATCTTTTATCAGCCTTTTACCGCTCCTGCAACAACACCTTCAATAATATATTTCTGGCATACCAGATAAATCACAACGATCGGAATGATATCGATCATAATACATGCCATCATCGGTCCCATCTGTACATGACCATAGCTTCCACGGAAGTACTGGATTGCCATTGGGATAGTTTTGTATTGCTTAATATCCAGAACCAGTGTTGGAAGAAGATAATCGTTCCATACCCACATCAGCTCAAGAATTGCAGTAGAAATAATAGTTGGTTTCAGAATGGGAACCAGAATTTTAAAGTAAACCTGCAGCGGACTGCATCCATCGATCATGGCAGCTTCCTCAATTTCAAGCGGGCTTCCTTTTACAAATCCAGTAAACATAAATACTGCAAGTCCTGCACCAAATCCAAGATAAACAATGCAAATGGTGTAAGGGCTGTTTAAGCGCAATGTATCTGCTGTTTTTGCCAGAGTAAACATAACCATCTGGAACGGAACAACCATACTGAATACACACAGATAATAAAGCACCTTGGAAAGAGTTCCGTTTACACGCACGATATACCATGCACACATAGAACAGCAAAGCAAAATTAAGATAACGGACATTACAGAAATCACAAAACTGTACCAGAAAGATTTCAGGAAATCCATCTGTGTAACACTTGCCACAAAGTTCTGGATTCCATTCCATGTCTCAGCATTTGGAAGCTGGAACACACCAGAGGTTGTAATTGCAGACTCCACTTTCAGGGAGTTAAACAGGATCATAACGATCGGATATATCCAGATAATGGAAATAATGGTAAGTATAATTGTTGGGATAATGCTTTTTTTCTTATCTGCCATTATGCCTGCACCTCCTTAGATGATGTTGCACGAAGCTGGATCAGAGCAATCACAACAACCAGCACAAAGAATACAACTGCTTTTGCCTGGCCGATTCCTTTCCATGCCGGGCCGCTTCGTCCATAAAATGTATCGTAAATGTTCAGAGCCAGTAACTGAGACTGTTTTCCAGGATCTCCACCTGTAAGAGAAAGGTTCTGGTCGAACATCTTGAATCCGTTTGTAAGAGTAAGGAATGTACAAATTGTAACAGATGGCATAATCATCGGAATTTTGATTTTAAACAGGATCTGGGTTGCTGTGGCACCGTCAATCTGTGCTGCTTCAATCAGATCTGGTGATACATTGTTAAGTCCTGCTACATAAATGATCATCATATATCCGACCTGCTGCCATAACAGAAGCACGATCATTCCTATAAAACCATTTGTTGCTGACAGTTTCAGAAGTGGCTGTCCCCACATGGAAAGCAGACCGTTTAACAGTGTCTGCCAGATATAACCAAGTACAATACCACCGATCAGGTTCGGCATAAAAAATACAGTACGGAATGCGTTTGTACCTTTGTAACCTTTTGTCAGTGCAAGCGCAATGGCAAAAGCCAGTACATTAATCAGAATACTTGAAACAAATGCAAATACAACGGTCAGCCAGAATGCATGACTGAAATCACCGCCGATAAAGATTTTTTTGTAGTTGGAAAGTCCAACCCATACAACATCTTTTACTGTTGTAAATTTACAGAATGAAAGATAAATTCCCCAGATAAATGGCCACAAAAAGCCGATTACAAATGCAGCCAGTGTGGGTAATACAAATATTGGCCACCACTTTTTCAAAGATTTTCCTACCATCTTTGCTCCTCCTTTTCCCTGCTATGACACCATGCTCCAGATTCTTTCCAGCAAAACGGGGAGGCCAGCTTGCTGCCTCCCCACCCTGTTCACCACTTTACATTATGACAGTTTACTTTCTGCCATATTATATGCTGTTGGAAAGATTTTATTTATTGCTTTTCTTATTCGGAAAGAGCTTTCTCTGTTGCCCATCCGTCAACGAATGCAGATACTACATCGTCCCACTCGCCAGTGCCTGCTGCATATAATGTAAGGGCTGTACCAACACCATTTTTCCACTCTTCAGATGGCATTGTTGTGAAGTTCCATGATACTGGAGTAAGTCCGGACTCTGTGTAAGCCTGATCCTGTTTTACAAATACGTTGCTGGATTCTTCTGCTGTTTTGAAAGGAATTGTGAAGCCCATGTCTTCTGACATGGATTTTGTTCCTTCTTCAGAAGTTACGCACCAGTTCATGAAGTCAAGTGTTGCCTGGATATCTTCTTCAGAAGCTTCTTTGTTTACACACCAGAAGTTCTCTGTACCAGTTGCAAGACCTTCGTTTTCATCATCAACACCGAAGTAAATCGGGATCATAGCCAGCTCGTCATCGCTGTATGTTTTGGACAGTTCGCCATATTCCCAGGAACCGTTCTGATAGAATACTGCGTCACCGTTGATGAACTCGTTACGGGAATCGTCTGCTGTCTTAGCGGAAAGATCTGCTCCATCGCAGGTAGAATCTGTGATGTAAAGATCAAATACAGCTTTGTAGTTGTCAAGGTAAGTTCCCTTGATTGCATCTGTATCATCGATGCCATCAGCCTGATACTCATAGTAGATCGGCAGGTTTGCAAGATGTGTTTTAAATCTCCAGTCAGAGGATCCGTCCATACCAGCACTTGTGAAAGCACCTTTTACTCCCAGATCATCTTTTCTTGCCTGGATATCATCAGCTACTTTTTTCAGATCTTCAAAGCTCTTGATATCGTCCAGTGTGTAGCCTGCTTTTTCAAGTAAAGTTTTGTTTACGATCAGTCCATAGGACTCGATTACATATGCGATACCGTCAACTGCGTCGCCATCTTTTACTGTGTAAGAATCAGATGTAAGCTGTGAGTAAATATCTGATCCGGACAGGTCATAGCAGTAATCTTTCCAGTTTTTAAGTCCTACAGGTCCGTTTACCTGGAATAATGTAGGAGCATCACTTTTTGCCATTTCAGACTGAAGAGTTGTCTCATACTGTCCGGAAGCTGCTGTAACAACTGTTACCGGAACGCCTGTCTCCTCTGTATATTTTGCTGCCAGGTTCTGCCATGCTTCATCCTGCTCTGGTTTGAAGTTTAAGTAGTAAACTTTTCCGGAAGCGTCATCAGCCATAACTGGTAATGCCGGTACCATAGAAGCTGCCATAACTGCGCTAAGTCCCATTGCTGCGATTTTTCTCATCTTCATAATTCTTACTCTCCTTTTCTTTAAGAACCGTTTTCTTAAGCTGGTTATATAGTACCTATTTTTGCACAAAAAAACTATGATAAAAAATCAAGAAACATGTTCATTTTTTTAGAGAGTACATAATCCAAATGAGGTTAGTCTCTTTGTGGTTATCGCCTTTTGTATCCATCCATTATGAGCCAGCCTGGCGTATCTATCTCCACAGTATGCAACCTTAAATGCTGCCCACCTTGGTACTTCAAGCTTCATAAGGTTCTTCGCTCTATTCTGTGGAATTTTGAAGTAATTAATCCACACTCTGATGTTTTTCAAATATCATTAGTGAGCTTTTTCCTTTTAAATATCCTACTATTTCTGATACCGAATATTTAGGTGGTGCAGACCTACATTTATTTTAACACAGGAGATTACTTATATCTAAAGATCTTCCCTCCCCCTGCATAGCAGGGGGTATTTTTACTGTCACACAACTAAAAAGAGGGAGATTGTATAAGCAATCCCCCTCTTTTGTACTTTACTGTAGCTTACTTAGTGCCCTCTTCTGACACCCTCCGGCACAGCAAAATCATATTCAGGCTTTTCCAACAGATCCGAAGATCTCCATTTTTTCTTTAACAGTAGCTTTGATAGCCTCGAAGCCAGGTGCAAGAAGTTTACGTGGGTCATATCCTTTACCCTGCTCATCTTTACCTTCCTCGATGTATTTACGTGTAGCTGCTGCAAATGAAAGCTGGCACTCTGTGTTTACATTGATCTTGGAAACTCCAAGGTCGATAGCTTTCTTGATCATGTCTGTAGGGATACCTGTGCCACCGTGAAGAACTAACGGCATATCGCCTGTAAGCTGCTGGATAGCATCCAGAGTCTCAAAGCTTAAGCCCTTCCAGTTAGCCGGATATTTACCATGAATGTTACCAATACCTGCTGCAAGGAAGTCAATACCAAGATCAGCGATCATCTTGCATTCCTTAGGATCTGCACACTCGCCCATACCGATAACGCCGTCTTCCTCACCACCGATGGAGCCTACCTCTGCCTCTAAGGACATACCGTGCTCTCTTGTGATCTGAACCAGCTCTTTAGTCTTAGCAACGTTCTCTTCGATCGGGTAATGAGAACCGTCGAACATAATGGATGAGAATCCAGCTTCAACACATTTCAGGCATCCTTCATATGAACCGTGGTCCAGGTGAAGTGCAACCGGAACAGTGATCTTCAGCTCTTCCATCATTCCCTTAACCATACCAACAACTGTCTTGTAACCGGTCATATACTTACCAGCGCCTTCAGAAACACCCAGGATAACCGGGGAGTTCAGTTCCTGTGCTGTAAGCAGGATAGCTTTTGTCCACTCAAGGTTGTTGATATTAAACTGACCAACTGCGTAATGTCCAGCTTTTGCTTTTTTAAGCATTTCTGTTGCATTAACTAACTCATACATGATAAAATTCCTCCTATCTTTGGAAACACCTTAACTATTTCCATTGTCTGTAGTTTAGCAGATTTTTTCCCATTCGTCTACCACTTTGATAAAAAAACGACATTTTTTCGTAAAAGAGCTTCACCTGTTATATGTTCAAAATTTTCGAAAAAAATGTGCAAAAAGAAAAAAAGTACTTGCAAAGCCATCTCTGATTGTATATAATAATACACGTTCACGGATGGATTCCCGAGTGGCCAAAGGGGACAGACTGTAAATCTGCTGGCGATGCCTTCGAAGGTTCGAATCCTTCTCC
>CAKRMK010000008.1 GCA_934364795.1 uncultured Blautia sp.
GCCTGTTCCTCACACCAGGTAAGAAGTGCAGGGTAGGACATGGGCTCCTGATGATAGCAGCCTGCAAGCTCCAGGTTTTTTGCCTCCAGCATGGTTTTTAATCTGGCTTTTATGGAATCCTCTTTTAAATGAAGCAGATCCCCAAGACGAAGGGTTTTCTTACGGTACTTGTCACTGTAGGCATAGGCGATTCCACGGCGGGTAGAACCAAAAGCGCTGCCAGTTTTTGCCAGCCGGTTTTCTTCTAACTCATCCTGTACCTTGTGCCATGGCATGGAGATCGTGGCACGCTTTGAAAGCTTCAGATGATCCGGTGTAACCCGGATTCCTTTTTTCTCTATTTCATGGATTTCCCTGGAAAGATGTTCCAGATCGACTACCATTCCGTCCCCGAGGACGCACACCACACCTGAATGTAAGATGCCAGATGGGAGAAGATTTAAGACAAATTTACCCTGGTCGTTGACCACTGTGTGACCTGCGTTGTTGCCGCCCTGGTAGCGGACTACTACATCTGCCTGCTCAGCTAAAAGATCGATCACACGCCCTTTTCCTTCATCGCCCCAGTTTATACCGGTTACTGCTGTAAGCATTTGTTCCTCCTTTGAAAACTGTCCGAGCTGCTGTTTTCCTATTACAATAAACTGCTTTTTGCCCCGTCACAGCTTTCTTTTTTATTCGGGTACATAATACGCTTGACGTAGGAATAAGTAAAAACTATAATTGATATGATTGGAATAAATATATGATATGATAAAAGAAAAGGAAAAATATTATGGACGTAAATTTTGAGTATTACAAGATCTTTTATTATGTGGCAAAATACCACAACTTTACCAAGGCTGCCCAGGCTTTAAACAACAGCCAGCCGAACATCACCCGTGCCATGAACTGTCTGGAACAGCAGCTGAATACTACTTTATTTATCCGCACTAACCGCGGTGTACAGCTTACTCCAGAGGGGGAGAGGCTTTATACCCATGTACTCAGTGCAATGGAGCAGTTTCAGGCAGCGGAAGAGGAGCTGGCAGACAGTTCCGGGCTTTCTCACGGAAGTGTGGCAATTGGCGCCAGTGAAACTGCCCTGAATATTTTCCTACTTGATAAATTAAAAAATTTCCATATGACTTATCCTGGAATCCGACTGAAGCTTTATAACCATTCCACCCCGGAAGCCATTGAATCTGTAAAAAGTGGAAAGATCGATTTTGCAGTAGTTTCCACTCCGGCAGAGGTGGATTCCCCGTTGAAACAGATCATGCTCATGCCCTTCCAGGAGATCCTGGTTGGCGGTACCACTTTTACAGCCCTTGGAAGCCAGGAGCTTTCCCTTCGGGAGGTCAAGAACTATCCGCTGATTTCTCTTGGACGGGAAACCATGACCTATAAATTTTACAACAGTGTATTTTTATCCCATGGCCTGGATCTTTCCCCGGATACGGAAGCTGCCACTGCGGATCAGATCCTTCCGCTGGTAAAATGCGAGCTTGGCCTTGCCTTTTTGCCCCAGCCAATGGCAGCGCCCTCCCTTCTCAAAAAAGAAATCGTACAGATTCCACTAAAAGACGAAATCCCGGAGCGTCAGATCTGCCTGGTATATGACAGCCAGCATCCTATGGGAGCTGCGGCAAGGGAATTAAAAAACACAATTGTAGCTGGGCGAATTTAAAACCGGCGTATGGAGAAAATTTTAGTGGGTTGTAAAAAACTTGGATTTTCAAATGCGGCAATCATGGATACACAAAAACTTGTGTTCAAACCGGAATACCGAAAGTTTTGTGAAGAAAATCAGTGTGGATGTTACAACGTGAATCCCGCCTGTCCACCTGAATGCGGAACAGTAGAATCTATGAAACAAAGGGTATTCGCCTATGAAAAAGCGCTTATTCTCCAGACGATACAAAACAAGGATATGGACTACAAAATGGCGAAGCTTGCGCACAATAAACTCACCGAACAGCTGGCCTCTAAAATAATGGAATCTGGAAATACCGACCTGCTAATCATGTCTGCTGGTCCTTACAGGCACCATTCCTGCATGTCCGCCTATTGTGTTGATGCCCAGGAAATGGCAGATGCGGTGGGAATGATCTGCTGGGGAACCGATGATAAGATACGGTATTTTTCACAAATTATATTTCATGGAAACTAGTAATGGAAAACACATACAACGGTCAATGATATGGCAGACATAAAAATATGATATGAAAGAGAAATCTTTCATCCTATTGCGGTATGATTATAACAATGCTATAATCCCTCCCGAAAAGAGATAAGTACAGCTCTCATCATGATCCAAACAGAAAAAGAGGCGTTTTAGTATGAAAACAGTTTTACCAAGAGAACAGGCTGTAGAAGATATTTTTTCCAAAATCCTGGCTTCCCCGGAGGCATCAAGAAGACTTCGTGAAGTGTTTTACCAGTATCTGGATGATGAACATATGCTGGTGGATGAGGATCCGGACCACTTTTTGCAGGTACTTTTTCACGCTTACCAGAACGGGGATGTAAGTGCCCTTCTTCTGGAATTGTGCGGAAAAAGTATGTTTGATCTGCTCCGCGAAGCCTATCTGATCCCAAGAAAATTTCATGGAAAGGCAGGAGAGAACCCAGTTCTTCTTACAAATGTGGAAGGGAAGCTTCTTAAAGAAGCTGAAAAGATGGTTTCCGCCCATGAATACGGAAAATTTAAAGAGACATTCGACAGGCATGAGTGTGTACCAAGATCCCGACTTTACCTGGCAGATGGATATGACATTGTACGCTCTTACACGGATGGTCTGGAAATTAAAGAAGAAAAAGAAGAGCGCCAGCGTGGAATTTTAATCCTCTATGCACTTCCGGATACCTGCAAGCTGGGGCTTACAGAAGCGCAGGCCTATGCAGTTGTATGGAAGACTTTCCAGGAAATCCAGCAGGCAGCTCCGCGTGCAGTGGTTTTTTACGGACAGGAGACCGGCGTAAAAAAGGAAAATCCTGAGAAACCCTTCGATGAACTTGGCGTTCTGCTTCCCATCCATGAGTTTGAAAAGAAAATGCTCCAGCATATGGAGGAAATTGACGGGATCGTCCTTGCCTGCAGGGAGCGGATGATGGAACTAGCTGGAAATGACAGCCTGAAATTATAACGGAACTTTTCGGAAGGAAGTGGGCTTATGCAGCCAGAGATGGTCAGAAAAAATCATATGGATGTGGAGTGGCATGAATACATCGATGAAAATGGCAAAAATACTCCCGTTATAAATGCAAGCATCACCGAAAAGGCTTCCATTATCGGACGTGTGGGGATCATGTTTTTATCCTGTGGAACTGGAGCCTGGAGGGTACGAAGCTCCATGAATGCCCTGGCCGAAGCAATGGGAATTACCTGTACCGCAGATATCGGACTGATGTCCATTGAGTACACCTGTTTTGACGGGGAAAATGGCTTTACCCAGTCTTTATGCCTTACCAATACAGGGGTGAATACGTCAAAGCTGAACCGCCTGGAGCATTTTATCCGCAACTTTGAAACAGAAGGAAAAAATATGTCCGGGGAAGAGCTTCACAGCTATCTGGATGAGATTGAAAGGATCCATGGCCTTTATTCCCCGGCTGCCCTGGGACTGGCTGCCGCCATTGCATGTTGTGGATTTACCTTTCTTTTAGGCGGAGGAACAGTTGAGATGTTTTGTGCTTTTATTGGTGCAGGACTTGGAAATTTCCTTCGCTGCAAGCTGACCAAGCATCATTTTACTTTGTTTCTAGGTATTGTTTCCTCTGTCTCCCTGGCATGCTTTGTATATGCAGGATTATTAAAATTAGGGGAAATCCTGTTTGGGATTTCCATTCAGCATGAAGCAGGCTATATCTGTGCCATGCTTTTTATCATCCCTGGCTTTCCCTTTATTACCAGCGGAATCGACCTGGCAAAGCTGGATATGCGTTCTGGTATGGAACGGCTTACTTATGCACTGATTATTGTTCTGGTAGCCACTATGTCTGCCTGGATCATGGCTATGCTTCTTCACTTACAGCCGGTGGATTTCATAAAGATCCATATGCCTGTTGCAATGTGGATCCTCACACGGCTTGTTGCAAGCTTTTTCGGCGTGTTTGGTTTCTCCATCATGTTTAACAGCCCGGTAAGGCTTGCCTGTTCTGCGGCAGTACTTGGTGCGATTGCAAATACACTCCGCCTTGAACTGGTAGATCTTGCCGCCTTACCTCCGGCAGTGGCCGCATTTATCGGAGCTCTGACAGCCGGACTTCTGGCCTCTCTTCTGAAAAATAAGGTGGGCTATCCAAGGATTTCCGTGACAGTGCCTTCTATTGTGATCATGGTACCGGGGCTTTATTTATACCGTGGATTTTATAACCTTGGAATCATGTCCTTATCTGTGTCTGCCTCCTGGTTTGCAGCTGCACTTCTGATTATTGTGGCACTGCCGCTGGGACTGATCTTTGCAAGGATTTTGACAGATAAGGCCTTTCGGTATTGTACCTGACTTGATTCGTGTTTGTAACCAAGACCGCAATAAATGCGATAGGTGAAAGTGCGAAAAAAAGATATCTGATATAAATAAGAATTGTAAAAGTGATTTGCGAAATGGTGAATCACTTTTTTATTTGAAAAATATTTTTCAAAAATCCTATTGACACAGAAAAAATCAAATTGCTACATTGGAACTGCAACAGGAAATGGTTTCGAAAATGGAGGGTTTGCGATGAGAAAAGCAAAAAAATGTAACACAGGAAAGAAGAAATTCGTAGTTGTTTGGCTGGCATTGGTAGTTTTGTTCCTTGGAAGCTTTATAAGGCCAGTAGATGTCCAGGCTGCAAAAGTGAAACTGAACAAATCGGCGGTCACCATCTATCGGGGAGCTTCTACGCCACTGAAGGTATCGGGAAGCAAAAAGAAGGTAAAATGGAGTTCTTCTAAAAAATCCGTTGCATCTGTTTCGGCTTCCGGAAAAGTAACTGGAAAAAAGGCTGGATCAGCATACATCTGTGCAAAAGTGGGAAGACGTACCCTGAAATGTAAAGTGACCGTAAAAGAGCCGAATAAATCCAAACGCTTAAATCTGGCCAAGAAAGAAGCGAAGAAAATCGTAAAAAAATATGTGACTGCGGATCTGAATGTAAAGGAGCGGGCTTTTGTATTGTTCCGGTATCTGACCGAGCATTGTTCCTGGCAGCTAAACCAGTCTTCAGAAGCATACCAGAATAACTATGGGAATGAAGCCTACGCAGCTTTGGTTATGAAAAAGGCTGCCTGCTCCGGATATGCAAAAGCGTACACTCTGCTTTGTGAAGCTGCAAATGTTCCAGTTCGGCATGTGAATGCAGGCAGCTGGACACACCAGTGGAATGAAGTGAAGGCAAATGGTAAGTGGATCAAGGTGGATGCCTATGGTGGAACTTTTGCAGACACAACCGGAATTCGGAAATCCCTAAGAACTTCGAAAGAGGATCAGGAGCAGCTGGTGTTTCAATTTACAATTGAAAAATAGTATAGTGAATGTGAAGGGAAAAAGGAATATGGAATCTTTTAACCAGTGGGAGAAGATGTTGAAATTAAGGGAAGAATTGTTGGAAGTTGAAGAGGATCGCCTTGCGGGCAGAGAAGGATGTAGTCTTGATGAATTGGATCGTTTTCTTGAAGATATACTAGAAGAAGGATAAGAGTTCATGGAGCAGGTTGCAAAGGTGATTGCCGTAAATGAACATTTTATGTCAGAAAAAGTAAAATGGTTTTTCTGATATACTTTGCAAATTCCCACCGAATAGGATTATTCAGTGGGAGTTTGCAAACCTGTAGGGAAAAGGTTTATCCAGAAGAATGTAATCACTCAAAAGGTGCAGGTTAATCAAAAAGATTGTGTTTATTCGCTCTTTTCTGAGCAATTTCATATACTTCTTCGTCTGCTCGGACGCCGATTACAATAATCATCATAGACGATTCGGTACGGCGAAGCTGATATACAACACGCAAACCAGCAGAGCGGAGTTTAATCTTCAGAAGTCCGGCAAGATTAGTACTGCTGTGATTACCAAGCGGTTTTCCATAACCTTGTTCTTCAACAGGCAGAGGATTTTGCTGAACTTTTTTGATGGCTTTCAGAACAAGAATACGCTGACTCCCATCCAGGTCTTTTAAGTCTTTTTCTGCTTCAGGAAGGTATTCTAGTTTCCAATTCATTCAATGTCTACCTCGTCAAAACCGGTAAGATCGTCTTCTGTAATACCAAGACGGCGGTTCATTTCTTCCTCAGAAATTAAAGTGGCAGGATTAAAGTGTGCCATACGTTCAGAAGCAACGGTAAGAAGACGAGCATCATTTACCTCATCCATTAGACGGACGTATTCTTCAGGGGAAATGAGAACACATTCTGCAACGTTGTTTTTCATTACGACTTTAGTACCGCTCTGTTTCACATCTTCAAAAATTTTTCCGGCAAGGCCACGATTGAATTGGCTGATCGGAACCGTATTTTTAATTGCACTCATAACAGATGCCATAATCGTCACTCCTTTCTTTACTTATATTATAGCAGATACCTACAAAATATCAACTAATTAATCAGTATATTTACTGATTAATGTGCGAGAAAGGGGATTCTTTAGGTATTGCTTTTCGGGTGATGCTGATTTTATCTCCTAATGATTGGAGCATCTCCTAAAAAATAGTGAAATTTAGGAGATAAATAACAACCTGGGAGATTGGTTATAAGAATTTGGTGGTATAAAAATTTATTGGGTTTGCATTGTTAGAGATTTTTGCATCCAATATTAAAAAGTGTATTTATTTGCAACCAAAATGCGACACTATGCTGGTGATGACTTCATGAATGTGGATCCCTATTTTATTTCAGATAAAAAAAAGAAGGAGGGAATCTGTCTTAGCGTAAAAGGACTCACAAATGGAGCTGTGGCAGTCCTGTATCCAGAAGTGATAAAAAAACTGGTGGAATTAATGGATGGGGATTTTTATGTGGTATTTAGCAGTGTGCATGAAGCCCTGATACACAACTCAAAACTTTGCAGCTTAGAAGAGCTTGAGAATTTATTAAGAACTTCCAATTCGAGAATGACATTCCAAAAGGAGTTTTTAACGGATAAGGTCTATTATTACTGCAGGGAAGAGGATAAATTTATTATGCTTCAAGGCAGTCTGAAAATGTTAGTTACAACAATCCGTATGGATGAGGAAAATTAAATGATAAGGAACGAGATGCGGCGGGAATTTCCTGCCGTATCTTTTGTTAAGAGGAGAAGAAAATGTCCGAGGGATACGAATACAATTTGTTGACACAGGAGCTGCTTCTTCAAGGATATACGGCGGAACACTATCCGGACTATGTTCGAATCGGAAACGGAAGGCTGGGAAAGTCACCACTTGAAAATTCATGCGGCGGTTTTATATATACCAAAGATTATCTGGAAAAGAATTGCAAAAAGAAAACAGGAGGATATTTTTGATAAGGAATGGTGGAATGGCTATTCTATGCAGGCCTTGTACGATCCGGATTTGAAGGTGGAAATTCTGAATGTTAGAGTTGCTACGCGATTGACGCGAGATAAGGCGCAGGATACTGAGGATGAAAAAGCCGGAATATACATTAGCTATGAAGCAGACTTTGCGAAAGCGAAGAAGAAGTGGAAACAGAAACGAAAAGAGAAACGCCTGGAGCAGACAAAAAGAAAGATTGTGAAAAAGGGCTGGGAGTCTCTGAATGATACAGAACAAAGATTTATGAAGAAGAGACTTTCTGTCGAACAGATTGAAGCTTTGCAACAGGAGTGGGTTACGGCAAATGCGCATAAGGATGAGGCTGAGCAGTTATGCAAACTGGTTATATAGACGGTAAAAAAATAGAAGAACTGACAACTCCCAAAACAAGTAATTCTTATAGAGCAATTCCATTTTTTGATGAAACTGAAGAGTGTTTTATCAAATGGAAGGAGAAGCAGGATTACTACAAAAAGAAACTTGGAGATAAATGGAGAGCAAAGCCTGAGTTTGGCAACAGAAAAAAGCATTTATAGAACTTTCAGATGAATGGAAGATATATTTAAAAGAAAAAAAGGAATTGCCTAAGGAAAAATTTTCGAAATCTGATTATGAAAAACTGAAATTATTACGTGAAAAATTTGTTTCCAAGGCAGGGTGGCAGGCGTTTCGCCTGCCATTCTTACATTTACAAAAGCAGTAGGAATATCAGAAGTCTGCAAAGCATTTTGGAGGAAAAATAAATTGAGACAGGTTAGGAAGAAAACATGGATTGTTACCATATTAGCAGTCTGCCTGATGTTATGGACAGGCACACAGATAACTGTATACGCAGCAGGAAATCATCATACCGAAGGATATTTTGAGTATTCTATATCAGGTGACAGCGTAACGATCGAATCGTATTTTGGTTCTGAGAGCGAGGTTGTGATACCAGACCATATTGCAGCGCTTTCGGTGACGAAGATAGAAAATGCTGCATTTGCTGAGGCAGGAACCGTTACGAAGATAACCATCCCGGATACTGTTACAGAAATTGGGAACAATGTGTTTGCCCATATGAAACAGCTTAAGGAAGTCGTGGTACAGTCCGTTGGTCTTAAGGTTCAGGTTCCATCCGGCTGCACAGTGACAGAGGATTATCCGGTTTATGTAAAGCCAGGCAGCGGGGAAGGCGAAATCACAGATCCGGGCAATACCGACCAGAGTCCGGATGATGACAATCGTATTGCGAATACAGATTCTGATAAAAAGAACAGTGGCACTGCAAATACAAACGGTACCCCAAATGTCGGAACCGATGGAAACAGTGACAGCAAAATAGGCTTCGAAGCAGCAGCGGAGAAGGAAGACAAAATAGAGAATGCCGATGCTGCACAGGACAGACCGGGAATAAAAACCTCTGACAATAAGCAGATCACAGTGGATGATACCGGTAATCTGATTGAGATTGATACTGACGGAAATATCAAAGTGTTAGACAAAAACCATAACTATTCTGTTACAGAGAATGAAAAAGGTGAGACGATTATCAAAGATGAAGAGGGAAACCAGGTAAACTCCAACCAGAAGAAAGAGGAAGAGGCGTCCCAGGTAAGTTCTAACCAGAAGAAAGAGGAGTCTCAGGAAAGCGAGGAAGAAACGCCCCAGACAAGTCCTGACCAGGAACAGGAAGAAAACCAGGAAAGTGCGGAGAAAGACGATGCCGAAAAGACGCAGGCAGATACTGACGAAGAAGAAACGGAAGCGCAGAGAAGCACCGGTAAGAATGAAAATGCAGTGTCAGAAGAAAGCCAGGAGAAGCAGGAGAATTCTGCTCCGACTTCTGACCATACAGGAATGCTTCTGGCTGTGCTTGCAGGAGTAATTTTTGTGGCAGGAGTGATCTTCTGGAAGAAAAAGAAACAGCATTAGAAATAGTCTTGGAAACACCCAGGGAGAATTTTCACATATGGAAAGTTTTGTAATAAAGCTGGCAGGCCAGTATTTTGAAATCTGTCCTGTCTGCGATTACATAAGAGAATACTGTAAGGATTATAAGGCGTTTGCTCAAATAAACGAATACTTTTCATAAAAGGTTGAAAGTATGAGAAAACTATGGTAAGTTTGAAATCAAAATGATCTTATTTTTGTTATAGTTTTGTTGAGAATTCGTATGTCGGATTTCTTTTCTTAAATGGAAAGTAGCCGGATAGAGCATATGGGGTTAAAATGGAATCTTTATAAAAAAGGATGTGTGGTATGGAACAGATTTCAAAGGTGATTATTGTAGACTTTGCTTTTTGCTTATCCGGTGAGCCTGGCTGTAACTGCACTTTTTATACTGATAACATTAATTATATATCATTCTTCAAGGCGAATGCTTACATCAAAAAATATAGATAAAAAATAGAAGCCCCTTGTTATTTTTTCCATTATCAGATATACTCACTTCATATCAACTACAAAGGAGAAATACAATGAGCAATGTAAATAAAACATGTCGGGTACACTACACCGGAACCTTTAATGATGGAACGAAATTCGATTCCTCTTATGATCGTGGGGAACCGCTGGAATTTGTATGTGGTGCAGGGATGATGATAAAAGGGTTTGATGATGCAGTTCAGGATATGGAAGTGGGACAGATTGTGGATGTACATCTTATGCCAGAAGAGGCATATGGTATGCCTGATCCCCAGAAAATTTTTACAGTTTCCCTTGAGCAGCTGCCAGGAGCTGAGGATTTAGAAGCAGGCCAGCAGGTTTACCTTTCCAATGCCATGGGCCAGCCATTTCCGGTAAAGGTAGTAAACCGTGATGAAAAGACAATCACTTTTGATGCCAATCATGAGATGGCCGGGAAGGAACTGAATTTTAAAATTGAACTGGTAGAAGTAGCAGAGTAAAATTGCTTACATGCAAGAAGATCATACAGAGCGGAAGCTGTCTGTATGGTCTTTTCCGTACAAGGGTAAAAAATATGACGAAAGATAAACAGAATTCAAAATGGAAAATGATAAGTGCTACAGCACAATAAAATACGCAGTAAAGGCATAAGGCATTGATAAATACCAGGAAATTGAAATAAAAGAATAAATACTGAAAATTGCCACGGTTAGAAGCTGTGGCAATTTATGTCAGAAAAATTGTTTTTTTGCTGTGATTTTGTAGATTTTTTCTTCATATATTTGTTATAATGAAAAAAAGCTTTGGGGGAAAAATACTATGAAGAGGAAAACGTTTCAGCTAAAAAACTATGTGATCGCTACCAGTGTGTTCATTATTTCTGTTATTACAGGGATTTTGATCTTTTTTGCCGCAGTGCAGCATTCTGTGGAGATAAATTCACAGGAAATCATGATGAAAGATGTATTCCGGCAAAGTGACCATTTACGGACCATTCTGGATATTCATTATCAGTATCTGAATGAGATTGCAGCAGAAATGGGAAAGTCAGAGGAGCTTTTTTCACAATCAAACAAGGAACGGCTGGTTTCTGTTTTTGAAAAGACAGACCTTGAGAGAATTGCACTGATCGATGTTTCCGGAAATGTATATTATGATAACGGTGTTACGAAAAATGTGGCACACAGAAGATATTTCCAGGAAGCAATTCATGGAATGCAGACCATCAGTGATCCGCTGGAAAGCAGTGTGGATCAGGAGGTCAGAGTGGTGCTTGGCGTACCTATTTATAAAGGTGACCAGGTGATTGGTGTATTTGGCGGTTCTTATAATGTTACAGCTTTGAGCCATATGCTTTTTAATGATTTGTTTGGCGGTGCAGGAAACAGCTTCATTATTACAAGTGATGGTGAAGTCGTTGCATTTGACAGCGGTTCTACATCCGGTACAGAAATTACATATGGCACGAATATTTTTGAATATTATGGAGAAAAGAACCTGAAAGGAGAGCATACCCTGGAGAATCTTCAGGAAGATTTCCACGAAGGAAACAGAGGAATGGTAAAATTAAGCCTGGGAGAAAGAAATGAGGAGGATCGGTACCTTTCCTATATGCCTTTGGGTTATAATGACTGGATGATCTGTTATGGAGTAACAGTGGGTGCGGCACAGCAGGATTATGACTTTATCCGGGAATATGAACTGATCTTTATGGGGGCTTTCTGTATTCTGGTTTGTATTCTGATATTGTATATTATTCATAGAAACAATAAGGAAAAAGCCGAACTGGTGCGTTCCGCGCAAAAGGATGCGCTCACCGGTGTATATAATAAAGAAAATACCCAGCGCTTTATAGAGGGGATACTGAAAGAAAAAGGAGATACCATGTTTCATGGTTTCCTGATCCTGGATATAGATCATTTTAAGGAAATTAATGATAATTATGGCCATATTGTGGGAGACAAGGTGCTGACAGCCCTGGGAAAACTTCTTCAGGAGCACTTCAGGGAAGAAGATGTGGTAGGACGTATTGGCGGAGATGAATTCGTGGTGCTTTTGTACAACATTGGTTCCAGAGAAAATATGGAAGCCAGAGTCCAGTCACTTCAGAAGAAGATAAGAGAAATGGAGATCAAAGAGCTGGGTGAGAAGCGGCTGTCGATTAGTGCCGGGATTGCCTTTGCGCCAAAAGACGGATGCAGTTTCATGGATCTGTACAGAAGAGCAGATAATGCACTGTACCAGACCAAACGTGCAGGCCGGGATGGTTATCATGTGTATGAGAAACAGTAGTAATGAGAAATAGCAGTTTATGAAATGTTCTGCCGGAATATGGAAGTCGTTTTGCTATACCGCTTCCAATTTCGGCAGAATTTTTTTGAAAAGATTTATATTTATACATAATATGCACGAAATAAAAGGAAATTATACATGATCAGTATAGAAAACTGGTAATTATTAAGATAAAATATACTGGATTTTGCGGATTATCGTTTTTTAGTCACATCTGGAGGTAAAAATGAAAAAGACGGAAGAGAGAGGCTCTATTGGTCACAAGGTCATGAGCAACAATCTGTAAATGCACAGACAGCAGATATACAGGAAACAGATGCAAGGGAAGCGTTCAAAAAAAGAAAACTGTTTTCCTCCAGAAACTGAAAGATTTTATTCAGGTATCTGGATCAGGAAAACAGTTTTTTTATCAGTTTTATTTCCGGCGTTTTTGCACTCCTGATATGGCAGTTGTGATTATACCGGCGTATCAACCGGATGAAATGCTTATAAGTCTTACAGATAAATTGTGGACTCTGGGGTGCAGGATCGTTGTGGTTGATGACGGAAGCGGAGAAAAATATATCACACAAGGTTAAAAAGTTTTAACTTTGTTTAACATTGGAAATACACAAAATTTAACATAAGCCTCTATAATGTTTTATAGAAAAGGATAAAAGAAAGCAAAGTTAATTAAAAATAGAGAAGATATAAAGCAAGGAGGCTTTTTTATGAGAAAGATATTTGCTAAAACACAGAAAGTGGAGTTGAACAGTTTTATAAATGAATTTGTAAAAACAAGACAGAAATTTTTTACACCGGATCAGGAATGGATTGAAGCAGACCTGTCAGAAGAAAAAATATATGTGAGAATAGATGAAAAACAGCTGGAAAAAGAGCTGGATGAAATGGTAAAATGCGGCCTGGAAAATGGAAAAGCAAATCCACTTAAAATGCTTATCCAGGTAAGAAAAAATTCAGACGGGGCAGAAATCAGTTATTCTGATAATGGTGCCGGAAGCTGGAGAAATAGAAGCTTACAGGTTTCAGATCATATCTGCAAAGGTTCTGAAACCAAAAAAGAATGGGGAATGCAGATTGCATAAATAAGATTTATGCAGGAAATAAAAAGATGCAAATTAAAATCCCTGTATTTACTGTGAAAGCAGTAAATACAGGGATTTTTTTATACAAATACAGGGCATTTTTTATGCAATAGGAAATTCTGCCAGAATCCCCTATTGTATAAAAAGCCCTGTTTGTGAAATTACACTGCTGTAGAAAGAGCTTCTTTGCAGTTAAAATCAGATGTTCAGAAGATCGCTGAACACTTTAAGTGCACCGTCAGTATTGTGTGCAAGAACACGTTTGGCAAGAACTTTACCAAGCTGAACACCTTCCTGGTCGAAGCTGTTCAGGTTCCATACAAAGCCCTGGAACATGATCTTGTTCTCAAAGTGTGCAAGTAATGCACCAAGAGAAGCAGGGGTAAGTTCCCCACCAATGATAATGCTGGATGGACGTTTACCCTTGAAATTCTTGTTCAGGTTCTCATCCTCTTTACCGCAGGCAAATGCTACGATCTGTGCAGCAACGTTAGCGCACAGCTTCTGCTGGCTTGTGCTGTTCTCAATATCAACATCTACTCCAAGCTGGCTCTTCTTAAAGCCGATGAACTGAAGTGGGATGATATCAGATCCCTGATGTAATAACTGATAGAAAGAATGCTGGCCGTTGGTTCCTGGCTCACCGAAGATAACCGGTCCGGTCACATAATTTACCGGCTCACCGAAACGGTTGACTGTTTTACCATTGGACTCCATATCACACTGCTGGAGATGTGCAGGGAAACGGCTTAATGCCTGTGAATATGGAAGAACAGCGGTAGAAGGATATCCCTGTACATTTCTCTCATAGATACCGATAAGAGCGTCCAGCATATCCGGGTTCTTCATAAGGTCACGGTTGGTTGCAAGCTTGTCTTCTTCAGCTGCCCCCTCAAGAAGCTGTGCAAATACTTCCGGTCCGAATGCAAGGGAAAGGATAGCTCCGCCTACACCGGAAACAGAAGAGTAGCGGCCTCCGATATAATCATCCATGAAAATAGCAGTCAGATAATCTTCACTCTTTGCAAGAGGGGAAGTCTCACTTGTTACAGCAAGCATATGTTTAGATGGATTCAGACCTGCTTTTGTCAGGGCATCTTTTACAAATGCTTCGTTGGTCAGTGTCTCAAGGGTTGTACCGGATTTGGATACAACGATGAATAAGGAGTGTGCAAGGTCTACAGAAGCAAGTACTGCAGCTGCATCATCCGGGTCAACGTTGCTGATGAACTTCGCTTCCATCTTGAACGTGTTATTGGCCTTCGCCCAGTTCTCAAGTGCAATGTAAAGGGCACGGGGACCAAGGTCACTTCCGCCAATACCGATCTGAACAACAGTAGTGAATTTCTCACCAGCTTCGTTGGTGATCTCACCAGCATGGACTTTATTTGCAAAATCAGCAGCTTTCTTCTGCTGGGCAACGTAGAATTCACGTTTGTCTACACCATCTACAACAACCGGGTTACCAAGCTGCTTACGTGCAAGGTGATGAAGAACCATACGGTTCTCACCGGTGTTGATCACTGCACCATTATATAATTCCTGGAATTTGTCGATCAGCTGTGCCTCGTCAGCCAGCTTCGCAAGTGCGGATAAAACGGTTTCGTCTACTTCTTTGGCTGCATAGTTGTAAGAAAGACCAGCTGCCATTGGTGTACTATAATCAGCTACACGCTTGCCACCTTCTTCACCAGACAGAGCTGCTGCAATGTCTACGTGATTCTTAAGCTCTTTCAGTTTGCCAAAAGAATCAAGTGTGTCAAGATTTTTCCATGTTGCCATAATATAATTCCTCCTTTAGATGGTTGAGATGATTTCTGTTCATTTGGCGAGCAGAAACAAAGTATGCTCTCAAAGGAGTCTTCTGATAAGACCCACATTGCCTTTATTATACTGAATAAATTTCGGAATTTCAATGCAAGGATGAAGATTCGTGAAAAATCAACATTCTTGTAGGGGGAAAAGAAAATAATATGAAAAAATTAACACAAATTCAACTAAGCAATGTGATATAAATTCCTGTAAGGATAGCTGTGGTGATAACTCCACAGATATTGGCACCCAAGGCATAGTCCAGAATAAATGCAGCAGCGTTTGCCTTTCCGGCAGCTTTCTGTGCTACTTTTGCAGTGGAAGGTACACAGGAGACGCCTGCAATTCCTATAGTGGGATTGAAATCGCCTTTACGGAAAAAGTAGATCACATATCCGCCAAGGATTCCTCCAATACCGGAGAGCAGGAGTGCAAGCATGCCGAGAACCAGAAGTTTCAGGACTGTGGCATCCAGAAGAGTGTTTGCGTCACAGAGTACACCCAGCATAAGTCCAAGGAAAAATGTGGCAAAATAAAGGAAGTTTTCTCCGATCATTTTTATGTATGGTTTTATTCCGGTTTCACGGATCACAATTCCTACAAAGAAGCTGAGAAAAAGGGGAGCAGCAACAGGGAACAACAGACACAGGGCGGCATTGGTAATAACTGCGAAAACAAGTTTTTCCCTGGATGTGACTGTATTTTCCTTTTTCTCTCTTGTAATAACCTTTCCCCTCAGTTCCTTTGGAATGAGAAGGCGAATCAGATAAGGATAACCGCCGTAGGTCAGGCTGAGATACAGATAGGCAACTATAGAGATAGGAACAAACAGTTCCGGAGCCAGCTTCAGAGAGGCAAACAATACCATGGGACCGTCGGCTCTGCCAATAATGGATACGGCTGCGGCAGCACCGGCATCCAATCCCATAAGTCTGGCAATTGGAAAGGTGAGAATGGTTCCGGCTTCTGCAAAAAGAGCTATGGTCATACTGATAAAGGGGTGTTCCAGTACATAGCCGATATCACAGAGGATTCCGATACCCATAAATACCAGACAGGCAATCAATCCGTTGCTGAATGTTAAGGTGTAAAGAGGCTGCAAAAAATCAATCTGCATATATTTCATCAGATCATCTGTGGTGGAGAGAAGTGGATTGATGATCAGATTTCCAATCATATTTTCTCCGAGAAAAAGAACGCCGGCATTTACAGCAGACATGCCAAGTCCCATAGGAACCATGATTAAAGGTTCAAGGGTTCCCTTTGCTCCAAGATATACAAGCAGAAATCCGAGGAAGATCAGTACAATTCTGGCAATGACGATCTGGGGGCTTTCTGCAAACATGGTTCCGATTCCTTGAAAAAGATCAAATATATTCATTTCCATCATTCCTCCCCGCGTTTTCCAAAGGCGGTGATTCCTGCCATTGTTAGTTTCATTAACCCTGCAATTCCATAAGAAATAACAGCACCAATTAAAATTACTTTAATACAGATCATAATGATTCTCCTTTTCTGAGTACGAAAATAAACCGGTAAAAATAACGATATTGTTATCTTACACTGGCATGATAAATCTCTACTGGCCATGAAACAGACAGTAAGGATAAAGGGATAGTATTCAAAATCAGTACATTATGGGTGTTAAAGCAGATTTTTTTCCATCAGAACGGTGAAGGTATAGGATGACAGAGTATCTGGGAGTCAGTCCGGCTTTTTTAATAAGGAAAGGAATGTATACAGCCAGAAAATGTACGAGCATAGTGAGAAAAAGGCATAATGCAAAGAGCAGTATGCGACAGCTTCTGCGGTTTTCTCTTATTGACCAGGCGGCTTCTTTATCCATTTCTTCCGTGGTGCGGAAAGCAGAAGAAGATGAATTCTCCAGAATCCTGGTACGGTCAGGAGACTTTAAAGAAAGGTCTGTGATAGTGGAAAGGGAAGAATGGGAAAATGACGTTTGAAAGGAAAGGATATTTTGGGCAGAATTTATGTCGGAAAATACGCACAAAAATAATAGGGATAAAATTGTGAGAATTGTTATCATAAGGTGTTTGTTCTGTGGTCTTCTCATAATTTACAACCTGCCTGATGTAGTAGAAACATCCTTGTCCTTTCTGTGGTTTATATTGTATTGTGTAAAAAGAATTTTCTACAACATGATACTTAATTACAAAAGTGTTGTCAATAACATATTTTCACAGAAAAAAACGATTACTGTCCACTGGCAGAGTCAACAGTAACAAAAAGCCCCTGGCAGAGGAAGGCTGCTGTGGAAATAAACAAATCCACAAAAGACAGCTTTCTCTGCAGGGGTTGGAAATGGCCTGTTTGTTACCGGTAAAAGGTAACAATTACTCCTGTGTAATTCCGGTTACTTCATAGCCAGCGTCTTTGATCACCTGGCGGATTTTGTCTTCGTCCACTTTCTCTGGTGCTGAGAAAATAGTAGTTCCGGCATCGTGGGAGGATACAACATCCTGTACCCCAAATGCTTCCTGGATTGCTTTGTTTACGTGTGCTTCGCAATGTCCGCACATCATTCCTGTTACATTAACTGTCACTTTTACCATGGTAGTATTCTCCTTTTTGTTATTATTGTTATTAATATCGCTGCATTCGTTCAAAAGCTTGCAGCTGTTATTAATCGTTTGTTCTGCATCTGAAGTTTTATCTGCATTGAATGATTTTGAGAAAACAGCAGATGATGCTTCAGGGGAATCAGCAATATTTCCAGAATTGGATTCTATGGAAACCGGATCCTTGATTTTTTTATCTTTGCCTGCATCGTGAATCTTAAACAGGTTCAGTCTCAACGCGTTGGTAACTACACAGAAGCTGGAAAGACTCATGGCAGCAGCGCCGAACATCGGGTTTAAGGTCCAGCCAAAAATCGGAATCCATACGCCGGCTGCCAGTGGAATACCGATTACGTTGTAGAAGAATGCCCAGAAGAGATTTTCGTGGATGTTGCGAAGAGTAGCGCGGCTCATACGGATAGCAGCTGGCACGTCGGAAAGCTGGCTCTTCATAAGGACAATATCTGCAGCATCGATGGCTACATCAGTTCCGGCACCGATGGCAATACCAATATCTGCTCTGGTAAGGGCTGGTGCGTCGTTGATTCCATCTCCCACCATGGCAACCTTGCCTTTTTCCTTCAGGGAGCGGATGACGCTCTCTTTTCCATCTGGAAGGACACCTGCGATTACCTGATCAACGCCTGCCTGTGCACCGATGGCTTTTGCTGTACGCTCGTTGTCACCGGTGAGCATAACCACATGGATTCCCATATTCTGTAATTCTTTTACTGCCTGTGCACTGTCTGGTTTGATTACATCGGCAACTGCAATGATTCCAAGAAGCTTTTTGTCCTTTGCAAAAAGCAGCGGGGTTTTTCCTGCTTCTGCAAGGTGCTCTGCTTGTGACATAAGATCAGAGGGAACGCAAACAACAGTACTAATGTATTTCATACTTCCGCCAATAAGTGTGCTCTGACCTGCCGTGGCAGAAAGGCCGTTTCCGGGAAGGGCTTTAAAGTCACTGACTTCAGGGGCGTTAAGACCAAGGGCAGAAGCTTTTTCCAGGATTGCTTTTGCAAGAGGGTGTTCACTTTTTTTCTCAAGGGCATAGGCAAAAGTGAGAAGATCATTCTCTGAAATTCCTTTTGCTGGAAGAATATCTGTGACCTGTGGCTGACCACTTGTGATGGTACCTGTTTTGTCAAGGGCAACAATCTGGATCTTTCCGGCTTCCTCCAGGGAAACTGCTGTTTTGAAAAGAATGCCGTTTTTGGCTCCCATTCCGTTTCCTACCATGATGGCAACCGGAGTGGCAAGTCCAAGAGCGCAGGGGCAGCTGATTACAAGTACGGAAATTCCTCTTGCAAGGGCGTAGCCAAATTCATGTCCGGTGAGCAGCCAGATAATGGTGGTGATCACAGAAATGGAGATAACAGCAGGGACAAAAACGCCGGAAACACGGTCTGCGATTTTTGCAATAGGTGCTTTGGTGGCTGCGGCATCACTGACCATTTTTATGATCTGGGAGAGGGTGGTGTCTTCACCAACACGGGTTGCTTCGCATTTAATGAAACCGGACTGGTTGACAGTTGCGGCAGAAACCAGATCTCCGGCGGTTTTGTCAACGGGGATACTTTCACCTGTAAGGGCGGCCTCATTTACTGCACTGGAGCCCTCCAATATTACACCGTCAACAGGAATGTTTTCTCCGGGACGGACAACAAAAACATCCCCCTTTACTACCTGCTCAATGGGAACTGTGGTTTCTTTCCCGTTTCGGATCACAACGGCAGTTTTTGGAGCAAGCTTCATAAGACCTTTTAATGCATCGGTTGTTTTGCCTTTCGAGCGGGCTTCCAGCATTTTTCCTACTGTGATCAGGGTAAGGATCATGGCAGCTGATTCAAAGTAGAATTCCATCATGTAGTGCATGACCATTTCGGAATTACCATCTACCTGTGCTCTTGTCATGGCAAATAATGCGTAAACGCTCCATACAAAGGATGCCATAGAACCAAGGGCTACCAAGGTGTCCATGTTAGGTGAACGGTGCCACAGGCTTTTGAAACCGCTGATAAAGAATTTCTGGTTAATGACCATGACAATTCCGGCAAGAAGCAGCTGAACCAGTCCCATAGCTACGTGGTTGCCATCAAACCATGCAGGCAGAGGCCAGCCCCACATCATGTGTCCCATGGAAAAGTACATGAGTACCAGAAGAAATCCTACAGATGCGATCAGTCGTTTCTTAAGGATGGGTGTTTCATGATCTTCCAGTGCCTTCTCTGCATCGGAGACGGATTCTTTCTGGCTGGAAGAGCCTTTTTTGCTGCATCCGTAGCCGGCTTCCTCTACGGCTGAAATAATGGCAGAGGCAGAGGCAGTTCCTTCTACGCCCATGGAATTGGTAAGCAGGCTTACAGAGCAGGATGTAACACCTGGAACTTTGTTTACTGCTTTTTCCACACGGGCGCTGCAGGCTGCACAGCTCATGCCGGTGACGTTGTATTGTTCCATAATAAGTTTCCTCCTTGTAGATGTTTGTAGATTAGAGCGTACTCCAAAAGGATTTATTTCATCAGTTTCTGTAAAGTGGCAACAAGTTCATCAATGGTTTCGTCCTTGCCTTCCCGGATATCTCTTGCAACGCAGGTGCGGATATGGTTGGCCAGAAGCTCTTTATTAAAAGCATTTACAGCGGCATTCACAGCGGCAGACTGGATCAGGATGTCATTACAGTAGGCATCATTCTCCAGCATTCCTATGATTCCCCGTATCTGGCCTTCAATACGCTTCAGACGGTTAATCAGTTTCTTTCGTTCCGCCTCGGAGCGGTCAGTGTGCTTGTTACAACAACAGGAACAGACCTTGTGACAGGTTCCTGTGGCTGTGTCCGGATCTGGTGTGGGGACAGCTATATCTGTTACAGGAGTTGAAGCGTCAGAATGTGTATGATGATCTGGCATAAAAAAGTCTCCTTTCCTAAAAAATCCTGATTCTTTCTCATTTAATATACCCTCATGGGGTATTCTTGAAGCTGAGGTTAATATATACCCTCATGGGGTATTTGTCAATACAGAATTTAAAAATTTTTCCTCAAACATAGAAAGCTCTTAGAAATTCTTATGTTCATAAAAAATACATAATTTATTCACAAAAAATATATAAGATTATGATACTTTTTAGATATCCGAGTCGAATATGTATAAAGATGTTACTGCCGCAGAAGATATTGTAATCTTATCTGACAGATAAGGTTTTTCATATGGATTCTGTTTTTGGACAGTAGCATAACGGTTATAGCGCGAAGGTTGCGTCATGGACATGATGCTCAAAAGAGAATCCGGTGTGAGTCCGGAACGATGCCGTCACTGTGTAAGGGAGCTGCTTCAGAGCCCACTGGGAGACCGGGAAGGGGAAGCTGTGATGACCGAAGTCAGGAGAACTGCCTTGGCGTGGAATTGTGGATCTGCGGTACACAGAACCTGTATTCTCATAACAATACATAGTGATCCTGCTTTTTATGGGAAACTGTATTTTTAATTATGAGGAAAGTGCAGCTGCAGAAAATGTGGCTGCTTTTTTGTACATGATTCAATCCGGAAATACAGGAAAAAAGAGGAAAAAGAAATGAAAAGAAAAACTTTATTAGCACTGCTTCTTGCAGCTTCTATGGCAGCAAGCATGACTGTAGCAGGAGCATCTGTAGCTTTTGCTGAGACAGAAGAAACAACAGAGGAAACAACAGACGAGGCTGCTGACGATGCAGAGGCATCTGATGCAGACCAGGAAGCAGCAGATAAAGTTGCCGCACTTATTGATGCTATCTATGTTCAGGAGAGAACTGATGATACAGATGCACAGTGCAAGGAAGCAAAAGAAGCATGGGATGCACTTACTGATGCTCAGAAAGAGCTGGTAGAAGGCGAAGAAGCAAGCCCTGAATATTTTGGACGTGACACAGGTGATGCTTCCAAGGATGATCCACGTAACCAGGATGAGATCGGTGAGAATAAGCTTTTAGTTGTAAGCTTTGGTACTTCCTTTAATGACAGCCGTGCAGAGGATATCAAAGGAATCGAAGATACTCTTGCAGAAGCATTCCCGGATTGGTCTGTAAGAAGAGCATTTACAGCTCAGATTATCATCAACCATGTTCAGGCAAGAGATGATGAGGCAATTGACAATATGCAGCAGGCACTTGACCGTGCAGTAGCAAACGGTGTTAAAAACCTGGTTGTTCAGCCTACACACCTTATGCATGGCGCAGAGTATGATGAGATGGTAG
Source organism: uncultured Blautia sp. (assembly GCA_934364795.1). Classification (GTDB taxonomy): domain Bacteria; phylum Bacillota; class Clostridia; order Lachnospirales; family Lachnospiraceae; genus Blautia_A. The sequence continues at coordinate 21,880 of CAKRMK010000008.1, forward strand.
AAGCTGTTGATGAGTACAAGGATAAATTTGAGTCTGTAGCAATCGCAGAGCCAATGCTTGGTGAGGTTGGAGACGACGCAACTGTTATCAACGATGACAAAGCTGCTGTAGCAAAAGCAATTACAGATCAGGCTGTATCCGAAGCAGGATATGACAGTATGGAAGCTGCTGCAGAAGATGGAACAGCATTTGTATTCATGGGACATGGAACCTCCCATACAGCAAACATTACTTATGATCAGATGCAGACACAGATGGAAGAGCTTGGATTTACAAACGCATTCATCGGTACTGTAGAGGGTGAGCCAGAAGACACAGCTTGTGATGAAGTAATCAACAAGGTAAAAGATGCCGGATTCAAGAAAGTTATTCTTCGTCCTCTGATGGTTGTTGCAGGTGATCATGCAAACAACGATATGGCTGGTGATGATGAGGATTCCTGGAAGAGCATGTTCGAGGCTTCCGGAGACTTTGACGAAATCGACTGCCAGATCGAAGGCCTTGGAAGAATTGATGCAGTTGAGCAGATTTATGTAGAGCATACTCAGGCAGCTATTGATTCTCTTGGTAAATAATCAATAATAATTAATAATAATTAATAAAGAAAGCAAGGAGAAGTATAGTATTATGAAACGTTCATTAGTCATTTTATTAACAGCAGCAAGCATTTCTGCCATGACAGTGGGAACTGTAGCACCTGTATGGGCAGAAACAAATGTAGAAGCCGACGCAGAAGAGACAGCTGACAAAGCAGAAGATGCCGAAGATGCAGAACTTGAAGATGGAGTATATGGCGTCAAGTTTGATACAGACAGCGGTATGTTCCATGTCAATGAGGCTTGTAATGGAAGAGCAACCCTTACAGTAAAGGATGGCAAAATGACTGTTCATATCAGCCTTGCTTCCAAAAAAATCGTAAATCTTTTCCTTGGAACAGCAGAAGATGCACAGAAGGATGGCGCAGAACTGATCCAGCCTACAACAGACACTGTAAATTACAGTGACGGAACATCTGAAGAGGTATACGGCTTTAATGTTCCAGTTGAGAAGCTTGATGAGGAATTTGATCTGGCAATCCTTGGAACAAAAGGAAAATGGTATGACCATAAGGTAAGTGTTTCCGATGCAAAAGAGCAGACCCAGGAAGAGAAAGATGCAGTTGTGATCGGTGAGGAAGATACCAATGAAACCGCAGATGCTGCAGCTGCAGAAGAAGAGTCCAAAAATTAATTTTCCTGATGATGAAAAATAATATTTCTGGAATTTCCGGATAAACAAAAAGCTGCTGTCGGCAAAATGTGAATTTATTACATTTTGCCGGCAGCAGTTTTTGTTTATCTGAAGATTTTTGCAAAGCAGGATTTTCTGTTGCAGCAGGAGCTTCAAGGGGGTTATTTTTCCTTTCCTTCTCCTGCGAAATATTCTTTTGTCAGTCTGACTACAGTTCCGGAAAGCAGGAACAATGCAATCAGGTTGGGGATTGCCATAAGACCGTTGAAGGTTTCGGCAATGTTCCACATCAGTCCAAGGTTTGCAGTAGCACCAAGGATGGCAACAAGAGAGTAAACAACCATAAATGGTTTGATTACTTTTTCGGAAAAAAGGAATTCGATGCAGCGGGCACCGTAAAGTCCCCATCCAAGTGCTGTGGAAAAAGCAAAGCAACACATGGCAACTGCTGTGAAAATGGATACCCAGTTTCCGTATGTAGAAGTAAATCCAAGAATCGTCAGTTCTGCACCTGCAGCTTCTCCATAATTGATGGAAACACCGCTGCAAAGAATAACAAGTGCAGTTAACGTACAGATTACAATGGTATCTGTAAATACTTCAAAAATTCCGAACATACCCTGTTTTACGGGCTTCTTGGTATCTGCACATGCATGTGCAATGGAGCCGGTACCAAGACCAGCTTCGTTGGAGAAAATACCACGGGAAACACCCTTTTTTACGCTGATAAACATGCTTCCGATGATACCGCCGGTAACAGCTGTTGGCTGGAATGCGCCTCTGAAAATGGAAGCAAATACAGATGGTACATTCTGGATATTCAGAAGAACAACGCCAAGTCCCAGGATGATATAAAGCAGTGCCATAAAGGGAACCAGCTTCTCTGTTACCTGTCCGATACGTTTGATTCCACCAAGAAGGATCATGGCAATGAGAATTGCAATCACGATACCGATGATCAGATTGGAAGTGGAAACTGCACCTTCGGTAATAATGTTATAATTCAGCAGTGCGGAATTGATAGCTGTGGTAATGGTATTAACCTGTGTGGCGTTACCGGTTCCAAATACGGTAAGGACGCCAAAGGCAGCGAACAGATAAGCCAGCCAGTGCCATTTTTTGCCAAGACCGTTTTTGATATAGTACATAGGACCGCCTACCAGCTCGCCGTTTGCATTGATTTCACGGAAATGAACAGCAAGGGTAACTTCGGCAAATTTGGTACACATTCCAAAAAGTGCGGAAACCCACATCCAGAAAATAGCACCTGGACCTCCGATGGCAATAGCACCTGCCACACCGGCAATATTACCGGTACCTACTGTAGCTGCCAGGGCTGTGCATACTGCCTGGAAAGGTGTGATAGCACCGTCAGATGCGTCACGCTTGCGGAAAATACGTCCCAGGGTAGTGCGGATGGAATAGGGGAATTTGCGGATCTGAAGGAAATTAGTGCGGATACTAAGATAAAGTCCAACACCAAAAATACAGACCATCGCAGGAACACCCCAGATAAAATTGTTTACGGCGGTATTGATGGTTTCGATAATTTGCAGCATAAAATACCTCTCTTAATAATGGAGTCTGTTTGTAGAATTTGTGGAAAATAAATTCTGCTTTTTAACGGATAAAATTAGTCTTAATCTTATCCTCTGCCTGAGGAACCAAAATTCCAGCCGCTTTGCCTGCTTCCAGGCTTTTTAAAATCCATGCCATGTTGTTTCCAAGGGTACGCATGATCTGAAGTCCCTCTTCATCCTGCTGTACTTCAGCCGGTGTATTGCCATGGACCATGTTCCAGTAATTGGCAGATACAACTGGCATTTCGTGATAGCTGAAATATTTCTGGAGAACATCTAAAGTAGCAGTGGTTCCGGCTCTTCTTGCAGAAGCTACTGCAGCAGCCGGTTTGTGGAGCATATCTTTTCCGGCCATGGAACAGAGCTTGTCCATAAATTCAATGATCTGTCCTGTAGGGGAAGCCCAGTATACAGGGGAGCCTACGATCAGGGCATTGGATTCTTTTAATTTTGCTGCTGCGGCTTTTACATTTTCTGTATCTGGATTACCGGCCTGGAAAATCTCAGTTTCGATTCCATTTTTATTCAGTGTGTCTGCAACTTCACTAAGTGCAGTAAAAGTACAGCCTTCTTTGCGGGGGCTGCCGTTTAAAAGTAAAACTTTCATATCTTTCATCCTTTCATTTCGTTAAAGTGTTAATGTATTTCCTTATTATACGATAGGAATGGTTTAATTTCAAGACACAGTATGTTCACAATTGGGGAATATAATAAAAACCATTGTTTATAAAAAAATATGCCTGCCTGGGCAGGAAATGGTTATGGTAAGAAAGGCGGTAATACGTGCTTCAGATCAAAGACATACACAAAGAATACAGGACGGGGAATCTGGTGCAAAAGGCTTTGGATGGTGTGAGCCTTAGTCTGCGCGATAATGAGTTTGTGGCAATTTTAGGTCCCAGTGGTTCTGGAAAAACCACACTTCTTAATATCATAGGGGGACTTGACAGGTACGACAGCGGTGATCTGATCATCAATGGAATCTCCACAAAAAAATATAAGGACAGGGATTGGGATTCCTACAGAAATCATACGATAGGCTTTGTTTTTCAAAGCTATAATCTGATTCCACATCAGACAGTTCTGGCAAATGTGGAGCTGGCACTTACGATTTCCGGAGTTTCCAAGGGCGAAAGAAGGAAAAGAGCCAGGGAAGCCCTGGAAAAGGTAGGACTTGGGGCACAGCTTCATAAGCGCCCAAGCCAGATGTCAGGCGGTCAGATGCAGCGTGTAGCCATTGCCCGTGCACTGGTGAATGATCCGGAAATCCTTCTGGCTGATGAGCCTACCGGGGCACTGGACAGTGATACCAGCGTACAGGTTATGGAGCTTTTGAAGGAAGTTGCAAAAGAGAGACTTGTAGTTATGGTTACCCATAATCCGGAGCTGGCACAGCTTTATGCTACCAGAATCGTAACCGTTAAGGATGGCAGGATTCTTTCTGACACAGATCCTTTTGAAGTAAAAGGAGAGGAGCTGTCACCTCCTGTATACAAAAATATGGGGAAATCCTCCATGTCTTTTTTTACCGCTCTTTCCTTAAGTTTTCAGAATCTGAAAACAAAGAAGGCAAGAACTTTGCTAACCTCTTTTGCTGGTTCTATTGGAATTATTGGAATTGCGCTGATTCTTTCTATATCAAATGGCGTGGATAAATACATTACAGATATGGAAGAAGAGACACTTTCAGAGTATCCTTTGCAGATTCAGAGTACAGGAATCGATCTTACGGCCATGATGGCAGGGGCGCAGACTGCAAGGAGTGAGAAAACAGATGGGGAGATTGGAGTTACACAGATGGTCACAAATATGTTTTCCAAAATGAATTCCAATGATCTGAAGTCTCTGAAAACATACCTTGACGAAAATAAAAATATGATTGATGAGTATGCAAATTCTGTAGAGTATTCTTATTCAGTTTCCCCGCAGATATTCCGCCAGGATGGGAAAAATATCCGCCAGGTAAATCCGGACAAATCTTTTTCTTCTATGGGACTTGGTTCTGGTTCGACAAACAGCATTATGTCCTCTACCATGAGTACGGATGTATTTTTTGAAATGCCAGAAAACGAAAATCTGTATAAAAACCAGTATGACGTAAAGGCCGGACGCTGGCCGGAAACTTATCAGGAATGTGTGCTTGTGCTTACATCCCAGGGAGATATCAGTGATTTTCTTCAGTATACACTGGGACTTCGAAACAGCAGGGAGCTGGATGAAATGGTGCAGCAGTTTATGGCGGAAGAAGCAGTAGAAATTCCTTCTGATACAGGTCCTTACTCTTATGAACAGATTCTGGGAACTACTTTTAAACTTGTAAACAGCGCGGATTACTATGAATATGATGAAGAATATAAGGTGTGGAAGGATAAATCAGATAATACAGCTTATATGAAAAATCTGGTAGCAAATGGGGAAGATCTTACCATTGTGGGAATTGTGCAGCCGACAGAGGGTGCTACTGCATCTATGCTAAGTGCAGGTATCTGTTACATGCCTCAGCTGACCACCCATGTAATAGAGAAGGCAAAAGAAAGTAAGATCGTAAAACAGCAGCTTGCAAATGAAAGGGTAAATGTTTTTACAGGAGAAGAGTTTGGAAAAGAAGATTCTGATGAAAGTAAATTTGATATGGAATCTCTTTTCAGTATTAATGAAGACGCATTAAAAGAAGCCTTCAAAATAGATGAAAGTGCTTTTCAGATGGATCTGTCCGGTCTGTCAGGACTGGATGTACAGATTCCGGATTTGTCAGGAATGCTGAATTTTGACAGTGGAAATATGCCGGATTTTTCCAGTTTAATAAATTTAGATAACTTTAATCTTGATTTTTCAAACATGCTGGATTTCAGTGACATTGAGGATGCTGTGCCAAAGGAACAGATGGAAAATCTGAAAAATCTTCTGAACCAGATTGAAATAGATTTTTCCCAGGAACAGCTAGAGAAGCTGATGAATGATCTGGCAAAGGGCTATCAGAAAAGTATTAAGGGAAAACCCCAGGCTGACCCGTCCAAGCTTCAGGAGGCTTTTTTGACTTATCTTGATTCAGAGGAGGCAGGACAGAAGTTTTCCACAGATATTCAGGAGCTGGTGAAAAATAATATTAAAGTAGATGTTTCCTCAGAAAGAATGATGGCAATGGCTGTGGAGCTGATGAACCAGTATCAGGCATATGCCAGGGAAAATAATGTGGAAAAAGCGGATATAGCCAGTATTCTTGCTTTTCTTGGTTCGTCAGATGTTCAGCAGCAGATCAAGGAGGATGCAGATGAACTGATCGGCAGTGGGGTGACGGTCAATATTACACCACAGCAGATACAGGAGATTCTGACACAGGATGTGTGGATGGGCTATACAGAATATGCAAAGAAAAACAGTCTGCCTGATCTGGAAAGCATTGGTACCTCCCTTGCGGAATATATTCAGTCTGAGGATGGTCAAAAGCGGCTGGAAAAAGGCCTGATGGCAATGATAGATACCAGTAAGGTGGAAGAACAGCTTCCAGAAGCTCTGGAAACCTTTGTAAAGGATATGACCGGTAAATATGCAGATGTTATTTCAAAGGCTGTGGAAGAAAAATTTACGGAAGTGATGACACAGGCAGAGGATCAGATAAGCACAGCTATCCAAAGCGCTGTAAATCAGGTTATGGGAACTGTCAGCTCCACCATGCAGGGGGCAATGCAGTCTGTTATGGCAAGTGTGACTTCCAGCATGACTGCAGCTATGAGCCAGGCTATGAGTCAGCTTGGAAGCGGCATGGAAAATGCTTTGTCTATTGATCCGGAGGCTTTTGCAAAGGCAATCCAGATGAATATGAATGAAGATGACCTGTCGGAGCTTATGATGTCTTTGATGTCCTATGAAAATGCGTCTTACGAGGGCAACTTAAAGAAACTGGGATATGCACAGCTGGATAATCCGGCAGGAATCAATATTTATCCCAGAGATTTTGAGTGTAAATCCCAGATTGTGAATATCCTGGATCAGTATAACGAGGATATGGAAAATGCAGGACAGGACGAAAAGGTAATCACGTATACGGATATTGTGGGAACTTTAATGTCTTCGGTAACAGATATTGTTAATATTATCAGTTATGTGCTGGTGGCATTTGTGGCAATTTCCCTTGTAGTTTCTTCAATCATGATCGGTGTTATCACTTATATCAGCGTTCTGGAGCGCAAAAAAGAAATTGGAATTTTAAGGGCTATTGGCGCATCCAGGCATAATGTGTCACAGGTGTTTAATGCGGAGACCTTTATTATTGGATTTTGTGCAGGTGCAATGGGAATCGGAATTACCCTTTTACTTCTGGTTCCTGCAAACAGTCTCATCCGGTCACTGGCTGGAGATGTGAATGTAAAGGCAGCACTTCCACCAGCTGCAGCAGTGGTTTTGATTGGTTTAAGTGTAGTGCTTACTTTACTTGGAGGTCTGATTCCATCAAGAAAAGCAGCAAAAAGTGATCCGGTGACAGCTCTTCGAACGGACTAGTACAGCGAAAATTAAGTTTCTGCTATATTGACGCAGGATGATTTCTTCATATGCAAGGCGGAGGAATGAGGCGTAGCGGTGGCTACGGCGATTGACGACAACGCGGCATATGAAAAATCAGACAAGTCAATATGGCGGTTACTTAATATTCGCTGTACTAGAGCGTGCCCCCAAAAGGCTTTCTGCAAGATATGCGTCACAATTTGCGGCATATTTTGCAGATTACGGGAATGATTTTTAAACAGGTTCTAAAAAATAAAAGATGCAGATTCCAGAATTTGACTGATTTTGGCGTCGGCATCTTTTTATTTAGCAGAAAATGCAAACACTCTGATAATGAGGAATGGTAAATTTTATTTCGGGGTATAATGATAAGGCGGATTTCCAAAAAACCCCTCAATTTATAGTATTTGCTTCGCAATGCATTTCACTCAAAATCAGTCAAACTAAATTAAAATTGTGCAAATGTAATAAAATGAAAAGTGAAATCTTGTGAAAAAGATTGATTGACTTTGAATGAGAGTGAAAGTATAATAAGCACAACAAATCAAAAACAAGCAAAAGTAAGCAGGAGGCAGAAATGATTTACACGGTAACTTTTAATCCATCCCTGGATTACATTGTGTCGGTAGAGGACTTTCAGCTTGGACTTACCAACCGAACCAGCTCTGAGATGCTGCTGCCGGGAGGCAAGGGAATCAATGTATCCACAGTTCTTATGAATCTTGGAATTGAGAGTACAGCTCTTGGCTTTACAGCAGGCTTTACCGGAGATGAGATTACACGGCGTCTTGAGGCTATGGGTGTAAAGAATGGTTTTATCCAGGTTGGAAAGGGCTTTTCCAGAATTAATCTGAAGCTGAAGAGTATAGATGGTACAGAGATTAACGGGCAGGGTCCTGTGATCGGTTCAGATAAGGTAGACATGCTTATGAAACAGCTGGGAGAGCTTGGCAAGGGAGATGTACTTTTCCTTTCTGGCAGTATTCCTTCTTCCATGCCAGACGATGCCTACCAGAAGATTATGGCTATGCTGGATGGCAGAGGAGTAAGGATCATAGTAGATGCAACCAGAGATCTGCTTTTGAAGGTACTTCCTTATCATCCGTTTTTGATCAAGCCTAACAATCATGAGCTTGGTGAGATCTTTGGTGTTAAGCTTGATACCAGGGATTCCGTGGTTTCCTATGGTAAGAAGCTGCAGGTAATGGGCGCTGTGAATGTACTGATTTCCATGGCTGGAGAGGGAGCGGTCTTGATAGCAGAGGATGGACAGATTTATCAGGAACCGGCGCCTGCAGGGAAGCTTGTAAATGGCGTTGGAGCCGGAGATTCCATGGTAGCAGGGTTTATGACAGGTTATATGGAGAAGCAGGATTACCGGTATGCATTCCATATGGGAATTGCAGCCGGAAGTGCCAGCGCATTTTCAGAGAACCTTGCCACCAGAGAAGAGATTGAAGCTGTATATCAGCAGATCACCGGAAAGAACCAGGAGGAAAGGAAGAAATGAGAATTACAGATTTACTTGATGTGAGAAGTATTTCATTGAATGCAGCTCCTACAGACAAGTCCCAGACTCTGGATGCAGCAGTTGCCCTTATGGCAAAGAGTGGTAAGATCAGTGATCAGGAAGCCTATCGTGCACAGGTCTATGCAAGGGAAGAAGAGAGTACTACGGGAATCGGAGAGGGAATTGCAATTCCTCATGGCAAATGTGACGCAGTGCAGAAACCGGGACTTGCAGCAATGGTGATTCCGGGAGGCGTTGATTTTGATTCTCTGGATGGAGAACCGGTTACCCTGCTCTTTCTTATTGCAGCACCAAATACAGAGGATAATGTACATCTGGATGTATTAAGCAAGCTGTCCATGATGCTCATGGATGAAGAGTTTACGAAGAATCTGCGTGCAGCAAAGACTCCGGAAGAATTCCTTCAGATCATTGACCAGGCAGACGATGAGAAGAAAAGTGTGGATGAGCGTCTGGCAGATATGGGTGAAGCTTCAGAAGATCAGTTTAAGATTCTGGCAGTTACCTCCTGTCCTACAGGAATTGCCCATACGTATATGGCAGCAGAAGGAATTGAGAAAGCAGCCAAGGCAAAGAACTGCTTTGTTAAAATTGAGACAAGGGGCTCCGGTGGTGCAAAGAATGTTCTTACCCCACAGGAGATTCAGGATGCAGACTGTATTATTGTTGCAGCAGATGCCCAGGTTCCTATGGACCGTTTCGACGGAAAGAAGGTAATCCAGCGTCAGGTTTCCGATGGAATTAATAAAGCTGATGAACTGGTAGAGCTTGCAATGTCAGGAAATGTACCGGTATATCACAGTGGAAATGCTTCCGCAGCGACTGCGAATTCAGGCAAGGCAAGTGGTGGTGTGGGACATCAGATTTATACACAGCTTATGAATGGTGTTTCGCATATGCTTCCATTTGTAGTAGGAGGCGGTATTCTGATCGCCATTGCCTTTTTGCTGGATGGTCTTATGGTGGATATGAATGCCCTGGATGTGGCAGAGCGTGCTAATTTTGGCACCATCACTCCGGCGGCAGCCATGTTTAAGCAGATCGGAGATGTTGCATTTGGCTTTATGCTTCCTGTTCTTGCTGGCTTTATTGCAATGGCCATTGGTGACAGGCCTGCGCTTGCACTTGGTTTCGTGGGTGGAATGATGGCTGCCAATGGAACTTCCGGTTTCCTTGGAGCTCTGGTGGCTGGTTTCGCAGCTGGTTATATTATTCTGGGACTTCGTAAGATCTGTGAGAAGCTTCCAGAGGCCCTTGAGAAGATTGCTCCGGTTCTGATTTACCCGGTTGTGGGAATCCTTGTTATGGGAATGCTGATGCTGTTTGTAGTTGAGCCAATCATGGGCGGCATTAATACAGCACTGAATAACGGACTTACTTCTATGGGAAGCTCAAGTAAGATCGTACTTGGACTGATTCTTGGCGGAATGATGGCAATTGACATGGGTGGTCCGTTTAATAAAGCTGCGTATGTATTTGGTTCAGCGGCAATCGCAGCAGGTAATTATGACATTATGGCAGCCGTTATGGTGGGCGGTATGGTTCCGCCGTGTGCCATTGCACTTGCCACACTTCTTTTCAAAGATAAATTTACAAAAGAAGAAAGAGAATCAGGTCCGACTAACTTTATTATGGGACTTGCATTCATCACAGAGGGAGCGATTCCTTTTGCAGCAGCAGATCCGCTCCACGTACTTCCAGCATGTATCATTGGTTCCGGACTTGCAGGAGCCATGTCTATGGCATTTGGATGTACATTAATGGCACCTCACGGAGGAATCTTCGTAGTACCAGTTATGGGAAATGCAGTACTGTATCTGGTGGCACTTGTAGTTGGAACTGTTGTTTCAGCAGTGCTTCTGGGATTGCTTAAGAAAAAAGCTGCGTGAGAGGGTAAGCTGCTAAATGCCTGAAACACACAAAATACTGGAATTATAATTTCCATTGACAGAGAATTAAAATTCAGATATAAAAAGAAAAAAGAATAAAAAAGAAAAAAACGGAGGAAATCATCATGAGAGAATTTAAGTATGTAGTTACAGACCCAGAAGGAATCCATGCACGCCCGGCAGGAGAGCTTGTAAAAACAGTAAAAGCTTTCACATCTGACATTAAGATTGCCAAAGGCGGTAAGGCAATGAACTGCAAAGCAATTTTCGGAGTAATGGGACTTGCAGTAAAGAAAGGCGATGAAGTTACCCTGACATTCGAAGGAGCAGATGAAGATGCTGCATATGAGGCAGTAAGCAAATTCATGCAGGAAACTCTGTAAAGGAAGGCGGACATACCTGCGGGTATGTCCTGTTTTTTACAGGTGCTAGAGCATGTTTTAAAAAAATATGGGAGAGAAAAATGCAGGTATATAACGGAAAAAGCGTGTTTGGCGGTGTTGCCATTGGAAAGATCAGCGTATATCAGAAAAAAGAGCAGCAGGTCAAAAGGGTAAAGACAGATAATCCAGATCAGGAAATGGCCAGGTATGAGAGTGCAAAAGCAGAAGGAATCCGTCAGCTTCAGGGACTTTATGACAAAGCATTAAAAGAAGTAGGAGAAGCCAATGCAGCCATTTTTGAAGTTCATCAAATGATGATGGAAGACGATGGTTACAATGAATCTGTAGAAAATATTATCAGAAGTCAGGGCGTGAATGCAGAGTATGCCGTGGCAACTACTGGGGATAATTATGCACAGATGTTTTCTTCTATGGATGATGACTATATGAGAGAACGTGCTGCAGATGTGCGGGATATTTCAGAGAGAATTCTCACCATATTAAATGGAGAAAGTTCCGGAACAGTAGATGGGAATGAACCGAAGATTATTGTAGCAGAAGATCTGGCTCCTTCTGAAACTGTACAGCTGGACAAGGATAAGGTTCTGTCTTTTGTTACAGTGAAAGGCTCCCTTAATTCCCACACTGCGATTCTGGCAAGAACCATGGCGATTCCCGCACTGGTAAATACTGCATTGTCCCTTTCTGATGAGCTGGATGGAAAACTGGGAATTGTAGATGGTGCCAATGGAATCCTTTATGTGGATCCAGATGTAGAAACTCTGGAAGAAATGAAGAAACGACAGGCAGAGGATCTTTGCAGAAAGGAACTTCTTCTTACTCTTAAGGGAAAAGAGAATGTTACACTTGACGGACGCAAAGTGATGTTGTACGCTAATATTGGAAACATCAAGGACCTGGCAACTGTAATTCAGAATGATGCAGGAGGAATCGGGCTTTTCAGAAGTGAGTTTATTTATCTGGAAAGAGAAGATTATCCTACAGAAGAAGAGCAGTTTCAGATTTACAGACAGGTAGCACAGACTATGGCTGGTAAAAGAGTCATTATCCGTACTCTGGATATTGGCGCAGACAAGCAGTGTGATTATTTCCAGATGGAGCATGAAGAGAACCCGGCACTTGGATGCAGGGCAATCCGTATCTGCCTTACAAGACCTGAGATCTTTAAGACCCAGCTGCGTGCTTTGTTCCGTGCCAGTGCATTTGGAAAGATTGCAATTATGTATCCTATGATTACCAGTGTACAGGAAGTTCGCAGAATTAAGGAAATCGTAGAAGAAGTAAAACAGGAGCTTACCAGTCAGGAAATTGAATTTGGCACTCCGGAACAGGGAATTATGATTGAGACTCCGGCAGCTGCCATTATCAGTGATGATCTGGCGAAGGAAGTGGATTTCTTCAGCATTGGCACCAATGATCTTAGCCAGTACACTATGGCAATTGACCGCCAGAATCCAAAGCTGGATCAGTTCTTTGATCCCCATCATCCTGCTGTGCTCCGTATGATCTCCATGGTGGTAGAGAATGCACATAAGGCTGGAATCTGGGCAGGAATCTGTGGGGAACTTGGTGCAGACCAGTCACTTACGAAAGAATTTCTGGCAATGGGAGTGGATGAGCTTTCTGTTTCACCGGGAAGTATTCTGCCGCTTCGCAAGATTATTCTTGAAACAAATGTTGGAGAATATAAGGCGGGAAAATAATGTTAACACAGCAACGACATGAGATCATTCTGAAGCTTCTGAAAGAAAAAGGCAGTATTACCGTGACAGAGGTAAAGGATCTTCTGGATACATCAGAATCTACAGTACGAAGAGATATTACTGCTCTTGATAAAGAAGGCAAACTGGAAAAAGTTTTCGGTGGAGCCGTGGAATTAAAGGAACGTGTAACCGCATATGAGTATTCAGTTGCCGAGAAGATGGGACTGAAGCTGGAAGAGAAGCACCGGATTGCAAGATATGCTGCTGGGCTTATAAAGGATGAAGATTTTGTCTATATTGATGCAGGTACTACTACAGCAGATATGTTGAAATTTCTTCAGGTTACCAGAGCTGTCTTTGTGACCAATGCAGTGGTGCATGCCCAGACTCTGGCTGGAAGAGGCTTTAAGGTTCTTCTTGTAGGAGGAGAGCTGAAGAGTTCTACAGAAGCGGTCATTGGCAATCAGGCCATGAATACCTTGCGGGGATATCATTTTACCAAGGGATTTTTCGGAACCAATGGAATTACAAAGAAAAGCGGATGCACTACCCCGGATGCCAATGAGGCAGCGGTGAAAGCAGCAGCTATGGAGCAGTGCAGGGAATGTTACGTACTTTGTGACAGTTCCAAGTTTGATAATATCAGTTCGGTGACTTTTGCTGATTTCTATCATTCTACCGTTATTACAGATAAGATTCCGGCAGGCTACGAGGAATGTGCCAATATTATCGAAGTGCAGAAAGACTTAAGACAATAAACGATTTTTCAAACACGCTATAGATAAAGCTTAAATTTCATAGTATAATAGTCCACAGAGATTTTGCCGGACAAAGGATAACGGCATCCTGTGGACTTTTTGTTACAAAAATAACAATAAAGTTTTCTACTGTAGATTTCGCAAGAGATGAGAGGGCATTTATTATGATAAAATTAATCGCATCCGATTTGGATGGCACACTTTTGCCGGAGGGTACCATGGATATTAATCCGGAAATTTTTGAAGTTATCCGGAAATTAAAAGAAAAAGGGATTGTTTTTGCAGCAGTAAGCGGAAGAGAGTATGACAGTATTGCAAGAGTATTTGCACCTGTGAAAAATGATATTTATTTTATTGCAGGGAATGGCGGGGTTATTTCCTATCAGGGCGAGATTATTGAGAAAATGGCAATTCCCCAGGAGCTTCTTGGTGAGGTTGTGGAATATGTGAGAAGCCAGAGGGGAGCTTCTTTTATGACTGCCGGAAGTGCACAGGCATATGTGGAACGTGCAGATCAGGCTTTTGTGAAAAAGCTGCGGGAAGGATACAAGCTGCATGTAAATGAAGTGGATGATGTTCTGAGGGCTCCGGAGACTATGACGAAAGTAGCCATGTATAATGAGAAGGTAGATGCAGCTATAGGAGCAGAACAAGCCAGAAAGATATTTGGTGACAGAATCCAGATTATGGCATCTGGCGATTACTGGGTAGATTTTGTAGATATTCATTCAGGAAAGGGAAATGCCATTCAGAAGTTATGTGCCCGTCTTGGAATTACGAAAAAAGATGAGGTGGTGGCGTTTGGTGATAACTGTAATGATGTGAGCATGCTTACACAGGCAGGGAAAAGCTATGCGGTGAACACTGCCAGAGAAGAGGCGAAACAGGCTGCCAGGTATGTATTAGAGTCCGCAGATCCGGATAGTGTTCTTAATGTATTGAAAATGATTCTGGAAATGTAAATTCAGGTTATTTTGCAGGAGGTTTTACCCGAATTCGGTTGTCGTACAGTTTACGTATAGTTGTTGTACAATTAGCTGCCGTACTTGCTACGACGCCCTCATCCGGATAAAATCTCCCACAAATTGTGACGCATATCGAAAAATTCAAAAAGCTGTTTATGAGATTCTCTTAAGAAAGAATCTCGCCAGTTGTAGAAATGGTATATACCTGCCAGGGCAGGAATTTACCGCTGTCTTTCATGGCTTTTATGGCAGCCTGCTGGAGTCCGCCGCAGCAGGGTACTTCCATACGGACAATAGTCACACTGCGAATGTTGTTTTGTTTAATGATTTCTGTAAGCTTCTGACTGTAGTCTACAGAGTCCAGTTTGGGGCATCCGATGAGAGTGATTTTTCCCTTTATAAAATCCTGATGGAAATTTGCGTAAACGTAAGCGGTACAATCTGCAGCGATAAGAAGGTCAGCGCCATCGAAATAAGGAGCATTAACAGGGACAAGCTTTATCTGTACCGGCCATTGCTGTAACTGAGAGACAGGGAATGCATTATTTTGGTTATTATTGTTATAAAAATCAGGTGAATTTCCTGGGCTTGCAGGCTTGTTCTGAGAATTTATTAAATTCTGTGGGGTGGCAAAATTCTGTGAATTTGCCATGTCCTGTGAAGTTGGTAAATCTCCGGTTCTGCGAAGACGTTTCGCCATACTGCCGGGACAGCCTGTGTGAACTGGGGAAACCGGAGTGGATGCCTGTGCTTCCAGTTTTTTCTTATTTTCCAGAACCGCCTCTTCGTCATAGGCAGCTGCTTCTCTTTCTACAAAAGAAATGGCATTTGTAGGACAGGCTGGAAGGCAGTCACCCAGACCGTCACAGTAATCTTCCCGAAGCAATTTAGCTTTGCCATTTACGATTCCAATAGCACTTTCGTGGCAGGCCCGGGCACAAAGCCCGCAGCCGTTACATTTTTCTTCATTGATATGAATGATTTTTCTGATCATAATGAAACTCCTCCCAAAATATTTTTACATAATATGATTGCCAAGCAAAGTTTCAAGGTCGTTTTCCGGTGTGGTAATGGCTGCAATACCGAAGTTTTCCACCAGATAATTCAGCACATTTTTGGAAAGAAAAGCTGGTAATGTAGGGCCAAGACGGATATTTTTGATTCCAAGATGAAGCAAGGTGAGCAGAATGGAAACCGCTTTTTGCTCATACCAGGAAAGTACCATGGAAAGAGGAAGCTCATTGACTCCACAGTTAAATGCTTCTGCAAGAGCTACAGCAACTTTGATTGCACCATAAGCGTCATTGCACTGTCCCATATCCATCAGTCTTGGCAGACCACCGATGGTTCCAAGATTCAGATCATTGAAACGGTATTTTCCGCATGCAAGGGTGAGAATCACGGAGTCGGAGGGAGTCTGTTTTACAAAATCAGTGTAGTAATTACGTCCGCTTCTTGCCCCGTCACAGCCGGCAACCAGGAAGAAATGACGGATTGCACCACTTTTTACCGCTTCAATTACCTGATCAGCCACACCAAGAATGGTGCCATGTCCAAAGCCTGTAGTCAGAGAGGTTCCACCGTTAATGCCTGTAAAATGCTGATCCTCTTTATAGCCTCCAAGCTCAAGCGCACGTTGGATCACAGGGGTGAAATCCTTTCTATCATCAATGTGTACGGTTCCAGGGAAGGTAACAGTTCCGGTGGTAAATACACGGTCAATGTAGCTGGCTTTTGGCGGCATCAGGCAGTTTGTTGTAAAAAGAACAGGGGCAGGGAGCTGGGCAAATTCTTTTTGCTGATTTTGCCATGCAGTACCAAAGTTTCCCTTCAGATGGCTGTATTTTTTCAGCTCCGGGTAGGCGTGGCAGGGAAGCATTTCGCCGTGAGTGTAAATGTTAATTCCTTTTCCCTCTGTCTGTTCCAGGAGAAGTTTCAGGTCGTGGAGGTCATGTCCGGTGATTACAATGAAGGGGCCTTTTTCCACTGTAAGAGGTACTGTTACCGGTGAAGGAGTTCCATAGGCAGTGGTGTTGGCACGGTCCAGAAGCTCCATACAGGAAAGATTATATTTTCCCACCTCCATTACAATAGGAAGAAGCAGGTCCATATCCCAGTCTTCCCCAAGAGCAAAAAGAGCTTTTCCGAAAAATTCATTTACACCTGTATCGGTATATCCCAGTATCATAGCATGGTATGCGTAAGCTGCCATTCCACGGATTCCAAACAAAATCAGGGATTTCAAAGAACGGATATCTTCCTGTGCGTTCCACAGTCTGTTCATATCGTAATCATCGTTGTGACCACAAGGAGAAGCGCAGCCGCCGCAATCCGGGCGAAGTCTGGATTTTTCCTGGTGGATGCGGTCTGTAAGTTCTGCCAGTGCCTTATCATCAAAGCTTACATTGGTAAGGGTGGCAAAGAGTCCCTCAATCATCAGCTTCCAGGTAGATTCCTGAAGAGGAGCGTTTTCATCAGATGCATGTGCAAGTCCGATCAGCGCACCAGTAAGCTCATCCTGAAGCCTGGCTGTGTCAGCTGTTTTTCCACAGACCCCTTTGGCACCTGTACAGCCTGTACATCCGGCTGTCTGTTCACATTGAAAGCAAAACATATTCTGTTCCATAAAAGATAACCTCCTAAATAAATAGTGTATTGGAAACAGGCAAACCAGATTTCGGATTTCCTGTTCGTTCTTGACTTTACATGTGCACTATAATATAATTTGAACAACAAGTATGTTGTTATAACAACAAAAGGAGAAAAAATGAATTATGAATTTCTTTCCAGGACCTTTCTTTTTCAGGGAACCAGTCCGAAAGAGACAGAGCACATGCTGTCCTGCCTGAATGCAGAACCAAGAAGCTATAAAAAAGGAAGCGTGATCTGTCAGGTTGGGAATCAGGTGAAAGCAATGGGAATGGTACTTTCCGGCAGCGTGCATATAGAAAATATTGATATGATGGGAAATAAAAGCATTCTCAACCGGATTGCACCAGGACAGGTTTTTGGCGAGACTTATGCCTGCATTCCCGGTGAAAAAATGCTGGTAGGGGTGACGGCTGCAGAGGATTGCCAGATCCTTTTTCTGGAAGTTGGGAAAATTTTTCACACCTGTCCGGACACCTGTCCCTGCCATGAAAAGCTGATCCGCAACATGCTGATGGTCATGGCGAAAAAAAATCTGGAGCTTTCCAGACGAAGCCTTCATACGGCATCAAAGTCTATCAGAGGACGTCTGATTTCCTATTTTTCACAGGAAATGATACAACAGGGAAGCAGCCGTTTTGTGATTCCCTTTAACAGGCAGGAGCTGGCTGATTATCTGGGAGTAGACAGAAGTGCCCTGTCCAATGAACTTGGGAAAATGCGAAGAGAAGGGATTATTGAGGTAAACAAAAACCAGATTCATTATCTGGAAGAGGAGGAATAAAAAAGTGAAGTACGATTTTACAAGTATTTTGAACCGCAGAGGGAAGGATGCCATTGCTGTTGATGCACCTTATTCAGAGGATTGCTTTAATCATGATTATTTTGCCGGTGTGACTTTAAAAGAAGGAATGGACTGGATTCCGATGTGGGTTGCCGACATGAACTTTCCTACTGTACCAACTGTGCAGAAGGCTGTTGTAGAAAGAATGGCCCATCCGGCATTTGGATATTTTGCGCCAAGAGAGGAATATTTTGGGGAAATCATAAAGTGGCAGGAAGTAAGAAATGGTGTGACAGGACTTACAAAAGAATGCATTGGCTATGAAAACGGAGTTCTGGGCGGCGTTATCAGTGCTTTAAATGTACTTTGCTCCAAAGGAGACAATGTGCTGTTACATTCCCCTACTTATGTTGGATTTACGGAAACGCTTAAGAATAACGGATATCACATGGTGCACAGCCAGCTGAAAAAAGATGAGAAAAATGTATGGCGTATGGATTTTGAGGATATGGAAGAAAAAATTGTAAAGAACCACATCCATGCATGTATTATGTGCAGTCCACATAATCCCACAGGACGGGTATGGGAGCGCTGGGAGCTGGAAAAAGCCATGGAGCTTTTCGAGAAGTATGATGTGTATGTGATCTCGGATGAAATCTGGTCAGATTTAATTCTTGGAGATAACAGACACATTCCTACACAGTCTATTTCAGAGGATGCAAAAAATCGTACCATTGCCATGTATGCACCGTCAAAGACTTTTAATCTGGCAGGGCTGATCGGAAGTTATCATATTATTTATAATTCCTGGCTGCGTGACCGGGTAAAAAAAGAGTCAAGTCTTTGTCATTACAATGAGATGAATGTACTGTCCATGTATGCGCTGATAGGAGCTTATCAA
The DNA here is from genome assembly GCA_934364795.1 of uncultured Blautia sp. GTDB lineage: Bacteria > Bacillota > Clostridia > Lachnospirales > Lachnospiraceae > Blautia_A. Next base: position 40,777 of record CAKRMK010000008.1, read on the forward strand.
TCTGAAGGCTATGAGTGGGTGGATGAGCTTCGCCAGGTGCTGACAAAAAATGTGGATTTTGCCTGTGATTATATTAAAGACCATTTTGAGGGTGTGGAGGTTTCAAAGCCTCAGGGAACTTACATGCTGTTTCTGGATTGTGAGAAATGGTGCAAAGCCCATGGGAAAAATATGGATGAACTGGAGCGTGCCGGGCTTGAAGTGGGTGTTATGTGGCAGGATGGCAGAGCATTCCATGGAAAATATGGCATCCGCATGAATCTGGCTCTGCCTCTGTCACGGGTAAAAGAAGCCTTTGAACGGCTGGATCAGTATGTATTTAATGCAAAATAAAGAAAATTATAACACACGGATAGCGGCTTCTAATCCTTTTACAATATCTTCAAGTGCCATGCAAGGAGCTGGGCGGTTCATAGACGTGACTTGCTGCGGGATATAGGGAACATGGACAAATCCTCCCCGGGTCTGTGGAAAACTGTGATGAATATAATACAGTACGCCGTACATCAGCTGGTTACATACAAAAGTGCCGGCTGAATAGGAAACTGCTGCCGGAATTCCTGCCTGACGGATGGCTGTTACCATGCTTTTTACCGGAAGGGTGGAAAAATAACCGTCAGCGCCATCTGCAAATACCGGAATGTCTGTAGGCTGATTGCCCTGGTTATCGGCAATAGAGGCATCAATCAGATTGATGGCAATCTGCTCCACAGTGATGGATGTACGCCCTCCGGCCTGGCCAATACAAAGGACAACGTCAGGCTGATGCTCTTTCATAGCCTCATAAACGGTCTGAATGGAAAGACCAAATACTGTTGGAACAACAAGTTTTATCAGTTGGGTATCCGGGGATGGAGCCTGGAGCTGTTTCAGAGCTTCCTGTGCCGGATTAATGGATTCCCCGCCAAAGGGATCAAATGCTGTAAGAAGTATTTTCATAATCGTGTAACCTCCTGTGTTTAGATTATAGCAGATAATGGGGAAGCATTGAAGTACTATGAAAAAATATAATGATACCAGTGAACAGTACTTAACTGGAAGGAGAAAAAAGAACATGAATCTTAATCCATATTTTAAAAGTATAATAGATCAGGACACAGCTTCGGTTGTAATCTGCAATCTGGAGCATGAGATTATTTATATGAATCCCCAGGCTGTATGCAGCTATAAAAAATGGGGCGGTGGAGAATTAACAGGAAAAAGCCTGATGAACTGCCACAACCCAAAATCGAAAGAGATGATTGAAAAAGTGGTGGAGTGGTTTAAGGAAAATAAGGAACATAACCGGATCCATACCTTTTATAATGAAAAGCAGGCGAAAGATGTGTATATGGTAGCACTTCGGGATGATGAGGGAACGCTCATCGGTTATTATGAAAAGCATGAGTACCGTACACGGGATGAGGAGCCATTTTACAAATTTTAGAGTGTGTCGCAAAATAACATTATTCCTGCAATCTAAAAATATAAAGCATATATATTGCACAAAATACAGCCATGTCTGTAATATGAATTTACAGGCAATGAAACAGCAGGTATTGTGGCAAATATATATGCTTTTTTTGTGTAACAAGAAATTATGCCGGAATTCCCAATTACAAAAAAACTACCGGGCAGGATCCCTTTTTGTAACACCTAAGATTCACTACAATATAGTAGTACAAAAATATTCTTTAACTAAAAACAGCAAACAATGCACCGAATAATCCTGCGCTTGCAGCGCCCATAATAACGCCTGCCAGCAGAACGCCAAGCATAACAGCAAGAATACTGGACTTAAAGTCCATGTCCAGAAGGCTGGCTGCCAGAGTTCCAGTCCAGGCACCGGTTCCAGGAAGAGGAATTCCTACGAATAAAAGCAGGGCAATGAATAATCCCCGGCCAGCCTTGGCCTGAAGTGCCTTGCCGCCTTTTTCACCCTTTTCCAGACAGAATGTGAAGAAATGTCCGATCACAGGCTTATCTTTCCCCCATTCCAGAATCTTGCGGGCGAAGAAGTAGATAAAAGGTACCGGCAGCATATTTCCAATGATCGCCACAATGTAAGCAGGAAGAAGTGGAAGTCCAAATCCTACCGCATAGGGGATGGCACCACGCAGCTCAATAAGAGGCACCATAGAAATAAAGAAAACAATCAGATAACTTTTCATGTTTTAATTCTCCTCTAAATTCATTTCATACAAAACGTAATTATTATACATGATATTAGAAGCGTTGAACAGTGGGAAATATAAAAAAGTGAAATTACTATATTATATGTAGTGCGCCTTTTCAATTATTTGCACAATTTTAGAAAATTTTATGGAAACATATTGACAGAAAGAAATAGAATGCTATAATAAAAACAAACATATGAATAATTGTTCATATGAAAACAGAAAACATTTTCAAAAAGGAGATCACCACCATGAAAAAAACTTACAAAATCGACGTTGACTGTGCAAACTGTGCAAACAAGATGGAAGAAGCTGCAAAAAACACAGCAGGTGTTAAGAATGCAACTGTAAACTTCATGACTCTGAAAATGATCGTAGAGTTTGAAGATGGACAGGAGCCAAAGGCAGTTATGCAGGAAGTTCTGAAGAACTGTAAGAAGGTAGAGGATGATTGCGAGATCTTTTTATAAGATCTGACATAGAGTTTGCTCCCAAAAATTATTCCTGCAATCTGCACGCCACCATTTTGTGGCATACATCTTGCAGAAAACATTTTTGGGAGCCTGCTCTGGAGCCTGCCCTGCAATTTATATGCTTCACTTTTGCAGAACTTTACAAAATCAGTTTATTTCAAAATGCAGATGTCCCGAAATTACCTATGTTATCTATGAGTTTTGAGGGTGTCTTTTATAAATAGATGGAAAAAATTTATCCACAACAATATTTATGATACAGGAGGGCATGTGAAAAATTATGAATAAGAAGCAGAAAAAAGTTTTAATCAGAATTATTGTTACGATTGTTCTTCTGATTGCACTGCGTTTTATTCCAATAGAAGGCTATGTAAGAATGGCATTATATATGGTTCCATATCTGGTGATCGGCTATGACATTCTGAAAAAAGCATTCAAAGGAATTAAAAACCGTCAGGTATTTGATGAAAACTTTCTGATGGCAGTTGCCACAGTAGGTGCTATTGCGTTGGGAGATTACCAGGAAGGAACAGCGGTTATGCTGTTTTATCAGATCGGGGAACTTTTCCAGAGCTATGCAGTTGGCAAGAGCAGAAGAAATATCAGTGAGTTAATGGATATCCGTCCAGACTATGCAAACATTGAGCAGGATGGCAAACTGGAAAAGGTTGACCCGGATGAAGTAGAGGTTGGTACTGTGATCGTAGTTCAGCCTGGAGAGAAGATTCCCATTGATGGAATTATTGAAGAGGGAGCCTCTGCTTTGAATACAAGTGCCCTGACCGGAGAGAGCCTTCCAAGAGATGCGAAAGCAGGAGAAGAGGTTATCAGTGGTTGTATTAACATGACTGGTGTTCTGAAAATCCGTACAACCAAGGAATTTGGAGAATCTACCGTTTCCAAGATCCTGGACCTTGTGGAGAATTCCAGTTCCAAGAAATCAAGATCTGAAAACTTTATTTCAAAATTTGCAAAATACTATACACCTGCTGTATGTTACAGCGCCCTGGCACTTGCAATCATTCCCCCGTTTTGCAGAATGTTGTTCATGGGACTTTCACCGGAGTGGGGAGACTGGATCTACCGTGCCCTTACTTTCCTGGTAATCAGCTGTCCGTGTGCACTTGTGATCAGTATTCCTCTTAGCTTCTTTGCAGGAATCGGCGGTGCCAGCAATCAGGGAGTTCTGGTAAAAGGCTCCAATTATCTTGAAGCTCTTTCCCAGACAAAAATTGTAGTATTTGATAAAACCGGAACTATGACAAAAGGTGTATTCGAAGTAAGCGGAATCCATCACAGTGAGATGGAGGATGCTAAGCTTCTGGAATATGCAGCATATGCAGAATGTTCTTCTTCCCATCCCATCAGTAAAAGCCTTCAGGCAGCATACGGCAAGCCCATTGACCGCAGCCGTGTGACAGATATTGAGGAAATCGGTGGAAATGGCGTAGTAGCAAAGGTTGACGGTGTGCAGGTTGCAGCAGGAAATGCCAAGCTGATGAACCGCCTTGGAATCCAGTATAAGGAATGTCACCATGTGGGAACTGTCGTTCATATGGCAGTTGACGGCAAATACGCAGGACACATTCTGATCTCTGATATTTTGAAGCCTCATGCAAAAGAGGCAATTGAAAATCTGAAAAAAGCAGGTGTTACAAAAACAGTTATGCTTACAGGAGATGCACGTAAGGTGGCAGATTCTGTGGCAGCAGAGCTTGGAATTGGTGAAGTACACAGCGAGCTTCTTCCGGCAGATAAGGTATCTAAGGTAGAGGAGCTTCTGGCAAATAAATCTGAAAAAGAGAAACTTGCATTCGTTGGTGACGGTATTAACGATGCGCCGGTTCTTTCAAGAGCAGATATAGGTATTGCAATGGGAGCACTTGGCTCTGATGCTGCAATTGAAGCTGCTGATATTGTCCTCATGGACGATGATCCTGTAAAAATTGCAAAAGCAATCCGTATTTCAAAGAAATGTATGCGTATTGTATATGAAAATATCTACTTTGCAATTGGAGTCAAGCTGATCTGTCTGGTGCTTGGAGCCCTTGGTATTGCAAACATGTGGGTGGCTATTTTTGCAGATGTAGGAGTTATGGTAATTGCAGTTCTCAATGCAATCCGTACTTTATTTGTAAAGAATCTTTAATGTAAATGGGGGCAGAGTTATTTGCCCCCTGAAGCTGTATAATCTGGATAGTTTAATTGAGGAGTTTGACAATGAAAAAAGATACAGATAAAGATATTGAAACCTGTGAATGCTGTGAAGTTCACGAAAATCTTCTGCAGATTGTAAACGAAACCATCCCGGAAGAAAATGAACTTTATGATCTGGCTGAATTATTTAAAGTTTTTGGGGACTCTACCAGAATCCGTATCCTGTTTGTGCTTTTTGAGGCAGAGGTATGTGTGTGCGACCTGGCCAAGGCACTGAACATGACCCAATCAGCAATTTCCCATCAGCTGCGTATCCTGAAACAGAATAAGCTGGTGAAAAGCCGCAGAGAGGGGAAATCTATTTTCTATTCTCTTGCAGATGAACATGTGCGGACAATCATTGACCAGGGAAGAGAGCATATTGAGGAAGATTAATATTAGTTACTGGTTACAGAGGACGCAATCCTTAATATTTTTTGAAAACCTGTAATGTGTAAATAAAAACGGTATGTACAATGAACATAAAGTAATGAAACGTTACTTTTGATATTGTACATACCGTTTTATATTATTTATACAAACTGATAAATGCAGAACACTGCATAAATTACCAGCAGAACGATTCCCTGAGTTCTGGAAAGCTTTTCTCTTTTTATGGCAGGGAAAGTAAGAAATGCCATAACAAACAGCATAAGGGGAATATCCACAACCAGAGAAGAATTTAAACCGGCAATGGTTTTGCTTACCGGGATATCAAATGGAGATAAGGTTGCGGAAACACCAGTTACCAGTACCAGGTTGAAAAGGTTTGCGCCGATTACATTTCCAAGGGAAAGAGCACCATGTCCCTTTGTAAGAGAGGTGATGGCAGTTACCAGCTCCGGAAGAGAAGTACCAAGTGCAACGAAGGTAAGTGCGATAACAGATTCCGGAACACCAAGTTCGCGGGCAATAATGGTTCCGTTATTTACCAGCAGATTTGCACCCCATGCAATAAGAGCCGCGCCAATAATCAGCAGGAAAATGTCCTTTAACAAAGAAGAATTTTCCTCTTTAGAAACTTCCACTTCTTCAGATACGGCAACATCACCAGGATGATTTTTGATCTGGTAAACAGAAACTCCAATGTAAGCACCGAACATAATAAGAAGAACAAGTCCGGTAATGTGGGAAAAATGTCCGCTGATATAAGCTGTTGCAGAGTAGAAAATGGCTGCAACAAAGAAAAAGATAACCGGCAGCTTCAGTGCCTTTTTGTCCGTGGCTGACGGACGGATGGCAATGGTAAGGGCTGCAATAAGACATACATTGCAGATAATGGAGCCGATGGCATTTCCATAGGCGATTTCCCCATGTCCGCTTACAGCAGAGGTGGCAGAAACCATAACCTCCGGAAGTGTGGTGCCAATGGAAACTACAGTGGCGCCGATAAGAAGCTCCGGTACATGAAAACGATGGGCAATGCCCGTAGCCCCGTCAACAAACCAGTCGCCGCCTTTGATCAGAAAAATCAGACCGATGATGAAAAAAATAACTGGTAAAATCATAAATGTCCTCCTTTTTGTGCAGGAAAAATTCCTGGAAAATTAAAACATGTTGCTGATGAAAATTTCCAGACCAATTGCAATTAAGATCACGCCACCCAGGATATCAGCCTTGTTGGAAAGCTTTGTTCCAAATCGTTTGCCAAGGGAAAGGCCTGACATGGAAATGAAAAATGTAACGGTTGCAATGATCAGGGAACAGACAAGAGCCATAAGCCAGTCATATTCTGCGATGGTAAAGCCTACAGACAAAGCATCAATGGAAGTGGCAACACCCTGAATGAAAAGAGCTTTTGGACCAACTCCTGGAACTTCGTCATCCTCGCCAGTTCCACGGATACCGTTTATCAGCATGGAACCTCCGATGTAGCCTAATAAGATCAGTGCGATCCATGGGATAAATTTCTCAAATGTTTTGAAATATTCCACAATGGTGTGGACGCATAACCATCCGGTCATTGGCATAATGGCCTGAAAAGCACCGAAGGTGCCGGCAATACCGCACATTTTCTTCATTCGCATCTTTGGCTCATGCAGGCCGTTTGCAAGGGAAACTGAAAAAGCATCCATTGCAAGTCCAACACCCAACAGGGCGCTGTTCAGAAAAAAGACAAAACTGTAGTTCATTTTCATATTCCTCCGTAATATTATTTCACCGTTGAATTATTTTCAGCAGGCTGGTTTCCTGAATGTGGCAGCCAAACATGATTTAAGATCTAAAGTGAAGATTTCTTAACAATTATGGATGCCTGTATCATACGGGTAAAAATCACATGAAAAAAGACCCGCTATATAACCGCCGGCTATATATGGGTCATCATCATTCTTATAAAAGGATAGACTCCATGTATAGCATCAGTTATACATGAGTCTCGCAATTTAATGCAAGCCAGACCAAAACATTACACTGGTAATATCCACGGGTCGGTATGTTGACTTGCCACGTACAGTTCAATACGCTTGCTACTCCCTCACAGGGAAACCTTGTGTGGTAACTTTAGCAGATAAGAAGTCGTTTGTCAATAATTTTTATCAATAATATTGACATTGCCAGAATATTAGCATAAACTAACTTTTGTAATATTAATGATAAAAAATATCATTAATGAAGAGAAAGTTACTATAAAACATATCTGTAATCTGTGTTTCTCACTTTACGGTGCCATATCACAAAACATGCCGTAAAGTGTAGATGTGTAACATCTTAAAAGATTACAAATGAGAAAAGAGGAAACTACATATGACATTAAAAGATCTTCCTATTGGAAAAACTGCCACAGTTACGGCAGTAGGCGGGGAAGGAGCGCTTCGGCAGCATTTTCTGGATATGGGTATTATTCCCATGGCAGATGTGACTATGGTGAAATATGCGCCTATGGGGGATCCTGTAGAGGTAAGGATACATAGCTACGAACTGACCCTCCGTCTTGCAGATGCTGACAAAATCCAGATAGACAACATAAGGGAAATGAAAACGCCCCGGCACAATAACCATGTAAAAACAATTCCCCATCCAGGGCTTGGAGAGGGCGGCAAGTACCACGAAAAAGCAGATGAACACCCGATTCCAGATGGTGAGATCATTACATTTGCCCTTGCAGGAAATCAGAACTGTGGCAAAACCACATTGTTTAATCAGCTGACAGGTTCCAACCAGCATGTGGGAAATTTTCCCGGGGTAACAGTAGACCGTAAAGACGGTTCCATCCGGGGAAAAAAGAATACTCTGGTAACAGACCTTCCAGGTATTTATTCTATGTCCCCTTATTCCAGCGAGGAAATCGTAACCAGAAATTTTATTCTGGAACAGCATCCACGGGGGATTATTAATATTGTAGATGCCACCAATATTGAGAGAAATCTCTATCTTACCATGCAGCTAATGGAACTGGATGTTCCTATGGTGCTGGCTTTGAACATGATGGATGAGGTGCGCCAGAATGGCGGCTCTATACTGGTGAATCAGATGGAGGAGATGCTTGGAATCCCGGTAGTGCCTGTTTCCGCAGCCAAAAATGAAGGAATTGATGAACTAGTAGCACATGCAATTCATGTCGCAAAATATCAGGAACGTCCCAAACGTGTTGACTTTTGCGATGCAAATGAAGATGGCGGGGCAGTGCACAGATGCCTTCACGGAATTATGCATTTAATTGAAGATCACGCCCAGAAGGCCGATATTCCGGTTCGTTTTGCGGCCAGCAAGCTTGCAGAGGGGGACGAGCTGATTCTGGAAAAGCTGGGACTTGACCAGAATGAGAAAGAAACTCTGGAACATATTGTAAAGCAGATGGAAACAGAGCGAGGACTTGACCGGGCAGCTGCCATGGCTCATATGCGTTTTGATTTTATTGAAAAGGTCTGTGATGAGACAGTGGTAAAGCCTCATGAAAGCAAAGAACATGTAAGAAGCCAGAAAATGGATAAGATCCTCACCGGCAAATATACGGCGATTCCCTGTTTTGCAGGAATTATGGGGCTTGTATTCTGGCTTACCTTTGGTGTTATCGGAAAAGGGCTTTCCGACCTCCTGGATATGGGGATTTCCTGGCTTACAGATGTGGTGGACCAGGCCATGACCGCATGGAATGTCAATGAAGTGCTTCATTCCCTGGTGATTGACGGAATTTTTAACGGAGTAGGCAGTGTGCTTAGTTTCCTTCCGATTATTGTCACTTTGTTCTTCTTTTTGTCCCTTCTGGAAGACAGTGGATATATGGCAAGGGTTGCCTTTGTGATGGATAAGCTGCTTCGTAAAATCGGGCTTTCGGGGCGAAGCATTGTCCCTATGCTGGTGGGCTTTGGCTGTACAGTTCCAGGGGTTATGGCAAGCAGAACCCTTCCCTCTGAGCGTGACCGTAAGATGACCATTCTTCTTACCCCGTTTATGAGCTGCTCTGCAAAGCTTCCGATATATGCATTTTTTACAGCGGCTTTTTTTCCGAAATACGGTGCACTTGTAATGATTGCTCTTTATTTTGGTGGAATCCTTATGGGAATTGTGATGGCACTGCTTTTTGGAAAAACATTATTTAAAGGGGAGGCAGTTCCTTTTGTAATGGAGCTTCCAAACTATCGTTTGCCGGGAGCAAAGAATGTGGGGCAGCTTCTCTGGGAAAAAGCAAAAGATTTTCTTCAGAGAGCCTTTACAGTAATTTTTGTAGCAACCATTGTAATCTGGTTTTTGCAGACCTTTGATCTGCAGATGAATATTGTCACGGATTCCAGAGACAGCATTCTGGCTGTGGTGGCAGGAATTGTTGCGCCTGTGTTTAAACCTCTGGGCTTTGGTGACTGGAGATTTTCCACAGCACTTGTTACCGGATTCATGGCAAAGGAAAGCGTGGTTTCCACATTGTCCATTTTGTTTGGAAGCACTGGGGCTCTTGTGGAAGTGCTGACACCGCTGGCTGCGGTGAGCCTTCTTACTTTCTGTCTGCTTTATACTCCCTGTGTGGCTGCAATTGCCTCAGTGAAGCGGGAGCTTGGGGGCAAATGGGCTGCTGGAGTTGTGATCGGGCAGTGTGTGATCGCATGGATTGCGGCATTTTTGGTAAAAATAATTGGTGGTTTCATCGGATTTTGAGAAAAATGACTATTTTTCATTTTTGTCAAAAAAAATATTGACTATTGGTCATTTTGGTTTATACTATAGTACGAAAGAAATGAATTAAGGAGATGACATCAATGGTCAAAGTAGGAAAATGGATAGCCAAGCATAAAGTCCTTGTCCTTCTAATCGGACTTTTGCTGGTGATCCCGTCTGTGATCGGAATTGCGAAGACGAGAGTTAATTATGATTTGTTAAGTTATCTGCCAGATACGCTGGAGACTGTCAAGGGTCAGGATATTCTGGTTGATGAGTTTGGTATGGGCGCCTTTTCCATGGTAATCGTGGAAAATATGGATATGAAGGATGTCCAGAAGCTGAAAGAGGATTTCAGCCAGGTAGAGCATGTGAAGGATGTTCTGTGGTACGACGATGTGGCTGATATCACCCTTCCTGTGGAGATGATCCCGGAGAAATACCGAAAGGTGTTTATTAACGGAGATGCTACCATGATGCTGGTGCTTTTTGATAACACCACATCCTCTGATGATTCTATGGAAGCTCTTACACAGCTTCGTAAGGTGGCCAATAAGCAGTGTTTTTTAAGCGGTATGACAGGTGTTGTCACCGATATTAAGAATATTGCCATGCAGGAACTTCCGATTTATGTTGTAATTGCAGCTGTACTTAGTCTGGTGGTTCTGGAACTTACATCTGGTTCCTTTGTAGTTCCGTTTCTGTTCCTGCTTAGTATCGGACTTGCCATCCTTTACAACCTTGGAAGCAATATTATTTTAGGTGAGACTTCCTATATTACACAGGCTCTGACAGCAGTACTTCAGCTTGGTGTTACAATGGACTATTCCATTTTCCTTCTGAACAGCTACGAAGAGAATAAAAAGCGTTTTCCCGGCGAGAAAGACCGTGCCATGGGTCATGCCATTGCAAATACATTTAAGTCTGTAGCAGGAAGCTCTGTTACTACAGTTGCCGGATTCCTTGCTCTTTGTGTTATGACCTTTGCACTTGGACGGGACCTTGGTATCGTAATGGCAAAAGGTGTTGTAATTGGTGTTATCTGTTGTGTAACTGTTCTTCCGGCATTGGTTCTGTTCTTTGACAAACCAATTGAGAAAACACAGCATAAGCTTTTACTTAGCAACATGGATAAGCCATCCGCTTTTATTACGAAGCATTATAAAGCATGGACTCTGGTTTTCCTGGTGCTTTTGTTCCCTGCTATTTATGGAAATAATCACACTCAGATCTATTATAATATTGCACAGTCCCTTCCATCTACCCTGGACTGCAACATTGCCAATGAAGAGCTGGAAAATACTTTTGCAGTAGGTAATATCCACATGATTATGCTGGATAAGAATATGGATTCCAAGGCAAAACAGAACATGTTAAATGAGATTGACGATGTTGACGGTGTAAAGTGGAGCCTGGGCATGAATTCCCTGATTGGACCGACAGTTCCGGAATCCATGATTCCGGAGGATCTGAAGAAGATTTTTAAAGGCGATGAGTATGAGCTTGCTTTTGTATGCTCTGAATATGGTTCTGCAACCGATGAAGTAAATGCTCAGATTGCTGCCATTGATAAGATTGTTAAGAAGTACGATGACAGTGCAATGGTTATTGGTGAAGCGCCTCTGATGAAGGACCTTCAGGATACTACAGATGCCGACCTGGTACGTGTAAATGTTATTTCCATCGGTGCTATTTTCCTGATCATCATGATTATTTTCAAATCAATTTCCCTGCCGATTATTCTGGTTGCGGTTATTGAGTTTGCGATTTTTGTAAATATGGCCATTCCGTTCTATCAGGGAATCAGCCTTCCGTTCGTAGCAAGTATTGTTATCGGAGCTATCCAGCTGGGTGCAACTGTAGACTATGCGATCCTGATGACTACACGTTATCAGAGAGAAAGACAGCATGGTAAGAATAAGATGGAAGCAATCGGCATTGCACATAAGACCAGTATGCCATCTATCATCAGCAGTGGTCTTAGCTTCTTTGCTGCAACATTTGGTGTTTCCTGTTATTCACAGGTTGAGATGATCGGATCCATCTGTACTCTGCTTGCCCGTGGAGCAATTATCAGTATGGTAGTTGTATTGTTTATTTTACCGGCGATGTTTATGATCTTTGACAAGCTGATCTGTGTAACATCTATTGGCTTCCTTGGAGATAAGAAAGCAGCCAAAAGTAAATAAAATATAGAAATATATAATGTTTTGAAAGTCCTGTTCTGTATCTAGCGCCTTTTTCAAACACGCTCTAGTGTACAGAATAGGACTTTTTAGTTGAATAAAAGGAAAGAACCCGTTATAATTGAGGGAAATGTAAAGGAGTGAGTTTGTTTATGACATTGGAAGAAATACTTGCCCAGGTACAAATGGGAACTCTTTCCCCAAAGGCAGCAGAAAACCTGATCCGTCAGGATGGCTATAAAGAAATGGATTATGCAAAGCTGGACACAGGCAGGAAAGCGCGTACCGGGTTTGCTGAAGTAATTTATTGCAGCAATAAGGCAGATGTCCACTTACTGAAGATTTTTGAACGCTTGTATGAGGAAGAAGGAGAAGTGCTGGGAACAAGAGCTTCCCAGGCACAGTATGAGCTGATAAGGGAGAAATTTCCACAGGTTCAGTATGATCCCATTTCCAGAATCATTAAGATAGAGAAACCGGATAAAGTGCATGAGGGAAAAGTGGCAGTGTGCACAGCTGGTACAGCTGATATCCCGGTGGCAGAGGAAGCAGCGCAGACAGCAGAGTATTTCGGAACTCATGTGGAGAGGATTTATGATGTAGGTGTCAGCGGAATGCACAGGCTGTTTTCCAGACTGGAAACAATCCAGGATGCCAACTGTGTGATAGCTGTTGCTGGCATGGAGGGGGCTCTTGCCAGTGTAATGGGAGGACTTGTCAGCCGTCCCGTGATCGCAGTGCCTACTTCTGTAGGGTATGGAGCTAATTTTCATGGCCTGTCAGCACTTCTTACTATGCTCAATTCCTGTGCAAACGGAATTGCTACAGTAAATATTGACAATGGATATGGCGCCGGATATCTGGCAACCCAGCTGAACCGGCTTGCACTTGGTAAATAAAGTTCAGACGAAAAAGTTCAAACAAAAAAGTTCAGACGAGGAGATATTATGGGAAAAACATTATATCTGGAATGTTATTCAGGAATCAGCGGGGATATGACAGTTGCAGCCCTTCTGGACCTGGGAGCAGATCAGGCAGTTTTACAGGCTGCTCTTGATGGCCTTTTCGTTCAGGGATTTGAGACGAAGATTACAAGAGTAAAGAAATCCGGGATTGACGCCTGTGATTTTGACGTGATACTGGATTCGGAAATCAATGGGCATGACCATGATATGGAGTATCTGCATGGACATGAAGCAGAAGCACATATTCACAGCCATGATCATGAGTACGTGGGAGCAGCGGCACATGCCCACGATCACGTACATGGAGAAGGCACACATGCTCACAGCCACCACCAGCACCGTGGTATGAAAGAAATCCGTGAAATTATTAACAAAGCGGCTATGACAGAAGGGGCAAGGAAAATTGCCCTTGATATTTTTGAAATTCTGGCAAGGGCAGAGGCAAAGGCACATAATGTACCAGTTGAAGAGGTCCATTTCCATGAGGTAGGAGCAGTAGATTCCATAGTGGATATTTTATCTGTGGCTGTCTGCGTGGATAATCTGGGAATTACAGATGTGATTGTACCTGTATTATATGAAGGAACCGGAACCATCCGCTGCCAGCATGGAATTCTGCCAGTGCCGGTACCGGCAGTTTCTAATATTGTACAGCAGTGTGGACTGAAGCTTCACCTTACCCAGGTAAGAGGAGAACTGGTCACTCCTACAGGCGCAGCAATTGTGGCAGCTCTTAAAACCTCCGAAAAACTTCCGAAAAGCTTCCAGGTGGAAAAAATCGGAATCGGTGCAGGAAAAAGAAAATATGAGTGTCCTGGAATCCTTCGGGCAATTTTAATTACCAGCCAGGAAACCGTTAATAAAAGCAATGTGAAAAATGAAAAACAGGACAGCCAGCAGTGCCTGGACTGTAAAGACTACATTTACAAGCTGGAAACCAATATTGATGACTGCAGCGGAGAAGTTCTTGGCTTTGTAATGGAAAAGCTGTTTGAGGCAGGGGCAAGAGATGTTCACTATACCCCTGTTTATATGAAAAAGAACCGTCCGGCATGGCTGCTTACTGTTATCTGCAAAGAAGAAGATGTGCCTGGAATGGAAGAGCTGATCTTTGCGGAAACTACCAGTATTGGAATCCGGAAATCCAAAATGGAGCGAACCATTTTACCCCGTAAAAAAGAAAAAGTTATGATTCCATACGGAGAAGTGGAAGTGAAGGTATGCGGCCCGGAAGACGCACAGAAATTTTATCCGGAGTATGAAAGCCTTGCAAAAATTTGCAGGAAAACAGGAATTTCCTATGCAGAAGCATATCGCATGACAGTAGAAAGCTGTCTTAGAGATCCTGAACTTTAGAAATATTGAAAATGTTATGCCTTTTCTAAACACGCTTCAGATGTTGCGTTTAACGGAAGCATATTTGTTTTGGCATGAATTTGCCGAAAACTTAAGAAATAAGAGGCGGAAGATTGTAAAAACCGCAGTGTTGCAACTGATAGCTTTGTATGCTACAATACAGGTTGGTTTTTACACAGATACCACATGTAAAAACTAATATCTGAAAATACGATGGAGTGATTATGAAGAAATATTTTGATAATTTTAGGCAGTACCAGTTTTTGCTCAGCGAGCTGGTAAAAAAAGGAATCAAACTGAAATACCGTCGTTCCTATCTCGGTATTTTATGGTCTATGCTGGAGCCTTTGCTCACCATGATCGTTCTGACAATTGTATTCGGAACCTTGTACGGAAATACAGACAGAACTTTCCCTGTATACATTCTGTCAGGACGTCTTTTGTACAGCTTTTATTCATCCGCGACCAAAACCACACTGAAATCCATACGGTCCAATTCCGCTATGATTAAGAAGGTATACGTTCCAAAATATTTATACCCTCTTTCCAGTGTGCTTTATAACTATATTATTTTCCTGATTTCCATGATTGTCCTGGCAGTTGTGGCAGCTGTGCTGGGAGTAGAGCCTACCCTTTATCTGCTTCAGGCGCCGGTTGCACTGATTATTCTGTTTTTCCTTTCTTATGGATCAGGAATGTTTCTGGCAACCATCGGAGTATTTTTCAGGGATGTGGAGTATTTATGGTCTGTAGGACTTATGCTGATCATGTACACCTGCGCTATTTTCTATTATCCAAGTAAGCTTCTTAAGAGCGGCTGGGCATGGATCCTGAAATTTAATCCGCTGTACTGTACCATCCAGATTTTCCGTTCCGCAATCTTCGGAGAGCCGATGTATCTCCCATATGTACTGTATGCTGCAGGCTTCAGTATTGCAATTACCATCATCGGACTTGTATGCTTTAAGAAGAACCAGGATGAGTTCATTTTGTATATTTAAGGAGAAAATATGAGCAAAACAGCCATTGAAGTAAACAATGTAAGCATGAAGTTCAACCTTAGCAAAGAAAAGGTTGACAGTTTAAAAGATTATATTTTAAAATCCATCAAACATGAGATCCAGTACAATGAATTCTGGGCATTGAAGAATGTGGATTTTAAAGTGGAAGCAGGAGACCGTGTAGGAATCCTAGGACTTAACGGTGCTGGAAAAAGTACCCTTCTGAAGGTTATTTCCGGCGTATTCAAGCCTACAGAGGGCTCCGTTGTCAAGCGTGGAAAAACAGTTCCCCTTCTGGAGCTTGGAGCAGGCTTTGACCCACAGTATACCGGCACAGAGAATATTTATCTGTACGGAGCTATGTTAGGATATACAAAAGAATTTATTGACAGCAAGTTTGACGAAATCGTGGAATTTTCCGAACTTCAGAAATTTATGGATGTTCCGGTGAAGAACTATTCCTCCGGTATGAAGTCAAGACTTGGATTTTCCATTGCAACAGTTGTAGAGCCGAAGATTCTGATCCTGGACGAGGTGCTTTCTGTTGGAGATGCCAAATTCCGCAGAAAAAGTGAGAAAAAGATTATGAGCATGTTTGATTCCGGGGTTACGGTCCTTTTCGTATCCCATTCACTGGAGCAGGTTGTCCGCCTTTGCAATAAGGCAATGATCCTGGAGAAGGGACAGCTGCTGGCATATGGAGATATCGGACCTATTGCAGAGCAGTACAGTAAGATGATCGGAGGCTGATGATGGAGAAGGTACTGACAAAAGAGGATTCTGGTGCTTTAAAGGGAGTTGCCGTTCTTTTGATGGTATTTCACCATTGCTTCAGGAGCAAAGCAAAATTTGCGGCCTATTCGCTTATTTTTACACCCTTTCATGTAAAAACAATCATTCATCTGGCGCGCTGGGCGAAAATCTGTGTACCGATTTTTGCCTTTGTGTCCGGATATGGACTGATCTATGTCTACAAAAAAATGGAAAACCCTTCTCCTGGAGAGGTTTTTCGCTGGATAAAAAAACGCCTGATCTCCACTTTATCTGGATTCTGGTTTGTTGCAGGTGCTTCTTATGTTGTTCTGTATCTGTTTGGCAGACTGAATTTAAGCAAATGGGGAGATAATAATTTCAAGCGTATCCTTCTGGCCGGCATAGATTGTCTGGGGTTATCTGAACTTCTGGGAACCAATACACTTCGAGGTGCATGGTGGTACATGGGAGCTGCCATAGTATTTATCATTTTGCTTCCGCTTTTGGCATGGATATTGGGAAAATGGAAGCTTGGCGGTCTTGTGTGTATCGGGCTTTTATCAGCAGTGCCAAGAATAACTGGAATTGGATTTCCTGGTGGAACCAATGCTTTTTCCTTTCTTACAGCATTTATCCTTGGAGTTCTAAGTCAGGAATATCATATTTTTAACTGGTTCCACTGTCTGCATCTGGTAAAAAATGAAAAAATAAATGATTTACTGAAATTCTGTCTTACCGCTGCCGGGATAGCCTTTGGTATATGGAGCTATTCTAAAATCCCGGTAAAAGTGTTCTGGGAATATCATTATGCAATTGTTCCTTTTGTTTTGATTTTGTTTCTTGTGGAATATGTGTTCCGCCTGAAAAAAGTAAGAAATGTTTTCGAGTATTTCGGAAAATATTCTCTTGACATCTGGCTTCTCCATACTTTTGTGCGTGATTATCTTGCCAGATATGTGTGGGACGTGAAATATTTCCTGCTGGTTCCTGTAGTGATCACATTAATTTCCCTTGTACTTGGAATTATAGTAGAAGCAGCAAAAAAATACAGTGGATATAATAAAATGATTCATTACTTCATCAAAAAATAAAGCGCAGTAAAAGGAGATATTCATTTGAAAGTACTGCAAATAGGTCTTGGCAATGTACAGGGCGGTCTGGAAGCCTTTGTCATGAATTATTACAGAGTTCTGGTTCATATGGATGTGCAGTTTGATTATG
This sequence comes from uncultured Blautia sp., assembly GCA_934364795.1. Taxonomy (GTDB): domain Bacteria; phylum Bacillota; class Clostridia; order Lachnospirales; family Lachnospiraceae; genus Blautia_A. The sequence goes on from CAKRMK010000008.1 coordinate 58,175, forward strand.
TGTGCATGTATGATGAAATTGCATATGCCAGAGAAATCAAAAGCCTGGGAGGGCATGTCTATTATGTTCCCAATGTGAAAAAAGACTATGTGGGATACAAAAAAGCACTGAAGAAGATTCTGCAGGAAGGCTCTTACCATGCTGTTCATGTAAATATGCTTTCTGCAGCAAATATCGTTCCTCTTCGTGTTGCACATAAGATGGGAATAAAAAAGGTGATTGCCCATTGCCACAGTTCTTCCTGCCCGGGACTGGTGAGAAATCTTATGAACTGGTGGAACAGGCCATTTATTAATCGCTATGCTACAGATAAATTTGCATGTGCCATTGTTGCCGGAAAATGGATGTTTGGCGAAAAAGCATTTGCAAACGGGGAAGTGACAGTGATCAATAATGCCATTCATATAGATAAATTTGCCTTTTCTCTGGAAAAGAGAAACCGGATCCGGCAGGAAATGGGATGGGAAAATAAGCTGGTTATTGGTCATGTGGGTCGTTTTGACATTCCAAAGAATCATCAGCGTATGATTCCTGTGATGGAAGAAGTGACAAAGAAAAATCCCAATGCGGTTCTGGCTCTGATAGGCGGTAAAGAGGGGCTTTACCAAAAAATCCAGGAAAAAACAGATCAGGCAGGTCTTCGCGACAAGATCTGCTTTGCAGGAAAGCAGGATGATGTATGCAGCTATCTGTGTGCAATGGATGTATTTTTGTTCCCTTCGCTTTTTGAGGGAGTTCCATTTGCCCTGATCGAGGCACAGGCCAACGGACTTCCCTGTGTGATGGCAGACTCTGTATCTGAGGAGGCTGTAGTATTTCCAGAGCGGGTAAGCCGGCTTTCCCTGAATGAAAGTAACCAGGTCTGGGCAGAGAACATTCTGAAAATGAGTGAAATAAAAAGAGAAGAGCCGGAAGTACTTAAGAAAAAGCTGAAAGAGGCTCATTTTGACATAACAACAGAAGCAAACCGTCTCAGGGATTTATATAAGGAGTAAAGGGAAATGGAAAAAATAGACTTTGTATTACCCTGGGTAGATGGCGGAGATGAAAACTGGAGAAGGGTTCGGGCACAGTATGCGCCGGATACCGGTTCAGATGCCACAGCAAGCCGCTACCGTGACTGGGATAACCTGCAGTACTGGTTCCGGGGAGTGGAGAAATTTGCCCCATGGGTAAATCATGTTTACTTTGTCACCTGCGGACATCTTCCCAAATGGCTGAATACCAGTCATCCGAAGCTGACTGTGGTACGCCATGACGAATTTATGGATCCGGAATATCTGCCAACCTTCAGCAGCCATCCCATTGAACTGAATCTTCACAGAATCAAGGGCCTTTCTGAAAAATTTGTTTACTTCAATGATGATACATTTCTTACAGCTCCTGTAAGTCAGGAGGATTTTTTCAAAAACGGACTGCCAAGGGACTGCTGTATTGAGACAGCAATTGCCCAGGACGACATTGACGATCCATTTGCACACATTCTCTTAAATAATGCAGCACTTATCAATATGCATTTCAAAAAAAGAGAAGTGATCCGCCGCACATGGAAAAAATGGTTCAGTCCGGCATATGGAAAAATGGTCATGAGGAATTTTCTGATGCTTCCATATCAGGAATTTTCTGGCTTTAAGTATACTCATATGCCCAGTCCATTTTTGAAAAGCTCCTACGAAAAAGTGTGGGAAGAAGAAGGGGCACGGCTTCACCGTCTGTGCCACAACCGTTTCCGCACCTCTTTTGATGTGAACCAGTATCTGATCAAGCACTGGCAATGCATGGAAGGTAAATATGAACCACAGACCCCTTCCTTTGGATTCTTTTGTATCATGGGACGGGATGATGAGCGGCTGTATGACATTATGGAAAAACAGTCCTATAAAATGGTCTGCATCAACGACAGTGACAGACTGAAGGATTTCCCAGGCACCAGGGATAAAGTGCGAAATGCATTCGAAAAGATTTTGCCGGAAAAATCTTCTTATGAGGTGTAGGATATGTCAAAAGAAGCAATGAAAAAGATCCTGAAAGAGCAGGGCGTGTCCGGTTTTGTCCTTCATTATGGCGCAAGAGTCCTGACAAAAGCGGAAAAACAGGTTATCGGGCGTTTTACAGCAAGGTTTTGCAGGGTAAAAGAGAACCGCCTTGTATTCAAAAACAGAGAAAATTTAGATTTTACAGATAATCCGCGAGCTTTCTTTGATTATTTGATGAAAATAGGTTATAATGAAAAATACCAGATCATCTGGCTGGTTTCCAAGCCGGAAAAGTTTCATAACCTGAAATACAAAAATGTTAAATTCGTAACAGCGGAAAATAAATATGGCTGGAACAGCTGCAGGGCATATTATTATGCTGCCACGGCGAAATATTTTTTCTTTTCCCATAATACGCAGGATCTTCTGGATTATGGATGTAAGGGAAGGACGATTATCAATTTGTGGCATGGCTGCGGCTATAAAGGGGCAGAGCAGGGCGTCAGAGCGAACACCAATAAGAGTGCACCTACCGGTTTTGATTACGGGCTGGTACCGGGGCCTTTGTTTGTGGAGACGAAATCTGTGGCATGGAATTGCCCAAGAGAAAAGATCCTGCCAATTGGCTATCCAAGATATGACTGGATGCTTGCCCCATCTATGGACAAGTCTGCTGCCCTAAAGAAGCTGTTCCAATGGGAAAATCCATCTGGAAAGGCGGTTATATGGCTGCCTACATTCCGGCAGAGCAATCTGAAAGGCTGCCGTGAGGGTGAGATCCGGATGCCTTATCAGCTTCCTGCCATACAGGGCATGGAGGAAATGAAGAAGCTGGATGCCTATCTTAGGGGGCAGAATGTGCTGCTTATTATCAAGAAGCATCCTCTTCAGACAAAGTGGTCCCAGGATGGGCAGTTTTCCAATATCCGCTATGTGACAGAAGAAATGCTGGAAAAGGCAGATCTGCAGCTGGCAGAGCTGATGGGAGTATGTGACGGGCTGATTTCTGATTACTCCTCTGCAGCAGTAGATTTTATGCTTCTTGACAGACCCATAGGATATGTACTTACGGATTTTAAGGAATATGAGGAAAAAAGAGGCTTTGTATTTAAAGATCCTCTTGCTTATATGCCAGGAGAAAAAATATATGATTATCAGGGGCTGGAAGCTTTTCTTGGACATGTTGCCCAGAAAGAGGATCAATACAAAAAAGAAAGAGAAGCCCTGATGCCAGTAATGCATAATCCGGCAGAAAATTATTGTGAACGGCTTGCCGGCTGGCTGAAGTTATAAAAGGGAGAGAGACAAATGGGAAAAGTAATTGGTTACACACAGGGAACTTATGATATGTTCCATATCGGACATCTGAATCTGATCAAAAATGCCAAGAGACGATGCGATTATCTCATCGTGGGAGTAAACACAGATGAGCTTGTACAGAGCTACAAGAACAAAAAACCGATCGTGCCGCTTGCAGAGCGTGCGGAGATTGTCCGTGCCATCAAATATGTAGACGAGGTGATTGTCACAGATACTCTGGACAAAAAGGAAGTCTGGGACAGGATCCGTTTTGATGAGATCTATATCGGAGATGACTGGAAGGGAAATGCCCGCTGGGAGCAGACTGGCAGGGAATTAGCAGAACTTGGCGCGAAGCTGGTATTTCTTCCGTATACCAAAGAGACATCTTCAACAATGCTGCGGGAAAAACTGAAAGAGTACTAAGAAAGGTTTAGAGAATGGGAAAGTTCGTAAAGAAGTGTAAAAAATTTTCAAAAAAAGTAATAAAAAAGAAAAACGTTAAGCTGTATAAAAAAATCAGAAAAAATTACAGGAATTTAAGAGAAGTATACCGCATCGGCCAGAATGAGGGAAAAGAAGAAATGCTTTATACCATCAAGGCAGATCTTACTTATGCCTTATATGACAAGAGAAAGATCAAACGTCTGAAAAAGTTCCCGCCGAAAATGGTGGAGAACCGGATTCTGTTTGAGACAAACGATGACTTTACAGATAACGGCCGTGCAATTTTTGATTATATGATCGAGAATGGCTTTAACAAGAAATATGAGCTTGTATGGCTGGTACATGATCCTTCCAAGTACAAGAAATACGAGCAGGAAAATGTAAAATTCATTCAGAACTTTAAGAAGCACAGTACCATCCGCCGTGCAGAGGCTTACCGTTATGCACTTACTTCCAAATTTATTTTCTATACCCAGGCATTTAACTGGATCGGAATGTCAAGAAAAGGACAGACTTTTGTAGATCTGTGGCATGGATGCGGATATAAGGCAAATAAAAACGGTCGTAAAGTGTTCTTTGATTATTGCCTGATTCCGGGAGACGCATTCATCAAAACCAAGATGGAATTCTTTGGATGCAGCTCGAAAAAGCTGCTTACATTTGGCTATCCAAGATATGATATGATGTTAAAAGGCAGTGATGCTGCAAGAGCATACAAAGAAGAGCTTCTGAAAGCATCAAACAGCGACAAGCTGATCCTGTGGATGCCTACTTACCGTCATGCAAGCAGTGTAAGACTGAATGAAGAAACCCTGAATAATGAATTTAATATTCCGATTCTGGATGATAAAGAACGTCTTCTTGCATTTAATAACTTCTGCCGTGACAACCATATCCTGGTAGTGATCAAGAAGCATTATCTGCAGATTCCTTATGATTTCGGCGAAAATGTGCTGACCAATATTGTATATGTTGAGAATAAGGATCTGGAAGCGCGTGATCTTCAGCTTTACGAATTTATCAATTGCTCTGATGCACTGGTTTCTGATTATTCTTCTGTTGCCATTGATTATCTGCTTATGGATCGTCCGCTTGGATTTACCCTGGATGATTATGAGGCCTATACAGAGTCAAGAGGCTGGGTATTTGATGACCCGCTGGAATATATGCCAGGCGAGCATATTTACAATTTAGAGCAGTTTGAGCAGTTCGTACTTGATGTCAAAGAAGGAAAGGACGATTACAAAGAACAGCGGGCAGCAGTTCGCGCAAAGACACACAATGTGTGCGACAACTACTGCAAACGAGTTCTTGATTACTTTGATATTACTCCCTGATGGGAAGAAAGCTGGATAAGGAGGAAACCCCAAAGGGGGAGTATAGAATATGAAAATATGTATCTGGGTAACAAAAATTTTTAGTCTTGGCGGAACGAAGCGAGTAGTAACCCTGCTGGCAAATGAGCTGGTGAAAGAGCATGACGTAACCATCATGACATACGAGGACCGCTTTAAAGAAGACCGCAATATGTACCATTTAAGTGAAGATATCAAGGTAGATTTTATTGATAATACCTTATTTGTAAACAAACATCACACACCTGCATTTGGTTTCCGCTATGCAGTCCGTGAGCTGAACAAGAAATATGGTATCTTCAATAAAAAATGCTTTAACCATCTTCTTGCAGATGCCATTTTCCCTAAGAAAACACAGGATAAATGGGTGGAATATCTTAATGAGCAGAATTACGATGTGATCATTACCACAGCCTCTTTAAGTTTAAGACTGGGTATGCTTGCACCGAGACTAAATGCAGCTACCATCGGCTGGCAGCACAACTGCTATGACGGATATCTTCATGTACCGAATGTTGTATTCTGGAAACAGGAATGCCTGCTTCAGGAATACCTGCCGAAATTAAGCCGTTATATTGTTTTAAGTGATTATGACAAACGCGATTATAAAGAGAAGCTTGATATTGATACAGAGGTAAAAATCAACCCAAGAAGTTTTGTCAGCGAGCAGAAATGTGATCCTTCACAGAAGAAATTCTTCATGGCCACCCGTTTTGTATATGCAAAGGGCCTGGACCTTATGATGGAATCCTTTGAGGAGTTCTGCAAACAGGATTCCGAGTGGCAGCTTGACATTATCGGAAGCGGTGATCTTATGAAGGAAATCATGGCAGATGCCAAGAAACGTAACCTTCTGGACCGTGTAAACTTTGTGGGCTATACCAATGAGCCGGAGAAATATTATCTGAATTCTTCCGTATTCCTTCTTCCGTCCAGATGGGAGGGATGGCCTATGGTTATCATGGAAGCATTTGAGTTCGGACTTCCGGTTATTGCATTCCATACAGGTGCAATGGATCTGATCATTGATGATGGCAAGACCGGATTCCTTCCGGAGGCATTTGATACTCACAAGTTCACAGAAGCTATGTTAAAGCTTGCCCATGATGAGGACCTTCGCAGACAGATGTCTGCCAATGCCATTGTGAAATCTGCAGACTTTAATATTGATAAGGCTGTGGATGCATGGAACGATCTCTTTAAGCGCGTAACCGCCAAAAAAAAGGGGGAGGCAAATGAAAATCAGCGTAACTAATCTGAAGAATATCTTTAAAAAGGTAATTGGATCAGAGAATGAGTCAGTTTCTTCAGAAGAACCGAAGTCAGAACAGGTACAGCAGATAGAAAAAGTCCAGCAGAAGGCAGAAAAGGTGCAGGAAAATCAGGCACAGCCCGTAAAAGTCATAAAAGACAGCCAGCCTGAAAAACAGCTCGAAATGGGCTGCGCGGATGCAAAAGCAAAAGAGGTACAGACTACTGCCAAAGCACAGGAGCCTGTGAAGAAAGTCCAGCAGCCAGAAGCTGAAGAAGCAGATGCAAAGAGCCTGGAACGCCAGCGTAAAGAGCAGGAAAAACAGGCCAGAAAAGAAAAAGAAGACCGCTATCTGAACCGTGTGAAAAAACAGGTAAAGGCAGAAGCCAGCCTGAATCTGAACGAGGAATTAAGAGAGAAATACGCAGATTTTTTAAAAACCAGACCTATTCAGGAAAAATGTATATTATATGAGGCTTTTGGGGGCAGAGGCATGACCTGCAGCCCTCATGCCATTTTTAAATATCTTTTGGCCCAGCCGGAGTTTCATGACTATCTCCATGTCTGGGTCATCGATGATTTTCAGGATAATAAGGTCTGGATGGAACAGTATGCGTCCAATGAAAATGTGAAATTCGTAAAATACCAGTCTCTGGAATACAGAGAATATCTTGCAACTGCAAAGTATCTGATTAACAATGTAAGTTTCCCTGGCTATTTTACCAAAAGAGAGGGGCAGGTTTTTATAGATACCTGGCATGGAATCCCTCTTAAAACAATTGGATTCGACATTCCTTCCGGTAAGGTAAGTGCCGGAAATACAGTAAAAAATCTGCTGGCAGCAGACTATCTGATTTCTCCCAATGCATTTATGACCAGCATTTACAAAAATGCATTTAAGCTGGAAAATATTTATCCGGGAACAATCCTTGAAATCGGACAGCCGCGTAATGATGGATATTTTCATACAAAGCGTCAGGACATTCTTGACAAACTGAAAATGGCAGGCGTGCATGTGGAAGACGGAAAGAAGATCATTCTTTATGCGCCTACCTGGAAGGGAAGCAAATATTCAAGTCCGGATACCAGTCTGGATTCTTACCAGAAGATCATTCAGACTGTGGAAGCTCATGTAGATACATCGAAGTATCAGGTTCTGGTGAAGCCCCATCAGATTGTTTATTATCACATAAAGGATACTCTTGGTGTAACAGGACAGTATATTCCTGCCACTGTAGATACCAATGAGCTTCTTTCTGTAACGGATATTTTAATATCTGACTATTCCAGTATCTATTTTGATTTTCTTGTATCCGGGAAACCAGTATTATTCTTTATTCCGGATCTGTCAGAATATGTGAATTACAGAGGCCTGTATTTTGGAGTTGACAAGCTGCCAGGGCCGATTGCAGAGAATTATGAGCAGCTGGGAATGCTTGTGGAAGATGCAGAAAAAGCTATGAAGCCTTATAAAGCACATTATAAAGAAGAGGCGCTCTGGGCGTGCCCAAGAGATGACGGAGAGGTATGCCGCCGTCTTGTAGAAGCGGTCTTTGAGGGAAAATCTTCAGAGTATGCCGTAAAGTGTGAATATACTAAGAAAAAGATTCTTCTTTATGCAGGTGACTTATCTGAAAATGAAGTGACCAGATCTTTTCTTTGTCTTACAAAGTATCTGGATTATGAGAAGTATGATTTTACCCTGCTTGTGGACGGGGATGGTGATGAGAAAGCTTCAGAGCGGATCAGCAGCCTGCCAGATGGAATCCGTGTGCTTTACCGGGGACAGCCGTTTAATGGAACACCAGGAGAAATTGCCCGTCATCGTGCCCTTATGTCTGAAAAAGTAAAAAGAGTTGTCCATGATTTTTACATCCGTGAGGGAAAAAGACTGTTTGGCGGGGCAGGCTTTGACTGTGCAATTGATTTTACCGGTGAAAATAATCTGTTTTCCATGGTGATTTCTCATATGGAAAATACCGCTTTTCATGTATATACAGAGCATTTTGCAGAGAAAGAGCGTATTGAGAAGGAACTGGCACAGCAGTCTGTGATTACTGTGGATGGCAGGACACTTTATATATCAGACTGTGACTATAAAAATCCTACGGTGCTTAATGTAGATACCATTATGGCTCCTGATACGAAAAAGGTTAATTATATCTGCATGGATCAGAAAAAAGCAGAGAATGTGATCCGGAATTTTGTTCAGATGCAGGACGAAAATGCATGTCTTTACATTACCGGAAAAGGAAGAAGTTCCAAAAAGCTTGGAAATCTGATTACAGAGCTTGGAGCAGAGGATAAAGTGGTTCTGACCGGATGGCTGGAACATCCGTTTTCCTTTATGAAGCTGTGTAAGTACTATATTTGTCCGGAAGGCAATGAGAAATGTATGGATACTTTGGCAGCCAAAACAATGAAGATGAAGCTTCTGGCAGAAGACTGCAAAACAGAAATTTCCTATACTTTTGACCCGGATATCTGGAACCAGAATCATTACAGAAAATTATCCGCGCTGACCATGGATTGAGAGGTGTTCAGATGAGTGAAATAGAAAAGCTTCTGGAAACAAAAATAGAAGACTACGAAAGTGCCAGACGCCAGGCTCTGAAGTTTATTGATGAAAATAAAGAAGAACTTGCGGCAAAGTATGATTATGCTGCTTTTCTGGAACAGCCGCTGAAAGAGAAACAGATTTTTTTTCTGTGGAAAAACAGTACTGGCGGTGGTGAACTGATCCAGGCCGTGAAAAAGCAGATCATGGATCTGACAGGTACCGAATATACCTGTGTCAGCTGTGAAACTGGCTGTGAGGATATCAGTGAGGAAAATACCGAGGAAGCCAGTTCCGAAAATAGTGTACAGATCCACAGGGAAAATGGTTTTGTACAGGAAGATTCTCTGGAATACTGGGAAGCTCTGGCAGGTTCTTCTGTGATCATCAGCAGCGTTCCCCTGCCTGTTGGATATGTAAAGAGAGAAGGGCAGATATATTTCAACAGTATGTCTGAAATATATGCAAGGGAACCGGAGAAAGACAGCGATTTTGCGTCAAACAGAGCGAGAGATTTTCTGAAAACAGACTACTGCTTTGCACCATCCTGGCCGGAAGCAAGAAGAATCTGGCTTGAGCATACGGGAATCGGCAGGGTTTACGATGGAAAGATCCTTGTGATTTCCCGGGAAATTCCTGAGACAATTGCTGCATTTGTTCTGAAAAAAGAAACAAAAGAGACATTAAAGATTTTTTCTACCCGAGACAAAGACAGAAAGAAAGTTCTCATAATGGGTTCCTGGAAAATGAGCCGTGGAAACCGTATGCTTCTGAAACGTATGATCGAAAATGCAGATCAGGAGAATCTGGATGTGGCTGTTTGCAGCAACTGGCTTGGAGAAACGGAAGAACGGAATGAATTTTTGCAATTGCAGGAAAAAATCCCTCTTTTTATGGGAAGAGGCCGTATTCCTTTGACAGAGGAAGAACTGCTTAATTACCGTATTATGGAGAAGAATCCGGATGTTTATCTGGAAGATTCCCAGTTACGGGATTATATGAACCACCTTGCCAGAAGAGAGTGGAGAAGACTGCTTGGTGAATGTCACTGGGATGTGATTCTGCTTCTTGGAAATGCCAGATATCTGCAGTTTTACCTTGCCATCAGTGCATCTGCCGGCGAAAAATATCTTACAGATCTGGAATTTCTTCCTTACCTGCAGGAAAGACATCCGGCGAAGTGGCGCAAGGCTCTTGCTGCATTTGAGAGAATATATGTGCCTGCAAGCTGTGAACAGACTGGAAAATATGGCGAAGAAAACCGTGAGCGCATAATAGGTATGCCTGTATTTGCTGATGAGCCAGAGGATGGCAGAAAGGAAAAGAATCTGATTTCCTATAACGGAATTTCCTATCTTGTGTGCGACCAGTGGAAGAATGACAATGGACATACACTTATGAAGCTTGTACAGATGCCGGAAGAAGGAAGTATTCTGGTAAATACTGCAGTTTTGCCCTCCAGGGAGAAAAGGGAGCAGCTGGAAAAACTGGCAGCCACCTGTAAATTATATCTGGTTGGAACAGAAAGTGGTGCCTATCAAAGCTTTTTACCAGATGCAACGGTTCTTGATGAGTTCGTAAAAAAAGAACTTTATGCATATCCGGCAGCCAGAGATTTTTTCCGTGCTTTTAAGGGCTACGTGGGAAATGAAATGGCAGAATATGATGTGTTAAACGATATTTGCAGGAAGTATTGTTTAGAATAAGCAGGAAGTATTATTTAGAATAAGCCTTGACAGAACTATTGTTCTGTATTATAGTATTCATTACACATGTGATGAAAAGAAAGGAAAGGAGGCAGTAATATGATTATCACAGGAATAAAACAGAGTATAGAATATCTATATGAGAAACTGGGATTAAGGAATATCCAACTGCCTGCTTTTTATGGTACTGTGCATTAATGGAGAGCAGATGATATAATGGCGTAAGCCAGCCATTATAAGCATGCATCAGCTTGTCCATGAAGAATGTGATAGTGTCTTTTGCAAATAGAGGACATCCCTTGATTAAATCCAGGGGGTGTCTTTTTTTTGTACTAAGGCGTGTTTGAAAAACCATTCCCACAAATTGTGACGCACATCTTGCAGAAAGCCTTTTTCAAACATGCTCTAGGAAATTCCGTTGGAATCTCCTAGTATATAAAAAGCCCTACCGGGCAGGATTCTTTTGCACAACAAAGAGACACATATCGTACATAAAGGCAGGCAGAAACAACGTATAACAGGGGGAAGTTATGACAACAAAAAGTAAAAATGAGAAATTCCGGATTATTTTCCGTTTTTTAAAGGGAAATATCCGGTTCTTTGTGGGAACACTTGTATTTTCAGTGCTGTTTACAGCCTGCAATGCACTGATCCCACAGATTGTAAAGTATACGGCAGATCATATTTTATTGCTGGATGGGATTCCGAATGGTATGAGTGTGAGACAGGCGTTACTTCTGGCTGCAATATTGGTAGCAGTATCGGCAGTTTTTTCAGGAGTATTTAATTATTTAAGTAAAATGTGCCTGGCAAAAGGTTCGGAAAATTTTCTGAAATCTATCCGTGATACTCTGTATCACCATACTCAGTATCTGCCATTTTCCTGGCATGTACAGCATCAGACAGGAGAAATTATTCAAAGATGCACTTCAGATGTGGAAGTAATCCGTAATTTTGTGTGCAGACAGCTGCCGGAAGTATTCCGTATCTGTTTTCTGATCGTTTTGTATCTGGGAATTATGTTTTCTATGAATGTTCCCATCACTTTGGCGGCAACTGCTTTTTTCCCGGTGATTATCGGGTATTCCTGCTTCTTTTACTCCAGGATTGGGAAGCGGTTTCAGGATGCAGATGAGGCAGAGGGAGCACTTTCCAGTACAGTACAGGAGAATCTGACTGGTGTCCGTGTGGTGCGGGCATTCGGAAGAGAGAAATATGAGATCGACCGGTTTGACCAGAAGAATAATGCTTATTCAAATCTTTGGATGTATCTTGGAAAACTGATGAGTGTTTTCTGGGCTTCCGGTGATCTGATCACCAACCTTCAGGTATTGACGGTTATGGTGATGGGTGTGAGCTTTGCGGTTAGTGGAAGAATCACACTGGGAGAATTTCTGGCATTTGTTTCTTATAATGCTTCTCTTACCTGGCCAGTGCGAAGCCTGGGACGAATTATTTCCGATATGAGCAAGGCCGGTGTTTCCATGGAGCGTGTGGCTTATATTCTGGAGGCACAGGAGGAAGATGGGACATATAAAGAATATATTTCAGGGAAAAAAGCAGACAAAAACACAAAGGCAGATAAAAAAACGGAATTTACAACCGGTGATATTTGCTTTCACAATGTATCTTTTTTCTATTCTTCTGATCATCCGATTCTGAAAAATATCAATTTTACCATTCCAGAAGGAAGTACTTTTGCAATTCTTGGTACAACTGGAAGCGGAAAATCTACTCTGGTCCATCTTCTGAACCGGCTTTATGATCTGCCAGAAGAGTGCGGAAAGATCACCATCGGAGGGAAAGATATCCGGGAAATTGACCGGCAGGTATTGCGCCAGAATATTGGAATGGTGCTTCAGGAGCCATTTCTGTTTTCCAGGACTATCCGGGAAAATATCGGTATCACAAAGGAGAAGTTTCTTGATGAGGAAATCCGCCATGCAGCGGGAATTGCCTGTGTAGACGAAGCAATCCAACATTTTACAGATGGCTATGACACTATTGTAGGAGAAAGAGGAGTGACTTTGTCTGGCGGACAAAAACAACGTGTTGCCATAGCACGAATGCTGATGAAAGAAGCTCCAATTCTTGTTTTTGATGATTCTTTGTCTGCAGTAGATACCGAAACCGATAACAAAATCCGTAAGGAGCTGAAAAAGGAGATGGAGAGGGCAACTGTAATTATGATTTCTCATCGTATTACCTCCCTTATGCAGGCTGATTGTATTATTGTTATGGATAAAGGAGAGATTCAGCAGATGGGAACTCACGAAGAGCTGATTCAGCAGGAGGGTCCTTACAAAGACATTTATGAGATACAGATGAACAGTGATATTCGTCTGATGGAAGAAGGTGCGGCATGCGTTTAGAAGAAAAAGAATATACGAAATCCATTGATCTTTCCATCTGGAAGAAAATCCTTCCCTTTTTAAAGCAAAGGAAGGGGACATGGATCATGGTAATTTTGATGAATCTGTTCTGCTCTGTCATTGATATTATCATGCCATTGTTCCAGCGCCATGCCATTGACTTTTTTATTGAGAAAAATACCATGGCAGGAGTTGGAAGCTTTATCTTTGTTTATATTGCAGCAATTGTTTTGCAGATGGGTGCGGTAATCTGCTTTACAAGAGGCTGTATGAAGCTGGACGTAGAAACAGGACGTGATATGAAAAGAGCTTTGTTTGTACATCTTCAGAAGTTATCCTTTTCATATTACAATGCTACGCCTGTCGGCTATATTTTATCCAGAGTGATGAACGATGTGGCAAGAATCACAGAGCTGGTTGCCTGGGATGTGATCGATATGCTCTGGGCGATTTCCTATGTAATCGGAGTGTTTATAGCCATGACTTTTCTGAACTGGAAGCTGGCGCTTGTGATTATGATGATTGTGCCGGCAATTGCAGTTCTTACCTGGTATTTCCAGAACAAAATCCTTACCTGGAACAGGCAGGTGCGTAAGATCAATTCCAAAATCACCAGCGGTTACAACGAGGGAATCACAGGTGCAAAAACAGTGAAATCCCTGGTTGTGGAAGAGAAAAATTTCCGTGAGTTTTCTTCTGTTACAGAGGAAATGAGAAACGCTTCTGTTAAAGCAGCCAGATTAAATGCAATCTATGTTCCAATGGTAGTATTCTTTGGTGCTCTTGCAACAGCGCTGGTGCTGGACCGTGGAGGAATCATGGTTCTTGATGGGGCAATGGATCTGGGAACTCTTGCGGCCTTTACAGCCTATGCAGTGGGAATTTTCGAGCCTATCCAGAGACTGGCAGGCATTTTGTCACAGTGCATTTCCGCACAGGCGAATATTGAGCGTGTGACCTCCCTTCTGGAAGAAAGGCCACAGGTAGTGGACAGTCCGGAAATTATTAAAAAATACGGTGATTTTTTCCAGCCTCACAGGGAAAACTGGGAGCCTATCAAGGGTGATATTGAGTTTGAAGATGTATCTTTCCAGTATCCTGATGGAAAAGAAGAGGTGTTAAGCCACTTTAATCTGAAAATTCCTGCTGGAACCAATGTGGCAATTGTAGGAGAGACAGGTGCGGGAAAAAGTACACTGGTAAATCTGGCGTGCCGCTTTTTTGAGCCTACAAAAGGCAGAATCCTGATTGACGGCAGGGATTACCGGGAAAGAAGCCAGCTGTGGCTTCACAGTAACATTGGCTATGTGCTTCAAAATCCCCATCTGTTTTCCGGAACTGTAATGGAAAATATCCGCTATGGAAGACTGGATGCCACGGATGAGGAAGTGAAAGCAGCAGCCAGGGCAGTTCATGCGGATGAAGTAGCGCAGAAGCTGGATAAGGGATATGAAAGTGATGTTGGAGAGGGCGGCGACCGTTTGTCCACAGGAGAGAAACAGCTTCTTTCCTTTGCCCGTGCAGTGCTGGCAGATCCGGCAATTTTTGTTCTGGATGAGGCCACCTCCTCCATTGATACCAAAACAGAACAGCTTATTCAGCAGGCTACCGACAAGCTTCTGAAGGGAAGAACTGCATTTCTGATTGCTCACCGTCTGTCTACCATTCGAAATGCGGATCTGATCCTGGTTGTCCGTGATGGAAAGATCATAGAGCAGGGGAAACATCTGGAGCTTCTTGAGAAAAAAGGTTACTATTACCAGCTGGTACGCCAGCAGTTTGCAGAGGAGGAATCCAGGAAAGTATTGAATTGATGTAAATTTGTATAATTATACTTGACTTCTAAAAACTTTGGTAGTAAAATTACTTTAGTTCGTTAAACAACTAAATTTAAAAAGGATTAAATTCCTTGAAGGGAAGCAGTAGGAACAGGAAACCGGTCTACAGAGAGCTGTGTTGGTGGAAGGCAGTGTCAGGTCTGTTTTGAAGATCATCCCCGAGAAGGGAAGCCGAACGTATGAGAATCACTCAGGTACCTTATAGTGACAAGTAGGTTTCCACGGCTGTTCTCCGTTATCAGAACCACGTATGTCGGTACGTTGTCTTTTCGTACTTGTTTCAAAGGAGAAACAGGGTGGTTGCGGCTTTATATGTCCGTCCCTAGTTTGGGGACGGACTTTTTTTGCGATGAAAGTCCCGGACAGCAGCCGTGTATGAGCCATGCTTGCATGAGCGAATACACGGATATTGGACGGGCTAGGCGACATGAGTAAGTAGGGCGAGACGCCCGGATTACGAATGCCGCCGGCAACTGTGGGAGCGCCGCAGGCGCGGAACAGTTGACTTTCATCTATAAAAATGTCTGCGTAAGCAGACATTTCCATGTCCCGGACAGCAGCCAGGCTAAAGACTAAAACCCGCACAAGTAACCCAAGAGGAGGAGAGATCATGAAAGTCTTCAAAAAAATCATGAATGCAGTAGCAGCAGTGGAAAATTGTATTCTTGTTGTATCCACCCTGCTGATACTGGTCCTGACTGTGGGAAATGTTTTTTCCCGTAAAGTCATCCATCGTTCCTGGTCCTTTACCGAGGAACTTGTAGTTGCAGTTTTTGTTCTGATCACATTAATGGCTGCAGCACTTGCATGTCGGGAAGGAGAACTGGTCAACCTGTCACTGGTTACAGACCGTCTTCCTGAAAAGCTGAAAAAACCATCTGTTATCCTGTCCACTGTTTTATGTATTATTTTTACCGCTATCTTATTCTGGTTTGGTATGGAAAAAGTAATCACACAGCTGGAAAATGGAAAACGTACCTTCGTACTGAACTGGCCTGAATGGATTTTCTGGTCCTTTGTTCCGATTGGTTCCGGATGTATGATTTTACATTTTATTGAATTTTGCATTGATTTTTGTACAGACAAGATAAAGAAGGAGGATAAATAAATGATAAGTGCAGTTCTTTTTATTTCATTTTTTGTTTTCCTGATCATGGGCGTTCCCATTGCAATCTGTCTGGGACTGTCATCCGTATGTGCAATTTTGTACTCCGGAACATCTCTTACCATTGTGGCAACCAACATGTATGCCGGAATCAGTAAATTCCTTCTTCTGGCAATTCCATTTTTCGTGCTTTCCGGAAATATTATGGCAAAAGCCGGAATTTCCAAAAGACTTGTTAAATTCGTAGATACCTGTGTGGGACACAGAAGAGGCGGAATTGCCATTGTATGTGTTATTGTTGCATGCTTCTTTGGCGCAATTTCCGGTTCCGGTCCGGCTACTGTAGCTGCGCTTGGTGCAGTTCTGATTCCTGCCATGGTAGAAAGAGGAGGCTTTAGTGCTCCGTTTTCCACTGCACTGATGGCAACTTCAAGCTCCATAGCAATTGTCATCCCGCCAAGTATTGCATTTGTTGTATACGCTTCTATTACAGGCGTATCCATTGCAGATATGTTTATGGCAGGTATTGTGCCAGGTATCCTCATGGGCGTTGCCCTTGTAATCGTAGTAATGGTAGAAGCCAGAAGAAAAGGCATTCAGCCGGCACAGAAAAAGGCTACTGCAAAAGAACGCTGGGATGCATTTAAGGATGCTTTCTGGGGATTTTTAATGCCAGTTATCATTCTTGGCGGTATTTACGGAGGAATCTTTACTCCTACCGAGGCGGCTGCAGTGTCTGTTGTATACGGTTTGTTTGTAGGTATGGTGATCTACCGTGAAGTTAAGTTAAAAGATCTGTTTGATATTTGCGTAGATTCAGCAAAAACAACTGGCGGAATCATGTTGATCGTAGCATGTGCATCCCTGTTTTCCTATGTATGTACCAAATTTGGTATTGCAGATGCAGCTTCCCAGCTTCTTGGAAGCATTGCACATAACCAGTTTACCTTCCTTCTGATTGTAAACGTGATTTTCCTGATTGCAGGCTGCTTTATTGATGCAAACTCTGCAATGTATATTTTCATTCCGGTAATGCTTCCGGTATGCAAAGCCCTTGGCTATGACGTAGTTGCTTTTGGTGTTATGGCAACTGTAAACCTTGCAATCGGCCAGGTAACTCCTCCGGTTGGTGTCAACCTGTTTGTTGCAATTGGAATTAAGATTAAAAAAGGAATGGAAGTTACTCTTCAGGAGATTTCCAAAGCGGTTATGCCTATGCTGGCAGCTTGTATTGCAGTTCTTCTGATTGTTACATACATTCCGGTTACTTCTACAGCTCTTCCAAAAGCACTTGCCAAAAATGGTGCTTATTCCGGTGATTCTGCAGCAGGTGAAAGCGGTTCTTCTGCAGCTTCTGCAGCAGGCGATGAGGAACATTCTTTCAACGAGATCGGTGATTACAGTGATCTTGGCTGGGAAGAGACAACCTGGAATTTTGCATGCTCTACAACAGAAACTTCTACCTGGGCAGAAGGCGGACGTAAGTTCGGAGAGCTGATGGAAAAAGCCACAGGCGGAAAAGTAAAAGTAAACGTATATGCAGCAGATCAGCTGACAAATGGAAACCAGTCCGAGGGAATCCAGGCACTGATGAACGGAGATCCGGTACAGATTTCCATGCATTCTAACCTGATCTATTCTGCATTTGATCCAAGATTTAACGTAGTATCCCTGCCGTTTATTTATGATTCTGTAGAAGATGCAGATGCCAAATTTGACGGCGAGGCAGGAGAGAAATTAAAAGAAATTTTAAGTGAATATGGACTTCACTGTATGGGAATTGCAGAGAATGGTTTCCGCGAGCTGACCAACAGTGTCCGTGAGGTAAAATCTGTAGATGACATGAAGAATCTGAAGATCCGTGTTGCAGGTTCTAACCTTCTTATGGAATGTTATAAGAGATGGGGGGCAGATGCCACCAACATGAACTGGTCAGAAACCTACACTGCACTTCAGCAGAACACTGTCGAGGGACAGGAAAATCCGCTGCCTGCAATTGATGCTGCCAGTGTACAGGAGGTTCAGCCGTACTGCTCCATGTGGGATGCTATTTATGACTGTCTGTTCTTCTGTATTAACCAGGAAATTTATGACGGACTTACAGAAGAGCAGCAGGCAGTTGTTGATGAAGCAGGACAAAAAGCAGTAGAGTACGAGCGTTACATCAACCGTTCCGGTGACGAAGAGATTATGAACCGCTGGGAAGAGAAAAACGGTGTAACCTTTACTGCAAAAGAAGATATGGATATTGATTCTTTCAAAGAAGCTGTTGAGGGTGTAGACGAGTGGTTTATTGAAGAACTGAAATCCCAGGGCTATGATGACGCAGAAGAGCTGGTTGAGGCATTTACCGGAATCGGGGATTACAGCGACCTTGGCTGGGAAGAAACTACCTGGAACTTTGCATGCTCCACAACAGAGACATCTACCTGGGCAGAAGGCGGACGCAAGTTCGGAGAGCTGATGGAAAAAGCCACAGGTGGAAAAGTAAAGGTAAACGTATATGCAGCAGATCAGCTGACAAACGGAAACCAGTCTGAGGGAATCCAGGCGCTGATGAACGGAGATCCGGTACAGATTTCTATGCATTCCAACCTGATCTATTCTGCATTTGACCCAAGATTTAACGTAGTATCCCTGCCGTTTATCTATGACTCTGTGGAAGATGCAGACGCCAAGTTTGACGGCGAGGCAGGCGATAAGATGAAAGAAATCTTAAGTGAGTACGGACTTCACTGCATGGGAATTGCGGAGAACGGTTTCCGTGAGCTGACTAACAGTGTTCATGAAGTGAAAACTGTAGACGACATGAAGAATCTGAAAATCCGTGTTGCAGGCTCCAATCTTCTCATGGAATGTTATAAGAGATGGGGCGCAGATGCCACCAATATGAACTGGTCAGAAACCTACACTGCACTTCAGCAGAACACTGTCGAGGGACAGGAAAATCCGCTGCCTGCAATTGATGCTGCCAGCGTACAGGAAGTTCAGCCATATTGCTCCATGTGGGATGCTATTTATGACTGCCTGTTCTTCTGTATCAATCAGGATATATATGATGCCCTGACTCCAGAGCAGCAGGCCGTTGTAGACAAAGCCGGAAGAATGGCAGTAGAGTATGAGCGTTACATCAACCGTTCCAGTGATACAGAAATCATGAACCGCTGGGAAGAGAAAAACGGCGTAACCTTTACTGCAAAAGAGGATATGGATATTGATTCTTTCAAAGAAGCGGTAGACGGTGTTGATGAGTGGTTTGTAGAAGAACTGAAAAACCAGGGCTATGATGATGGCCAGGAACTGGTAGATGCATTTAAGTAAAATGCGTATAAAATTTGTAATATAACAAAAGTGCCCTTATATAAGAAGGCTGCCGGTTGATAGAGAGACTGTTACCGGCAGCTTTCTTTTCAGCTTAATATTCCCATAATTTTTAAGGAACACCACACCAGCAAAAGAGCCATAAACCAGTTCATCAGTTTATAATGATTGCTATAAAATCTTTTCAGCCCGTTACCTGCAAAAGCCCAGATCAGATTCCCCAGAGAACCCAGAAACATAAGATATACGGCAAAACAAAAGAGTAGGGGAATTCTGTTTTCATAAGGCAGAATAAAAGCAGAAAACATGGTTAAACCATATATAATGATTTTTACATTAATCAACTGAAGAAAAAATCCCATAAGCCAGGTTGGCTTTTTTTCCTGTACACTGGCGGAAGGTGGCTGTCGTTTTAAGGTCTGCCAGGCAAGATATAAAATATAAGCAGCTCCCAGATATTTCATTACAGGCTGGATCCCTGGAATTATTTTTCCAAGTGTGCTGCAGAAAATGCCGGAAAGACACATCAAAGTAAGAGAACCGCTCCAGATTCCTGCCATAAACCGAAGATTACCCCGGACACCGTATTTGCTGGCTGTAGACAAAAGAAGAATATTATTTGGTCCCGGGGACCAGACTGTGAGAATGGCAGATAAGGTCATTTCTATAAAAACAGATAAAGGCATGAAAGTTCCTCCCAGTAAAATTACGAAAATTCAAGGGCAAAATCCCCCACAAATTGTGACATACATTTTGCCGAAAGCCTTTGGGAGGTATGCTCTTACATCTTTTATTGTAATATAGCATAAAATGTTGCAACTGTATATAAATACCTGCAATGGTGATTCTTATGTTCGATACTAAAGCGTGTTTGAAAATGCATTCCTGCAAATTCGCAATGCACAAAAAATCATGTATTCGCACATATTATTTTGGTTAAATAATTGTAAAATTCATGCAAAATGGGAACGATTATGTTATAATACAGAAAATTTATTTTTTTAAGAAACGTACAGCTACAGGAAAATAAATAAGGAGGAATCCATATGTTAAAAACCTGGAATTCGGAAGAAATTCCGGAAAAAGAGGAATTAAAGAAACGGATCAAGGACGCGGGAGAGAAGCTTTATCAACAGCAAATGAAACTAAAGGAACATAAACTTCCTGTTTTAGTCCTGTTTGAAGGCTGGGGAGCTTCCGGCAAGGGAAGCACCATCGGAAGAGTGATCAAATACATTGATCCCCGCTTTTTCAAAGTGGCAACCATGTCCAAGCCTACAGAGGATGAGCTTCGCAGGCCATTTTTGTACCGGTATTTTAATCAGATCCCGGAGGCAGGTAAATTTACTTTTCTGGATTCAGGCTGGATGGAACAGACCTGCAAGGATTGCCTGAACGGTCTGGAAGATGAGGCCTATACAAGACGGATTGAAAGCATTAAGCATTTTGAAAGACAGCTTACAGATAATGGATATCTGGTGCTGAAATTTTTCATGCAGATTGAGAAAAAGGAACAGACCAGGCGGATGGAACGCCTTTATGAAGAACACGATACCAGATGGCGGGTAAATGAGTTTGACAAATGGCAGAACGAACACTATAAACGGTGTCAGAAGATTTTTGACAGATATCTCACTGATACCAACACATCCATTGCGCCCTGGTATATTGTGGATGCTACAGACCGGAACTGGGCAGAGCTGCAGGTCCTTGAGACAATGGTAAATAATATTGAGGTTGCCCTTCAGAACAGTGCCCACAGTGCGCCGCTTCTGCCAAATGTATTTCCTCTTGCAAAAATGCCGAAGCTTTCGGAAATCCAACTGTCTGATAAAATAATAGAGGAAGAGGAATACAAAAAGGAACTGAAGCATCTTCAGAAAAAATTAGGAGAGCTTCATAACCGGCTGTACCGCAAACGTGTTCCTGTGATTATCACATATGAGGGCTGGGATGCAGCCGGAAAGGGTGGAAATATCAAAAGAATTACAGAAGCCCTTGATCCCCGTGGGTTTGAAGTGCATCCCATTGCCAGCCCGGAGCCTCATGAAAAAGCCCGGCATTATCTGTGGAGATTTTGGACAAGACTGCCAAAAGACGGACACATTGCTATTTTTGACCGCACCTGGTACGGCCGTGTAATGGTGGAACGTCTGGAAGGCTTTTGCAGTGAAAATGACTGGAAGCGGGCATATAACGAGATCAATGAGTTTGAAAAAGAACTGTCAGACTGGGGTGCTGTGATCATCAAATTCTGGGTACAGATTGATAAAGATACTCAGCTGGCACGTTTTACAGACCGGCAGAATAATCCGGAAAAACAGTGGAAGATTACAGATGAAGACTGGAGAAACCGGGAAAAATGGGATGCTTATGAGGGTGCAGTCAATGAGATGCTGGCAAAAACCAGTACAACCTATGCACCGTGGCATATTCTGGAATCTGTAGATAAGAAATATGCAAGAATCAAGGCTTTGAAAATTGTAATCAAAGAGCTGGAGAGAGCACTGGATTAAAACTTAAAATATATTTGAAGAGGACAGTATCCTGACACCTGATATACTTTGTCAGTATACTGTCCTTATTTATTTTTGCCTTGTAGTACAGGGAAAATCAGGCACGCAGGTAATTTCGCATGGTTTTCAGTGCATTTTTTTCCAGACGGCTGACCTGTGCCTGGGAAATACCGATTTCCTGCGCCACTTCCATCTGGGTTTTGCCCTCATAAAAGCGCAGGTCAATAATATGACGTTCCCGTTTATTCAGCTTGTTAATAGCTTCCCGAAGAGAAAGGTTTTCTACCCAGTTTTCTTCTTTGTTTTTCTTGTCACTGATCTGATCCATCACATAGAGAGTGTCCCCGCCCTCGGTATAAACAGGCTCAAAAAGACTGACAGGATTTTGGATGGCATCCATAGCATAAACGATCATTTCTTTTTCAATTCCAATTTCATCAGCAATTTCCGCAATGGTAGGCTCTTTCAGATTATTTTTCATGTAAGACTCTTTTGCATAGATTGCACGGTAGGCGATATCCCGCAGAGAACGGCTGACACGGATGCTGTTGTTGTCCCGCAGATAGCGGCGGATTTCGCCTATGATCATGGGAACTGCATATGTGGAAAATTTAACATTCAGTGTGGTGTCAAAATTGTCAATGGCTTTGATAAGGCCGATGCAGCCGATCTGAAACAGATCGTCCATATTTTCACTGCTGTTGGAAAAACGTTTGATTACGCTTAAAACAAGACGCAGATTGCCTTTGATGTAAAGCTCCCGGGCCTTATTGTCCCCTTGCTTGATTCTTTTAAAAAGCTCCTCTTTTTCTTCTGCCTTCAGTACCGGAAGCTTCGATGTATTAACTCCGCAAATTTCAACTTTGTTAAGTGCCATTTGGTGAATCCTCCTTTTTGTGCATAAGTAAACAAAGAACGGGTGTAGTAAAATGATTCACATGGAGGAGGATAAATATTCTTTTTTCGGAAAAATTAAAAAAATAATAGCCCTTGACAATTTCTAATCTTTTTTGCAGCAATGTTTTTCGTCGATTTCTACCAGAATAATGTCATCCCCGATCTGACGGATACAATTCCAGGGAATCACGTATTCGCTGGCAGGCCCCCAGAAACAGAAGCAGAAATTGCCGGGGCCGGGGACTACAATTGCGGTAATACAGCCGGATTCACAGTTGAATTCCACATCTACAGGACAGCCCAGGGTGCGGCAGGTACAGATATTGATCACTTCTTTTTGTTTTAATTCACATATACGCATGAAAAATACCTGTTTTTTATGAGATTATGCAAAAATTCTGAAAATATGCACAGAGTTTGTTGACACAGTTTTATTGGGTAAAGTATAATAAAGTTTAAGAAGTTCAGTCCGTTTTATGTCACTGAAAAATGTTTTTAGAGAGATTTTCAAACATGATTTAAGTATCAGCTGAGGAGGGAGAATTTTTATACATGAGATGCCCATATTGTAATCAGGACAATACAAGAGTAGTGGATTCCAGACCTGTGGAGGAAACCAATTCCATAAGACGCAGAAGATTATGTGATTCCTGTGGCAGACGTTTTACTACGTATGAGAATGTGGAAATTATTCCATTAACTGTAATAAAGAAAAATCTGAACAGAGAGCAGTATGACCGGAACAAACTGATCAATGGAATCCGCCGCGCCTGCTACAAACGCCCCATTGCCAGTGAGAAACTGGAGGCCATGATCGATGCCACAGAGGGGGATATTTTAAGCACCGAGGATAAAGAAATCTCCAGCACCAGGATCGGAGAGATCGTCATGAGCCATCTGAAAGACCTGGATTCCGTTGCATATGTTCGTTTTGCATCTGTATACAGAGAATTTAAAGACGTTAGCACCTTCATGGATGAACTGAAGAAATTCATGAACTAAGAAACTCCCCTGCCGAAGAGCAGGGGAGTTTCGCTACGCAAATGGAGCGAAGCGGAATTCGCGGTTCCCGTGCCCTGCCGAAGAGCAGGGGAGTTTCGCTACGCAAAAAAAGGGCAGGCTCATACGAGCTGCCCCTTTTTAATACACTGTATATTAGCAGATACCCTGTGCTTTCATAGCATCTACAACTTTCTCAAATCCTGCAATGTTTGCACCAGCAACATAGTTATCTTCCATACCATAACGTTTAGCTGCATCATCAGCTTTGTGGAAGATGTCTACCATGATACCGTGAAGCTTCTCATCAACTTCCTCTGCTGTCCAGGAAAGTCTCATGGAGTTCTGGCTCATCTCAAGTGCGGAAGTAGCAACACCGCCGGCGTTAGCTGCTTTACCAGGCATAAACAGAACCTTGTTCTCCTGCAGATAGCTTGTAGCATCAAGAGTAGTAGGCATGTTAGCACCCTCAACTACATATTTGCAGCCATTTGCAACAAGTGCTTTTGCACCGTCAAGAGCAAGCTCGTTCTGAGTAGCACATGGAAGATATACATCACATTTGATGTTCCAGATGCCGGTACCCTCTGTATAAGTAGCACCTTCAACGCGCTCTGCATATTCTTTGATACGTCCACGTTTTACTTCTTTGATATCTTTTACGATGTCAAGCTTGATTCCTTCCGGATCATAGATATATCCGTTGGAGTCGCACATAGCAACAACCTTGCCGCCAAGCTGCTGAGCTTTCTCAACTGCATAGATAGCAACGTTTCCGGATCCTGTAACGATGAAAGTTTTTCCATTGATGGAATCGTTGTGTGCTTTCATGATCTCATCCAGCATGTAAACAACACCATATCCGGTAGCCTGTGTACGAATCAGGGATCCGCCATAGGTAAGTCCTTTACCTGTAAGAACGCCCTCATATAATCCGCGGATTCTCTTGTACTGTCCGAATAAATAACCGATCTCACGGCCACCTACACCGATATCTCCAGCAGGAACATCAGTATCAGCACCGATATATTTGGAAAGCTCTGTCATAAAGCTCTGGCAGAATGCCATAACCTCTCTGTCAGATTTGCCCTTCGGGTCAAAGTTGGAACCACCTTTACCACCACCGATTGGCAGTCCGGTAAGAGAGTTCTTAAATGTCTGCTCAAATCCAAGGAATTTTAAAATACCCTGGTTTACTGATGGATGGAAACGAAGACCACCCTTGTAAGGTCCGATAGCACTGTTGAACTGTACACGGTATCCCTTATTGACCTGAACAACGCCTTTATCATCTACCCACGGAACACGGAAGGAAATAATTCTTTCCGGCTCAACAAGACGCTCCAGAAGGGACATGCTGCGGTATTCTTCTTCATTTTTGTCAATTACGACTTTCAGGGAATCCAGAACTTCTTTTACTGCCTGATGGAACTCCGGCTCGCCAGGATTCTGTGCTACGACTCTTTCATATACTTCTTCAGTGTAAGACATTGTAATTCCTCCTCATCCTGAGTGATGTAAAATTTTTTAACGACGCTATTATACACTAAAGTGCTAAAAAAGAAAAGAGTTTTTTTTATATTTCCAAAAATTTCATAGGGGCTTGCGAAAATGAGCCAAATATGAGAAGATAAAAGGCAAGAAATACTTTACGTCAGAGAAGAAAGAAAACCTGTGGATTTTTTCATGTCTATGCAACAGCAATCAGGACATCGGACGTAAGTAGTAAGATGAGGAGTGAAAATAAATGAAAACATTTGACAAATCCAGTAAATTGGATAACGTGCTTTACGATGTGCGTGGTCCGGTTGTGGATGAAGCAGCCCGGATGGAAGAGGATGGCATGGAAATCCTGAAGCTGAATATTGGTAATCCATATCCATTTGGTTTTTCAGCACCTCAGGAGGTTATCCTGGATATGCTCAGTAATATCCGTACTTCACAGGGATATTCTGATTCCAAGGGTATTTTTTCCGCACGAAAGGCGATCATGCAGTATGCACAGCTACGGGGCATCCCAGGGGTGACTATGAGCGATATTTATACAGGTAATGGTGTCAGCGAGCTGATCAACCTGTGCATGCAGGCA
The DNA here is from genome assembly GCA_934364795.1 of uncultured Blautia sp. Classification (GTDB taxonomy): domain Bacteria; phylum Bacillota; class Clostridia; order Lachnospirales; family Lachnospiraceae; genus Blautia_A. Next base: position 83,904 of record CAKRMK010000008.1, read on the forward strand.
CTTCTTGATAACGGTGATGAGATTCTGATCCCGGCACCGGATTATCCTTTATGGACTGCCACTGCAACTCTGGCAGGCGGTAATGTAGTCCATTATATCTGTGACGAACAGTCTGAGTGGTATCCGGACATTGAGGATATCAAGAGCAAGATCACAGATAAGACCAAGGCCATTGTTATTATCAATCCTAATAACCCGACAGGTGCAGTATATCCTAAGGAAATTCTTGAGCAGATTGTACAGATCGCAAGGGAGCATGAGCTTATTATTTTCTCTGATGAGATTTACGATCGTCTGATCATGGACGGATATAAGCATACTTCTATTGCTTCTCTGGCACCGGATGTGTTCTGCGTTACTTTTTCCGGACTTTCCAAGTCTCATATGATCGCAGGATTCCGTATTGGATGGATGATTTTAAGCGGTGCCAAGAATAAGGCCAAAGGATATATAGAAGGAATCAACATGCTTTCTTCCATGCGTCTTTGTTCTAATGTACCGGCACAGTCCATTGTACAGACCGCACTTGGCGGCTATCAGAGTGTGAATGAATACATTCAGCCAGGCGGAAGAGTTTATGAACAGCGTGATTTCATTTATAAGGCACTGAATGATATCCCAGGAATCACAGCAGTGAAGCCTAAGGCTGCTTTTTATATTTTCCCGAAGATCGATACAGAGAAATTCAATATTTACAATGATGAACAGTTTGCCCTTGATTTTCTCCATGAGAAACAGGTGCTTCTGGTACCTGGCAAAGGCTTTAACTGGAACTGCCCGGATCATTTCCGCGTGGTTTATCTGCCGAATGTACGCCAGCTGGAGAAAGCAATGAATAAAATGAGAGACTTTTTATCCACTTACAAGCAAAGATAAAAGTCCTGTAAGCAAGAACAAAAAATGGGCAGCAGCAAAAATTTGTCTGTAGACCATAAATGGAATTAATGTTATACTTTTTATATTCGCCGGATGCCGGACAGACAGTTTGGGATGTTACGTTGGCAGGCATTTTGGCAGAAAATTTATATCAGCCACAGATTATCCATGATGTAATGCCGGCATATATCTGTAATCACTGTTTTTCAGAAATTTTACCGGCATTCTTATAATATTGCGGGAGGAAAGGATTATCGGACGGTTAAAAAGAGAAAGGGGTTTACCATATGGCAGGATTTAACATGAAAGTAACACCGGAAATAGAGAACCTGACGGAGATTTGTAAGGATCATTCCAGTCTTGATCTGTCCCTTTACCAGAAATATGATGTGAAGCGAGGACTTCGTGATGTGAATGGTAAGGGCGTTCTGGCCGGACTGACACAGATTTCCAATGTATGTGCGGTTAAAGTAGTAGACGGTAAGGAAGTGCCCTGTGCAGGAAGTCTTTCTTACAGAGGATATGACATCAAGGAACTTACAAGGGGATTTATTGAAGATGACAGATATGGTTTCGAGGAAACCACTTATCTTTTACTGTTTGGTAAGCTTCCGAATCAGAAAGAACTGGACGATTTTACGAAGCTGCTGGCGAACCAGCGTTCTCTTCCTACCAATTTTGTAAGGGATGTTATTATGAAGGCACCTTCCAAGGACATTATGAATGCCCTGTCACGAAGTGTGCTTACCCTTTACTGTTATGATAAGGAGCCTGATGATATTTCCCTGCCCAATGTATTAAGGCAGTGTCTGAATCTCATAAGCGTATTTCCGCTTTTGTCAGTATACGGATATCAGGCTTATAATCATTATGTATGCGGAAAGAGTCTTTATATTCACAATCCGAAGAAAGAGCTTTCCACAGCAGAAAATATTCTCCGTATGCTCCGCCCGGATAAGAAGTATTCCCATCTGGAAGCGAAGATCCTGGATCTTGCCCTGATCCTTCACATGGAGCACGGCGGTGGTAATAACTCTACATTTACTACCCATGTAGTTTCTTCTTCCGGTACAGATACATACTCTGCGATTGCAGCAGCCCTTGGTTCCCTGAAAGGACCTAAGCACGGCGGTGCCAATATTAAGGTTGTAAGTATGTTCCAGGATATGAAGAAGAATGTAAAGGATATTTCCGATGAGGATGAAGTAAGAGAATACCTGAAGAAGCTGCTTCACAAGGAGGCATTTGATAAGAGAGGTCTTATTTATGGTATGGGACATGCTATTTATTCCGTATCTGACCCCCGTGCCCAGGTATTGAAGGGCTTTGTAGAAACCCTTGCCAATGAAAAAGGCCGCATGAAGGAATACAATCTTTATGCCATGGTAGAGAAAATGGCTCCTGAAGTAATTGCAGAGGAACGCCATATTTATAAAGGTGTCAGCGCCAATGTGGATTTTTACAGCGGATTTGTATACAGCATGCTGGATCTTCCTCTTGAACTGTACACTCCGATTTTTGCAGTGGCACGTATTGTGGGCTGGAGCGCGCACCGAATGGAAGAGCTGATTAATACAGATAAGATCATCCGTCCGGCATACAAAAATGTGCTGGATCCGGCTGTATACGTACCTCTTAAGGAGCGTGAATAAAAATGCCGGAACAAATAGAAACAACCGCTTCCCTTGTTCTGGAGGGCGGTGGAAGCAGAGGTGTGTTTACCGCAGGCGTACTGGATTTCCTTATGGAGAAAAATGTGAAATTTCCCTATGTAGTCGGAGTTTCCGCAGGCTCCTGCAATGCACTTGACTATGTTTCCGCACAGCCGGGCAGAACAAGAGACTGTATGGTAGTAGAAGATAAGAAGAATAATTATATTGCCACCAGGGCAGCCCTTAAAAAGCATGAGCTTTTTGACATGGATATGTTATTTGACAAATATCCAAATGAACTGTTTCCTTTTGATTTTGATACCTTTTTTGCATCCGATACAGAGTGTGAAATGGTAGTGACCAACTGTCAGAACGGAGAGGCAGAGTATTTGTCAGAGAAACGGGACAGACAGCGGCTGATGGATATTGGAAGGGCATCTTCCAGCATCCCTCTTGCAAGTTCTATGGTCCAGATCGATGGGATCCCTTATCTGGATGGAGGAATTGCAGATTCCATTCCGCTGGTTCATGCCATGGAGAAGGGCTACCGCAAAAATGTGGTAGTTCTCACCAGAAACAAGGGCTACCGGAAGAAAAAGCCGGGCAAAAGTGCAGCTCTTTATCTTGCAGCTTTTCGCCAGTATCCGGATTTTCTGAACACTTTATACAACCGTTACCGGAATTATAACAGGACTCTGGAGCTTCTGGAAAAATGGGAGCAGGAAGGTCATATTTTTGTGATCCGTCCCCAGGAGCCTGCCGTTGGAAGAGCAGAAGCAAATAAAGAAAAGCTTCTTGGATTTTACCAGCACGGTTACGATGTTATGAAGGCGAATTATGAAGAATTGGTGGCTTATCTGTATCGCTGACCAGGTACAGTCACAATGAAATTCAGACCAGGCTATGGCAGCTGAATTTGGGTGAAACATGCCCGAAAGTGGAGAATTCAGAATAGAAATAAAGGATGTAACAGAGATGTTTGAACGCTTTTTTCCAGATGAATATCTGGATTCAGCATATGTGGTAAATTATGAAAAGTTATACCAGCAGGGATACCGGGGGGTTCTGTTTGACATAGACAATACCCTGGTTCCTCATGGAGCACCGGCAGATCCGGGGGCTGTACAGCTTTTTCAGAAACTAAAAGAGCTGGGCTTTTCCTGCTGTCTGGTGTCCAACAATAAGAAAAAAAGGGTGGAACCCTTTGCTGTTTCAGTAGGCGCAAAGTATATTGAAATGGCAGCCAAGCCATCCAGAAGAGGCTACGAACGTGCCATGGAGCTGCTTGGAACCAATCCGGGGAATACGGTCTTTATCGGAGACCAGCTTTTTACCGATATCTGGGGGGCTAAGAATGCTGGACTTCATAATATTCTGGTAAAGCCCATACACCCCAAGGAAGAAATCCAGATCGTGCTGAAACGCTATCTGGAAAAAATTGTATTACATTTTTATACCAAGGAGGAGAGGAATTCATGAACCATATTGTGGTTATCGGATTTATGGGTTCTGGCAAGACAAGAGTGGGGAAACGTCTGTCCAGTGACCTGGGACTGACATTTGTAGACGTAGACAAAGTAATTGTCAGAAAGATGAACATGTCTGTGAAGGAGATTTTCCAGAGATTTGGTGAGCCTTATTACCGCGCACTGGAAACCATGACAGTGAAAGCTCTGATTGAGGACAAGGAGAGAAAGGTAATTTCTCTTGGCGCAGGACTGCCAATCCAGGAACAGAATGAGAAATATATCAAACAGCTTGGAACCGTTGTTTATCTGAATGGTTCTGCTGATACGTTCCGCAAGAGACTGGAAGGTAATAACAATCCGCTTCTGGAAGGTGATAACCAGGAAGAGAAGATCAAGAAACTTCTGAAACAGAGAGATCCGATTTATCACAAATTTGCAGATATTGAAGTGGTAACAGGAGTGAAGCCTTTCGAGGAACTGATTAAAGAAATCGAAAGCAAACTTCCGTAAAAACAGGAAATAAACCAGCTGCGGATATGGAAATTCTTATAATATATGAAAATTATATGGGATTTTCAGGAAAAAATCTGCGCTTATGAAAAAAAGTAGTTGAAAAAATGACTTATATATTATAGAATATTTCTAGTCATAAGCACTATAAGGAGGAAAAAATTAATTATGATTTCAGCAGGTGATTTCAGAAACGGTGTCACAGTAGAAATTGATGGCAACGTTTGTCAGATCGTAGAATTCCAGCACGTTAAGCCAGGTAAAGGAGCTGCTTTCGTTAGAACCAAATACAAAAACATTATTACAGGATCCGTGTTAGAGAAATCTTTCCGTCCTACAGAGAAATTCCCGACAGCACGTATCGAGCGTGTTGACATGCAGTATCTGTACAGCGATGGTGGATTATTCTACTTCATGAACGTTGAGACATTTGACCAGATCGGTCTTACCGCAGAGCAGGTTGGTGATTCTCTTAAATTCGTAAAAGAGAATGAGATGGTTAAGATCTGTTCCCACAATGGCAATGTATTCGCTATCGAGCCACCGTTATTCGTTGAGCTTGTAGTAACAGAGACAGAGCCAGGATTCGCTGGAAATACAGCACAGGGTGCTACTAAACCGGCTACAGTTGAGACTGGAGCACAGGTTATGGTTCCTCTGTTCGTTAACCAGGGAGATAAACTGAAAATTGATACCAGAACAGGCGAGTATCTGTCCCGTGTATAATGATTTTTTAATAGCGTGAAGCTGTTTATGTGCCATCGGCGTAAGCCGGTGGCATTTTTTGTGACAGGGCCTTTTTATGCAATAGGAAATTCCGTCGAAATCCCCTATTGCATAAAAACCCTACTAGAGCGTGTTTGAAATCGAATTTGGGGGCTATTCGCCGAATTCCTGAGCAACCTTTTTAAGCATTTCTCTGATAGGCAGATGATAAGGACATCTTGTCTCGCATTTTCCACATTCTACACATGCCGAAGCTTTTACTGCCAGACTGCTGTAACGGTCTTTTGCCCAGCCTGCCAGATTATAGCGTTCCAGATAGCCTGCGAAAAGAAAGGCACTTGGAATGCTGATACCTACTGTACAAGGCGCACAGTAATTACAGCGGCGGCAGAAATTAGTACCCAGCTGATGACGGATTTCTTCCATTTCGGAAAGTTCCCGCTGGGTAAGTGGGGTAGTATCTGTGCATGCCTTTATATTTTCTTCCAGCTCTGATACTTCAGCCATTCCCGGAATCACAACGGTAACTGCCGGATTGGAACAGACATAACGAAGTGCAAGGGTTCCATTCTCAATTGCGCCCCCGGCCAGCGGCTTCATGGCAATAAAGCCTATATTTTTCTCCTGACACTTACGGATCAGTTTCTCTCCCTGACTTTCTACAATATTATATGGGAACATGATGGTTTCTACCCAGTCAAGCTCCAGAGCACGTTCAAACACAGCAGTAGAGTGAGCTGTCAGTCCGATATGACCGATTTTCCCAGCCTCTTTCGCTTCTTTCAAAGCCTCCAGTGCACCGCCCTTTGCAAGAACTGTATCCAGCTGCTCCATGCTTGGATTATGTACCTGGTACAGGTCAATATGATTCGTACGAAGATTGCCAAGGCTTTTTTCAATGTCTGCAGCCATAGCCTCTTTTGTCCTTGCCATGCTTTTGGTAGCAAGAATAAACTTATCACGGATTCCCTCAAGGGCATATCCCAGATATTCTTCACTGACTGTATATCCTCTGGCAGTGTCAATATAATTTATGCCCTCATCTGCCAGCTGTTTCATTAACGCTTTCGTACCTTCTGCATCAATTCTCTGAATAGGGATTCCGCCGAAGCCCATTCTGGAAATTTTAAGTCCTGTTTTTCCCAGTGTTGTATACTCCATATAGTAGTTCCTCCTTGGATAATTTGTGTTCATATTAACACATAGAGAGATTATTTGCACGAATTATCTGTCTTTTAATTTTTGAAATATTTCTGAAAATTTCTATATTCTTGCAATTAATATGTTTGGATTTACAAAAAAATATTTTTAGGCCTGCTATAATTTTGCAGTCCATTATCAAATGCAGGATTCATTAAAATTTGGTACCATAATTTTACTTAAATCAGCTGATGAAATAAATTGTAATGAATAAATATTTTCTAATACAATAAAAACAATCTTAAAAAGTATTAAAAAACCTGCAAAACGGTATTGACTCTATAGTTACTACATAGTTTACTATATAGTAGTCATATGGTTAACTCTATAGTAACTATGAGGTTAACCAATACGAAAACGAGAGAAAATAAGATCTGATCAGGGAGGATTATTATGAAAAAACTGGTGGTTTTGGGATTAGCAATGGCAATGACAGCATCTATGGTAAGTGGTGTAAGTGCACTGCCGGTACAGGCAGCAGATGGAGAAGGGCTGAAGGTTGCACTTTTGCTTTCCGGAGCAGCCAATGACCAGGGTTGGAACCAGACAGCATATGAAGGAACACAGAAAGCCTGTGAGAAATATGGCTATGAGCTGGCTTATACAGAGAACGTGGAAGTAGCTGATATTTCCGCAGCATTTGCTGATTATGCAAGCGCAGGTTATGATGTTGTAATCGGACATGGTTATGAGTTCGGCGATCCTGCACTGGAAGTTGCAGAAACTTATCCAGATACCAAATTTATCTGTACAGAAGCTGATGCATCTGCAGATAATGTTGCATCCTACGTTATGGCATGTGAGCAGACCGCTTATGTGGAAGGAATCATTGCAGCATCTATGACAGAATCCGATAAGCTTGGCACAATCGGACCGATCCCGGGAGATTCCCTTGTAAAGATCATTAACGGATACGAAGACGGAGCGAAATCAGTAAATCCTGATATTGAAGTACAGACAGCATGGACCAATTCCTTTGTAGATACACAGCTTGCACAGGAAGCTGCAAAAGCTATGATCGACAACGGCGTTGATGTAATCAAGCATTGTGCAAACGCCTGCGGAAACGGTGCTATGGCAGCAGCAGTAGACGCTGGCATCTGGTGCCAGGGCGATTCCTACGATCAGAGCTCTTTAGCACCAGACAACATTCTTGACTCTGCACTTTACAACCTGGATGTTGTTCTTGATACAGCACTTGGAAGTATTGCAGACGGAAGCTTCGAAGGCGAAGTATACAACCTTGGTATGGCTGACGGAGCAGTAGAAGTTCTTCTTTCCGATAATCTTCCAGAGGATGTAAAAGCAACTGCACAGGATGCCATCGACAAGATCGTTTCCGGTGAGATTGAGGTTGAGCGCGACTATACTTTAAGAGATTAATTGCTTATTTTTGAACTGTAGAGATTGATTTGCTGTTATCAACAAATTAGCTTACAGACTGTAACACTGACTGTAAAAAGATAAAGCTGAAATAGAGAACTGTTATCCATCAGCCAAAGATCTGCCTGAAGAAAGATAACAGTTTCTCATTTCAGCTTTCTTAATAAGAAACTACACCAAAAAAAGGAGAAAACCATGTCTCTTCTTCAACTGAAACATATCTGTAAATCATTTTCCGGCGTATATGCAAATGAGGATATCAACCTTACTGTAGAAAAAGGTGAGATCCACGCACTTCTGGGAGAAAACGGCGCTGGAAAAACAACATTGGTAAATATTATTTTCGGTCTTTATACTGCAGACAGCGGTGAAATCTTCTGGAAAGACAAGCCGGCAGATTTTTCTTCCCCCAGAGAAGCAATAGAAGCAGGCGTGGGAATGGTCCAGCAGCATTTTTCCCTTGTGAATAAAATGACAGTTCTGGACAATATAGTGCTGAATCTGAAAGGAAATTCCTTTTTCCTTGACCGCGCGGCGGCCAAAAAGAAATTGATCTCTCTTGCAGAAAAATACGGTCTTTACGTGAATCCGGATGCCTTGATCAGTGACCTTTCTGTTGGAGAGCAGCAGCGAGTTGAAATCCTGAAAGCACTTTACCGGAATGTGGAGCTTCTGATCCTGGATGAGCCAACCGGAGTTCTGACTCCACAGGAAACCACCCAGTTTTTTGAAGTGCTTCGCAATCTGAAAAAAGAAGGCTACGGAATCATTATCATCACCCATCGCATGAGTGAGATCATGGCAATCAGTGACAAAGTTACCATTCTCCGTGACGGCAAACAGGTGGCAGACCTTGTTACAAAAGAGACAAATCCCGGTGAACTGTCTGCGTATATGATCGGCAGGGAGCTTTCCAGTGATTATCAGATCCAGGGAACCCCGCAGAAATCCATTATGCTGGAAATGAAAGAGGTGTCCAATGCACCAAAAAGACACAGCAGACATAAGCTTGAGAATATCAGCCTTACCATCCACAAAGGAGAAATTCTTGGAATTGCCGGTGTTGAAGGTAATGGACAAAAAGAACTGGCAGAAGTAATCACAGGAATCCAGAAAATCAAAAATGGTCAGATTCTTCTTGAGGGTGAGGATCTGGCAGGGAAAAACATCCGCGGACGTTATGATGCCGGTGTTTCCTATATTTCAGAGGACAGACAGATGGACAGCCTGATCACGGGAATGAATATCACAGAGAATCTGGTGCTTAGAGATTATAAAAAATTTCCATTTGCAAGACATCTGGTGATCAACAAATCTGCCCTTCGAAAAAATGCCGATGAAAAAATGAAACAGTACCAGGTACGTGCATCTGGAAAATCCGGAGCTGATACACCAGTCAAGCTTTTGTCTGGAGGAAACCAGCAGAAGCTGATCATTGCCAGAGAGCTGACAAAGAAAGCAAAAGTCATTGTGGCAAGCCAGCCAACAAGAGGACTTGATATTGGAGCTACTGAATTTGTCCGCCAGCAGCTGATTGACCAGAGAAATGCAGGAAAGGGTGTTCTTCTGATTTCGGCAGATTTGGAAGAAATTATGGCATTAAGTGACAGAATCGCAGTACTTTTTGGCGGAAAAATCGTTGGAATCCTGAACAAAGAAGAAGCAACTGTTCAGAAAATCGGACTTCTTATGGGCGGTATTTCAGAAAAGGAGGCTAGATAATGCAGAAGGAAAAAAGAACAAGAGGGATCACAGATGTACTTCTGATCCTTGTGATAACCATTTTGGTAGGAACTGTTCTGATCATTGCCTGTGGTGCAGATCCGGCAGAAGCGTATAGCCTTTTCTTCAGAGGAATTTTTGGAACACCGGCAGGATTTGCGGAGATTTTTGTAAAAGCATGTCCTCTGATCCTTACAGGACTTGGATGTGCAGTGGCCTACCGTACCGGATTTTTTAACATTGGTGCTGAAGGACAGTTTTATGTAGGGGCAATGGTCACTACCATAGTAGCATTGAACTGTACAGCAGTTCCCGGCGTTTTTCGCATTATCCTTTCCCTTGTGGCAGGATTTCTTGCAGGTGGCCTCTGGGCGCTGATTGCAGCTGTCTTTAAAGCAAAATTCAATATTTCTGAAATTATTGTTACCATTATGCTGAACTATATTGCAATTAATTTCCTGGGCTATGCAGTGCGTTCCTTCCTTATGGACCCGGAAGGAAATGTTCCCCAGTCTGCAAAAATCGACAAATCCGTTCAGCTTGGAAACCTGATTCCTGCAACCCGTTTTCATGCCGGAATTCTTATTGCCATTGTCTGCGTTGTCGCAGTGTGGTTTTTTATGGAAAAAACAACAGTTGGATATGAGTTAAAAGCTGTTGGTTTAAACAAGCGTGGAAGTGCCTGCAACGGTATTTCCGTTATGAAAAACATTGTACTTTCTGCCTTTTTAAGTGGTGGCCTTTCTGCTGTGGCAGGTGGAATCGAAGTTCTTGCAATTCAGAAAAAGCTTCTGGAGGGAATTTCTTCAAGCTGCGGTTATACGGCTGTTCTGATCGCACTTGTGGCATTTAATAATCCAATTGGAGTATTGGTTGTGGCAGTTTTGTATGCGGCAATGCAGGTTGGAGCCAGTTCCATGCAAAGACAGCTGGGAGTACCCTCTGCAATCGTGAACATTTTGATTGGTGTTGTAGTAGTGCTGATTCTTGGAAGAGATTTATTCCATTTCAAAAAGAAACAGGCAGGTAAAGGAGGAAATGCATAATGCTGGAGCAGATTTTTAATTTAAGCTTTCTCACCGCTTTTCTGGCAGCAGCAGTGCGTCTGGCAGTGCCGCTGATGTACGGTGGAATCGGGGAAACAATTGCAGAGAAATCCGGAATTCTGAATATTGGGATGGAAGGCGTTATGCTAAGCGGAGCTTTTTTCTCCTTTGCAGGGGCGTGGTACTCCGGCAATCTGTTTGTGGGACTTCTTGCAGGAATGCTGGGCGGCCTTGTTGTCAGTCTGCTTCACGGACTTCTTAGCATTACCCTGATTCAGAACCAGTCCGTTTCCGGTTTAGCCATCAATATGCTTATGCTTGGTGTGACCAGCTTTTTATTTAAACTGATGTCAAACGGACAGGGATATCAGCAGATTGAAACATTTCCAAACATTGCTATCCCGGGACTGTCCTCCATTCCGCTGATCGGATCTGCATTTTTTAACTGTGATTTTCTTACATATGTACTTTATGTACTTCTGATCCTTACCTGGATCTTCTATAAAAAAACAAATCTGGGACTTTCCTTCCAGGCAGTGGGAGAGCATCCCCAGGCAGCAGAATCAGCTGGTATCCAGGTAAAAAAATACCGCTGGATCGTGATGGTGTTTAACGGAATCCTGGGCGGAATCGGCGGTGCTTATCTGGTGCTGGTACAGCTTGGAGTATTTACAGAAAACATGATCTCCGGACGTGGTTATATTGCCCTTGCCACAGTCATTCTGGGACGCTATACACCATTTGGAATGTTTGGCGCAGCCCTTTTGTTTGGTGCGGCAAATGCATTGCAGATCCGTCTGCAGACCATTGGAGTTTCCATTTCCCCGTTCCTTCTGGCAATTTTACCATACGCACTTACTCTGATCGCCATGCTTGGCGCAGCTGGTAAGAACAGTGAGCCGGAGGCACTTAGCAAGCCTTATGTAAAAGGAGCAAGATAGTTTTATGGGAAACAAAGAGTATCTGAATGTAAACGAGCTTGCCACCTTGTTTGGCCTTAATGTGCAGACTCTTCATTATTATGACAAAATCGGCATTTTGAAGCCAAGCTACCGGGATCCAAAAAACGGTTACCGGAAATACCGTTTTGACCAGACCTACAAGCTGGCATCTATCCGCTATATGCGAAAACTTGGTTATTCCATTGACGCAGTGCGGAACTTCCAGGATACAAAAGACCCGGACGAGGCATTAAAAAGGCTGAAGGAACGTTCTGCAGCCATTCATGCCCAGTGGGAAGAAATGATGCGGATCGAACAGGCAATTTTAAGAAAAATACAATTTATAGAGGACTCAAAAGAAGCTATTGACTTTGAAGATTTCAGAATTGTGGAATTTCCGGAAAGAAAATACATTCCCATTGGTACAGAAAATGAGATTTATATGGGAGAGTCCTTTTACTTTTATCCTACCCTTGTTTTTTATGGGGAAAACAAAAAAGAATTCGGCGCACTGGTTACTGATGATGCAGGGGAAGAATCGGCTGAAATGCTTACAATTCCCGCTGGAACCTATGTGGTGGGATATCACAAAGGTGCCTATGAGCAGATTCAGGACAGCTTTGCCAGAATCAAAGAATGGGGAAAAGAGCTGGATCTGGATGATACCATTGTGGCTGTGAACATTATTGATCAGTTTGTGGAACAAAATAATGAGAACTATGCCACACGAATTGAGATCAGGATTAATGAAAAGATCAGCTGTGACAACTGAATTTAAGTGAAATATACGGTAAAAGCGGGCATGTAGTTACTAGTACAGCGAATATTAAGTTCAATTATATATTTTGTACAGATTTTGAGAACGAAAGAAGAGAGGGACGAAAAAATGGCAGTAAAAATTTATCATGGAGACATTGTTTTTGCTCCGGCAGCAGATCAGTTATCAATTCATGAGAACAGTTATATTATTGTGGAAGACGGAGTTGTTTCCCAGATCTGCGAACAGGTTCCAGAGCAGTATAAAGGCGTGGAAGTAGTGGACTATGGCGATAAAATGATTATTCCGGCGTTCTCCGATCTTCACGTACACGGGGCACAGTATGTACAAAGAGGAATTGGCATGGACTGCCTTCTTTCTGACTGGCTGAACCATTATACATTTCCACAGGAATCCCGTTTCGCAAATATGGAATATGCAAAAAACTGCTATGATGCATTTGTGGATGACATGATCCGCAACGGTACTTTCCATGCCAATGTGTTTGCTACCATTCACAGAGAAGCTACCAACTATCTCTTCGAAAAAATGGAAGAGAAGGGCATGTACGGCTATGTGGGAAAAGTAAATATGGATTGTAATTCTCCAGAATTTCTTGTCGAGACTACAGAGGATTCTCTGAAAGAAACAGAAAAATATCTGGCAGAGCATGAGGGCAGCAAAAAGGTAAAAACCATTCTGGCACCTCGTTTTGCCCCTACCTGCAGCAAGCCTCTCATTGACGGACTTGGCCAGCTGGCAGCAAAATATCACTGTGGCGTGCATACCCATCTGGTAGAATCCAAATGGGAGGCACAGGAGGCCCTGAATCTGTTCCCGGGATATGGTTCCGATGCGGAAATCTATGAGCGCGCAGGCCTTATGGACAACGGCCCATCTATTTTCGCCCATGTTATATTCCCTACAGACGAGGATAAACGGATCCTGAAAAAACATGGAAGCCTTTCAGTTCACTGTCCGGATGCCACAGTAAACATCATTGCTGGAATCATGCCTCTACAGCAGATGGAGTCAGAAGGAATGAAAATTGCAATCGGTTCTGATATTGCAGGTGGTCACGGAATCGCAGTTTACCGTCAGGTGGCAAGAGCCGTGCAGCTCTCCAAGCTGAAAGAATTTTATGAGCCACAGGAAAGCAAGACTATCACCATTACACAGGCGTTCTACCATGCAACAAAAGAAGCAGGAAGTGTATTTGGAAAAGTTGGATCTTTTGAAAAAGGATATGCATTTAATGCACTTGTCATTGACAACATGGAAGATCCGTGGACAAAAATGACAGCAGAAGAGAAGCTGGAACGTTTCTGCTATATTGGAGATGACAGAAATATCCGGGCAAGATTTATTGACGGGGAATTATTGAAATAAAAAATATTACCTGAAAAAGGTATTGGGGATGAAATCCGGCAGGAATCTGTGAGAATACAGGTTTCTGCCGGGAAGTTTTTATATAGCCGGAAAATTTGTTGGAATTCTTTAGGTAATATTTGTAGGGGAATTATGTAAATTTATCTTGACAGCTTCACTATATATGCCTATAATAAAATCCTAACAAAAGCACACAATAGTGATACTTCGTCTGCGTACCAGAACTACCTATTTATATCTATTTAGGGCTTGTACTGGTTTCGACGGGGGTTTTGAAGTTGTGGAAGCCATCCGCAGCCTCCCGAACTGCGTAATAACGGGAAATTCTAAATATAAACGCTGACGATCAGTTAGTAATGGCAGCCTAAGTGCTGCCCGTCAGTCCTGTTGCACTCACACTTCAGGAGTCTGGCGTCGACCTTGTGAGAAACCTTGCCGGGTAAGCTTTGCCCCGGTAGATGTATCATGAAGCTACTGAAGCAGTAAGCCTGTCGGTGGGCGTGCTGCGGAGGGAATGTTAATACAGCGACTGTGATGGGAGATGCCGCAAGGGATAGACTTTCGGACGCGGGTTCAATTCCCGCCAGGTCCACTAAAATGAAACAAGCAGAATTTCTGATAGAATGTGATGTATACAGAGATTCTGCTTGTTTTTTCGTGGGGAATTTTGCTACTATTTAGGTTGCTATTGTGCTATTTAATGTGTGGGGGGAATGGTTTCCCGGACGCGGTTTTGCAAGGTATATTCCACGCAGACCGGAGCAACAT
>CAKRMK010000009.1 GCA_934364795.1 uncultured Blautia sp.
TATGCGAATCCAATGGAGATGCTTCCCAGACGCAGCAAGGATAATCCGGAGAGGAATCATTTGAAATCCGTTCGGCAGCAGTGGTATGCCTGTTCCTGCTGTCCACCCAATATTGCACGTACATTAGCCGGACTTGGGAAATACATATATGGATTAGAAGAGGATGAAAGTATACTGTATGTGAATCAGTTTATAAACAGTGAAGCTGCTGTAGAAGGAAATGGAAAACAGTATCAGCTTAAATTAGAGACTGAGTTTCCGTTAAACGGAATAATCTCAATAACAGTCAGCGGTAAAGCTTGTAGTAAAATAGCGATTCGACATCCTGCCTGGTCCTCTGGTGTCAAGGTAAAGAAAAACGGGCGGGAAATTCTCTGCGAGAGATCAGAATCCGGGTATATTTTAGTTGATTTAGATTCGCAGGAAATTAACAGAATTGATCTGGAGTTTCAGATGGAGCCAATTATCATAGCTGCAAACAGAAAAATCAGCTACGATGCAAGAAAAGCTGCAATTGTTATGGGCCCGTTACTGTATTGCTTTGAATCGATTGACAATGGAACTGAAATAGAAGAACTGGGCTTGTATGCTCAGGGTGATCTTGAAACAAAGAGAAACAGTATTGCAGGAAAAGAAATAAATACAATATATGCAAAAGGTGCCAGGAGAAGAGAACTGGCAGGAGATGCACTCTATGGGGTGTATCAGGAAAGGAAAGAAGATGTAAAGCTTACAGCGATACCCTATTTCCTATGGAATAACCGTGGAGAGGGAGAAATGAAAGTGTGGATCCCGGTTGAATGATTGTTCCTGTTTTTGAAATAATGAATATTGGGGATACTTGACATCTCCTTTCTCACTCTGTATTATAATATGCAAACTTACAGACAGTCACCTCCATACGCTATGGCTCATTTGAGCCATCTGCCGTATACAGTGGCTGTTTGTGCATATTGGATGGGGTGTAAATATGGAGCAAGAGGAAAAGAAGATATATACCATTGAGGATATTGCCCGGGAACTGGGAGTGAGTAAAACTACAGTTTCCAGGGCTATTTCCGGGAAAGGACGGATCGGGCAAAAGACCAGGGAGCGGGTTTTTCAGTTTATAGAAGAACATGACTATCGGCCCAATGTGCTGGCCCGGGGGCTGGCCCAGAGGAAAACCTATAATCTGGCGCTGCTTTTGCCAAAGGATTATATCGCAACGGAATTCCTTTTTTTTAAAGACTGTATGAATGGGATTTGCGAAGTAGCGTCCAGATATGATTATGATATCCTGATCTGTATGGTGGAAGAGGATGATTTATCTCAGCTGCAAAGGCTGGAAGCAAATCGGAAGGTGGATGGAATGATCTTAAGCCGTGCTATGGAGAATTCCAGAACTCAGAAGTATCTGAAATCCTGTCAGGTACCTTTTGTGGTGATCGGACCGTGTAAAGCTAAAGAAATTCCCTCTGTGGACAACGAGAACCAGAGAGCCAGTGAGGAAATGACAAGCATTATGCTCATGAAGGGCAGCAGAAAGCTTGCACTTCTGGGAGGTGCGAAGAACTATAGCGTAACAAAAAGCCGATATCGGGGATTTGCAGCTGCCCATAAGAATCAGGGAGTAGAAATAAATGAAAATCTGATTTTTATGGATGCAGATAATCAGATAAAAGTGGCAGAAGCGGTGAAAAGCGCTCTGGAACAGGGAGCGGATGGAATTTTATGTATGGATGATGTGATCTGCAGCATGTGTCTTGGCAGTCTCAGGGAAAAGGGTGTTCATATTCCTTCGCAGATCAAGGTGGCCAGTCTGTATGACAGCAAGAATCTGGAGGACAACAATCCACCGGTGACCAGTGTGAAATTTGACACGGTGCGTCTGGGAAAAATGGCATGCAGAAAGCTTTTGGAGCTTTTGGGGGAACAGCCGGAAAAAGAAGATGCATCATTAAGTTATCAGGTGGTTTTAAGAGAGTCCACACAATAAAGAACGAATAAAATTATTGATTCCAGAACCAGGAAAAGGTTGGTATTCCGGTTCTGGAATCTTTTTTGTCCGTTTATGAGCTGCTGCACTCTGTGGACAGCTGAAATACGTTAGAACAAACGATTGCGCAAAACTAAAAAATATAATTTAACAAGAAATATACATTGTGCAATATGTCATAAAATGTACTGTAAAATTAGACAATAGTATCCAATTGACATTAAATAGATTATAGAATATACTAAGCACATGAACAAACGGTTGCGCAATTGCAAAAACAATTACACAAAGAAGAGAGTGAACTCTAAGGCAAAGATAAAAGGCGGAACTTGAATCCAGGTGGATTGGATAAGGGACTGCGCAGCAGTAAAAAGATCAGGAGGAAGAGACGATGAAGAAAGCAGTAAAGAAATTAATCGCACCGGCATTGGCAGTTGCTATGGCTGCATCCTGCACAGTATGCGTAAGTGCAGAGGAAAATGAGACAATTAAGTTGACCGTATGGGGAGCAGAGGAAGATCAGACTTTATTGAAAGAGCTTACCGATAAGTTCCAGGAAAATTATCCGGATCAGACCTTTGACATTCAGATTGGTGTAGAATCTGAATCCACAGCAAAGGATACTGTTCTCACAGACATAGAGGCAGCTGCTGATGTATATGCATTTGCTGATGATCAGATCAACGACCTTGTAAAGGCTGGAGCACTTCTGAAGCTGGATGATTACGCAGATGCTCTTCAGCTTGCAGGAAAAACTCTTGATGATGTAAAGGCTGCAAATACAGAAGGTTCTATTGAGGCTGCAACAGTAGACGGAAGTCTTTATGCATTCCCAAGAGCAGCTGACAATGGATATTTTCTTTATTATGATTCAACGGTTCTTACAGAAGAAGATGTAGCAAGCTGGGACAGCCTTCTTGCTGCAGCAGATAAAGCTGGAAAGAAAGTTGGTATGACCCTTGCTTCTGGATGGTATAATGCGTCCTTCTTCTACGGTGCAGGATTTACCACAGGCCTCAATGACGATGGAACCACTTCCATGGATTGGAACGGTACAAGCGCTGATGGCTATACAGGTGTTGATGTTGTAAAGGGTATGCTGGATATTACTGGAAATTCCGCATTTATGGCAATCGCAGACGGTGATATCTCCAACCAGCTTGCTTCCGGAAACCTTGTAGCATGTGTATCCGGTACATGGGATGGAATCACAGCACAGGATGTTTTCGGTGACGGTTATGCAGCTTCTAAGCTTCCTACCTTTACAGTAGGTGATCAGCAGGTTCAGCAGGGCTCCGTAGCTGGTTATAAATTTATCGGTGTAAACGGATATTCAGAGAACTCCGGATGGGCTGTTCTTCTTGCTGAATACCTTACAAATGAGGATTCTCAGCAGGCATTCTTTGATCAGAGAGAAATCGGTCCATCTAACAAAAATGTAGCAGCTTCTGATTCTGTAAAAGAGAACATCGCTCTTGGAGCACTTGCCCAGCAGTCTGAGTTTGCACAGGCTCAGAAAGTTGGCGGAAAATATTGGGATCCGACTCAGACATTTGGAGAGCTGATCGCACAGGGAACCTTATCAGCAGACGATGACACAGCAATCCAGGAAGCACTTGACAACCTGGTAGAGGGTGTAACTGCACCGGTAGAATAATAATCCGAATTTTCAGGTGGTTATGCTGCTGCTTCCGATAAAGCGACTGTAAATTAAAAAACGCTGCTGTCAGCAATACAGATAAAAGCTATATCGCTGAAAAGAAGCAGTGCAGAAAAAAGAAAAAACGGCTCATATGCAATCTGCATGTGGGCCGTTTCAAAAGTAAGGCGAGGAGGAGAGATATGGCGGAACAGGAAAAAACATCTATAATTTCTGCTATTGGCGGATTTTTCAGAGCAATCGGTGGATTCTTTGCAGAATTTGGGATTGCTGTGGCAAAGGGAGATGCTTTTGTAAAGCTGTCCTTGATTTGGATGGGCGCAGGCTATGCCAAAAGAAAACAGTATATCAAGGCTGTGCTTATGACACTTCTGGAAATTGCAGTTATATTGTTTACTGTGAAATTTGCCATGGAGTATGTGCCAAAATTTGGAACCCTTGGCACAGTAAAAATGGAAAAAGTATTCAACATGAAGACCATGAAAAGTGAATTCAATGATTATGATAATTCTTTTACCATACTTCTGTTTTCACTGTTCAGCTTTGTGGTATGGCTTGCAGCAGCAATCGTATGGATCAAAAATGTAGTTTATGCATATGAATTACAGAAACTGGATGAGGCTGGAAAACACATTAACACATTTAAAGAGGATTTGAGGTCTCTTACTGAGGAAAAATTCCATATCACTCTTCTGACTTTACCGGTTTTGGGTGTTGTGATCTTCACACTGATTCCTATCCTGCTTCTGATCTTTGTGGCATTTACCAATTATGATCAGCAGCACATGCCGCCTACAGAGCTGTTTTCCTGGGTGGGCTTCAGTAACTTTGCAAGTCTGTTCGGAGGTGGAGGTCTGACCTCTACTTTTGGCTATGCATTTGTAAGAGTTTTGGGGTGGACTCTTGTATGGGCATTTTTTGCAACCTTTACCACATATATCGGTGGAATATTGCTTTCCATGCTTTTAAATAGCAAGAAAACAAGACTTCCGAAAATGTGGCGTACTTTATTTATTATAACTATTGCAGTTCCTCAGTTTGTTTCCCTTCTTCTGGTAAGAAACTTTTTCTCAAACGGAGGTATTGTAAACACCATCTGCAACAGCATTGGGCTTACCGGATTTTTAAGAAGCATCGGACTGGTGTCCACAAGCTATATTCCGTTCCTTTCTGCACCAGGCTGGGCACATGTGATGATCATTCTCATCAACATCTGGATCGGTGTTCCTTATCAGATGCTGATTGCTACAGGTGTGCTGATGAACCTTCCGTCTGACCAGCTGGAAAGTGCAAGAGTGGATGGTGCAACTAATTTCCAGATTTTCAGGAAAATTACAATGCCGTATCTGCTTTTTGTTACAGGTCCGGCGCTGATAACGGATTTCGTAAAAAATATTAACAATTTTAATGTAATTTATCTGCTTACACAGGATGTGTATACAACTACCAATCAGGCCATGGCAAATTCCCAGGCAAAAGAGGTGGATCTTCTTGTTACCTGGCTGTTCCGTTTGACCCAGGATTATTACAACTACAAGATGGCATCTGCCATTGGTATCATTGTATTTATCATCTGTGCAATATTCACCCTGGTTGCATTTAACAGGATGATCAAGGGAGATAAGGAGGGAACTTATCAATAATGAAAAAGATGAAAGATAGCAGAACTTCTTCTATAGTTTTACATAATTTATTGATTGCAGTGCTTGCCTTTATATGGCTGATTCCAATTATCTGGCTGTTATGTACTTCTTTCAGTGCGTATCCAGGAATGAATACAAGCACTTTTTTCCCAAAAAACTGGAGTATTTCCGCTTATAGCAAACTGTTCCACCCGGATTCCGTGGCGCAGTTTCCACAGTGGTTTTTTAATACTTTTATCATTGCATGCTTCAGTTGTGTGATCTCCACCATGTTTGTACTGATGGTTGCCTATGCAACCTCTGTAATGCGTTTTAAGATGCGAAAACCTCTTATGAATATGGCAGTTATCCTGAATCTGTTTCCGGGAATGCTGGCGATGATCGCCGTATATTTTACCCTGAAATCCTTTAATCTGACCAACAGCTATGCAGGCCTTATCATGGTTTATTCTGCATCCTCTGGCCTTGGTTATCTGATCGCAAAGGGATTTTTTGACACTGTGCCAAGAGCTCTTTGCGAGGCGGCACGTATTGACGGATGCAGTGAGGCAAGGATCTTTTTCCAGATGGTACTTCCCATGAGCCGTCCTATCGTTGTTTACACGGTAATCAGCAGTTTCCTTGTTCCGTGGATGGATTTTGTATATGCGAAGATGATCCTCAATGCAGGTATCTCTTCTAAATATACAGTAGCGATCGGACTTTATAAAATGCTGGATAAGAGCTTGATCAACAACTACTTTACACAGTTCTGTGCAGGTGGTGTGCTGGTATCGATCCCCATTTCTATTTTGTTTATGATCATGCAGAAATTCTATGTGGAAGGAATTACAGGTGGCGCTGTAAAAGGTTGATGTTTTATGACGGGAAGAAAAGGAATTGTCTGGAAAACTCCGGACATTACAGCAGATGGCCTGAAGATGTTTGCGTGTATTATCATGCTGCTTCGGACGGTTGGAATTGTGATCGTGGAAAAAGGAATGATCCATCTGGATCAGTATACCCAGGAGAGCCTGAATCAGGCAATGGCCCGGGATTCCCGTCTTATGACACTTGCAGGAGTGGGGTCTGTGCTGCAGCTGCTGGGAGGTCTTGCCATTCCCATATTTGCATTTTTGCTTGTAGAAGGATTCCGTAATACATCCAATTACAAAAAATATCTGCTCACAATGCTTCTTACAGCGCTTGTGTGTGAAATCCCTTATGATCTGGCTATGAGCGGTAAGATGCTGGATCTGTCCGGTCAGAATGGACTTCTGACTATGTGTATCTGCCTGCTTATGTTGAAATGTATGGATCTTGTAAAGAATATGTCCGGTTTTTCCGGAAAGCTGGTAAAGGTTCTGATTACATTGGCAGCAGTGTTGTGGACAAGCCTTTTGCGCTGCGAGTACGGACTTTGTACGGTCCTTCTGACAGCGGTATTTTATGTATTCTATACCAGAAATGTGCTGAAAACCGTTCTTGGTGGTCTGATCAGTATTATGTATGTCACAGGACCGCTGGCTTTTTACGGGCTTTGGTGTTACAACGGGGAGAGAAAAGACCGTATCAGTAAATACGTATATTATGCTTTTTACCCGGCCAGTCTACTGGTACTTGGGATAGCGGCAAAATTGATATCTTAACTGCGTAAGGAGAGACAGTATGGAATTTAAGACAGAGAAGCTGCTTCACGGCGGCGATTATAATCCTGAACAGTGGCTGAAACGGCCGGATATTCTGGAGAAAGATCTGGATATGCTGGAAAAAGCCAACTGCAATGTGGTGACACTTGGTGTTTTTTCCTGGTCTACATTAGAACCAGAGGAAGGGAAATTTCACTTTGAATGGCTCCGGGAAATCATAGACAAGTTATATAAAAGAGGGATTTCCACTATCCTGGGCACCCCTTCCGGAGCGAGACCGAAATGGATGGCAGATAAATATCCGGAGGTACTTCGGGTTGGTGAAACCGGACATCGGAATCACTTTGGCTTCCGCCATAATCACTGCTATACCTCTCCAGTGTACAGAGAAAAAGTACATATTATGAATAAAAAACTTGCAGAGGAAGTAGCGGTACATCCGGGTGTGATTCTTTTGCATATTTCCAATGAATTAGGCGGGGAGTGCCATTGTCCGCTGTGCCAGGAGGCATTTCGGGGATGGCTGAAGGAAAAATATCAGACCATTGAGAACCTCAATGACCGCTGGTGTACCACCTTTTGGAGCCATACCTATCAGAATTTTGACCAGATCGAAAGCCCTTCCAGAATCGGAGAGACACAGCTCCATGGGCTGAATTTGGACTGGAAGCGCTTTGTTACCCATCAGACCGTTGATTTTCTTCGCCAGGAAGTGTCGGCTTTAAGAGAAGGGGGAAGTGAGCTTCCGGTAACCGCCAATCTGATGCACTTTTTCGGAGGGCTTGATTATTTTAAGCTTGCAAAAGAAATTGATGTGGTTTCCTGGGATACCTATCCAACTTGGTACAAGAAGCCTCTCATTGATATCGCATATGACAATGGAATGTGCCATGACCTGATGCGTTCGCTGAAAAGAAAGCCCTTTTTCCAGATGGAATCCTGCCCAACATCTACCAACTGGCAGAGTGTGAGCAAGCTGAAAAAGCCCGGAATGCTTTTTGCCCAGTCTATGCAGGCAATTGCCCATGGCAGTGAAGGTGCGCTGTATTTCCAGATCCGGCAGAGCAGGGGCGCTTCTGAGAAATTCCACGGTGCAGTCATCGATCATTATGGTGGAGAGGATACCCGGGTATTCCGGGAAGTTTCGGAAGTGGGCGCTGCATTAAAAGAGCTGAAAGAATTGGCTGGAACTACTACCAGAAGCCAGGTTGCCATGATCTATGACTGGGACAGCCAGTGGGCAATGGAAGACAGCCAGGGGCCGAGAAACAAAGGGCTTCACTATATGGAGGCCATGCTGAAATATTATCGTGGATTCCGTAAGCAGGGGCTGAACGTGGATCTGATCGATATGACCTGTGATCTGGATGTCTATAAAATCCTGGCAATGCCTATGGTTTATATGTTCAAGGAAGGGTTTGCAGAAAAAGTACGTACTTTTGTGGAAAATGGAGGAATTCTTATCACCAGCTACTGGTCCGGAATCGTAGATGGTACAGACCGCTGTTACCTGGGTGGAACTCCTCACGGCCTTATGGATGTTCTGGGGCTTCGCAGTACAGAGATTGACGGACTTTATGACTGGGAAGAGAATCAGATGGTTCCGGAAACAGGAAATCAGCTGGGCCTTACAGATATATACATCTGTAAGAATCTGTGTGACTTGGTGGAGCTTCGCGGTGCAAAGCCTCTGATGACTTACGGAAGCGATTTTTACCAGGGGTATCCCTGCCTTACCGTAAATACCTTTGGAAAGGGAAATGCCTGGTATGTGGCAGCAGATGCAGATGAGAAGTTCTATGCAGATTTCCTTGGGAGAATTGTGAGGGACAGCTGCGTTTCCAGTGGTATTTCAGAGGAAATCCCAGATGCCCTGGAGATCACTGTGCGGGAACGTGATGATGTAAAATATTACATTTACCAGAATTATGGTATACAGGCAGTAAAAATCCCGGTTCCAGATGGAAAAGTAACCTGGATTTATGGAAATGGCCAGGAAGAACTAAAAGTTTACGGATTGGCAGTGGCAAAAGTGGAATAAAACTTTCCGGTAAAGGATGAAGACAAAACGGTGAAGCAGATTCTATAGTCTGTTTCGCCGTTTTGTGATATGATGGGAATAAAACAAAATGGAATGTTTGTTTCTATATGGAGGTGCTGACAATAAAAGAGATAATTTTCAAAATATGTTCTGGAGAAAAGGAGAGGGCCAGATGATCTGTATCAGTCATTTGTTACCTGATGAGGAAATGAAAGAATTTACACAAAAATATGGAACAGGAATTGAAAGCATTGATTTTTCCATTTCTGATAATCTGGATCATCTTTCGGAAACTGTGGAAAATTACAGAAAGAAAATGGAAACTATGGGGACAGATGCGCTGATTCTTCATGGGCCTTTTCTGGATATCAATCCCTGTGCCTATGACAGTCTGGTAAGAGAGGTGACCATGAAGCGATTTTCCCAGTGTTATGAGGCTGGGGTGCTTCTGGGAGCCGGGAAAATCGTGTTTCATTCCGGAATGAATCCCTACGTCTATTATAAGGAGAGCTGGGCAGAAAATTTGGCACCGTATGTTACCCATGTACATGTTCATGACAATTGTGGAGATCGGGATTCCCACATCGGATTAGGAAAAGGAAATCTACCCTGGAAAGAAGTTCTTTCTTTTCTTCCAGAAAATGAACAGCGTACCTGGACCGTAGAATGTATGAAAAAAGCGGATGTGCAGGCTTGCCTGGATGCTTTGCATGTCGAAAAATGACGAAAAAAGTGTATGATTTTTGTTGAAATTATGAGAAAAACTCCGTAGAATAATGACGAAAATAGTGACTAGAGTGAATGTATAACAAGCACTGGTATCTAAAAAATTTTATGGAGGAAGCCATACATGGAAAATACAGTTATAAGCGAGAATATTATGCGGTGCAACATTGAGAACCTTCTGGAAAACTGGAGCAGCAATGTGGAAAAGGATGAGTACATCCGACAGGACAATGAGGATATGAAGTATCTGGAATACAGATATAAGTGCCTGAAGCTGCCTTATACTGCAAAGCGGGTGGCAGATGATTACATTGCCTGTGTAAAGACCCGGGATGAGCGCATGGCGGAACTGGCAGACGCCCGGGACTTAAAATCCCGTGGGTAGTGATACCCGTACCGGTTCGATTCCGGTCTGCGGCATGACCTGAAACCCTTGATTTTCAAGGCTTTTTTTGATATCTGGATATATTTATACACTTATGAAACACCTCCTATTTACCCCCAAAATGGATTTTGACAGCATTTTTGATCTGGTATTTGATTTGGAACTAGTACAGCGAAACTTAATATTCGCTGTACTAGAGTCAGGGATTGTAATTAACCCGGTTCTGGAGAATGAAGCACATTACAGATACTGGCTGGGAGCATTGCCGTTTTATGATAATGTAAAAAAAGAAGGAATTGTATTTGTATAAGAGGAAAAGTTAATGTTTAATAACGGTTTGAAAAAAGAAGCTTTAAGAATCCATGAAGAGACACTTAATAGTTATAACAAATCTTATGAGGAAATGGAAAAATCATGTGAGCAATTATATGAGATCAGAAGTAAATCTGTTGAACTTATTAAATTGATACAGAGAGTTGTAAATAGCATAGCTAATACCCCAAAAGAATTTGATACAGAACTTGGGAAAATAGGTAGAGAACTTTCTAAGTTTAATGAAACTGAAGAATATGCCAAGGAAGCGTATAATGCATCTGTTAAAGCTGGTGCGAATATTGTGGAAGGAGCCGCTGCCGGGTTGGGAGTGGCGTCCATGGTACCAAGTGCCTTAATGAGTATTGCAACCACTTTTGGAACTGCGTCAACTGGAACAGCGATTAGTGCTCTTTCAGGAGCTGCTGCACAAAAAGCTGCAATGGCCTGGATTGGAAGAACATTTGCCGGATTTGCTGTTAAAGAAGGTGCAGGTATGGCAGCTGGTCAGGCATTTCTGGCTTTGGCGGGACCTATTGGATGGGGAATTACTGCTGCATCGACAGGAATTTCCCTAGTATCATTAACTAATAAAAATAAAGAATTAGCTGATAATGCAGTTAAAGAAGCAAAAGAGATTGCAAAGGCTAGAGAAGCATTAGTTGAAACTATAGAAAAGGTTAATGAACTAAGATCAAAAACAGATTTATTATTTAGGGACATGAGTAAGCAGAGAGATAAGATTACCAGATCTATGAATTTGGATTATCTTACAATTGAGAACGAAGACAAAATATTTCTTGGAGCATTAGTTAATAATACATTAAGTTTATCTATATTACTAAATGAGACCGTAGAATAGGAGGATGTAAATGGCAGAAGGTGTAAATCGAGCCATAAAAAGTACTCAAGAACAGACAGTTGCTGCCTGGATTACACATTTGAATCAAGTTAGATTAGATGAACTTGTAGCAAAATTAAATCAACAGGATACTAATTTAGAGGAGGCTTTAAAAGAGCTTGAGGAAATAAAGCAATTTATCGGGGATCCGGCTCATATTCTTGGGAGTTCTGCTACCAAACATGGTGAAATTGCAGAGCATATGCAGGTTAATTTTGCCAATGCAAGAAGGATGATTCAGGGATTGGACAAAAATCATACTTTTGACGGAGTTGGAAGAACTGCTCCTGAAGATTATATAAGAGATGGACAACAAGTACAATCAAAGTTTTATAATGGTTTGCGAAACACTCTTTTCGGAAAACATGCATTATCAGAACATTTAGAAACATATTCTGATTTTATTAAAAATGGGGGTTCTTACGATATACCAAAAGACCAATATGAAAAAATGCTTGAACTTTTGGATGTGTATAAGAATAATCCTTCAAAATTAAGTACAACCGATTATAGTCTTGCAAAAAAAATAAATGAATTTCTTGAAAGCAATAATTTAGAACTGGGGAAAGATATTAATCCGGCTGTGGTTGATTATGGAGAGGTTCAGCAGGGAACTGCCAATAAAACTGTTGGGAATGAAGAAAAAAATATAAAAAAAGAAGATAAAAAACAGAGGAAAAAGGCGTATGACGAATCGAAGCCGTCTTTAAAAGAAGGTGCAAAAGCAGCTGGAGTGAGTGCTGCCATCGAAGGGGGAATTTCGTTCTGCATGTCAGTTAGTAAAAAAAGAAAAGAGAAGAATTTTTCCGAATTTACAACCGATGATTGGAAAGAAATAGGTATTGATACGGGAAAAAATACTGTAAAAGGTGGAATACGTGGTAGTTTAATTTATGTATTGAGTAATTTTACAGCTACTCCAGCCAATGTTGCATCTGCATATGTTACTGCAGCATTTGGTATTGATGCTCAGATAAAGGCTCTGGAAGAAGGAAAAGTGTCGCAAGAAGATTTTATAATCAATTGTGAAACCATTTGCTTAGATGTAACAGTTAGTGCCATTGCATCAGTGGCAGGACAGGTTGTGATTCCGATTCCTGTATTGGGAGCTGTTATTGGCAACATAGCCGGTGAATTTGTGTATGAATTCTGCAAAAAACAAGGGTCAGCACGGTCACTGGAAATTATTGAAACCTACAATTCAAAGATGGCTCAATTGAATCAACAATTAGATATAAACTTATTTAAAGTAGTTTTAGAGATTCAGAATGCTTTGGAAAAATTTAAAGATTTAGAGAAACTTGCATTTGATGAAAATGTAAATATTGCATTTGCAGGTTCTGTAAATCTGGCAACTGAAATGGGAGTTTCATCGAATCAGATATTGAAGACAAAAGAGGATATTGATAATTTTTTTCTAATATAGATTAACTAGAGTGTGTTTCAAATAGGTTCTAGAGAGGATGGTATGATTTTGATGAGTATTGATGCATCTGAAAAGAAAGAACAGCTACTTCAGTTACGCACCAGAGTACTGCAGGCAGAGCAGGAAAGAATAGATGGCGCAAAAACTTTGAATATAGCAGAAGCGAGAAAAAGGTTGAGAGAAAGACTTAGCGAAAAGGAAAGTTAAAATTTTTTCATCAGTGTAGGAGGTCTAAAAAATGATATTAATACAACTTATACTATACTGCCTTCTGTTTGTCCTTCTGGTAAAAGGTGCAGTAAGAAACAGTGGACTTAATTGCCTGTATTTTTATCCAAAGGAATACATAGAGGAGGCTCATAAGCGAGGAATTGCAGATAAAGCTGAAACAATGAAAAAAGGAAAACGTTTCATGATCCCCTTTTGCATTGTTATGCTTGTGGTCTTGATATTGATTATCGCAGTCTGGAATCATGTTACGGATTTTAAGACAGCATATATTCAGGCATATCTTTTCCTTGTGGTTATGAACTGGTTTGATGGGATTGTGATTGACAAGCTATGGGTAGGACATAGTAAAATATGGCTTATTAATGGTATGGAAGATATTTCATATGTTAAACCCTGGAAATCTGTACTTGTAAAAAGGGGAGCTGCAACGGTGCTGTATCTGATTATTGCACTTGCAGTGGCAGGGATTGTAGTGCTGCTTGGAAATTTATTGTGATAAAACTGTATTGTATGATGTATAGGAAAGCCGTACTAAAGAATATGTGTGGAAAATAAGAGAGTAATTTACAGACTTTTTCTCACAGTCGTATTTTAAATATAAGAATACCGCTTCTTAAAGTGTGCTTGGAATTTCAAGGATAATTAAACTTCGAGGATAATTAAATTTTGAGGATAATTAAAATTCCTGAGAGTGTGCCAAGCTTTGATTCTGACTTTTAGAAGCGGTGTTTTTGTATTTGGGGAGCAGTGTGTGCTCAAGTTTTCATCTGATATTTATTTATCAGCACCGTAATAGGGATCATCACCGAATCCCAGAATTAACATGAAAATTGGCTGTAGGAAGATCAATCCGATTGCGAAGCCAGTTCCACGGCCGAATGCTCTTGCAAGTTTTACACTGTACATAATGCCGATTAAGGCGATTATAAGCCGGATCAGTGCAACGATTGCCATAAGCATCATATTGTCACCATTTGGATTGGCGGCGCCTTCTATTCCGGAGGCAACGATTCCGAGAATAAAGATCAGCCAGAAATAGGATGTCTGCCATGCGATTCGATAAGAAACATAATCACCATATAAGGGAATAATGCTTTTCCATCCTGACTCTCCGGCTTTTGTGAAAATTCTCCAGTTTGCGATAATCTGCAGAAGCCACCAGATAAAGGCGATTCCCACATAAATGCCGCCTAAAATCATCAGACTGCTGATTGCCAAAAGTCCCATTCTTTTTCTCCTCCCATCATTTGTGTAGTATTGTGTTAAAGTAATTAAAGCATATTCATAATATCATGTCAATTTGAAAGTCAAATTTGTCTGTATAATAATGCCGCATTTATGTTACTGTTTAAATCCCACATTTTGTAAGTTATTTTTATAAGCGAGGAAAGCAATAATGAGGTTGAATAGTTCGGTCATATGAAGTGCAAATGTTTTATCCTGTAAGCAGAACTAAGTCTCGATTTTTATACTTTGATATAACATTATAAAAATATGCGAAAAAACGTAACACAGCTCTTGACAAAACGAAAAAATTATCAGATTATTTTATTACATACACATAAGCAATTAAAAAATAATTTAGGAGGAAAAGGTGAAAATGAAAAAGAAAATTATGAAAAAGAACTTTGTAAAAAAAGAAGTATTTGTCCTTCGGATGGCTTGCCTGTTGTTTGTCTGCTTTTTACTCTTGCAGCCATCGCAGGTACAGGCAGCTACAAAGGCGTCCAAAGCAAAAGCAGCTTACACGGCATTATTAAAGAAACCGCTTAAATGGGGAAATGCTTATCTGGAACCATCCAATGTAACCTTTGGTTTAATTGATATCAATAATGATAAAGTTCTAGAACTTTATGTGGGTTCAAAGAAATGGAACCGTTATTATGATTATAAACTTTATGGTTATGTCAGCGGAAAGGTAAAATGCCTGTATTCTTTTGAAACTGGAAGCAAATTGAAAAAAGTATATCCTGCAACAGGTACTATATGGGTATCTGGTTCTTATAATAAGGGCAGATGTGAGGATCTTCTTTTAAAATATAATGGAAAAGTACTTACCAAAAAAGTAGTGAAAAATTCTAATACAATTTATGGGGAGGAAACTTATTATTCCTTTAAGAATAACAAAAATCCGCGTGCTATTAATAAGGCAGCATACAAAAAATTGGTAAGCAGTCTGAAAAAGGGCAGTGTAAAGAATGCTCCGAAGCTATGTACAAATACAGCGGCTATGCGTGTCAAATATCTGAACGCAACTCCAGATTCAAAGATTTTGTTTAGAGTGGGAAGTTGGTGTCCTTTTACTAATGGAGGTTTTGAGCTGACAATCAGTAAAATTTCAGGACGCAAATTTTATTATAGTATTCATATGCCATATATGGACTGCAATACAGCTACGGCAGATATTAAACCAAGTGGCAAAACGGCCACATCTATAGTTTATTGTGAGCACGGAGCACCACATAAACTGACTTTCCGTGTTGTCGATTACGGTGTGAAGGTCACAGAAAAAGCAGAATGTTATGAAAAACTTCTGGCGTCATCCAGTAGTGGTTCATATGATAGTGAAATTGAGCAGGATTTTTATGATGACATTTTTGCCTACTATGGTTATTATGACGACTGATAAGTTTTTAACAAAATAATTACACATAAATGTAGATTTATTCTCCCATAAAATGTTATAATCATATTACATTAACCGCAGGAGAAATTCTAAAATGAAAAAGGCTACACCCTGAAAATGATTAAGGTAAAAAATGTGGCAGCAGATGCAGACAGTGCATGGCCGCAGCTCTCCGCAGAAGCCGTTGTGGAAGCTGATCCGGATGTGTATATTTCTCTGTTTTCTCCGTTAGAGGATGTAAAGCAGACAGCTGGACTTTCCGATCTTGCATGTCTGAATGAAGATGGTGGATTTATTTATATTGATGGATCAAGTGTGGAGGGTGATATGATTCAGAGATCCGATCCTCGTTATGTGGAAGGATTAAAAGCACTGGCTGAATTGGTTTATCCGGAAATTGCAGAGTAGAAGCAGAGTAAAATATGAGTATATCGGGGGCAAAGGTACTTTGTCCCCGCTTTTCATATAATACTTTAAATTTACTTTAATTTATCCTATGAGAGAAAAATTTATGAATAAGAAAAAAATAAAACCGGTATTTCTGTTACTGTCAATAATTGCCTGTATCCTTATCGTGTGGCTGTGTACGATCACTGGTGCGGCATTGGCAGTCAGCGGAGCAGGATACCAGGGAATTTTCAAAAATCCAATGGCAGATCCATTTGTTCTGGGAGTATCTTCAGGCGTGGCCATCAATTCCACACTATCTGCGGTAATGTCATTTATTATGATGCTGAATAAGCAAAGCATGGATCAGATTATGTTCTGGACAATGGGAACTCTTAATGGAAAGGGCTGGAACCAGATCCAGGCAGTGCTTCCCTGGGTGGTTATAGGACTTAACTTTGTTTTGGCAGGAATTTGGACATGCACATTGCAATTCCAGTCTGGATGTGCAGGCGTGTTTAGAACGTGTTTGAAAAATCATTTCCGCAATCTGTACGTCCTAAATGTCGAATAATGGAGGAAGTTGTCGGACGATTTTTGTTGCAAAATCCTGATGGAAAAAGTAGAATAATGGCGGAAAGTGTTAGAGATGGTAGCTATTGGAGCGTGAAAAATGCCAGAAGTGTATTTTTTACTCCAGGGAAAAAGTAGATTCTAAATACTTATCAGGAGGAAATCGTTATGGAAATGACAAACAGAATCATAATGCTTCAAAATATTGAAAAAATGGTTAAGGAACAGCAGCGTGTGGATGAAAAAGATGCCTATATTATGCAGGATAATGATGATCTCAGATATCTGGAAGGGAGATATGAGCAGCTGAATTTGCCGCACACAGTAAAAAGAGTGATTGATGATTATATTGCCTGCATGCAGACCAGAGATGAAAGATACTCTGATCTGTCATATGCAGCGGGAGTCCGTGATACGATTGATTTATTAAAGGGGATGGGAATGTTGATTTCCTGTAGTTGAAAGTGCTGGAGTGTGCAAAAAGAATCATTCCCGCAATATGCACGCCCCATTTTACGGTATATTTTGCCGGAATTCGGTTGTCGTAGTTAAGGATAAAAATGCTTCGTGCATAGCTATTGCAGCATTTTGTCCAGACATTCCACAATCAGGCGGAGATTTTTCAGGGCGCCCATGGTATCATTTTTCTGTTCCAGGGAATGGTTGCAGCCTTCGAAAATTCCGCCGGTTTTCTCAGGAAAATTCCTTGCAGCTGCACGAATTTTAGACTCAGGCATATATGGGTCGGCAGTTCCGGCAAAGAAAAGACCATTGATGTCAGAAAGATATTTGAGGGTAGATGGAATGGGCGTCATAAGAAAATGATGAACTTTTCCTTTTAATGCCAGTGCAGTTTCCAGCTGGCAGGCAATGGTAGTGCCGATGCTTTTGGAAATAAAGATAACATCATCATATTCAGAAAAAGGAACGTTTTCCAGCTGGGGAAGCGTTCTTTTTATTGCAAGCTTAATTACCGGTTCCAGCTCGGCGGGGGTTCGTCCATGGAAGGTGTGGATATCATGACCGTAATCCAGACGGATGATTTCGTATCCATGTTCTGCAGCCATGGAGGCTGTATAATATAAAAGTGGTTTGGTGCAGGTATATCCCACACCTGGGAAAATAACGGCAAGTTTTTTCATAGGAAACCTCTGGTGTTTTTGAAAGTGATTATGATTCTAAAACGTTGGAAATTAATTTAATATATAAATTCCTGTCAAGTTAGTTGCAAAAGCATTTCATCAATTCTCAAACATTGGGAATCTGCTGATTTACCGTGTAAATTGCTGCGTCCTCATGTTCGGTGTGATCCAAGTTCAGATGCTTTATCATGCAGTCATGAACAGCTTTTTGAGCTTTGGTCCTGACATTATTATATACTTTTATTATGAAGGATGTAAAGAAATTGTGGGAAGAAAGATAATGAATTATCTGTGAAGATATGATAAAATCGGAGTAGCTTTCGATGAGGTGCAAGTTGGGCCTGAAGATAAAAAAATAAAAGTGAGGATATGGTATGAAATTATTGATTGTGCGTCACGGTGATCCGGATTATGATATAGATTCTCTTACAGAAAAAGGCTGGAAAGAAGTGGAATATCTTTCACAGAAGCTGTCTAAGCTGGATGTAAAGGCTTTTTATGTTTCACCGCTTGGAAGAGCGAAGGATACAGCAGCACCTACTTTGAAAAAAATGGGAAGAACAGCAACAGAGTGCTCCTGGCTGCAGGAATTTCCCTGCCAGATCTGGCGCCCGGATGTGAAGGATAAAAAGATTATTGCCTGGGACTGGCTGCCCCAGGACTGGATGGCAGATGAGCGCTTTTTTCAGTATGACCACTGGTTTGAAAATGAAGCTATGCAGGAGGGCCATGTTAAAGAAGAATATGACCATGTTGTTGGAGAATTTGACAAACTTCTGGCTAAGCATGGTTATGAGCGCCAGGGACACTATTACAATGTGGTAGAAGAGAATAATGATACCATTGTTCTGTTTTGCCATTTCGGGCTGGAATGTGTGCTTTTAAGCCACCTTCTGAATGTGTCACCGGTAGTTCTCTGGCATGGTGTATGTGCAGCTCCATCCTCTGTGACAACTCTGGTAACGGAGGAACGGCGTAAAGGGATTGCAGTGTTCCGTATGAGCTCCTTTGGTGATATTTCCCATCTTTATGCAAATGATGAGCCACCTGCTTTTGCAGCAAGATTCTGTGAGGCGTATGGAAATGAAAACCAGAGGCATGATTGAAGCATATTTGAAAAGTGATTCAGAGTGAAGAAAAAATAAATTTGTTTTTATACTTTCAATTGACCAATTGTATTTTCAGAAAATAAGGTGTATAATATTTAGCGAAATAAATACAGGGGAGCTTGTATTAGCAGGCTGAGAGGAAGTACTCGAACTTCGACCCTATAACCTGATGCGGATAATGCCGTCGTAGGAAGTCATACACAAGGATTTTTTACAGGAGACATCCGAATTGGCTGTTTCCTGTTTTTTTTGCTGACTGTCAGGTGGCCTAATCCCTATGATTCATATAGTAGAAGGAGAAATTACACATGAACAAAACAAACATGAAAAAATTAGCACTTGCAGGTGTGTTGTGTGCTGTTGCCGTTGTCGGGAGTCTTTTTTCTTTCCCTGTTTTCGGGAGCAAATGCTCTCCGGTCCAACACATGGTCAACATTTTATGTGCTGTATTACTTGGCCCTACTTATGGAGTAAGTGCAGCTTTTGTTACGTCCTTAGTTCGCAATTTACTTGGTCTTGGCAGTCTGATGGCATTTCCAGGCAGCATGTTTGGTGCATTGCTGTGCGGCCTGGTTTATGCAAAAACCAAAAATATTTTGGGTACTTTATTAGGTGAAGTTTTTGGGACTGCTATTCTTGGGGGGCTGTGTGCCTATCCGATTGCAATTTTCTTTATGGGACAAAATGCAGCTGGTCTTGCTTTTTACGCTTACATTACCCCGTTCCTGATTTCTACTGCCGGTGGTGCGATGATATCTGCAGTCTTGATTTTCGGATTGAAAAAATCAGGTGTCCTGCATACGATGCAGGAATCTCTTAACCGATAAGGAGAAAGAAAAATGTTTCAGAATATGTTTGAAAATGTACGAAAAAATTGTCCACTGATTCACAACATTACCAATTATGTAACCGTCAATGACTGTGCAAATATCATAATTGCCTGTGGTGCATCTCCGATTATGGCTGATGATAAGGAAGAAGTTGCAGAAATTACCACAATCTGTTCTGGCTTGAATATCAATATCGGTACGCTGAACAGTCGTACAATTGCATCCATGTTGATTGCTGGAAAACGAGCTAATGAACTGAATCATCCGGTTGTGTTAGATCCTGTGGGAGCTGGTGCATCCAAACTCCGGACCAAAACAGCTATGCAGCTTCTGAAAGAAGTAAAATTTGCTGTCATCCGTGGGAATATTTCCGAAATTAAAACTCTGGCTTTCGGAAGTGGCACAACAAAAGGTGTGGATGCTGATGTAACTGACAAGATAACAAAAGAAAACCTTGATGAGGCAATTGCTTTTGCAAAGGCTTTTGCAAGGAAAACCGGATCTGTTATCGCTATCACCGGTGCTATTGATATCATAGCTGACAGCAGGAAAGCCTACTGCATTTATAATGGACATCCTATGATGTCTTCCGTTACCGGAACGGGATGCCAGCTTTCTGCTATGACTGCGGCTTTTGTAACTGCAAATCCGGAGCAGTCTTTAGAAGCTGCTGCCGCTGCTGTTTCTGCTATGGGATATGCCGGTGAAGTAGCTCACGGCAGACTTACAGATATGGATGGCAATGCCACTTACAGAAATTACATGATTGATGCAATTTACAATATGACCCCGGAGACGCTGGAGAAAGGTGCAAAATATGAAGTGCGATAAAAAAACGATGCTACTCTATGCTGTAACTGACAGAGCGTGGGTAGGCAAACAAAGTTTATATGAGCAGGTTGAGTCAGCATTGAAGGGCGGTGCAACCTGCGTCCAGCTCCGTGAAAAGGAACTGGACGAGGAAGCTTTTCTGAAAGAAGCTATTGAAATCTCTGCATTATGTAAGCAGTACGGAGTTCCTTTTTTCATCAACGACAATGTGGAAATTGCTGTCAAGTGCCATGCCGATGGTATTCATGTTGGACAGGAGGATATGGAAGCTATACAGGTTCGACAGAGAGTCGGCAAGGATATGATTATTGGCGTGTCTGTACATTCAGTAGAAGAAGCTCTGGAAGCTGTTAGGAACGGTGCAGACTGTCTTGGGGTAGGGGCTATGTTTTCTACTTCTACGAAAACAGATGTAAATATTCTTCCAAAGGAAACTCTTCGTGCTATTTGCGATGCTGTTGATATTCCGGTTGTTGCAATCGGAGGTATTGGTAAAACCAATATATCCAGGCTTGCAGGTACTGGTGTTGATGGAGTCGCATTAGTCAGCGCTATTTTTGGTGCTGAAGACATTGAAAATGAGTGCCGCTTGCTTCGCCGTTTGTCAGAAGAGATGGTGAACGCATGAAAATAAGCGGTAAATTGGGGGCACCACCTTATACCGCTATATAAAACGATGCTGAAAAATGAAAGGAGAAAAACTATGAAAATGAAAACAGCATTGACCATTGCAGGAAGCGACTGCAGTGGAGGCGCCGGTATTCAGGCAGACTTGAAAACGATGACTATGAATGGTGTTTATGCCATGAGTGCAATTACAGCGCTTACAGCACAGAACACGACCGGCGTGAGAGCAATTCAGGAATCAACACCTGATTTTTTGAAACAACAAATAGATGCAGTATTCGAGGACATTTATCCTGATGCAGTTAAAATAGGCATGGTGGCATCTGGTGATCTTATTCGTGTCATTGCAAACAGACTGAAATACTATGATGCCAGAAATGTGGTTGTTGATCCGGTTATGGTTGCAACCTCTGGCTCTGCCCTGATGAAAAATGATGCTGTTCAGACCCTGATTGAAGAATTGTTGCCGTTGGCTGTTCTTGTGACTCCTAACATTCCGGAAGCGCAGATTCTCTCCGAAATGATCATTGAAACCAAAGAGGACATGCTTACAGCAGCAAAGAAAATCGGAGACAGTTATCACTGTTCGGTTCTTCTTAAGGGCGGTCACAGCGTCAATGATGCAAATGATTTACTCTATGCAAACAAAGAATTGATTTGGTTTGAGGGAAAACGCATCAATAACCCTAATACCCACGGTACCGGATGCACACTTTCAAGTGCCATAGCCTCTAATCTTGCCAAGGGATTTACCCTTTCCGAAGCTGTACAAAGGGCAAAGGATTATATTTCAGGCGCACTGGCAGCAATGCTTGACTTAGGTAAAGGTTCTGGTCCAATGAATCATGCATTTAATCTCCAGGGCGAATACGCAAAGGAGGTTAAATAAGATGGAAGAAAGACGTACATCGGTTTTTGAAAACGGTTTAATCTGGTTTGGCGCAGCTGTTTCTATTGCTGAAATCATGACTGGTACTTATTTTGCTCCGCTTGGTTTTGGTGAAGGACTTTTTGCTATCCTGCTTGGACATATCATTGGATGCGTTATGCTTTTCTTTGCAGGCCTTATTGGTGGTAAGTTGCGTAAAAGTGCTATGGAAACTGCAAAGATGAGCTTTGGAAGCAAAGGAGCTTTGCTCTTTTCGGTTTTGAATATCATTCAGCTTGTGGGTTGGACTGCCATTATGATTTTTGATGGTGCGCTGGCGGTAAATGGAATCTTTAATGCCGGTAACTGGGTATGGTGTACTGTAATCGGGATGTTGATTATTCTTTGGATTTTGATTGGTATTAAAAATCTAGGTAAGGTAAACACAGTTGCAATGGCTGCTCTTTTTGCTTTGACTATTGTACTTAGCTTCGTTATTTTTGGTAAGGGCAATGCTTTGAATATCAGCGGAGAGGGTATGTCTTTTGGCGCAGCAGTTGAACTGTCAGTAGCCATGCCACTGTCTTGGCTTCCTCTAATCAGCGATTATACCCGTGAAGCTCAAAAAACGGTTAAGGCAACTGCTGTCAGTGCCATTACATATGGTCTGGTAAGCTGCTGGATGTACGTGATTGGTATGGGAGCTGCGATTTTTACAGAAGAATCAGACATTGCACAAATTATGGTAAAGGCAGGACTTGGTATTGCAGGGCTGTTGATTGTTATATTCTCCACAGTTACTACGACTTTCCTTGATGCTTACTCCGCAGGTGTTTCCAGTGAATCACTTTCCCAAAAAATAAACGGAAAGCTGGTGGCAGTTGTTGTAACAGTCATTGGTACACTTGGAGCAATTTTTCTCCCGCTTTATGATATTACGGAGTTCCTTTACTTCATCGGCTCGGTATTTGCGCCGATGATTGCAATTCAAATTGCGGATTTCTTTATTATGAAAAAACGCACGGAAGACTGTTCTTTCAACATTCAAAATCTTGTTATATGGTTGATTGGTTTTATCATTTATCGCCTGCTCATGGGAGTAGATATTTTTGTCGGCAATACATTGCCGGATATGGTAATTACCGTCTTGATTTGTGTAGTTGTAAGTAAGTTTGGCGCAAAATATAGTGGGAAATAAATCTGTTGATTGTAAAACCAGGAACATTTTATATTTTTTAATAATTTTTATAAAATTATTAGAATTTGGACAAATATCTCTCACATTTATGCGGTAAGATATATACATCTTAAGAGAAAGAACTCTTAAGAAAAACTCTTTCCTTTCCCTAAAAATGTATAAATAAACCACCGTCTGTCAGCAAGAACGTTGACTGGGCGGTGGTTTTGCGTTGTGCAGGAATGTATTTGAAAAGATTTTTAAAATTAATTTGGAAGATACGTTCTGGACAAGCTGGGAAATATTGTCTATAGTCTATAGTGAAAATAATGTAATCGAAACGTAAGCACATACACTGAAACTTATGTCATTGAAAGTTATGTGCAACGAAATTTATTTCGATATGCGTTTTCTTGGAGGAGGTTCTATATGCAGTCAGCAGAACAATTGCAGGAGATGCTAAGATCTATTAACCGAAAAAGTTATCCTGCATACAAATCCCTGAAAGGGGCTTATCAGTTTCAGAAATATATTCTTTCTATCGATCATGTACAGGGAGATCCGTTTGCATCTCCATCCCATATCAGTGTTAAGATTTCCCATAAAACAGCAGGTTTTCCGGCGGATTATTATAAAGACAGGCTTACCCGGATAACTCTTGCAGACTATCTTACCCGTCAGTTTGAACAGCAGGTGAACCGATATACGTTTCGGGCGAAGGGATCGGGCAAAAGCGGTCTTATATCTGTAACCAGATGTAATCAGGAGGTACTGGAAAGAACGGCATGTGAGATTACACAGCAGGGGATTGTTGCAAGATTTTTTGTTGGATTTCCGGCAAATGGGAGAACTATAAATGCAGGAGAACTGGAAAAGATTTTCTTTGAGTTTTTGCCAGTTTGTGTGGAAAAGTCATTTATATTCAGAAATTTAAGTGGAAAAGATCTGGAATCTGCTATTTTCCTTGCCGAAGATCAGGCATATATACGGGAAGAGCTGGCGAAGAGATCCCTTGTAGCATTTGTAAATAACGGAGCAATTCTGCCAAGAGAAAGCGGAATTTCATCAAAGCCCATGAAAGACTGTATTCCCTTTTATTCACCAAAAAGTCTGGAGGTGACACTGGAACTTCCACATAAGGGACCGATTACAGGTATGGGAATTCCAAAAGGAATCACTCTGATCGTAGGTGGGGGTTATCACGGAAAATCTACCCTTTTAAATGCTCTGGAACTGGGCGTATATAACCATATTAAAGGGGATGAAAGAGAGTATGTGATCACAGATTTTACAGCCCAAAAGCTGCGTTCCGAGGATGGAAGATTTATAAAAGATGTGGATATTTCTCTGTTTATTAATGATCTTCCAAACAAAAAAAATACCAGCCAGTTTTCAACAGAGGATGCCAGCGGCAGCACCTCCCAGGCAGCAGGAATTGTAGAAGGGATGGAGGCTGGCAGTAAGCTTTTTCTTCTTGACGAGGATACCTCTGCTACAAACTTTATGGTGCGGGATGCCTTTATGCAGCAGGTGATCAGCAGGGAAAAAGAGCCAATCACTCCATTTCTGGAACGTGCCAGAGAGCTTTATGAAAAAGCAGGAATTTCCACGATTCTGGTTGCCGGAAGCTCTGGCGCATTTTTCCATATCGCAGATACCGTGATTCAGATGGACAGTTATAAGCCTGTAGACATCACCCAAAAAGCAAAATCACTTTGTAAAAATTATCCTTTAAATGAGAACAAGGCACCGGAATTTAAACATCCTCAAAGCCATAGGATCATGACGAAAAATGCATCGGACAAAGGCGGCAAAAAGGACTATTACGGACATTTTAAACAGCAGGATAAACCAGAACGGCTGAAGCTAAAAGTGCATGGAAAAGACGGTTTTTCCATTGGAAAACAGGAGGTAGATCTGCGTTATATTGAGCAGCTGACAGATGGAGAACAGACCCAGACATTAGGTGCACTTTTAAAATATGCGGTAGAAAAACTGATTGATGGAAAAAGAACTTTGCCGGAAATCGTGGAGCTGTTATATGAAAAACTGGAAAAAGAAGGTCTGGGATTTCTGGGAGAAGGATATGTTTCCTGCGGGTATGCCATGCCAAGAAAACAGGAAATTTATGCATGCTTTAACCGTTACAGAAGACCCTGACCGTGTTATTGTTCATTCCGTTCACAAAAACGCCTGGCGGAACATTACATGTGAACCGTAACATCTGACCGTTTATTATTCAGAAGCAACCTCGATTTATCAGTAGCAATTTTTTTGTTTATCAGGTATAATAAAACCGTTGGTCCAATAATGGACAGCAATACGAAAAACATTGGATGAGGACAGTTAAAAAACAGGAGAAAGGTGGAAATAGATTATGGAACGTCCAAACGCATGGCTTACTTATTCAGAAGCCGATATGAAGGATCTGGAAGATGTGGCAAAAAAATACCGTCATTTCTTAAATGTTGGAAAGACAGAGCGTGAGTGCATTACACAGATCGTAAAAGAAGCCCAGGAAGCAGGTTATGTTTCCCTGGAGGAAAAGGTAAAAAATGGGGAGGCTTTAAAAGCCGGTGATAAAGTTTATGCTGTAGGCATGAAGAAGATCATTGCCCTTTATCATATTGGAGAGGATGACCTGGCAGAGGGTATGAATATTCTTTGCGCTCATATTGATTCTCCAAGACTGGATATCAAACAGAACCCATTATATGAGGATACAGACCTTGCTTATCTTGACACCCATTATTATGGCGGTGTGAAGAAATACCAGTGGGTTGCCCTTCCAATGGCAATGCACGGCGTAATTGTGAAAAAAGACGGAACTGTTGTGGATGTAACAATTGGTGAGGATGAAGAGGATCCGGTACTTTATATCACAGATCTTCTGATCCACCTGGCTGGACAGCAGATGGCAAAGAAGGCTTCAGAAGTGGTAGAAGGCGAGAAGCTTGATATTCTGATTGGAAGCCGTCCGCTTGCAGATCTTCCGGATGACAAGAAGAAAGAGGCTGTAAAAGAGAATGTACTTCGCATCCTGAATGAGAAATATGGCGTAGAAGAGGAAGATTTCCTTTCTGCAGAGCTTGAAATTGTTCCGGCTGGAAAAGCCCGTGACTGTGGACTTGACCGCAGCATGATTGCAGGTTATGGACAGGATGACAGAGTTTGCGCTTATACTTCACTTCTGGCTCTTCTTGAGATGGAAGCACCGAAGCGTACAAGCTGCTGTCTGCTTGTGGACAAAGAGGAGATCGGAAGCGTTGGAGCTACCGGTATGCAGTCACGCTTCTTTGAGAACAGCGTAGCAGAGCTTCTGGACGCCCTGGGACAGTATTCTGACCTGAAGCTTCGCAAGACTCTGAAGAATTCCAGCATGCTTTCTTCTGATGTAAGTGCAGGCTATGATCCGGCATTTGCAGAAGCATTTGAGAAAAAGAATTCTGCATATCTCGGAAGAGGTATTGTTTTGAACAAATTTACAGGTGCCCGTGGAAAATCTGGCTCCAATGATGCTAACGCAGAATATGTTGCAAGAGTACGTAAGATTTTCGATGATCATAAAGTTTCCTTCCAGACCGCAGAGCTTGGTAAGGTTGATTTCGGCGGCGGCGGAACAATCGCATTTATTGCAGCACTTTATGGAATGGAAGTAATTGACAGCGGCGTGGCAGTTCTTAGCATGCATGCTCCGTGGGAGGTTACCAGCAAGGCTGATGTATACGAGGCAAAGAAGGCTTATAAGGCATTTTTGCTGGATGCATGATCCTAAAATAAGCGATAGTAAGATCAAAGATTGATTATTTTATTATTTAACCGGACAGGCCTGAAAATATTAAAAAGGTCTGTCCGGGTTTTATATGATAAGAATCTTATCATGAGGAGAAGTTTATTATGATGAAAAAACAGGCACCCGGTGAAACTATTTTGAAGGTGGGAGGCATGCTTCTGCTTTTTCTTGGAGTTATGCTGGCATTTGGAAGTGGGAATACCCTGTCATTGGTGACAAAAGGCAGCAGTAACAGTGCGGTTGTGGAATATCTGGAGCAAAACAGCATGACGTACAGCCAGCTTGTAGCAAGTGCTGTTATGGTTTTGGCGGCAGGCGTTATTTATCTGGTAGCAGGTGTGGTCGGTGTGAAACAGGCCGGAAATGTGGAAAATGCCGGACTTTGTGTGGGAATGGGAATTCTTTTGATCGTAGAAGTGGTGGCAGAAGTGATTGTTACTGTGAACTTTGGAGAGTTTGATCCTGCTTCTGTGATCCGTATGTTCATGTTTCCGGCAATTTACATGGTTGGAGCTGTGCTTAACTGGCAGGCAAAAACAGGAGAAAAGGCCGGTAAATAGTATGAAATGAATATACAAAAAAATAAATAAAAAAAATTTAAAAAAAGTGTTGACAAAATAATAGGTATCGTGTAGAATACTCATTGTTGCGAGGGAGAAACGCAAGAGCGAAAGAAACTCGTAAGAATCAAATGTGTGTTTAGCTCAGCTGGATAGAGCGTTTGGCTACGGACCAAAAGGCCGGGGGTTCGAATCCTCTAACACACGTAACTAAGAAGCGGAATCATTGAGAAATCAGTGGTTCCGCTTTTTTTATGCAACAGGAAATTCCGTTGGAATCTCTCGCTAAATAAAAAGCCCTCTCGGACAGAGACACTCTGCGGCGGAAAGGCAGATGTCGCTCGAGGTGACCTGCTGCAGGCGGAAAATCCTGCAAATCAGCATCCTTTCGTATAGTTTTCACTAAAATATTTCACGAAACAACGAAACTCCACAAAATGAGAATTATTCTCATTTATACTTCTTTTCATTTTCGGATAAAAGAAGTATGATAAAAACAAGTTAGCATGAACTAACATGCACGGGTAAAAAAGTTCTAAACAGATGCTTTTTTACAGGAACAAATTGACAGGGAGGAAAAGAGATGTTTCTTGAAATCAAAGGTTTGAAGAAAGGGTTTGGATCCGGGGACAGCAGGACGGAAGTTTTGCGGGGAATTGATTTCTCTGTGGAAAAAGGAGAATTCTGTGTCCTTCTTGGACCTTCCGGCTCCGGAAAATCCACACTTTTGAATATTATCGGTGGAATTGACGAACCGGATGAAGGCTATATTTCCATAAACGGTGAAAAAACAGGTGATATGAAAGAAAAAGCGCTGACTTTATATCGCCGGAAACATCTGGGATATGTATTTCAGATGTATAATCTGATTCCAAACTTAAATGTAAAAGAAAATATAGAAGTTGGGGCATATTTAAGTAATAAAGCACTGGATATTGACGAACTTCTTCATACTCTGGGGCTTTATGAACACAGGCATAAACTGCCTAACCAGCTTTCCGGAGGACAGCAGCAGAGAACAGCCATAGGCCGTGCCATTGTAAAAAATCCGGACATCCTTCTTTGTGATGAGCCAACTGGAGCACTGGATTACAACACCTCCAAGGAAATCCTTCGTCTTATTGAGCAGGTAAATCAGAAATACGGCAATACCATTATTATGGTTACGCACAATGATGCCATAAAAAATATGGCAGACCGTGTGGTGAAGCTCCGTGATGGTCAGATACGGAAAAACTATATGAATGAGTCCAAGGTCGCTGCTGTGGACCTTGACTGGTAAGGTGGTGCGCTATGAAGAATCCATTGTGGAAACGCCTGCCAAGAGAGCTGAAAAGTGATTTTGGAAAATATATTGTAATCTTTTTGTTTATGACTCTGACTATTGGT
The DNA here is from genome assembly GCA_934364795.1 of uncultured Blautia sp. Lineage (GTDB taxonomy): Bacteria > Bacillota > Clostridia > Lachnospirales > Lachnospiraceae > Blautia_A. Next base: position 28,844 of record CAKRMK010000009.1, read on the forward strand.
TTTGTATCCGGATTTCTGGTTGCAGATGACAGTATGCTGGCAGCATATAACGAAAGCTTCGAAAAATATAATATTGAACATGGAAATTTTACCCTGTCTTCAAAAGTAAGCGAAAATACTCTGAAGAAAATTGAAGAAAAGGGAAATGTACGAATCTGCGAAAATTTTTACAGGGATGAACCTGTGGATGCAGATATGGACGGAAACGAAGATGGCACAATGCGAATTTACGCAGACCGTACAGACATGGATCTTGTGTGCCTGATGGATGGAAAAATGCCCGCCACAAATGCTGAGATTGCCATTGACCGCATGTATGCAGATAACAACAGCCTGAAAATTGGCGATAAAATTAAAATCGCAGGGGAGGAACTGTCTGTAACAGGATTGGTAGCGTTATCCGACTATAGTTGTTTATTTTCCGATAATAATGACATGATGTTTGATTCTGTAAAATTTGGTGTTGCCATTATGACAGAAGAGGGGGCTGAAAGCTTCGGAACCACCCATCTGGAGTACCGCTATGCCTATCAGTATGACCAGGAACCGGCGGATGATACCCAGGCAAAAGAAATGTCAGAGGATTTCCTTGAAGTACTGGTAAAATATGAAAGTGTAACTGGCTTTATTCCCGGATATGCAAACCAGGCAATTCATTTTACAGGTGAAGATATGGGCGGTGACAAGGCTATGGTAGAGGTGCTTTTGTACATTCTTATTGTGATCATTGCCTTTGTATTTGCTGTGACAACAAATAATACGATTACCAAGGAAGCATCTGTAATCGGAACCCTGAGAGCTTCCGGGTATTCAAGAGGAGAACTTCTGCGCCATTATATTTCCTTGCCAGTCATAATTACAATTCTGGCAGCCGTCCTTGGAAATGTTCTTGGCTACACATCATTTAAAGACCTGTGTGCGGGAATGTACTATGGCAGCTACAGTCTTCCTACTTATGAAACAAGATGGAATGCAGATGCATTTTTGCTTACCACAGTGGTTCCTGTTGCATTAATGATGGTAATCAATCTGGTGCTGATATCAGCCAAGCTGCGCCTGTCACCACTTAAATTCCTTCGCCATGATTTGAGCACCTCCAAAAGGAAAAAAGCGGTGCGTCTTCCAAACTTTAAATTTTTCAACCGTTTCCGTCTGCGGATTGTGCTGCAGAACAAATCAAGTTATCTCACACTTTTTGTGGGAATCTTTTTTGCAAACGTTCTGCTTTTGTTTGGAATGATGATGAAGCCACTTCTGGATCATTATCAGGAGGAAATTGTGGCAAATATGATTGCTCCTTACCAGTATGTTTTAAATGTGCCGGAAGAGCCGGAGGAAGACGAAAAGTACACCATAATGGGAATGCTGGAGAAATTTATGACTCCATCCCTGAAAACAAATGAAGAATCAGCAGAAAAGTTCTGCATGGAATCTGTGAAAAATGTAGTGCCGGGACAGGACGGTGAGGGAATCACTGTCTATGGAATTGTGGAAGACAGTAAGTATGTCAGCGAAGAAATGCCTTCAGACGGTGTCCTGATTTCAGATGGTTATGCCGAAAAATATAAGGTAAAAACAGGAGATACCATTTTGCTGAAGGAATCTTACGGAAGTAAGGAATATGAAATGACAGTTCGGGGAATCTATAAATATCCAGGTGCGCTGACTGTATTTATGCCAATTACCTCTTTTCGGGATACTTTTGAGAAAAATGAAGATTACTTTAATGGCTATTTTTCGCAGGAAAAAATCAAAGATCTGGATGAAGAGCTGATCGCGGCTACGATCACAGAGGATGACCTGACAAAAGTAAGCCGTCAGCTGGATGTTTCCATGGGTGAAATGTTCCACTTGATTAATGTATTTGCTGTGGTTCTGTTTGCACTTTTGATTTATCTGCTTACCAAGCTGATTATTGAAAAAAATGCTACGGCAATTTCCATGGTAAAAATTCTGGGATATGAAAATAAAGAAATTATCAGCCTTTATCTTACTTCCACTACGTGGGTGGTTGTAGGCTCTATTTTGCTTAGCCTTTTATTGTCTACCTGGACCATATATGGCATTTATGGCTATCTGATGTCTTCTTTTTCAGGCTGGCTTACCCTGTATCTGAAACCGGCTGTTTATCCGGAGATGTTTGCCATGGGAATGGGGGCGTATGTACTGGTGGCTGTATTGCAGTTCAGAAGAATAAAGAAAATTCCTATGGATGTTGCATTAAAAAATGTAGAATAGGGAAAATACAAATAGAATATTTAGATCTTATGAATGCAGGCTTCCGGATTTTCCGGGAGCCTTGCTGTTTCCCTAATTATTGAGAGATTTATTCATATTTTCATGTTGTGATTTCAGGCAGTTTCGTATATACTTGCATATGTAGCCCAAGTGGATATTTTGTATCCGAAAGCTGGCACTCTTGAGATTTTTATAAGTATAAAAATAAATCTTTTGGAGCCGGTTGTAAATTATTTTTTCAGAAGGAGATACGAACATGGATTACGCAAAAGAATCCTTAAAAATGCACTATGAGTTAAAAGGTAAAATTGAAGTTGTTTCAAGAGCAAAGGTTGATTCCAAGGATGCTTTAAGCCTTGCTTATACTCCAGGTGTAGCACAGCCTTGCCTTGAGATTCAGAAAGATATTAATAAAAGCTACGAACTTACCAGACGCTGGAATACAGTTGCTGTTGTAACAGATGGTACTGCAGTTCTGGGACTTGGCGATATCGGCCCGGAGGCTGGTATGCCGGTTATGGAAGGCAAGTGCGTTCTGTTTAAAGAGTTTGGTGATGTAGATGCTATTCCTCTTTGTGTACGCAGTAAAGATGTAGATGAGATTGTCCAGACTGTACGCCTTCTGGCAGGCAGCTTCGGCGGAGTAAACCTGGAAGATATTTCTGCACCAAGATGCTTTGAAATTGAGAAGAAACTGAAAGAATGCTGTGATATCCCGATTTTCCACGATGACCAGCATGGTACAGCCGTTATTACTCTTGCAGGTGTGCTGAATGCCCTGAAGGTTGTTGGAAAGAAAATTGAGGACGTTAAGATCGTTACTTCCGGAGCTGGAGCAGCTGGTATTGCGATTATCAAACTTCTTATTTCCATGGGACTTAAGAATGTTATCATGACTGACCGTAAAGGTGCTATTTACGAAGGCCGTGAGGGGCTGAACCCGATTAAAGAAGAAATGGCGAAGATCACCAACGCAAATCATGAAAAAGGAACTTTAAGTGAAGTGATCAAGGGAGCAGATATCTTTATCGGTGTTTCCGCACCGGGCACTCTGACCGCAGATATGGTTCGTACCATGGCAAAAGATCCGATCATTTTTGCATGCGCCAACCCGACTCCGGAGATTTTCCCGGAAGAGGCAAAGGCAGCAGGAGCTGCTGTTGTATCTACAGGACGTTCTGATTACCCGAACCAGGTAAACAACGTACTTTGTTTCCCTGGAATTTTCCGTGGAGCACTGGATGTACGTGCTTCTGATATCAACGATGAGATGAAGATTGCAGCAGCTTATGCAATTGCAGGTCTTGTAAGTGATGAAGAGCTGTGTGCAGATTATATCCTTCCGGCAGCTTTTGATTCCAGAGTAAAGGATGCAGTTGCAAAAGCAACAGCAGAAGCAGCTATTAAGAGCGGTGTAGCTAGTACAGCGAATATTAAGTAACTGCCATATTGACTTGTCTGATTTTTCATCTGCCGCGTTGTCGTCAATCGCCGTAGCCACCGCTACGCCTCATTCCTCCGCCTTGCATATGAAGAAATCATCCAGCGTCAATATAGCAGAAACTTAATTTTCGCTGTACTAGAATCTAAAGCTTCAATTGCCTGCAAATTGTGACGCACATCTTGCAGAAAGCCTTTGGGCGGCACGGTTTAGGATACCAACTTTTACAGGTATAACAGACAAAATCAAAAAGCAGAAAACATAAAGGAGAAAAAATTCCCTGATATGTTTTCTGCTTTTTATTTTTTTAAACTTTTTAAAGATTTTTATAAATCCGTGCATTTGCCTCCCCGGAATACAGCTTCAGGTGATGACCAATGCGGATCGCCTTGGAATCTGTGCCGTGCCCGATCAGAGAAGTGCGTGCTATAGGCGTTTTTTTCTCCGCAAATTCCAGAATAAGCTGTGACATATCCGGATGGCATTCTGATTGTTCCATCTGGGTAAAGGTTCCAAGCAAAATTCCGTTTACTTTTTTAAAAGCACCAATCTGGCTAAGCTGGCTTAGGTAAGTGACCATCTGGGGAACTTTTCCGCCCCAGGCTTCCAGAAGAAGGATTTTCTCGCGCATATCCGGCCAGAACTGTGTACCTGCAAGTTTTAAAAGACAGCGGATATTGCCGCCAACCACCATCCCCTCCATGTGGGAACCTCGGATAAATTCACAGGGAAAATCATAAAGTGCAGAAGTCCCGCCGAGGACTGTGCCAAGGAAATCTGTGATCTGCTGCTGGCTGTGTTCATAAGTGAGATTCCGTATCTGATAAAGTACAGAAGCTTTACCTGTGCGTGCGTAGATGGCATTTAAAACGGTGGTAAGATCACTGTACCCCCAGAAATGCTTTTTCGCATAAGCAATAGTCTGGAAATCCAGATAAGGCAGAATTTCATTTGCCATATCACCGCCAGATACATCAAAAATTTCTTCAATTGTGTCGTCTCTGTAAAAATCCATCAGCGCATCAGCCCGCTGTCTGGCAGTTCCGGCATAGCCGTTTCCATCCCCGTAAAGATAAGGACTAAGTACCGGTTCAAATCCGGAGCGCTGCAGAATCTGAACCAGCATATTGATAGTATCTGCCTGGTTTTCCAAAAGTCCATTGGAGCAACAGACAATTCCGATTTTACTTCCCTGCTTCATGTATGAAATCCTTTCTCCAGAGCGTGCCAAAAAATCATTTCCGCAATCTGCGGAAAGCCTTTTTCAAACGTGCTCTAAGATACTGATATTTTATGCGTATTTCTTACATTATAAACAATATTTTCTTATAATTCTACTGTTCCCACAAAGATCTTCGAAACATTTTCAAAAAAATATCAGCAAATTCTACGAAATTTTTCTGGAAAAAAGTGAGAAAAAAGTGCAAATAAATTATTGACAGCTTATATAAATTAGAATATACTAATCAACGTAAGTGAAACATAATAATAAATAGGTGTTTCTATAACACAGAGGAAGGATGAATATGATGCCGTTATCAATGGTAAACGAAGGAGAGCCGCAGGTGATCAAAAAAGTCGGCGGTAAAGAAGAAACCCGTAAATTCCTTGAGAATCTCGGATTCGTACAGGGAGGAACTGTAACCGTTGTAAGTGAGATTGGCGGTAACCTGATCGTGAATGTTAAGGATTCCAGAGTTGCCATTGGAAAGGATATGGCAAGTCGGATCATAGTCTGAAATCCAGGGAAAAGGAGTCTAGTATTATGAAAACATTACGGCAAGTTGGCGTAGGCCAGACTGTCACAGTGAAAAGACTGCATGGCGAAGGTCCGGTAAAGAGACGTATTATGGACATGGGAATCACTAAGGGAGTATCTATTTATGTTCGTAAAGTTGCACCGCTTGGAGATCCTATCGAAGTAACCGTAAGGGATTATGAGCTGTCCCTTAGAAAAGCCGATGCAGAAATGATCGAAGTAGAGTAATCACTGTACCAGTTATAGTACTTTACTTCCGGGCTGCACAAAAATGTGTGGCAGTAAATTGCATATTCTGCAGAAATGGGAATAGGCAATTTTTTTTACCACATAGGTTAGCAACAGCTAATGAAAAGACTGATATGCTAACATATGAAAGCTGATTAGAACAATCGGCAGTGGCAGGCAACTAAGATAAGGAGCCTATGCCAAACAGAAAATGAAACAGAAAATCTGGAAAGAAAGAGGAGGCATGAAAATGTCGATTAAGATTGCACTTGCAGGTAACCCTAACTGCGGCAAGACTACATTATTCAATGCACTGACCGGATCTAACCAGTTCGTAGGTAACTGGCCGGGTGTAACTGTAGAGAAAAAAGAAGGTAAACTCAAAGGCCACAAAGATGTAACAATCATGGACCTTCCTGGTATTTATTCCCTTTCCCCATATACTCTGGAAGAGGTTGTAGCCAGAAATTACCTGATCAACGAGATGCCAGATGCGATTATCAATATCGTTGATGGTACAAACCTTGAGCGTAACCTGTATCTGTCCACACAGATCATGGAGCTTGGTATTCCGGTTGTTATGGCAATCAACATGATGGACCTGGTTCAGAAATCCGGAAACAAAATACATATTGACAAATTAAGCAAAAAGCTTGGCTGCGAAGTAGTTGAGATTTCCGCTCTTAAGGGAACCGGAATCATGAAAGCAGCTGAAAAAGCAATCAGTGCTGCACAGAGCAAGAACAAAGTTGTTCCGGTCCATGAGTTTGCACAGGATGTAGAGAATGCAATCAAAACTGTTGAAGACAAACTTAGCGGAATTGTTGCAGATGCTCAGAAACGTTTCTTTGCAATCAAACTCATCGAGAAGGATGATAAGATTGTAGAGCAGATGAAGAGCGTTCCGGATGTATCCTACGAAATAAAAGCTCTGGAGGATAAATTTGATGATGATACAGAGAGTATTATCACAAATGAGCGTTATGTATACATTTCCTCCATTATCGGACAGTGCTATACAAAATCTGCTTCAGGTAAGAAGCTTACCACTTCTGATAAGATCGACCGTATCGTAACCAACAGATGGCTGGCTCTTCCAATCTTCGCAGTTGTAATGTGGATTGTTTACTATGTATCTGTAAGTACAGTTGGTGGTTTCGTAACAGACTGGACAAACGATGTACTGTTCGGTGAGATCATTCCTCCGGCAATCGAGTCCGCTCTGGAAGCTGTACACTGCGCTGCATGGCTGCAGGGACTGATCCTTGACGGTATTGTTGCCGGTGTTGGTGCTGTACTTGGTTTCGTACCGCAGATGTTAGTTCTGTTCCTGTTCCTTGCATTCCTTGAGTCCTGCGGTTACATGGCTCGTGTTGCATTTATCATGGACAGAATCTTCCGTAAATTCGGTCTTTCCGGAAAATCCTTCATCCCAATGCTGATCGGTTCCGGATGTGGTGTTCCTGGAGTTATGGCTTCCCGTACAATTGAGAACGACCGTGACCGTAAAATGACAATCATGACCACAACATTTGTTCCTTGTGGTGCTAAGCTCCCGATCATCGCTATGATCGCAGGTGCATTCTTTGATAACAGTGGATGGGTATCCACAAGTGCATACTTTGTTGGTATCGCAGCAATCATCTGCTCCGGTATCATCCTTAAGAAAACAAAAATGTTCGCTGGTGATCCGGCACCATTCGTTATGGAGCTTCCGGCATACCACTGGCCAACAGTTGGTAACGTATTAAGAAGCGTCTGGGAGAGAGCATGGTCCTTCATCAAGAAAGCTGGTACCATTATCCTTCTTTCTACTATCGTTCTTTGGTTCCTTATGGGATTCGGCTGGGAAGGCGGTTCCTTCGGAATGGTAGAAGAGCTGAACAACAGTATTCTTGCTAAAATCGGTTCTGCTATTGCATGGATCTTTGCTCCACTTGGATGGACAAAAGCAGGAGAAGGCTGGAAGATGGCAGTTGCAGCTGTAACAGGTCTTATTGCAAAAGAGAACGTTGTTGCTACATTCGGTATGCTCTTCGGATTTGCTGAGGTTGCAGAAGATGGAGCAGAGATCTGGGGAAATCTTGCAGCAGTTATGACTCCTGTTGCAGCATACGGATTCCTGGTATTCAACCTTCTTTGTGCTCCTTGCTTCGCAGCTATGGGTGCTATTAAGAGAGAGATGAACAACGCAAAATGGTTCTGGTTTGCAATCGGATATCAGTGCGGTCTTGCATATGTTGTTGCACTTTGCATCTATCAGATTGGTACACTGCTTACAGGCGGCGGATTCGGAATTGGAACAATCGTAGCATTTGTTCTGGTTGCAGCATTCCTGTACCTGCTCTTCAGACCATACAAAGAGAGCCAGAACTTAAAGGTAAATACAAAAGGTATTGCTTAAGTAAAGGTTTTGTGTAAAACATTTCAGCCTGTATCTTTCAATGATACAGGCTGGAATTTTTATATAAGGGGAAATCAGGGATTTCTTTTTATATAAAAGTTCCAGTTGTTATAAAAAAAGTAGGCAGTAATAAGTCAAAGTTAAAATATCAGGAAAAGATAAAAGTTCAGAAAAAGGATGGCGATGAATCATGGAAAAAGTAATCGAAGAAAAGGCATATCAGAATAATGAAGCTTACCAGCGTACGCAGATGCAAAAAGATATGATCATAGAACGATTACGCGAGCAGGGATGCCGGATCACCAGACAGCGCCAGCTGATCCTGGATATTATCCTGGAAGAGGAGTGCTCCTGCTGTAAAGAAATTTATTATAAAGTACAGGAAAAAGACCGCAATATCGGACCGGCAACCATTTACCGCATGGTCAATATGCTGGAGCGTATCGGTGCTATCAGCAGGAAAAATATGTACCGGATTTCCGGATGTGATGCCTGCTGTCAGGAAAATGGATGTACAGTAAGGCTTAGCGATGATACAGTCTGTAAGCTTCCTTCGGAAGCCTGGAAACAGGTGGTAAAAGCGGGGCTTAGAAACATGGGATATATCGGAGATCAGGATATTGAAAGTATTGAGATGTCAATGTCAAAATGCCAGGCATAATTGCTGGGAACAAAGTGAACAGTAACCGTATTTTGTGCGGACTGCAGACAGGAAATCGTGATACGTCAGTATTGTGAACCGATGCAAAAAGTGTAGCGGAGGTGGAGCAATAATGTGGTGTATGAAGAAAGAAGGAATGAAGGAATCCAGGGAAGATTATCTGGAAACGATTCTGGTATTAAATCAGAAATCTCCCGATGATGTCAGACCTGTAGATGTGGCCAATCACCTTGGGATTACCAAGCCAAGCGTGACAAGAGCCATGACAGAGCTGGAAAAAGAAGGACATGTGAGACGAAATGAAAAAGGGCGCCTGCTTCTTACAGAATCAGGAAGAGAGATTGCTGAAAAAGTATATGAGAAACACCAGGTAATCACCCAGCTTTTTTCCAGATGTGCGAATGTATCAGAAGAAACGGCAGAAACAGATGCATGCAAAGTGGAGCATGTGATCAGTGAAGAAACCTTTCAGGGAATTAAGAACTACCTGGACGCAATGCCTGTAAGAGGTGAAAAATAAGCAGGAAAGAAGCTGCCTCGGGGATGCAGGATAATATGGCTGGAAGGTAGTTTAAGACTGACAGAGAGTAGAAAAAGAGAGTTTCAGGTAGTAAAATAAATGATAAAATTTATCAACAACGCAAAAAATACTGGAAATTCAAAAAAACATGATATATAATACGAAAAATCGAGAGTTAGAGCGTGCCACAAAAAGCCTTTTTCAAACATGTTCTAGTAGATAACAAAAAGATAAAAAATAATTTCACTTACAAGGAGGATTTTAATCATGGCAAGTTTTAAATGGGACAAAACAGGACTTTTCGCAGCAGGTGTTTTATTCGGAACTGCTGGTATCAAGCTCCTTTCCAGTAAGGATGCAAAGAAGGTTTACACAGAGTGCACAGCAGCCGTTTTAAGAGCAAAAGACTGTGTAATGAAAACTGTAACAACTGTTCAGGAGAATGCAGGTGATATCTATGCAGATGCACAGCAGATCAATGAGGACAGAAAAGCAGCTGAAGAGCCGTTCGAGGATGAAGAGACTGAAGAAACAGCTGATGAGACAGAATTTAAAGAGACTGATGATGTGAAAACAGAGGAAACTGCTGAATAATTTGAACAGGGCAGTGTGAAATTCAGTGTCTGCACTTATTGCGGCGCATATTTTGCAGAAGCTTTTTTACAGTAGTACACTGAATGATTCGCTGTGCAAAAACAGCAATATAATAAGGACTGCCGTAATTTTGCGACAGTCCTATTATTATGATGCAGGTATCTGCCCCAAAAAGGTGTTTTCTGTCTGGCAGGACCGGCATCGCAATTACAAAAAGTGGGTGAAAACATTGAAATTTACGATTAAACATGAGAAAAAAGGACGTATCAGAGTTCATCTTTTTCAGAAATATATGAATTATACCCAGGCAGATACCCTTCAGTATTATCTGGAAAATCTGGATGGGGTAAAAAAGGCACAGGTTTTTAACCGCACCTGTGATGCACTTGTTTATTATAATGGTGACAGAGACAGCCTTTTAAAAGCAATCCAGGCATTTGGATATACACGCGTCAGTGTTCCAGCACAGGTGCTGGAAAGCTCCGGAAGAGCGCTGAATGAGACATATAAAGAAAAACTGGTAGACAAGATTATTTTCCATTATGGACGTAAGCTTCTGCTTCCTTATCCATGGTCCGCTATTTATACCACTGCAATGTCAGTGAAATATATCTGGCTTGGAATTAAGACACTGTGGAAACGTAAGATCGAGGTTCCGGTTCTTGATGCGACAGCTATTGGAGTTTCTATTTTCAGAGGAGACTTCTCTACAGCAGGTTCCGTTATGTTCCTTCTTGGAATTGGAGAACTGCTTGAAGAGTGGACACATAAGAAATCAGTGGATGACCTGGCCCGTACCATGTCACTGAATACCGGAAAGGTATGGTTACGCAGCGAAGGTACAGAGGTTCTGGTTGATGCAGATAAGATCCAGACTGGAGATATGGTTGTAGTACATATGGGAAATGTAATCCCCTTTGATGGCGTGATTGCAGAAGGCGAAGCGATGGTCAACCAGGCATCTCTTACCGGTGAGTCTGTTCCAGTAAGAAAAACAGAGGGAAATTCTGTATATGCCGGCACTGTAGTAGAAGAGGGCGAAGCTGTTATCACTGTAAAAGCAGTGGGCGGATCAAGCCGTTATGAAAAGATTGCAGCAATGATCGAAGATACCGAAAAGCTGAAATCAGGTCTTGAGAGTAAGGCAGAGCATCTGGCAGACAGACTGGTTCCATATACTCTTGGAGGAACTGCCCTGACTTATCTTCTTACCAGAAATGTGACCAAGGCGGTTTCTGTACTGATGGTAGATTTCTCCTGTGCATTGAAGCTGGCAATGCCGGTTTCCGTACTTTCTGCTATCCGTGAGGCAAACGAATATAAGATCACAGTAAAAGGCGGCAAATTCCTTGAGGCCATTGCAGATGCCGATACCATCGTATTTGACAAAACAGGTACCCTTACCAAGGCACAGCCAACTGTTGCAGAGGTAATTTCTTTCAGCGGCCAGAATCCGGATGAGCTTCTTCGTATTGCTGCCTGCATGGAGGAGCATTTCCCTCATTCTATGGCAAAAGCCGTTGTAGATGCTGCAAAAAAGAAAAAATTGGATCATGAAGAAATGCACTCTAAAGTAGAGTACATTGTTGCACATGGTATTTCCACCACAATTGAGGGCAAAAAAGCTGTTATCGGAAGTGCACACTTTGTATTTGAAGATGAAAAATGCACGATTCCAGAGGGCATGGAAGAGAAGTTTAAAAATATTCCAGACGAATATTCTCATCTGTATCTGGCTATTGAAAACAGTCTGGCAGCCGTTATCCTTATTGAAGATCCTCTTCGCGATGAGGCTCCGGCAGTAGTAAAAGCACTGAAGAAAGCCGGATTTACCAAAGTTGTTATGATGACCGGAGACAGTGAGCGTACTGCAAAAGCGGTTGCTGCAAAGGTTGGTGTGGATGAATATTATTCAGAGGTACTGCCAGAGGATAAGGCAAGCTTTGTAGAAAAAGAAAGAGCAAAAGGCCGTAAGGTAGTTATGCTTGGTGACGGAATCAACGATTCCCCGGCACTTTCCGCTGCTGATGCAGGAATTGCAGTAAGTGAGGGTGCTGAAATTGCCAGAGAGATTGCAGATATTACCATCGGGGCAGATAACCTGGAGGGTATCGTAATCCTTAAAAACATCAGTGATGCACTGATGAAACGTATCCACAATAATTACAGAACGATTGTAGGATTTAATACCGGACTGATCATTCTTGGTGTAATGGGAATTTTACAGCCAACTACTTCTGCACTTTTGCATAATACTTCTACCTTGCTGATCGGTATGAACAGCATGAAGAATCTGGTAACAGAAGAAATCTAAAGAGCAGATCGTTTCAGATAATATAAGAAAGAGAGTTAATGATACAATTTTTCATTAGCTCTCTTTTTTTATTTTGCTACTTGACAGCAGTAAATGATTAGGGTAAACTAACATCATAAAAGTTAGCACTGGCTAACTAAAACGTGCACATAAAAATCAAGAAGTATATTGGCAGAAGTGTAAGACTTCTAATTTTTTTAATCAGAAGTTAGAACATGCTAACATAAATAAGCAAAGCAAAACACCGGGATGAAGATATGAAGAAAGAAAATTCAATCTGGAAAAAGAAATAAGCTTAATTATGAATGGCAGTGACTCAGAAAGGATGGCTAAACATGAGTATCGTAATTATCGGCGGCAATGAGAGAATGGTGTGTCAGTATACAGATATCTGTAAAGACTATGGATACAAAGCAAAGGTTTTTCCAAAAGAAAACGGTGCGATCCGTAAGAAAATTGGATGCCCAGATCTGATGGTACTTTTTACAAATACTGTATCCCATAAAATGGTTATCAGCGCTTCCCAGGAGGCAAAGAAAAATAATATTCCGGTAGCCCGTGTTCACACCAGCAGTGCCAGCGCATTAAAATGTGCCCTGGATGAGCACTGTGTAATGGCATAAGGAGGCGGTCATGATCGAGAAATGTCTCATTGAGCATTGTGCTCCTACCCTTGCTTCCTTAAAGGCAGCCAATCTTTTTAATGCATGCTGTGAAGCAGGGGAAAACATAGAGCTTCAGCTTGCAATCTGGAATCAGATGATGAACCCCAAAGGGGTGAAGCTGATGGCCCTTCGTAAATGGGAAAATCACGCACTTATCTATGTATACAGGGAAAAAAAGCTTGCAGAAAATCTGAAACGTCCAGGCGTTGCAAGATTCCTGAAAAGATATGGATATGAAAATACAGAAACGTCACAATGTCTGGAGCTACTTCGGAAACGCTTTGAAGCAGCAGATGGTTTTCCACATGAAATTGGGATTTTTCTTGATTATCCACTTGGTGATGTTATTGGATTTATCCAGAATGGCGGACAAAATTATAAATGCTCCGGCTGCTGGAAAGTATATTGTAATGAATGCGAAGCATTGAAAATGTTTCAGAAGTACCATAAATGCCGGGAGGTATACCGGTCACTGTGGAAAAAAGGCAGGAGTGTTCTGCAGCTTACAGTAGCTGCTTAACATACATAAAGTGCCGGAAATGAGGAAAAACAAAAATTTACAGACATTCACTCATTTGTGCCGGCAGCAAAATTATAAAAAGAAAGAGGTAGAATGAAGTCATGAGTAAAGTAGCAGTTGTATATTGGAGCGGAACCGGTAATACAGAGGCAATGGCAAATAAAGTAGCAGAAGGTGCAAAAGCTGCCGGAGCAGAGGCTGAAGTTTTCTCTGCTGATGATTTTGATGCAAACCAGATTGATGGATTCGACGGCGTAGCTTTCGGATGCCCGGCAATGGGTGATGAGGAGCTTGAGGACAGCGTATTCCAGCCAGTATTTGAGGCATGTGAGCCGAAGCTTTCCGGCAAAAAGGTTGCTCTTTTCGGATCCTATGGATGGGGAGACGGAGAGTGGATGCGTAGCTGGGAAGAAAAATGTCAGAATGATGGTGTAGCTCTTGCTGCTGATTCTGTAATCTGCAACGAAGAGCCAGACGATGAGGCACAGGCTGCATGCATCGAGCTTGGAAAAGCTATCTGCTAATTGTTATATATAAGTCTATATTATAACAAAATTGATTAAAAAACTTAATAAACAGATAAAAATAGAAATAATCCATAACAAAAACATAAAACAACCTCTTTTTCGATATATTGATTATATATTTGAAAAGAGGTTGTTTTTTTGTACAAAATTTTCTTTTCAAAGTGAGACAGATAGAGTAAGATAAAGGCATAAATGATATTCGATTGTTGCAGTTGGAGCATACTCTTGAGCCTGTTTGAAAAAGGGAGGAGAAAAATGGAAGGAACTAAGATAAAATATCAGCTTGGAACTGAGGAAAACCAAGCCTTTATGAAAAAAATCCGTGATGATCTGTTAAATTTTGGACACAAGTTTCCATCCCCAGGCGGAAGCTCTTATTATCTGGGCGATGATGGAACACCCTGGAAAGACAGAAACCGTGAAACCTGGATTACCAGCCGTATGACACATGTTTACAGCATCGGTGAAATGCTGGGACATGAAGGCAGCGAAATGCTGGCAGATGCGGCACTTAAGGGTCTTAGGGGAGAGCTTCACGATGATAAAAACGGCGGCTGGTACGCAGGGCTTACCCCGGAGGGTGAAATTGTTCCCACCAAACAGTGTTATGCCCATGCATTTGTAATTCTGGCTGCCTCTTCAGGAGTGCTTGCAAGAAGAGACGGGGCAGAAGAGCTTTTAAAGGATGCATTAAAGCTTTATGACCTTCGCTTCTGGAATGAAGAAGAGGGACTTTCTTGTGATACCTGGAATACAGAATTTACAGAGCTGGACTCCTATCGTGGCATTAATGCAAACATGCACACAGTTGAGGCTTTTCTTGCAGCAGCAGATGTAACAGGGGATGAGAAATACCGTGTACGTGCAGGCAGGATCATTAACCGTGTTGTGAACTGGGCAAAGGACAACTGCTGGCGTATTCCGGAGCATTTTACCAGTGACTGGGTTCCGGATCTGGAGTGCAATAAAGAGCGCCCTGATGACCAGTTTAAGCCATATGGGGCAACACCAGGGCATGGAATTGAATGGGCAAGGCTGATTACCCAGTGGGCACTTTCTACATATGGACAGGCGAGTGACAGTGCGAAGTCCTATCTGGAAGCAGCAGAGGAATTGTATAACCGTGCTGTAGCAGATGGCTGGAATGCAGATGGAGCTCCTGGAATTGTGTATACAACAGACTGGAATGGAAAGCCCATTGTTCATGACAGGATGCACTGGACGCTGGCAGAGGCTATCAATACGTCTGCTGTGCTGTATCGTGTTACCGGCAGGGAAAAATATAAAGAAGATTATGCACAGTTTATGGAATATCTGGATGAAAAGGTTCTGGATCATGTGAATGGCTCCTGGTTCCATCAGCTGGATCGGGAGAATCATCTTCTTGAAACAGTATGGCCTGGAAAATCAGACATTTATCACGCATTACAGGCAACTTTGATTCCATACTATGATCCAAGTCTGTCAATTGCAGTGGCAGTGAAGAAAGGGGCGCGGTAAATATGAAGCTTCTGATAAAACAGCGTGTTTTTTCCTGGACAGATACATATGATGTCTATGATGAAAGTGGAAACGTAAAGTATTTTGTAAAAGCAGAATTTCTTTCTATTGGACACAGGATTCACGTATATGATACAGAGAATCAGGAAGTTGGAATGATCAAAGAAAAGGTTATAACATTGCTTCCTGTTTTTGAAATTGAAGGTGCAGGAATAAGAGGCAGAATCGAGAAAAAGCTTTCTTTTTTGAAACCAAAATATCAGGTGGATTTTAATGGATGGCAGATAAAAGGAGATTTTCTTGCCTGGAATTATGAGGTGACAGATAAACGAGGAGAAGCTGCCGCACGGATTACCAAGGAGCCTCTTCACTGGGGAGATACTTATATAATTGATTATCAGGATCCGGCAGACGAACTGATGACACTGCTTCTTGTACTTGCCATAGATGCGGCGAATTGCAGTGGAGAGGGATGAGACTGGACAGGCACAAATTGTGATGTACATCTTGCAGAAGCCCTTTTGGATGCATGTTCTAATGCATTGAAGCTGCATCCGGCAGTAGGTACGGATGCAGCTTCAGGAATGACTTTAATGACTTTTAGACAAGTTCTAATGCCTGTAAGGGCTTTTACATTTCTTCATACTGATTGGATTTCCAGATCACATTTACCAGTCGTGCAATACAGGCCTTCAGATCTTCCAGCTTTAAGGTTCCCTGTTCCAGCTCTTTTTTCATATTTTCATGATCGCCGAAGCATCCTGGCATTACCAGGTCATTTCCTGCCCGCATACAGCCGGAAGCTGTGCAGGTATCGTCTCGTTCTGTTGTTGTCCAGTCTGTCATAATAGCGCCCTTAAAGCCCCATTCATTTCTGGCAACATTGGTACAAAGATCATGATTATTAGCTGCATGAACTCCATTGATCAGATTGTAGCTGGTCATGATGGATAGTGGCTGTGACTTCTTTACTGCGATTTCAAAACCTTTCAGATAAACTTCACGGAGAGTTCTTTCAGAAACAATACTGTCAGAGCCCATGCGGTTATCCTCCTGGTTATTGCAGGCGAAATGTTTTATTGTAGTTCCGCATCCATAGTTGGACTGAACGCCATTTGTCATAGCAGCTGCCATAGTTCCGGCAACATATGGATCTTCAGAATAGTATTCAAAGTTTCTTCCGCAAAGCGGGTTTCTGTGAATGTTCATTCCCGGTGCCAGCCATAAGGTTACTCCAAAATGTTCCATTTCTTTTCCAATCATGGCTCCAACTGTTTCAATGAGCTCTGTATTCCAGGTCTGGGCAAGCATGGTTCCTACCGGAATGGCTGTGCAGTACTGATAGTAACGCTGTCCCGGAAGATCGGCAGGGCCTTCATAAAAAAGCCCGCCTTCCAGACTGAATTCAAAGGGCATGGAAACAATCCTTCCATCATTTACATGGTAATATTTCATAAGACGAAGACCTGCCGGACCATCTGCAAGTACAATGCTTGCCAGCCCTTTTTCTATGGCACATCTGTGTGTCTCACCGGCAGAACCAGGCACTGAAATACCGGCAGCACCAAGATTTCCACCCTGTGCTTTTCCCGGATCTCCTGCAGCCAGATCGATCAGTTCATCAACAGAAAGTGTATTTACAAAATCCATAGCCTCTGAATCCACCAACTGGCTGTTTTTCTTATAAACAATTTCTTTTGTCTTAAAATCTTTTCTACAAATTTCAAGAACCGGAAGAAAGTTTTCCTTTGCTTCCTTTTCAAAATTACCCTCTCTAAGTGAGGTTGTACCTGCTTTTTGCTCCAGTTCCTTTAAAGAATCATGAGATTCCCCACAATACTGACTGGTTTTATCCGGATTAAAAAGATTTTTCACCTTTTCCAGCACCACATCTTCATCCAGAGAAAGTTCACCCATCAGTTTTGCACTTTCCAGGCTGTTTCCCACAAACAACCCATAGAACCCTTTTTCCAGGATCCAGGCTGCCTGTGCTTCATCGTAAGAGGTGAACTGTTCTGGCATTAGCTCAAAAGTGAGCTGCTGCGCCTCCTGTGGCAGCAGGTTCCTTGTCTTTTTGTATGACACCAGTCGATGGGTTTCTTTTTCAAGATTTCCACCTGGGAGGGAAGTATAAATCTGTACAACTTCTTTACCGGATGTGGCTCCTGTATTTTTTACACATACAGAAACACGTACTGTATTGTCTGTATTTTTCTGTATATAAAAATCAGAAATTTCAAAATCTGTGTAGGAAAGTCCATATCCAAATCCATACCGGACCGGAACCTGAAAGGTATCAAAATAGCGGTATCCCACATAAATTCCTTCTTCGTAAAACTCTTTTTCCACGTTTCCATTGTTGTGGGAAAAAGTAGCCGCATTTGGATAATCCTCATATTTGTAAGCCCAGGAATCCACCAGCTTTCCAGAGGGATTTACTTTGCCTGAGATTACATCTGCAAAAGCATTTCCTCCTTCCATTCCCGGCTGAACGATTACAAGAAGAGCTTTGATATTTTCAAATTCGTCCATAAAGGAAAGGTCGACCTGACCGCCAGCATTCACGGCTACAATTACATTTTTGTAACAGGTACAGATGTCTGCAAGCATCTGGTGTTCATCCTCTTTTAGATAATAATCACCTTTTGCTGCGTTTCTGTCCGCACCTTCTCCGGCGACACGGCTAAGAACGTAGATTGCAGTGTCAGTGTTTGCGTCTGGGGCAGGTTTTTTCACAGGTTCCCCTGTCGGCATGATAAATGGGGTTGTGCTGTAAATAGTAAAAAAGTCCATTACATCCCCACCATTGCCGCCAGATCTTGTGATAATATCCCTTTTCCAGTCCTGGCGGGCTTTTTCGTAAATTTTATCATAGCTATTGATCCAGTCCTCACTGGTTACCTGATATCCTGCATTTTTCATTCCCCGGCAGATCGAAACAGTTTCCCGTTCATTTACATCACCGGAACCGGTTCCGCCTTTTATGGTACGTCCTGCGCCTGCACCATAGATCGCTACGGCGCTTCCCTGCTTCAAAGGAAGCACGTTATCTTCATTTTTCAAAAGTACGATTCCCTCTGAAGCTGCTTCCCTGGCAATCTGGCGATGATTCAGTTCCCATAACTGTACACCTGGATCTGTAGTTCCTGAAAAAGTTCTTTCTTTTAAAATCCGTTTCATTTTTTGTGTCTCCTTTGATTCGTGTTCAAATGTGCTGCAGAGTCTTTTCTAAACAGGATCTAAGCCATAAATTCAGCAAAAGCAGCTTTCACTTTTTCCTCATCCTCTGTGTCTGCATTCAGTACAAGAGTTTTGCTTAAATCCAGGCTGAAAATTCCCATGATGGATTTTGCATCCACATAATATTTTCCGCTCTGTAAATCCATATCGCAGTTAAATTTACTGCAAAGTTTGTTAAATTTATCTGCGTCCTGCATGGACACAATTTTTACATTTAATTTTACCATAATCTAAATTCTCCTTACAAGGTTATTAGAGCTTTTTTCGAACTACACAAGGTGTTTACTGTCAGCTTTTGAAATACTTCCGCAGCAGGTAGGTTGGTGTACAGCTCCATGCATGGCAGTAGCTGTTTACAATACTGCTTCCATAGGGGGATTCCGCCGGATTTTCCGGATTATAAAGCTCCCAGAAAGTATCAGCACCGTGATGGATCATTCCTCCCCAGTAATACTTCATGTATTCCATAGCCTGCTCTTTTTTGCCGCACATAAGAAGTGCTTCCACATAATGATGGTTCATATACGGAGAAACCATGCCTTTTTCCGGTTTCATAGCAGTTACTTTATCCAGAATTGCAGCACCTTCTGTAGCATCCACAACTCCGGCAAGTACCATCCATACCTGGCTTGCGTAATTGATCTGTCTGTCTGGTCCGCTTACAAATAAGCCGGTTGTGGAATCAAGAAGATATTTTCTGGCAGCCTGTGTTTTGTCCATGGCTTCTTTTGCAAGCTGGTCAGCCTTTTCCTGATTTCCCAGAATTTCAGCGATTTCCTGAACCTTTTTTGCACAGAAAACATAAACACCCTGCATGGCAGCCAGTTTATCAAGTCCTTCTGTCCAGTCAATAAAAGCCCAGAAGCCTTCCTTGCCTTTCATCAGATTTTTTTCATCAAACTGTCTGCCTGCAAGCTCCATCTGACGGTAAGCACATTCACTTAAATCCTGCAGAGTTTCTTTGTCCCCGGATGTTTTATAATAATCAAGAAGGGCAGCTCCGAAAAACATGGAATAATCCAGGAGAAAGGTGTCGTCTACAATGAATTTGGGCTCTGTGAACAGGCAGGCACTTACCAGTCCGTCCTCTCTTGTCTGTGCGGCGAAAAGATAAAGGCATCTTTTTACCAGGTCAAAATTTTTGAAGGTATCATAGTTAGCCAGAGCCTGCAGCCTCAAGTCTCCAAGCCACAGTCTGCGGTCACGCTTTGGTCCGTCCTCAAATACAGACTGCATGCAATTCATAAGAGTGCGAAGGCTTACATGGTCCAGTGCACGGATCATTTTATCGTCGCTTTCAAAAAGCTTTACCTGATCCATGCTTACAGCAGAAACACTGACACAGGTTACATCCTCTACAACCAGCTGCCATTTCAGGGAAGTATCAATTGCTTCAATTTCCATATAACGGAATGCATAACGTCTGGGTAATTTCAGTTCCACAGGAAGAACATCAACGTGGATAAATTCCTCCTGAATCCAGCCGCGGCTGATCCATCCATCATAATCAGCAGAATCTTCTGTCATTTCTTTTGCAATTTCTCCGAATTTCAGGCGGAAAAAAGCAGGTGCATCCTGTGGGCTTCCAACAGAAGAAAGGCGTAAGGTTACATATCCAACCTGGTGATCTCCGAAATCCAGGCACAGCTTGTCACCTTTGGAAAGATGATAACTGGGAAGATTTTTTATATCATCCTTTTTATTTACCTGGGGATATATGTCATCAGTTTTTATAATTTCTACAATAGAAACAGGTTTTACTGTTGTTTCGCGAAGCTTTGGTGCACAGGCTTCTGCTTTTTTTTACAAAGTCATCATTGGTCACACGAACCATATTCAAATCGATACTTACCTCGGGCATTAAGCGTTTCTCCTTTCGTCAAGCTCTTTTACAATTTGTGGATAAATTTTATCGAGGTTATAGAATAACATAGTGATAATAGTTGCAATATTCATAACAATGGGAACCCAGATATACATGGTAGTGATATAGCTCTGTGCAGTCTCGGTCTGTACGGAAAGTGCAGCGTCAAATCCACCGAACTGAAGCAGGGCGGCACCGATACTGCTGGCAATTGCCATACCAACTTTTCCAATAAATCCGTTTACAGCGGAAAGAGTACCGGCAGTGTTGACTCCGCTTTTCCATTCGCCATAATCAACAGGGTCTGGCTGCATTGCAAAATGCATACTTCCTTTTAGTCCATATCCGGCAGCTGCAATTACAGCACCGCCAATGAGAACCGGTACATTTGTGCCGCCAAAGAAGATAATGAGAAGGCCGCCTGCATGTACCACACTTCCTCCGATCATCAGGTTGCGTTTGGTTGTAAGTTTTACAAGGAATGGAGCGAGTAAGTTAGTTACAATAGGAACTAATGTTGTAATGGTAGCAACAACCTGTACCATACTTGTATTTTGTACTACATATGTAAAGTAATAGATTACAGCACTTGCCTGGATAACGTAACCACCGAAAAACCACACAATATTAAGGGCAAATAATTTCCATGGTCCGTTATGAAGCAGACAGGAAATATTGGCTTTCAGGCTTACTTTTTCCTGCCGTACCATTACACGTTCTTTGGTATTAAAGAAGCAGAAGAAAAATACAAGACATCCGATTACACCGAAAATGATCATTACAATACGAAATCCAAGAGCTTCATTTCCGTTTCCAAATCTGTCTACTAAAGTTAAAGCAAAGGCACTTACTACAGTAGATCCAACAGAAGAAAAGAAGGTTCTGCAGGAAGCCAGGACTGTTCTTTCGTGAGGATCCTCACTAAGTGCAGGCAGAATAGATGCCATGGGAATGTTTACGATGGTATAAGAGGTAGACAGTAAAATATAAGTTACATATGCATAAATCAGCATTCCTGTCTGTCCGATATCTGGGACAGAGAAAGCAAGAACAGCTGTTACGCCAAAAGGAATGGCTCCAAATAAGATCCAGGGTCTTGATTTTCCCCATTTGGTATTTGTTTTGTCAATGAGATATCCTACGATCAAATCTGAAACACCATCAATGAATTTTGTTACAAGGAACATAATGCTGACTGCACCTGCATTTAAGTGCATGACATTTGTGTAGAAATACAGCAGATAAAGGGAAATCATCTGCCAGATCAGGTTGCAGGCAAAATCAGAAGAGCCGTAGCCAATTCTCTGACGCCACAGACCGATTTTCACTTTCTTTTCAACTTCGTTCATTTTCATTTACCTCCGTGGTTTTGATGGCTTTACTTTACTTCTTTTTACTATTTTCTCCAATTGTGATTTTTTTTACGAATTACTGACTTTTTTTACGATTGGCAGATTATGATTTACGAATTTATTTTTCGCTTTTTTTCCTTGAAAGTGCATGTTATACTGAATTTATCTAAGTTAGAGCGTGTACTTTGCAGAAAAATAAAGACAGGATTAGAGCATGTTCGAAAAGGGCTTTCTGCAAGATGTGTCCCACAAAGTGGGAAATGCGGAGTGCAGGAATGGTTTTCAAACATGCTGTAGATTATATGAGGTTTGTACTATGAAATTAAGCAGAGTTGAATTTCAAAATTACATACATTCTTATGAAACTGATGAAATTTTTTACCGGGATCTTTATTTTGCCCAAAAAGACCATCCGGAAACTTTCACAGAATATTGCCAGGGGTTGGACCGGAATCTGATCACCAGCCACAGGCTTTTTGTGCCTGCCTTGCGGAAAGAAGCCTGGTATCCCTATATGGAAGAAAATGATCTGTTCCAGGATTTTAAAGGAAATATTATACTTTGCAAACATTATCGTTATACTCCTGTATTTTCCCATGAACATGAATTTTTTGAAATCCTGTGTGTGTATGATGGAACTGTCCATACCACCATACAGGGGATTTCCCATGTACTGCATACAGGAGATATCTGTATTATACCACCTCATACCAAGCACAGTGTGGGGGTTTTTGATGACAGTATTGCAGTTAATATTTTGGTTCGTGGCTCTACGTTCCAGTCTACTTTTTTCCAGACCCTTACAGCGGACAGCTCGCTGGCACAGTTTTTTGCACATGTATTGTATCATAAAACAGAGGGAAATTTCCTGATTTTTCATGCTGGAAATGATAATATTGTTATAGAATTTCTGGAAAATCTTTTTATAGAATATCTTGGACATGAGAAATACAGCTATACGTTTCTTAATTCCATGCTGGTTTTGTTCTGGGCGCAGCTTTTGCGGTATCATGAAAATCATATAGAATCTATTCTTACCAAGGATACCAGCGGAAGCTCCATGACGGAAATCCTGAATTATCTGAACCGTAATTATCAGACTGTTACGTTAAGCGATACTGCGGCACATTTTGGCTACAGTGTTTCCCATTTCAGCACATTGATAAAGGAAGGTACAGGGCGCACCTTCCTTCAGATCATACGGGATATTAAGCTAAACCAGGCATGCCGCGCTCTTAGGGAAACTTCTTTAAGTATTCCGGCAATCTGTGAACTGGTGGGATATGAGACTCCGGAGCATTTCATGCGTACTTTTTAAAAAGCATATGGAATGACGCCGGGGGAATACAGGAAGCGGCAGGGGGAAAAATAATTTATTTCCCAAAGCTGTGGCAGCTGGAAATTTATTCGTCCCAGCCCTCATACAAACGTATATTCACCTGAATATTTCTTACTACATCGCCATCCTCAAGTTCCATATCATCAGGATCTGTGATTGGCGGCAGCTCCGGTACTTCTTCAGAAAGCTCCACAGAAATCCAGTCAAAGGCTGCTGCGTTTGCATTTTCAATGGCGTCATCCAGGGTGTCACCCTCGCCAAAGCAGCCCTCCAGATCCGGGAAAGTGCCTCTGTAGCGGCCGTCCTCTGTTTTTTTGAAAACTGCAGGATATATAAATTTCATGATATTTTAAACCTCCTGGTATAAAGTTATTCTTATTTTAAGAGTAAAAATATTATAAGCGTTTATGTGCGGAAATACAAGCAGATTTAAACACATTGCGAAATCCTGATTTAGGACTGATTTAGGTGCATGGCGAAGCGGTTGCTGTTCAGAGCGTGAGCAGTAACATTGTCAGTACTGTATTACTGTATTGTAAAGAATACTTTAGAATGGTATTCTTATACTATAGAGGTTTCTATAGCAGAAGCAGTAAAACATGTGAAAGGCGGTGGATTATGGAATTTCAGCACGAACTGATTATTCCAAATGAAGGATTTCCCTTCAAAATTTTTTTGTTTGAAGGCGGACAGGGAAATTATGAAAGAGAGAAGCACTGGCATACTTCCATTGAGATTTTCGCAGTGCTGAAAGGAAAGCTGACCTTTTTTCTGAATGAAGAAGAGTATCCTCTGGAAGCCGGTGGACTTATCATTATCAATTCTAACGAAATTCATTCCATTCATGCTCCGGGGAAAAATGAGACAGTAGTTTTGCAGATTCCGCTGAAGCAGTTTGAGAAATATTTTACTGCCCAGAGATTTATCCGTTTTACCAGTGCAGCCC
Organism: uncultured Blautia sp.; assembly: GCA_934364795.1. Taxonomy (GTDB): domain Bacteria; phylum Bacillota; class Clostridia; order Lachnospirales; family Lachnospiraceae; genus Blautia_A. The sequence goes on from CAKRMK010000009.1 coordinate 52,956, forward strand.
GTGTGGCAAGAGACAAAAAATCAAAAGCCCCAGATAACCGGAAGCTTGCTTTTTTTATAGAGGAGCTGTATAAGGTGTACAAATTGAGGGCTGAAGGATGGGAATACCGGACGATGGCTTTGTACTACAATATTTTGTACCTTATGGTAAAGGATTACCGTGAGACAGAGGCCGCACAGGAGGAAATTCAGGACAGCCGCCGTCTGGATGCATTGTCAAAAATTACCACCTACATGCGGGAGCATTATACCGAGGAACTGAAGCTTTCGGATATGGCATCCCTTTTTGGTTATTCAGATGCATATTTGTCGCGAATGTTCAAAAAATATGCAAAAATCAATTTTAAGGCGTATTTGCAGGAAATCCGCATGTCTTACGCTTACAGGGAATTGCTGAATACGGAAAAAACCATCAGTCAGATTGCTCTTGACAACGGATTTGCCAGCAGCCGTGCTTTTTCCAGGGATTTTCAAAAAAAGTACGGGGAACTGCCAAGCAGTTTAAGACAAAGAATGGAATAATAAAAGGTCAAAAAAGTGCTATAGATACGACAAGAAAACCGTCGAAAAGAATACCGCAGATGTGGTATTCTTTTTTTACATCAGGAGAACTGAAAACAACGGTAATAAAAGGAGGTTAAAAGTGAAGATTCAAAAAGTAACAGATCCGGCATTTCGCAGATACGGACAGGTGCTGGAAGGATATGACTTTACAAGCCTTATTAAAGAAATGAAACACACACCGGTTCCGGAAGACGTAATTTACGTTCCTTCCGTAGAAGAACTGGAAGCACTGGATGTTATGAAGGATTTGCAGAATAAGGGATATGGCGGGCTGCCTATTCAGATCGGTTACTGCAATGGTCATAACAAGAAATTAAATGCAGTGGAATATCACCGTAATTCCGAGATCAATGTTGCAGTGACAGACTTAGTCCTTCTTATTGGACACCAGCAGGATATTGAACCAGATCATACATATGACACCTCTAAGATTGAGGCGTTCCTTGTACCTGCAGGAACAGGTATTGAAGTGTATGCAACCACACTTCACTATGCGCCATGTCATGTAAATGATGGCGGTTTCCAGTGTGTTGTGGTACTTCCGAAAGGAACCAATACAGAGCTTACCTTCCCTACAGAGAAAGCTGGTGAGGACAGCCTTATGACTGCCAAGAACAAATGGCTGATTGCCCATGAAGATGCAAAGATCGAAGGTGCATTTAATGGACTGAAGGGTGAGAATGTACAGATTGATTAAGCGAGAATGATTTATAAGGCAAATTCTGAATGACTAAATAATTGTATGTTGTTTTGCAGTGAAGGAATTTGTGAATATTAAGGATCTTGAATATCAAAATTTAATAAATGGAGGAATCTAATTATGAACAATATACCAGTAGTAAAACTTGGACTGATCGCAGTAAGCCGTGACTGTTTCCCCATTCAGCTTTCCCAGAAGAGACGGGCAGCTATTATGGACGCTTACAAAGGAGAGCTTTATGAATGTCCAGTAACTGTTGAGAATGAGAAGGACATGGAGAAAGCCTTGGAAGATGTAAACAAAGCAGAGTGTAATGCACTGGTTGTTTTCCTTGGAAACTTTGGACCGGAGACTCCGGAGACACTTATTGCAGAGAGATTTGACGGACCTTGCATGTATGTAGCTGCAGCAGAAGGTGACGGCGATATGATCAACGGCAGAGGTGATGCTTACTGTGGTATGCTGAACTGCTCCTACAACTTAAAGATGCGCCATCTTGAGGCTTACATTCCGGAATACCCGGTTGGAAGAGCTGACGATATTGCCAAGATGATCGCTGACTTTGTACCGATTGCAAGAGCTGTTATCGGTGTTCGTAGCCTTAAGATTATTACATTTGGACCGCGTCCACAGGACTTCTTTGCATGTAATGCACCAATTAAGGGACTTTACGAACTGGGCGTTGAGATCGAAGAGAACTCCGAGCTTGACCTTCTGGTTGCTTTCAAAGAGCATGAGAATGATCCTCGTATCCCGGAAGTCTGTGCAGATATGGCAAAAGAAATGGGCGAGGGCAGATATTATGCTGACCTGAATGAGAAGATGGCACAGTTTGAGCTGACTCTTCTTGACTGGGCAGAGGCTCACAAGGGCGCAAGAAAATATGTTGCATTTGCTGATAAATGCTGGCCTGCATTCCCGTCACAGTTTGGATTTGAGCCATGCTATGTAAACAGCCGTCTTGCTTCAAGAGGAATCCCGGTATCCTGCGAGGTTGATATTTACGGAGCACTTAGCGAGTACATCGGACTTTGTATTTCCAATGATGCAGTTACACTGCTTGATATCAACAACTCTGTTCCGCAGTACATCTATGATGAAGATATCAAAGGAAAATATGATTATAAACTTACAGATACATTCATGGGCTTCCATTGTGGAAATACTCCTGCATGCAAGATGTGCGAGTCCAGAGCTGTCAAATACCAGCTTATCCAGCACAGACTTCTTGAGCCAGAAGGATCAGAGCCAGATTTCACAAGAGGAACTCTTGAGGGTGACATTGCTGCATCTGATATTACTTTCTATCGTCTGCAGTGCAACTCCGAAGGCGAGCTGGCAGCATATGTAGCAGAAGGTGAGGTTCTGGATGTACCTACAAGATCCTTTGGTGGTATTGGTATTTTCGCAATCAGAGAGATGGGAAGATTCTACCGTCACGTTCTGATTGAGGGTAACTACCCGCATCACGGAGCAGTTATGTTCGGACATTATGGAAAACTCTTCTATGAAGTAGTGAAATTCCTTGGAATCGATGTGAAGAAGATTGGTTACAACCAGCCTGCTGGTGTAAGATATCCTACAGAGAATCCATGGGGCTAAAATGTACCCCAGAAGCATTCCTGCGATCTGTACAGGAATGGTTTAAATAGAAATATATAGGCGTAGTCATAACGGCCGTACCACTTTATGCGGTACGGCCTGTTTACTTTCGTAAAGCAAGGAGGAAAAAAATGTATTTTATCGGTGTTGATCTTGGTACATCAGCAGTGAAGCTTCTGCTGATGGAAGAATCAGGAAAAATCTGTAATATTGTATCCAAAGAATATCCTTTATTTTTCCCGCATCCAGGCTGGTCAGAACAAAATCCTGAGGACTGGTATACACAGAGTATGGCAGGAATGAAAGAGCTGACAGAGGGAATTGACCGCTCTAAGGTTGCCGGAATCAGCTTTGGCGGACAGATGCACGGACTTGTAACGCTGGACGATCAGGACCAGGTAATCCGCCCTGCAATTCTCTGGAACGACGGACGTACTTCAGAGGAAACTGATTACCTGAATAACGTGATCGGAAAAGACAAACTTTCCCAGTACACAGCTAATATTGCATTTGCAGGTTTCACAGCTCCGAAGATCCTGTGGATGAAGAAAAATGAGCCGGAGAAATTTGCAAAAGTTGTGAAGATCATGCTTCCCAAGGATTATCTTGCTTACCGTTTAAGCGGATCCTTCTGCACAGATGTTTCGGATGCATCCGGTATGCTTCTTCTTGATGTAAAGAACCGCTGCTGGTCCAAAGAAATGATGGAAATTTGTGGCGTGAAAGAAGAGCAGCTTCCAAAGGTTTATGAGAGCTGGGAAGTTGTTGGAACATTAAAGCCAGAAGTTGCAAAAGAACTTGGCTTCTCTGAAAATGTAAAGGTTATTGCAGGTGCAGGAGATAATGCGGCAGCTGCGGTTGGAACAGGAACTGTTGGTGACGGACAGTGTAACATTTCTCTTGGAACCTCCGGAACCGTTTTCATTTCCAGCAAGAACTTTGGCGTGGATGAAAATAATGCACTTCATTCTTTCTGCCATGCAGATGGAAGCTATCACCTTATGGGATGCATGTTAAGTGCGGCTTCCTGTAACAAATGGTGGGCAGAAGAGATTCTTGGAACAAAGGATTTCGCAGCAGAGCAGGCACCTATTACAAAGCTGGGAGAAAATCATGTATTCTTCCTTCCATATCTGATGGGAGAGCGTTCTCCGCATAATGATCCGGATGCAAGAGGAGTATTTTTCGGCATGTCCATGGATACTTCAAGAGCAGATATGACACAGGCTGTCCTGGAAGGCGTTGCCTTTGCACTTCGTGATTCCCTTGAGGTTGCAAAAAGCCTTGGTATTAAGATTGAGCGCACCAAGATCTGCGGCGGCGGTGCAAAGAGCCCGCTCTGGAAAAAGATTATTGCAAATGTAATGAATATCAAAGTGGATGTTCTGGAAGTGGAAGAGGGTCCGTCTCTTGGTGGTGCTATGCTGGCAGCAGTTGGCTGCGGTGTTTACCCGGATGTTGAGACTGCTGGCAAAAAGCTTGCCAAGGTAGTGGATACGGTAGAACCTACTCCGGAGCTTGCTGCGAAGTATGAAGAGAGATACCAGAAATTCAGACAGTTATATCCGGTTATGAAACCACTTTTTAAATAGGCTTTAGAACAAATTTCTCCAGAATTTCTGCAACCCCGTCCTGATTATTGGTACGGCCTGTAACATAGTCGGCACATTTTTTTACCCCATCCGGAGCGTTCGCCATGGCGACTCCAAGTGCGGCATGTGAAATCATGGAGAGGTCATTGAAACCATCTCCAATAGCAATGGTTTCAGAAGAAGAAAAGTCATAGAGCTGGCCAATCCGGTCTATGGCTGCAGCTTTGGAAACATTGCTGTTAAAAAATTCCAGATAAAAGGGTTTGGAAGTACAAAAAGTTACATTATGAAAAGGAGATGTTTCGGACATCTCTTTTTCTATGCGATGAATTTTTTCTGTGTCATCATACCACAGAATTTTGGTAACGCCCTGACGAAGAAGCTGTTCTATAGAAGGCAACAGAAGTGGTGTTACCTTTGTGGCCTGGCTGTATTCAAAAATCCGGTCATTCAGCTGGTTTCCGTACAGTTTATTGTCGGACCAGATGCACATGGTAGTGTTGTAGCGGATACCTGCTTCCAGAATTTTGCGGGCATCTTCCGGCTCCAGCTCCTGGCGGTACAGGACTGCGCCTGTGGCTGAATCAAGGATCATTGCGCCGTTATAAGTAATGACAGGACCAGATATGTCAAGCTGCTTCTGGTAACGTTCTACGCCCTGGTAGGGACGTCCTGTGCATATGGAAAAAATAAGTCCGCCGGAAACTGCACGGCGGATCACATCAACAGTGTGAGAGGTGATTTCATTAGAATCATTTAATAAAGTGCCGTCCATATCAGCGGCTGCAAACTTATAGTTCATGTTGGGGAGCCTCCTGTTCTGTAAAACGATTATACAATGTAAAAAGGGGGAATTCAACTATTTTGAACAGTCCTGCTGAGCAGGGGTGAGTACTGGGATAGAAAGGTAGATGTTGCCTGAGAGGACCCGCCGCAGGAGGAGAATCCTGCAATCGGAATGGTTACTGTTCGCTCCATTTACAGCAATACGGAATCTTATTTATGCAAGAAAATTAAATCAAAAATGTTGACAATATATGGATCAAATACTGGAAGTCAGGCACAGATCCCCGGAAGAAGAGCGGGATTTGTGCCTGAAGCTGCTGGAGACAGGGGATACACAATATTCCAGAGCATTTGCCCATACCTATCTGGCAGACGCTTTTCATTCTATGGGAATGCCGGAAAAAGCCATAGAAGAATATCATGCGGCTATGGATCTGATCGGAAGCAATATTCTGTGAAGATTCACATGGATTGTGCAAAAAGAAGCTGTGATTTTGGCAATTAGGAGAATTGTTTTTTGAACTGTAAAATGATAAAATAATCAGGTGTTGTGATTGGAAAATAAAGGGTAAAATAACCGCCGTTTAACAGCTGTTATGAATGTTTTCCAACAGATAAAATTAAAAAAAGAAAAGTGACGAGGTGTAAAGCTATGCAGGAAATGAAGCCAGTTAAAGAAGGCAAAGTACGCGAGATTTACGACAACGGAGACAGCCTGATCATGGTTGCAACAGACCGTATCAGCTGTTTTGATGTGATCCTGAACAACGAAGTGACTAAGAAGGGCACTGTCCTTACACAGATGTCCAAGTTCTGGTTTGATATGACCCAGGACATCCTGCCAAACCACATGCTTTCTGTTGATGTCAAAGATATGCCGGAGTTTTTCCAGCAGGACAAATTTGATGGAAACAGCATGATGTGCCGCAAGCTGGACATGATTCCGGTTGAGTGTATCGTTCGTGGATATATTACCGGAAGCGGCTGGGCAAGCTATCAGAAGGACGGCACAGTCTGCGGTATCACTCTTCCGGAGGGACTGAAGGAATCCGACAAGCTGCCGGAGCCAATCTACACACCTTCTACCAAGGCTGAGATCGGGGATCATGACGAGAATATTTCTTTTGAGCAGAGTGTTACTCATCTTGAGAAATATTATCCGGGACATGGTCAGGAATATGCCGAGAAGATTCGTGATTACACCATCGCATTATATAAAAAGTGTGCAGAGTATGCACTTAGCAAGGGCATTATCATTGCAGATACCAAGTTTGAGTTTGGTCTGGATGAGAATGGAAATATTGTGCTGGGTGATGAAATGCTTACACCGGACAGCTCCAGATTCTGGCCGGCTGACGGATATGAGCCAGGACATGGCCAGCCGTCCTTTGATAAACAGTTTGCCCGTGACTGGCTGAAGGCTAATCCGGACAATGACTGGACACTTCCACAGGAAATTGTAGACAAGACTATTTCCAAATATCTGCAGGCATATGAGATGCTTACAGGAGAGAAGCTGAAATAAGGAATTACATATAATTGTTTTGCTGCGAAGCAAAAAGCGGAAACCGCTTAACCATATTACGTGGTGATGTGCGGTTTCCGCTTTTTTATGTATTAGAGCGTGTTTAAAAAAGGCTTTCTGCAAGATGCATGTCACAATTTGTAGAAAGCCTTTTGGAGGCATGCTCTACATATTAATTTTTTAGAACAGTCCTGTAATCTTACCAGTCTCGTCTACATCAATCTTCTCTGCAGCCGGAACTTTCGGAAGACCTGGCATGGTCATGATCTCTCCTGTAAGAGCTACGATGAAGCCTGCACCAGCAGAAATCTTCAGGTTACGTACAGTAACTTCGAAGTCTGTAGGAGCGCCAAGCTTGGTCTGGTCATCTGTTAAGCTATACTGTGTCTTAGCTACGCAGATCGGGCAGTTGCCAAATCCAAGAGCTTCAAGCTGTTTTGCCTGTTTCTGTGCATTGGCTGTAAGAACAACTTTCTTTCCACCATAAATCTTCTGAACGATCTGGTTCAGTTTGTCCTCGATGGAACCTTCCAGTTCGTATGAATATGTGAAATCGTTAGGCTCTTCAACAAGACGGATAACTTCCTCAGCTAACTTCTTGCCGCCTTCGCCGCCTTTTGCCCATACTTCAGAAAGAGCAACGTTAACGCCAAGTTCTTTACATTTTGCTTCTACAAGATCAAGCTCTGCCTTGGTATCTGTCGGGAATGCATTGATGGCAACAACACATGGAAGCTTGTAAACGTTTTTAATGTTGCTTACGTGTTTCAGAAGGTTCGGAAGACCTTTCTCAAGAGCTTCAAGGTTCTCATTGTTAAGGTCAGCCTTTGCAACACCGCCGTTGTATTTCAGCGCACGGACTGTGGCAACAATAACAACTGCGTTTGGATGAAGGCCAGCCATACGGCACTTGATATCAAGGAATTTCTCTGCTCCAAGGTCAGCACCGAATCCTGCTTCTGTGATTGTATAATCAGCAAGCTTCAAAGACATCTTAGTTGCTGTTACGGAGTTACATCCATGTGCAATATTTGCAAATGGTCCGCCGTGAACGATTGCCGGAACATGCTCTAATGTCTGAACCAGGTTTGGTTTCAGGGCATCTTTCAGAAGTGCTGTCATAGCACCCTCTGCGTGAAGGTCACCTGCTGTAACAGGTTTCTGCTCTGATGGTTTGCCATATGTATAACCGATAATCATTCTTGCAAGTCTCTTCTTCAGGTCTGTAATATCACTTGCAAGGCAAAGAACTGCCATAATCTCGGATGCAACAGTGATGTCATAGCCATCTTCACGAGGCATACCATTTGTTCTTCCGCCAAGGCCGTCTACTACATTACGAAGCTGACGGTCGTTCATGTCCACACATCTTCTCCATGTGATCTTACGTGGGTCGATGTTAAGAGCGTTGCCCTGGAAAATGTGGTTGTCGATCATAGCTGCAAGAAGGTTGTTAGCTGCGCCGATTGCGTGGAAGTCACCTGTGAAATGAAGGTTGATGTCTTCCATTGGAACAACCTGTGCATATCCACCACCTGCTGCACCGCCTTTTACTCCGAATACCGGTCCAAGGGATGGCTCACGAAGAGCTACCATAACCTTCTTGCCCATCTGCTGCATGGCATCTGCAAGACCAACAGTAGTAGTGGTTTTTCCTTCTCCTGCAGGAGTCGGGTTGATAGCAGTAACCAGGATCAGTTTGCCATCTTCTTTGTCTGTCTCTTTTAACAGATTGTAGTCAATTTTTGCTTTGTACTTACCGTACTGCTCCAGATATTTGTCATCAATACCTGCTTTTGCTGCAATCTCGGTAATTGGTTTCATTTCGCATTCCTGTGCAATTTCGATGTCACTTTTAAACCCCATAATAAAAGCTCCTTTCGTTGTGTAAGATTAAATGGTTTGCCCTCCGGTAAAAAAAGGGCAGTATCTGATGGTTCAAATACTGCCCAGACGGTCGGCCTTGATCTGCTTCCGAAGTCCCTGTGGTAAACTCCACGATCCGTCAGTATTCAGAAGCTTTTCAATTGATGTGTTAATTGTATCATCAAAAAAACATTTTGTCAAGAAAATAACAAACGACATTATTATCAAAAAACATAAAGCATATTTGTATAAAATAACAAAAATTCTGAAATGCTTCATAAAAATTTTATGACTGGGATAGTTGCGTATGCGGGCAAGTATTGCTAGAATATAGGATGACATGAGTATTACAGAATGTGAATTTCAATAGATATTTTAAATAGGAAACTAAGATATATTAGAAAAGAGAAGAAAGGTTGAATAAATCAGATGAACAGAACTGAATTTCTGGATACATTGAGAAGCCAGTTGTCCGGACAGATGCATGAGGGAAAAGTGGCAGCACATGTGCGCTACTATGAAGATTACATCCAGTCCCAGGTAAGAAGTGGAAGAAATGAGCAGGATGTTCTTCAGGAATTGGGGGATCCCAGACTGATCGCCAGGACTTTACTTGATACAGATGTGGACAATGGACAGATGGATTATGCAGAATACAGCACATATTCAGATCCATCACAGGAGAACCAGACAACAGGCAGTGAGAAAGTGCATGTGTGGAAATTGGATACCTGGTACAGTAAGTTACTTGGAATCGTGATTTTGCTCATCTTTGTATTTTTACTGTTTCATATTCTGGTGGCAGTAATTCCGTTTTTTGCAATTTTGGCAGTGATTTTATTTATTATTTCACTGATCAAGAATCGCAGCTGATGCAGGAAATACAGTTTAAAATATAATTTTAATACAGTTAGAGGAAAGGTTTTTTATGAGCAGTATAACAATAGAAGAATTAAAACAGTTGCCGGCAGAGTCTTACCAGATTATTGATATCCGTGATGAAATCGAGATTTCCCACGGGGCGATCAAGGGGGCGGTTGCCTGTAAGCCAGAGGAAATCAGGGAGAATCCCCAGGTGGATAAGCAGAAGAAACTGGTAATCTGCTGCAGCCGTGGAATTAACAGCAAAGAAGTGGCAGAGGAACTTACAGAAGATGGATTTGATGCGGTAAGCCTTGAGAAGGGATACATTGCCTGGCTTATGGATGTAATGAAAAATTCCCAGGATGAGGATTTTGCCAAAAATGTAGAAATAAGCCTTCGCAAGAAATTCAAGAAAAAGATCTGGTCCAAATTTACCAAGGCGATCAATACTTATGAGCTTGTGAAACCAGGAGATCGTATTGCTGTCTGTATTTCCGGTGGCAAGGACTCCATGCTTATGGCAAAATGTTTCCAGGAACTGAAGCTGCATAACAAATTTGATTTCGAAGTGAAATTTCTGGTAATGGATCCGGGGTACAGTCCTGCCAACCGCCAGGTTATTGAGGAGAACGCCAGAAAGCTGAATATCCCTATTCGTATTTTTGAGTCGGATATTTTTGAGTCTGTATTTAATGTGGAGAAATCTCCCTGCTATCTCTGTGCAAGAATGCGAAGAGGTCACTTGTATGCTTTTGCAAAAGAAATGGGCTGTAATAAGATCGCACTGGGACATCATTATGACGATGTAATTGAAACCATTCTTATGGGAATGCTTTACGGAGCGCAGGTTCAGACTATGATGCCCAAGCTTCACAGCACAAACTTTGAGGGAATGGAGCTGATCCGTCCATTATATCTGGTTCGTGAGGATGATATTAAGGCATGGCGTGATTATAATGACCTTCATTTTATCCAGTGTGCATGTAAGTTTACAGATACCTGTACTACCTGCAACAATGAAAATCGTTCCAAACGCGTGGAAATTAAAGAACTGATCCGCGCTTTGAAAGAAGTGAATCCTTTTGTGGAAGGCAATATTTTCAAGAGTGTGGAGAATGTAAACATTGATACTGTTGTGGGATATAAGCAGTATGGTGTGAGACATTCTTTCCTGGAGAATTATGACAGGGAAAAAGAAAATCCGGAACCGGAAAATGAAGTGACGAAGGAGATAGAATAGTTTTTATGCGTATCCCCAAACGCATTCTCGTAATCACTTCACTTTGCGGTATATAAGCCTTGCAGGGAAAAATAAGCCCTGCAAGGACAGATAAACGCCGGAAGAAGCAGCGTAAATTTATCTGCCCTGCAGGGCTCTCTTTTATTATTTCCCGATTTTACCAAGAATCCAGACACAAAGGATGATGATTAAAATCGCAGCGAAAATTCCAGCCATTCCTTTTCCCATAATTTCCAGTGCTGCCATGATGGTATTTGTATTCATAAATATCAGACCTCCTGTTTATACGAAAGTTTAAATGATATGAAACATTTTGACACTCTTTTGACTCTCAAGTGTGATAAAAAATCATTCCGATAATCTTTATGCAAAAAAATCACATCTGAAGTTATAAAAATTTTGTGACCAGATTAATTACAATTCCACCGGCTATAACAGAGGCGATCTGTCCGGAAACATTTGCGCCGGCTGCCTGCATAAGGATTACATTTGTGGGATCTTCTTCCATTGCTATTTTCTGAATAACCCGTGAGGACATAGGAAATGCGGATATTCCGGCACCGCCGATCATAGGATTGATTTTTTTCTTCAGGAAAAGATTTATAAATTTTGCAAGAAGAACACCTCCAATGGTATCCATCACAAAAGCGAAAAGTCCGATTGCCATGATCATCAGCGTTTCAACTGTTACAAACTGCTGTGCCTGCATGCTGAAGGAAATGGTGATTCCAAGAAGCAGTGTGATCAGGTTTGCCAGAATATTCTGTGCAGTGTCGGACATTGTGCCAAGAACGCCACATTCCCGGATCAGATTGCCGAACATGAGAAATCCAACCAGTGCAACAGACTGTGGCGCCACCAGACCAACTACCATAGTCACAACAATTGGAAAAGCAATTCGCATGGTTTTTGATACTGATTTTGGGTTATAGTCCATGTGAATGCGGCGTTCTTTTTTTGTGGTTACAAGCCGGATAGCAAAAGGCTGCACAATAGGAACAAGTGCCATGTAAGAGTAGGCTGCTACGGCAATTGCTCCTATGTATCTGGAATTTAAAATCTGTGATACCAGAATAGAAGTGGGGCCATCTGCTGCTCCTATGATTCCAATGGATGCTGCATCTTTCAGATCAAATCCCAGAACAGCTGCAAGCAGAATTGCTGCAAAAATTCCAAACTGTGCTCCTGCTCCGAACAGGAAAAGAAATGGATTGGATAAGAGCGGTCCAAAATCTATCATTGCACCAATTCCTATGAAAAGCAGAATAGGCATAACTTCAGAAGTTTCAATTCCTACATGAAAAAGCCATTCGATTATACCATTGGCCTGAATACCTCCGGAAAGTGTCTGGTTCAGAACTCCGGAGAAAGGCAGATTTACAAGAATTGCGCCAAATCCCATAGGCAGAAGAAGTGCCGGCTCATACCCTTTTTTAATCGCAAGCCAGATCAGTGTGATTCCCACAGCGTACATTACAAGCTGCTGCCAGGTAAGTGAAAGGATACCGTCAGTTAAAAAGTCCATAATGTTTTCCTCCATTTTATTTTATAGTCGGGAGTATATCTGATGAATTTTTTTTATAATAAAAAAAGACTTTTATTACAATAATGCATACAAAAAGATATGCAAATATTGTAATAAAAGTCTTGCTATTTCAATTCTCTGCGGGCAGCAGAAGCAAAATCTGCAGCCGTTCTGACGCATGAAAATCCATATATAAAAAAGTGCTGCTTTTTATAATAAGTCCATTATAAAAAGCGGTCAACCTCATATGCCAGCTACTCCCTTTTATTAAAAGCATTATAGACACAGTGCACGTAATTTGTCAATCAGAAAACAAAATTATACAAAAATTGCCAGATACAGATATCCCAAATTAAGAATTATTCGGGTAAGATAGGGATAATAAATAAAAGAAATTTTGTTACAAAAATAAGGCAGAAGTAATGAAAAAGTAGTCTTGTCACAAAAAAGTGTAAGGAGTGGGGAACGATAAAATGTAAAAAAGTTGCGGCATTTGTAATGGCAGCTGTTATGGTATTTCAGCAGACTGCCGTTACTACAATTGCAGAAGAACAGACATTGGATGTAAACAAGGCAGCTGATATGTACATGGAAGAGAATGCAGCGGAAGCCTGTATGGAAGTTTCAGAGCAAACGGAAAACTCTGAAGGTCAGGCTTTATCAGAATCTGCAGCAGATGAGAGCGGACAGGCAGAAACCGAAATTTCCCAGAATACAGAATATGAGGAAAAAGCAGAGGAAAATACTGCTGATAAAGGAAATATAAGCAGCTTTAATCAAGTAAGCAAAATAAGAAAATTAAAAACAGATAACCTTATAAACAGTCAATAATCAGTCTGTAAAAAATAGCAGAAGATTAAAAAAGGTCAGGAGATACAGTTAAAAAGATTGTATCTCCTGCTTTTTTTGTATGCAGGGATTAGATCTTTTTTCAGCGTGTTCTTGTGCCACTTACAGTAATGGTCTTATAAGAGGATACATATACAAAAAATCCATTGCTTGTAAAAAATGATATATTGATATATGATAAACTACAAAAAGCTGAAATGCAAAAAAGAGGAGCAGAAAATGTTATATTTTGAAAACGATTACTGTGAAGGTGCCCATGAGGAGATTTTAAAAAGACTGTTAGAAACAAATATGGAAAAGGTGCCAGGATACGGACAGGATCCATACTGTGATCAGGCAAAGGAAAAAATTAAGGTGGCATGCGGCTGCCCGGAAGGTGAAGTTTATTTTCTGGTAGGCGGAACCCAGACAAATGCAGTTGTAATTGCATCAATTTTAAACCGTTATGAAGGTGTTTTGTCTGCAGTAACCGGACATATAAACGCCCATGAAGCCGGAGCTGTTGAATTTACAGGTCATAAGGTTTTGCCCCTGCCACAGAAAGAGGGAAAAATTTCTGCCACAGATCTGAAAAATTATCTTAAGACCTATTATGCAGATGGAAGCTATGATCATATGGTTTTTCCAGGAATGGTATACATTTCTCATCCTACAGAATATGGAACTCTTTATACGAAAAAAGAACTGGCTGATATTTCAGATGTATGCCAGGAATATGAAATTCCTCTGTTTCTGGACGGTGCAAGACTTGGTTATGGTCTGGTAGCTAAGACAGATGTAACCCTGAAAGATATTGCAAAATACACAGATGTATTTTATATTGGCGGAACAAAAGTAGGAGCATTATGCGGTGAAGCTGTTGTATTTCCGAAAAAAGCCCCGAAACATTTTTTTACCATGGTCAAACAGCAGGGAGCACTTCTGGCAAAAGGCAGACTTCTGGGAATTCAGTTTGACACTCTTTTTACAGACGATCTTTATACCAGAATCAGCCGAAATGCCATTGAAACAGCGGCCAAACTGAAAAGTGCCCTGAAGGAAAAAGGATATAAAATGTTCATTGATTCCCCCACAAATCAGATTTTCGTAATTCTCGAAAATACGAAAATGGAAGAGCTGGGTAAGCAGGTGAAATTCAGTTTCTGGGAAAAATATGATGATACCCATACAGTTGTCCGTTTTGCCACAAGCTGGGGAACGAAAATGGAAGACATTGATGCATTGATTGAAATTTTATGATAAGGCTCTAATCTGTACGCCTTACTTTGCAGGAGAATTCCAAAGAGAGCAAACCACAGCCTCTCTTTGGAATTTTTTTTGTGTAAATTATCCATAAAATTATAACCACATTTTCTTACATTATGTCCAAATACAACAACTTGTATGTATGTGCGTACAAGTTGTAATATAAGAACAGGAGGAAAGAAGGATGACAGAAAACGGCAAGCCAAAATATTTTACGCTGATGGAAGAACTGAAAGAAGAAATCCTTTCCGGCAGAATTGCTCCCGGGGAGAAACTGCCATCAGAAAATCAGCTCACAGAAAAATATGGCTTAAGCAGACATACAGTCCGCAAAGCCCTTAACCTTCTGGAACAGGAAGGCTATATAGAAGCCTGCCACGGAAAAGGCACTTTTTGCTCCGAAAAAATGCGGCACATGAAAAAATCAAAAAACATTGCCGTAGTGACAACTTATATTTCCGATTATATTTTTCCCAGACTGATTCAGGGAATGGATAATGTGCTTTCCGGTCAGGGCTACAGTATTATTTTGAAAAATACCGGAAACAGCAGGCAGAAAGAGGCAAAATGCCTGGAAGAGCTTTTGCAGAAGGACATTGACGGCCTTATTATTGAGCCAAGTAAAAGCCAGCTTAGCTGCCGCCATCCGGGCTTATACGAAAATCTGGAAAAATACCAGATCCCCTATGTTTTTATCCAGGGAATTTATACGGAAATGAAAGATAAGCCACATATTCTCATGGACGATGCCAAAGGCGGTTATCTGGTAACCAGGTATCTGTTGGAACTGGGAAACAGACAGATTATGGGATTTTTCAAGGCAGATGACATTCAGGGAATCCAGCGGCATAAGGGATATGTTCAGGCACTGCAGGAAGCAGGAATCAATTACGATCCGGATAAGGTTGTATGGTTTCACACCGAGGACCGAAGAAGCAAGCCGGCTATGATGATAAAAGAAATGGTAAAAAGCGGACAGATTCCGGATGGAATCGTTTGCTACAACGATCAGATCGCAGTCCAGGTTATTGAAGCTCTGGAAGGGTGTGGCCTGCAGGTTCCGGAAGATATATCGGTTACCGGATATGATAATTCCCTTTATGCACAAAGAGGCACTGGAATTACTACCATTGCACATCCCCAGGAAAAGCTGGGAGAAATGGCAGCAGAACTGATTCTGGAAAAAATAAATGGAGTTTCAGAAGAGGACAGCAAGGTAGAGAGAATGATTTCGCCAGAGCTGATCGTGCGAGGATCCTGTCGTGCCAGATGTAAATAAAAGTCCTATATAAAGGACTCAGTACAGAAATAAAAGAACATAAAAATAAAAGAATAAAGAAATAAAAGAATAAAAAAATGAGGTATAAAAATCTCCCAGGAAATTTTAAATGTTTTTTGAAATATAACTTATAAAAAGCATAGAATTAAAGGCAAAAATGAAATTAAAAATAAAACCCAAATATCATATCACAGGAGGAAAATAACAATGAAAACAGGAAGAAATTACAAATTCTGGTTTTGCACAGGTTCACAGGATCTTTATGGTGACGAATGCCTTCGAAAGGTAGCAGAGCATTCACGGATTATTGTAGAAGAGCTGAACAAATCCGGTATGTTCCCATATGAGATCGTATGGAAACCAACCCTTATTACAAATGAACTGATCCGCAAAACTTTTAATGAAGCAAATGCAGACGAGGACTGCGCTGGTGTAATTACCTGGATGCATACTTTTTCCCCGGCGAAATCCTGGATCCTGGGACTGAAAGAATACAGGAAACCACTTTGCCATCTTCATACCCAGTTTAACGAGGAAATTCCTTATGATACCATTGACATGGATTTCATGAACGAAAACCAGTCTGCACACGGTGGACGTGAGTACGGACACATGGTAACCCGTATGGGAATTGAAAGAAAAGTAATCGTAGGCCACTGGGCTGACAAAAAAGTTCAGGGACGCCTGGCATCCTGGATGAGAACAGCTGTTGGTATTATGGAAAGCAGCCATATCCGCGTGTGCCGTGTTGCCGACAATATGCGTAATGTTGCTGTTACAGAAGGTGATAAAGTAGAAGCACAGATCAAATTTGGATGGGAAGTAGATGCTTATCCGGTAAACGAGATCGCAGAATATGTAAACGCAGTTTCCAAAGGAGATATTGACGCTCTTGTGGAAGAATATTATAATAAATATGACATTCTTCTGGAGGGAAGAGATCCGGAAGAATTCAGACGTCATGTAGCAGTACAGGCAGGAATTGAGATCGGATTTGAGAAATTCCTGGAGGAGAAAAACTATCAGGCAATCGTGACTCATTTCGGTGATCTTGGAGCATTAAAGCAGCTTCCGGGACTTGCAATTCAGCGCCTTATGGAAAAAGGCTATGGATTTGGTGCAGAAGGTGACTGGAAAACAGCTGCAATGGTACGCCTTATGAAAATCATGACCGCAGGAATGAAAGATGCCAAGGGTACTTCTATGATGGAAGATTATACATACAATCTTGTTCCTGGAAAAGAAGGAATCCTGCAGTCCCATATGCTTGAGGTTTGCCCGTCTGTAGCAGATGGAAAGCCTGCTATCAAGGTTTGCCCGCTTAGTATGGGAGAAAGAGAAGATCCGGCCAGACTGGTATTCACCTCCAAGACAGGCCCGGCAATTGCCACATCACTTGTTGACCTGGGCGATCGTTTCCGTCTGATTATCAATGATGTTGATTGCAAGAAGGTTGAGAAGCCAATGCCGAAACTTCCGGTTGGAAGCGCTTTCTGGACTCCACAGCCAGATCTTGCAACAGGTGCAGAAGCATGGATCCTTGCAGGCGGTGCACATCATACTGCATTTACCTATGACCTTACAGCAGAACAGATGGGTGACTGGGCTGCGGCTATGGGAATTGAAGCTGTATACATTGACAAAGATACTACAATTCGTAACTTTAAGAACGAACTTCGCTGGAATGAAGTCGCATTCCGTAAATAAATTAAGAGACATTAGGGGCAAAATATTTTTGCCCCTGTTTATAAATTTATAATGGAATTGAGACTTCTGCAGGACAAAACGGGAGGATTTACAATGGGAGTAGCAGAAGCAAAACAGGCAATTTTAGATAATAAAACTGCACTTGGAATCGAATTTGGTTCCACAAGAATCAAGGCAGTTCTGGTAGACGGTAATAATGCTCCGATCGCATCAGGCGGCCATGAGTGGGAGAACCGCTATGAAAACGGTGTATGGACCTACAGTCTTGAAGATATCTGGAATGGTATCCAGGACTGTTATCAGCAGCTGGTAAAAGATGTCAAAGAAAAATATGATATAGAGCTGACAAGAGTTGGAGCCATTGGAATCAGTGCCATGATGCATGGATATATGCCATTTGACAAAGAAGGTAATCTTCTGGTTCCATTCAGAACCTGGAGAAATAATATTACAGGAGAGGCAAGCAAGAAGCTTTCAGAGCTTTTCCAGTACAATGTGCCACAGAGATGGAGCATTGCACATCTTTATCAGGCAATCTTAAAAGGCGAGCCTCATGTAAAAGATATTGATTATATGACAACTCTGGAGGCGTATGTTCACTGGAAACTGACAGGTGAAAGAGTTCTTGGTATCGGTGATGTTGCCGGAATGTTCCCTGTGGACAGCACTACAAAGGATTATAATGAAAAAATGGTTCAGCAGTTTGATGAGCTGGTAGCTTCTTATGGCTTCCCGTGGAAACTGCGTGACATTCTTCCAAAAGCACTGGTTGCAGGACAGGATGCAGGATGCCTGACAGAAGAAGGTGCTAAACTTCTTGACGTAACAGGAAAACTGCAGGCAGGAATTCCAATGTGTCCGCCAGAAGGTGACGCAGGAACCGGAATGGTTGCCACCAACAGCGTTGCAAAGCGTACCGGTAATGTTTCTGCCGGAACTTCTGTATTTGCTTCCATCGTTCTGGAAAAGGAACTGTCAGCACCATATTCTGAAATTGACATGGTAGCAACTCCGTCCGGACATCCGGTTGCAATGGCACATTCCAACAACTGTACTTCTGATCTGAATGCATGGGTAAATATTTTCCGTGAATTTGCAGAAGCAATAGGTATGGAAGTAGATATGAACAAACTGTTCGGAACTTTATATAACAAGGCTATGGAAGGCGATGTTGACTGTGGCGGACTTTTGTCCTACTGCTATTTCTCCGGTGAGCACATGACCGGATTTACAGAAGGAAGACCGCTGTTTGCACGTTCTCCGGAGAGCAAATTTAATCTTGCAAACTTTATGAGAACCAATCTGTACACCTGCCTTGGTGCTATGAGAGTTGGCCTTGACATTCTGTTTAAGAAAGAAGGCGTAAAAGTAGACCGTCTTCTTGGTCATGGCGGACTGTTTAAGACAAAAGGCGTTGGACAGCAGATTCTTGCTGATGCAGTGAACGCACCTGTTTCTGTTATGGAAACTGCAGGTGAGGGCGGTGCATGGGGAATCGCAGTTCTGGCTTCTTACCTGATCAACAAAGGAGAAAAAGAAACTCTGGAAGATTTCCTTGATACAAAGGTATTTGCAGGAAACCAGGGAAGTACTTTGAATCCGGATCCGGAAGGCGTGGAAGGATTTAATATTTTCATGGATCGCTACATGAAGGGGCTGTCTATTGAGCGTGCAGCTGTAGATTCCAAAATCTGGTAAATGAATTTGTAAGCTTAGAGAATCTTCCTCCGCGATGCACAGAAATCATGCTTTGCATGATTTCGCGCCGAGGTTCTCGGGTTTTCTGTGAGCTTTGCTCACAAAAAACACCTCGCGGAATATTACCAGTGAACAGTAACTAATAATCTCCCGTATAGCAGAGATATTTTATAACCTCTGGTATACGGGAGGTTTTTTTGTTATACTACATTTTGCAGAAAGCCTTTTTTGCATGCTCTAAGACATGCTACAAAGTTCGTTTGAAATGCTTTCTTATAGACACAGAGAATTTACAACTTAGTTTTGTGACAGGAGTTATAGATGGTTTTTAGTTCAATGCTTTTTCTGTGGATTTTCCTGCCATTGGTTCTGGCGGCATATTATGTAAGTCCACAGAAGTTCCGTAACGGTATTTTAATATTTTTCAGTCTGCTTTTTTATGCATGGGGCGAACCGGTATATATTTTTCTCATGCTCTTTTCGGTTCTGCTGAATTTCGCAGGCGGTATTTTTATAGAAAAATATCCAGGAAAAAAGAAGCTGATTTTGTGTGGAATTGTAGGAATCAATCTTCTGCTTCTTGGTTATTTTAAATATTTTAATTTCTTTTCTTTTTCGCAGGTGGCACTTCCAATTGGAATTTCCTTTTATACGTTTCAGGCGTTGTCTTATGTGATCGATGTATATCGGGGAGAGGTAAAGGCTCAGCATAACTTTTTACACATGCTATTGTATATTTCCTTTTTTCCCCAATTGATCGCGGGACCCATTGTTAAGTACAAAGAAATCGAAAATCAGATCCGGAACAGAAAAGAAACACTGGAAAAATTTTCTTACGGTATTTTGCGGTTTGTCCGTGGCCTTGGAAAAAAAGTACTGCTGGCCAATGCTTTTGCAAAAGTGGTCGATGAAATTTTTAAATATGGTCCTGATGTTGCCAGCCGTAAAACCTTGTGGCTTGGGGCGGTTCTTTATATGCTGCAGATTTATTATGATTTTTCCGGATATTCGGATATGGCTATCGGACTTGGAAAAATGTTTGGGTTTGATTTTTCGGAAAATTTCCGCCATCCCTATATTGCCACATCTGTGCAGGATTTCTGGAGAAGGTGGCATATTTCTCTTTCCTCCTGGTTCCGGGATTATGTTTATATTCCACTTGGCGGAAACAGAAAAGGAACATTTTGTACTTACAGAAATCTGCTGATTGTATTTTTCCTTACAGGGATCTGGCATGGAGCAGGTCTGGCATTTATTGTGTGGGGACTGTATTACGGTGTCTTTCTTATCCTGGAGCGGGTATGGCTGGGAGAAAGACTGAAAAAATGCTGTCCTTTTGCAGGATGGGTTTACACTATGGCTGTTGTATTTCTTGGCTGGATTCTCTTCCGTGCGGAAAACCTGCCGCTGTTTTTTGCCTACGTGAAAAATATGTTCGTGGAGCATGGGGGAACTTTGCTGATATCTGCTTACCTGGATCGGAAAATGCAGGTCCTTATTTTGCTTGGAGTGTGGTTTAGTGGTGTGGGTCAGCTGCTGGCTAAAAAGCTGAAAATGTTTACAGAAAAAACAGTGATTACAGTGTGGAACATCCTTACATGTATGATACTTTTATGGCTGTGTATCATGTCACTTGTAAATAACAGCTATAATCCATTTATTTATTTCAGATTTTGATTGATTTAAAGATGTTAAGTTGAGGAATATGAGAAAAAGGAAAACGCAGAATTTACAAAAGCTGCTCATCGGGCTGTTTATGGGAAGCCTGATTCTTCCCAGCCTGATATATAGCGCTTTTTATAAATATTTTGATACTGCAAATAATGAAAACAGGGAGCTTTCCGGCTTTCCAGAGGTTACCCTGGGAAAGCTGGCTGAATTTCCAGAAGATTTTGAGGCATTTTACAAGGATCATGTGCCTTTTAAAAATGAGCTTGTGTGGCTGAATAATTATCTGGATACCAACCTTTTTCAGAATACGAAAATTGGGGATGTGGTGATCGGGGAAGAGAACTGGCTGTTTTATCTGCCGTCCAGAGATGGGGAAAATGCCATGGCAGATTATCAGAAAACCAATTTATACAGTCTGGAAAAAAGCCAGGAAATTGCAGAAAAAATCGAAAAAACCCGTGACTGGTTTTTGAAGCAGGGAGCAGAAAGCTTCCATTATTATGTAGCACCAAGCAAGGAAACGGTTTATTCCCAATATATGCCAGACACTCCCAGGATAATTGGCACCGGGGATTCCCGCATGGAAGCTTTCTCTGATTATATGGAAGCAAATTCTGATGTGGATTTTCAGTATTTGAAAGAGACTTTGTGTCAATATTCAGAACAGTATCAATTATTCAAAAAATATGATACCCACATGAATAATCTTGGTGGATACATTATGAATGAAAAGATCACTTTGGATCTTACAGGAGAATGTCTGCCTATTGAGGACATTGTAATCGAGAAGGGAACAAAGCCCTGCCGGGGAGATCTTTCCAGGATGATTGGACGATACAAGGAGCTGGATGATGACAGGGAATACGGACTTAGTGAATTTCACCCGGGCGTAAAATATAAAATAAAAAAAGAGAAAACAGAAAACGGGGAGGAAATTCTGAAAACCTTCAAATCCAATTCTGAAAATGAAAAAACGATAATGGTAATCGGGGATTCATTCCGGCTGTGTCTGGAGAAATTTTTGCCCTACCGGTATAAAAAGGCAATCTTTGTGCGGATCGATGATTTTTCCACAGAGCTTCTGGAAAAATACCAGCCGGAGGATGTGGTTGTGGTAACAGTGGAGCGAAACCAGAGATATCTGGAAAATCTGGATGAGTATCTGACTTGTAAATAAAGGGTAAATCTGGATGAGAGATACAAATATGTTGTAATGTAAGATGTATAAATTGTAGAAAAAATTTATGAAACTCTGTTGAAAAAAATATGCCGAGTTACCAAAATGCAGTGGCAATGGAACAGAGTGTTTTCTGCTTATACAAAAAAGATGAGAAAAAACGTCAGAATATTATAATCAGATTGACAATAATTAAGACAAATGATATTCTGATATTATGATGTTAGGGTCAAAAGGAATTTTGCCCCTAACTTGATATCCACGAATTGCTCCGCTGCAAAGCAGCTCCCACAATTCTCGAACATTCGGAATCCGCTGATTTACTGCGTAAATCGCTACTTCCTCATGTTCGGCGGGTCCCAAGGTCAAAAGCCTTATCATGCAAGCATGAACGGCTTTTTGACCTTTTGACCCTGATATCATATTATCTTACAGCAGTAAAAATGAAACCAAAAACGATAAATCAGTATGGACGCTTATGAATTACGTCCAGGGAGGTAAAAATGAAAAGAAAGAAAATTACTGCGATTTTATTAGCATCTCTTATGGCTGCCAGCATGGCTCCACAGACTGCATGGGCAGCTGATTCTTACAAAGAGACAGAGAAAGCTGCTTTTGCCAAGGCAATTGAGGAAATGTGCACGGAATACGCAGCTGATCTTTCCCAGCTTGATACCGAGAAGGTGCAGGGCAATGCAAAAATTACATTGAATCTGGATGATGGTGGAAAAGCCATTGCAGGAATGCTTTCCCCGGTGGATATCTCCTGGCTTGATCAGGCTTCTCTTGATACGAATGTTGTAGTTTCAGACACAACTTTAACAGAGTTTATGGATGTGGATGTAAACGGCACCAAGATCTGTACTGTTGAATACTACATGGATACAGTAAATTCCGTAATTTATATGAGAATTCCGGAGTTGAACGATGGTTATATCAAGATGGATCTGCTTCAGCTGACAGAAGATGCAGAGGAAGAAATTGAGAATGATTCCTCTTTTTCAACAAGCATGGATATTTCAGAAGCTATGAGCAGTTATTTTTCCACATTGGATAATCTTCCGGCAGCAGATATTGTACAGACAATTCTCACCAGATACAGTGATATTTTCTTTGATAATGTAGCAGATGCAGAGAATCCGGGCACACAGGATGCAGCTGCCGGTGATGTACATCAGGAGCTGAATGTTCTGGAAGGTCATGTGACACAGAAAGAAGCAATCCCGATGCTTCAGCAGATTCTGGATGCTGTCAAAGAGGATGAAGAGCTGAAAGGTCTGATTGAGAGCTGGACAGAGGTTTTAAATGATCCGCAGTATACTTATGATACATTCCTGGATGCGCTTACAGAGCTTCGGGATGAGGTAGATGTAAATATTGACGATACCGACGAATCCGGATTCATTTTAAGAGCCTGGGTAGATGGTGACGGAGAAGTTGTAGGACGTCAGATTCTTATGGATGAAGGAAATGGAGAAGAGAATCTGGTTAGTTATCTTGCAACTACAGATGGAGATAAGAGAGGATTTACCCTTCAGCTTTCAGCAGATTCAGAAAGCTTTGCTTTAGAGGGAAGCGGAGAGATGAATGGAGATCTGCTTAGTGGAACGTATACGGTTCTGGCTGATGGAGAGACTATAGCACAGATCGATGTTACAGATTATGATACAAAAGCAACACA
Source organism: uncultured Blautia sp. (assembly GCA_934364795.1). GTDB lineage: Bacteria > Bacillota > Clostridia > Lachnospirales > Lachnospiraceae > Blautia_A. Next base: position 76,526 of record CAKRMK010000009.1, read on the forward strand.
GGAGGGTAACTGGAATGGAACCTATACATTCTCCGGAGTGCCTGAAGTGGCAGAGGATGGCTCAACCTATGATCCATTCGGAGGAATGCAGCTTGTATTTACCACCGCAGGAAAAGATGCAGATAATGTTGACTGGAATCTGGCTCTTGTATCAAGTGGTGTAAGCCTTGGTTCTGTTTCCCTTACAGGAAATAATGAAGGAGAAGCTCTGGAAACAGCTGATATTGCTTCCCTTACAGATGTATATGATTTCAGTGTTGATGATGATGTGGAGAATTATGTTTCCTCTATGGATCTTACTACCATCACAGACAGCCTTACCAGCGCAGGAATGCCGGAGGGATGGCTGGACAGTGTTATGGAAGCTATGGACGGAGCTGGTGACATACAGATAGATACAGAAGAGGGAATTACAGAAGACCAGACGGACATGGCTGGCGATACTCTTGAAGAGGATGCAGAAACACCTGCAGCTTAGAGCGTGCCCCCAAAAGGCTTTCTGCAAGAAAAGATATAAAACGTAAAGACAATAGGGCAGAGCAGACGAAGCAATTTGTCTGCTCTGATTTTGAGTGAATCTAAAATATCAATAAATAAAAAGAAAAGAGCAGAATTTGAAAAAGAAAAAATATTTTTGGTTAATATTGTTATTTTTAATGTTTGGAATCACTGCGTCCTCAAGCTACCGGCCGGTGCATGCGGCTGCTTATGTGAAAGCTGCGGACGCTGCAACAGATCTGACCTCCCGGAAAAACGGCTGGGTAAAAAAAGATGGCTATTATTATTTTTACAAAAAAGGGCGGCTGATCTGTGGAAGATTTACCTATAAAGGTAAGGGCTATTACTGTCTGAAAAACGGGCGCAGATACACTGGCTGGCTGGTGAGCAAGGGAAAAAGGTATTATTACAATCGGAAAAATGGAATCATGTTCAGGAATCGCTGGGCTACCGGTGATAAGTATAAATATTATTTCGATAAATCCGGTGTTGCAATTGCAGGCCGCTGGCTGAATTATGGTGGAAAAAGATATTATTTCCTGAAAAACTCCAGAATGGCTACAGGATGGAACACCATTGGGAAGTATCAGTATTATTTTAACAAAACCTCCGGAGCTATGGCGGTGAATCAATGGATCGGACATTATTATGTGGATGGCAATGGAAGAAAAACCAGTCAGACCAGACCTGGTGTGAAATATAATGCTTCTCATTATTCTTACAGAAGTAATACGTTACATATTGACCTGAGCCGGAAAAGTGTTCACGGTGTGCCTTACTGGGTGGCAACTGTGAATATTTCCAATGCAGGACAGCTTCGGTCAGCACTTTCTTTTGGCACTTACGGAGGCGCAAGGCAGACCACATCCAGTGCAGTTTCCAGCAATGGAGGAATTATCGGCATCAATGGAAGCGCGTTCAGCTATGAGACTGGCTGCCCTTCTCCTCTTGGAATGTGCATAAAAAATGGTGTCATTTATGGTAATTATTATACCAGCTACAGTGTAATGGCTGTGAAGAAAAACGGAACGATTTATACGCCGCAGATGGGACTTCTGGGAGAACAGCTGCTTGCAGATGGGGTAAAGGATACTTATAATTTCGGACCGGTTCTGATCCAGGACAAAGTAGCACAGCCTGCCTGGGATGAGACAAACAAGTATTACCCAAGGACTGCAATCGGAATGATCAAACCGGGAAGATATGTGCTTCTTGTCACTGATACAGGTAATTATACAGGATTGAATCACTGGGATCTTGTAAGCATTTTTTCCTCTTACGGATGTAAATATGCGTATAATCTGGATGGTGGCGGATCGGCTACCCTGTATTATAACGGACAGGTTATTAATAAGCTGATTAATAATTATGAAAGGCCCTGTGGGGATTTCCTGTATTTTACCAATTAGAGCGTGTCCCCAAAATCTCCTACAAAGGATGATTTTTCCATGTGCAAGGCGGAAAAATGAGGCGCAGCGATGGCTGCGGCGGTTGACAACAAAGCCTTCACTCATGTTCAATTGCTTGTTTATAACATGTATTGTGTTTTAAAAGCAATGAAACATAAGTGGGGGCTGTTTTTATTGTTTAGCTGCTTCTATCACTCCAAGTTCATCAATTTTTTTCTGTGTTTCTTCGGAAACCTTGGGATATACACTTTCCAGACAGTTTATAACTCTGTATCTGTCCGGAAGATCATCGTAGTAATCATCTTTTTCCGGAAGCTGTTTTGCAATGTCTATAAGAAATTCTGCATATTCCTCATATTTTTCCAGATGCTTATAACAGAGGTTGTAGTCTTCGAATAAAACAGAATAAGAAATTCCGCTTTCATGGAAATCTTTACACAGTTCCAGTGCCTCTTCGTATTTCTGGTCATTCATCAGTGACCAGATAGCCATACGGCGCGCATTGCCTTTTTCACACTGGGCAATACATTCGTCATATCTTTTTTGGACATCCGGGGAAAGGTAGTGGGTTCCCACCTGAACCAGCTGTGTATAAAGGATGGAAAGCTTTGTCATGTTCCGGACATCAAAGTAATTGTCAATAAAGTCAAGAATGACAGTGGCTGCCTGGTCATAGTCCTGGTCGTGCTCATACAGCATTGAAAAGACCCAGGCAGTAACAAAAGTATCAGGTTTAAAATCATTTTCTTTTATGATATCCCGGACTTTATCGAAGTCATTGTCATTTGCGGCACGCTGTAGCTGAACCATGGGAAGGTCGCCAAAAGGATCTGTTTCTTCTGTACTTAACCCGGAAGCTGCAAAAGGTCCAAGCCTGAAAAGTGCCAGGAAAATAAAGATAAAGAGTGCAGCAGACAGTGTAAGAAAAATTTTTCGCATCAGACTGAAAAAGCGGCGCTTTCTAATGATCGTGTGAATTTTGGAACACTGGCTTAAAATCTGTCTGGAGTAGTCGCTGCCAAGCTTCTGGGAAAGCTGCTGAAGCTGTCTTTTGGAACCGGTATTTTGTTTTTTCAGATATTCTAATTCCTGCTGACGCTGCAGGATTTTTTCAAAATTTTCTTCCATATTTTTTTCCATGTTTTCTTCCAGGGTTATTGTTTATTTGTGCAATTTTCTGTGGAATATGACTGGCGGTGACGGAAGCATTTTTTCCAGGGTATGCCGCAGTACAGAAACTTTTTTGTAGCGTTTGGAGTAATCGGCAGTGCATCTGGCAATAACTTTGCGGATTCGTTTGCTGCATTTGGAACGAAGCTCACATGGCTCTATCTGTTTCGGCGATTTTCCGGTAAGAAGAAAAGAAAGAACACAGCCCAGTGAATAAATATCGACTCTGTCAGTTGGATTTTTGTAATCCAGGATTTCGGGTGCTGCGTATGGGTTAGTTCCGGCTACCACAGTGACCATGTGATTCTGATTTTTAACCTTATTGGTAATATCAAAATCAATGAGTTTGCAGGTAAGTTTCTGTGAATCCCGTCAATATATCCGTAAGGCTCTGGTGCAATCATAGTCCGGTTGGTAAGAAGGATATTCTGTGGGGCAACATCACCGTGGACAAAAGAGAGGGAAGCCAGGGTTTCCAGACCATGACACAGCTGGATAAGAAAAATAATTGCTTCTCTTTCAGATAAACAGCCATATTCGCTGATGTAGTCTTCCAGGGAAAGATTCCTTTTTTCTGCAAGTTTCCGGGAGGCGTAGACCAGGTAGGAGGGCTTTTGAATAAATTCATTGATAGCCATGTACTGGCCGGAAACCTGAAAAACTCCGAAAACGGCTTCAACGTAAGGATTCCAGGTCTGGCTTAGTTTTTCGTAGATTTTCGCCTGCTGGGGGGAGATTTCTTTGAGAATTACAGAACCGGAATCAGGAGCCAGGTACATATATTCTGGTTTCAGCTCAGCCAGATAGGTGCTGTAGAAATTTCCATCCTTTTTCTGTCTGGGAGAAGAAAGGGGGTCAAGAAAATCAAGGTCAATATATGTTTCCAGTGCTTTTTCCATATCTGGTGAAAGTGCCATGGTGATGCTCCTTTGTTGTTGCCGTTTGCAGGTAATGTTCTGCGAGGCATTTTGGTAAACAAAAGTTGAAAATTAAGTTTGTGAAGCTAATGAATTTATTTCAGAGGATTCAGTCCTTTTGCAAGGAGCATATCGTTGATGGAATCCAGGTCTTTTTTCTGACGGATGCCGCACATGATTTCGAAATCTCTTTCATTTTTGGGATAAAAATCGGACTGGATCAGACTTTTGAGAAATTTTCTGGTTTCCTGATAACCTTTTATTCCTGATATCATGTGAACAGTTTAGCACTGTAAGAGATGAACTGCAAAGCAAATATAGGCATTTGCCGAAAATACACACTGGCAGTGAATGAAAGGAAAAAGGAGCAGGGGTATAATGTAGAAAATAAAAAAGAAGACAAAGGGGGAAGAAAAATGTCGTATGTATTAGCAATACTGGTTATTGTTATGGGTGTGATCGTACATAAAATTTATACCAGTTGTGTAGACGTAATTCACTTCAGCTTCAGAAGTGTGTTTACAGAATGGTTCTGGTGCATCATGATTGGTGGGATTATTGTTGGTCTGGTTGGAAATGCACTGGGATTACTGTAAGGTTTTTTACAGCGATGCTTGCTGCAACTGATGAAAACTAAGCTTGGGTGAAATATGCCACAAAGTGGGGCGTGCGGATTACGGGAATGTTTTTTACATGCTTTAGGAAATAAGAGGATAAAGTGAATGAGTGAGACAATGGAAACAAAGAGAAACGATCAAGCTGAAAAAATGAGTATTGTGACCAGACCGGCGAAAAAAAGTACCATTCCGGTGCTGTATTATGAGGATATTACCAATGTTGCAGTAAATACAAAAATTACAGGCTATGCAATTTTCTGGATTCTTGCGGCAATTGCCGCCTGCTTTGCAGAACCGGGCTGTTTCATATTTATACCAATTTTTATCTGGGGCGGCCTGAACCGCAAAATTACAATCAGCCTTAGAAGCGGAAATCAGGCAGTCGTATATTCCAGAAGTAAAAAGCGGATGGAAGCGTTTGTGGCAGATGTGAAAGCGGCTGCAAAGATTTCTTAAAAGCTGTTTTCAGACATGTTTTTAGTATGTTTAGAATTTGCAGGAGATGTATTGTTTCTCTTCAAGAGTGCTGCTTGTAAAGCTCATTGCTGCAAACAGAAGTTAGAACGTGCTCCCAAAATCATTTCTACAACCTATACTAGAGCGTGTTTGAAAAAGGCTTTCTGCAAGATGTGCGTCACAATTTGTGGGAGATTTTGCCCGGATGAGGGCGCCGTAGCTGGGATGTGACAACCAAATTCCAGTAAAATTTCCAACAAAGCGGGGCGTACAGATTGTGGGAATGGTTTTTGGGGCAGACTCTAAATGGACTTTAACAATTTCATTCTCCAGCAAGCAGCAACGTAATAATATTTAAAACGGCTTTGCGCTGATTGGGAGTCAGCAGACTCCACTGTTTTAGCATACTTTTTTCATCCTCACTCATGGAAACGAGGATGTCGGTATCATTAAAAAATTCAGCCAGTGAAATTCCAAATGTCTGGCAGATAATTTCTAATTTATCTATAGGTGGCATGAGATTCTTGCGGTACCATGTGGAAATGGTAGACTGGGGAATTCCAGACAGCTTCGCTAGCCGGTAAGTTGTCCAGCCACGTTCTTCTCGTAATGAGGTTATTTTATCTAATACATTAAACAAGTCTATGGTCTCCTTTAAAATAACACTACTTTAATAATATTTCCAAGAGTTGGTTTACAATAGGTGGTGAAAGACGTAAAAAAAATATTATTATTACGAAATATTATATGATTGAATTTCGAAAAAAGTTGCAGATAAAGAATCAGGATTGAGGATCAGAATAAAAGATGGGAATAAAAGAGCAGAATAAAAGATTAGAATGAAAGAACAGAATAAAAGATCAGAATAAAAGGTTGGAATCTTCAATTGAAAGAGTTTAATATAATGTGATTCTTACGAACTGATTTTTACAAGTTGATTCTTACAAACTAAAGATAGATTTTTACAAACAAATACAAAAATGTATAGGGGTTTACAAAACACAAAATGTATGATATTATAATTTCATAAGGTTAGAGCGTGCCATTAAAATCATTACTGTAATCTGCACGCCCCATTTTGCGGGGGCTTATGTCCTTAACATGATATCCAGGAATTACTTTGTTGCGAGGCAGCTTCCGTAATTTGCACCTAAAATATAAGATCGGGGGAAGAAATTATGGCTGTTGATTTTAACGCAATATTCAAAAAAATAATTATGGTTGAAGAATTGAGGGATTTTTCTGCTCTGGAAGAAAAATTAAATGATATCCAGGAAGGGTTTATTTTTCAGAATAACAGACCAACGCATGTAATTATGACAATCAGTGAGTATGAAGCACTTCAAAATGCAACAGAAGCCGCAAACAGTGCAAATGGCACAACTGCGGTAAATGGCGCAAGCATTGCAAATGGCGCAAACATTGCAAATGGCGCAAATGAAGCATTAACAGGAAGTACCGCTGGATTTGAAGAAAAGAAAGAAGCAGAAAATAAAAGCACAGATGGATTAGAAGTAATCTTAAATAAGATTGGCAAGAAAATTTTCGTAAAGTACTATTATGCATTTAAAAGTGATGACGGTCCAGAAGAGGCTCTTGTTGCAGAGAATTTTACAATTGCGTCCAGAAGAAGCCGCAGTTCCAGTGCCCGGTGGGTGTTTAGAAACCGTTTGGAAGTAGAGGCACTGAAGTCAATCATTGCATCGGACCGTGTGGATGTAGATATCAGACACAGGGCTGAGGAAATTTTGACCAGTGAAATGAAAGAAATGCATCTTTTGGAAAAAACAAACGCTTCAGTGGGAAATGGAGATTTCAGTGCAGATGCCATTACGCTGGATGAGATAGAAGAGTTTGATGAAACTGCAAATGATATAAAAATTGGACAGATGGCAAAGAATGTATTGACAAAACTTATGGAAAATAAAGTTTTGTCCAAAACAGAAATTAACCAGCTGTCATCCCTTGAATATTGCAACAGTAATTTTCTTATGAATTTTCCAATTTTGAAGAAGGTGGAAGCAGGAGAGGATGTGGATGAACTGAAAAGAGACAGCAGGGGATATAACAGATATTATGGAAATCCAGTAGTTTTTGAGGATGAAAAGTTTCTGATTACATCACAGTGGAGAGAACGGCACAAGAAAGCATTTGAGGCGTGGTGTGTGGATAAACTGGCGGCTCTTGTAAAAGAAAAAGCAGATGAAATGCCAGCTGGAAAAGAGTTTTGTGTAAGAGATGTACTGTCTGCGTATTGGCCATATTTGAATTTTTCGGTGAAAAAAAGAATTGGATTGAAATTTAAGTCTATGGCACTGGAAGATGGGAAAATCGAATTTGGAGAAATGAAAAATGGGTGCCAATATTATTGGAAAGAATAGTTCTTTGAGGTTATTATGAATTAAAAAATATAGATTGAATAAAAAGCCGGTAAAAGGACGTCATTATGAGAATGATGGGACTTTACTGGCTTTTTTTCTATTGCAGAAAATGAAAATTAGCTTTTTTTAATGATTATGTTTTTATCGGCAATATCAGTTAATAATTTGCACTGTTAGACGATAGGTATATACCAGTAATATTTCGACAAATTACTTTACAATAAGCACGAAAAGACGTAAAATTATTATTGTAATTACAAAATATATAAGGGCGTTTTGCATAGTAAAAATAGAAAAAGATAGAAATATGTATACAAAATACACATATTTGTATTGCTGTAATGCATTTAATCACATATACTTGACATAGAAAAGATTTTATAATAGAAGATGCAGAGTGATAAGCAGAGAAGTCTTTTTATCAGTTAAAATAGAAAATAAATTTAGAAAAATATATAAAACAAAGGAGAGGGAATATTATGGGATTTCTGGATACAATGTTGAATATAGCTGGTGAGGTATTGGATGCGGCAACAGAATATAATCGCGCTCAAAGAGAGAAAAAAATGGAAGAGGAAGACAGGAAACAAACGGAGCAAGCTATAGAGCTTGCGACTTCTATAAAAGATAACTTAAAAGACTTAATGACTATTATGGATGGGTATATTCAGAAAATTGATGAACTTCAAAGTAATTATATAGAAGACGAAGCACTTGCAGAGCTAATAGGCGAAATAGAAGTTGTTTCCAGTGCATATGGAGATTATGACTGGTTTCAAAAAAACTATGATGTTCTGTGTAAAGATGAAAAAGTTGCAGAAGAGATAAATGTATGGAAAGAGATGGTTTACCATACAGATGGATTTTTTTCAGAAACAGTTGAGGAAGAAGGAATTCGGAAGCAGCATTTAGAGGTAGATGCCCGAAGGTTTGCTCATAGAATGCATACTGTACATGAAAATTACGATGATGGAGAGGATGAAAACGAATTATTAGAGAGCATTTTAAAAGCCGTGGATGATTTTAAAAAGTCTATAAAAGACGCAATGAAACATTGGAATAAGATGCTTGATCTTGCTTATGATGAATTATGTGAAAATGATTACGAAGAGTAGAAAAAAGCCAGAAATAAGAACGTTAGTCTAAAATGAAAGATTAACGTTCTGCTTTTATAAAAATAAAATGTGAGGAAATACAGTATGGAAGAGAAATTAAAAGATACAGAAATGGAAAGTGTTCTGCAAAATGCAAATGATCTTTTTAAGAACGGAAATACAGAAGAAGCTGTAGAACTTTATAAGAAATTGTCAGAACAGGGAAATGCAAAAGCACAGAACAGATTGGGAAATTGTTATTATTCAGGAAATGGAGTAGAACAGGATTATGAAGAGGCAGTAAAATGGTATAAATTGTCTGCACAGAAATACTGTTGGGGACAGTATAATTTGGCGAACTGCTATTATTGGGGAAATGGTACAGAAGAAAATAATGAAGAAGCAATGAGATATTATCAACTGGCATACAAAAATGGAATCATATATGCAGCGAATCGAATTGGAGAAATGTATGAAAAGGGATATGGTGTTGAAGAAGATATTGATGAAGCTGTAAAGTGGTATAAAAGAGCAGCGGAAAATGGAAATAAGTCGGCACAGGTAAAACTGGGCGACTGGTATTATAACGGAAATGGTGTTGAAGAAGATATTTATGAAGCACTGAAATGGTATGTAAAAGCTGCAGAACAGGGAGATGATCATGCTGCATTGCAGGCTGGAATTATAGAATTAGAAGACAATAATTATGCCCAGGCTGTTACCTGGTTTGAACAGGCTGCAAAGAATGGTGATGCAGACGCTCAAAACAGACTGGCTATCCGTTACAGTAATGGACAGGGAGTTAAGAAAGATGAAAAAATGGCAGAATATTGGTGGAAGAAATCTGCAAAGCAGGGGTATGTAAAAGCACAGCAAAACCTGGCAAATTATTATTATGATGGAGTTAACTACGGAAGAGATTACGAACAGGCAATATATTGGCATAAAAAATTGGCTGATCAGGGAAATACATGGAGTAAATATGTACTTGCAAATTGCTATTTTTATGGATTTGGATTTTCCAAGGATTACGAAAAAGCGGTAGAAATGTATAATGAATTAGTTTTCTATGGCTGTGCGGCAGCAGAAGCCAGACTGGGTGATTCTTATCTTTTGGGAAGAGGAAATGAGGTAAATCGTGATGAGGCCCTGCAATGGTATGTAAAAGCTTCTAAACATGGTGATAAAGAAACAACAGATATGTTGAAAAATTGTGGCAGTTATATAGTAATTTCATATCCCAGCGAATTTCTTAGAAATGAAAAAGAATATAAAACAGAATATAAAACAGGAAATGTTGAAATTTACGAATTAGAAAATAAAAATAAAAAATATACATTCAATATTGAATTTTGTAATATTCCCATTCAAAATTATCATGTAAAATTCAAGATTACCAAACATACTGGAGGCGTAATGATGGATGGACAGGTTTTTCAGATTGAGCCATTTACAGTTGAATGGGGAGATTATATGGGAGATAATACATTTCCACTTTATATAACGAGAAATTATGTAAATGTTATGGCACCTGCAATAACAGTAGAAGTATTTTGTGCAGAGGCACCAGAATGTTGTGCTAGTATAAATATCAGTTCAATGGGAGATGAAAAGATGCTTTTGGATTATTTTAAAGATGTGTGAGCTTTTTTTATTGAAATGGGGGACGGTGTTTTCACTATCCTCTTTTATGTAGCAGGGGACAATAGAATTTCCTGGTACATAAAGGGAAAAGGCTCTGCTGCGCGGGAGCCAGATGCGGTACGAAGGCAGATGACGCATAATAACTCAGTTTAAAAGAGAAATACCCGGTAGGGGAGCTACCGGGTATTTCGAGGGGAGTATAAATAATTATAAGGGGTTATGTAAAAAAAATTTTTGAAGGGTAAATTCTTTTTACAAGTACGATTATAATATAAACTGGAAAAAAAAGCAATATCATTTTGATGAATATTCTTGCGGGTTTGGGGGAGAATGTACAAGGTAATCTGATAACATTTAACAGGAGGAACATTCAAATGGCAAAAAATTATGAATCAGAAAACAAAAACAGCAAGAATACCACAAATATGAACTATGAGAATGAAATGAATTCTCAGAATTGCCACAACAGCTATTCTAAGAACAGCAGCAAAAATAAGAACCGCAATTCTTATGAATCTGAAGAGGACACCACTTCTAAATACTAAAGAAAAATAAATTATATCAACATGAAAGAAGAAACGGGCATGGGCAAAACGCTTATGCCCGTTTTTTCTGAAAAATAAAACGTTTACATAAGTGCTGGCATATAATGGGTAAAAAGGGGATTTATTATGTTTCCCGTTGAGCCTATCTCTGCGAAAATGCTGGACTATTATGTGGGGCGAAAAGATGCCTTTCTTATAGATTTACGTGACAGAGAAGAGTACCGCACCGGGCATATTAAAGGTGCGCTTAATCTTCCCTACAGTGAGTTTGAGGAACTTCAGGAATATGATTTTCCAAAGGATAAAACACTGGTGCTGTATTGCGATCGTGGCGGTGCCAGCCAGCTTGCTGCAAGGATTCTGGCGCGAAAAGGGTATGAAACCAGAACAGTGATTGGTGGAATGAATGCATACAGAGGAAGAAATTTAGTTTGCGATATTGGAAAGCAGCCCGATGGAAAGAAATATTAGTACAGGAATGATAGTTACCTGGATTCTCTTGTTTTTTTTTCTGATGCATGATAAGGTAAAGAAGACAAAATGTATGAAATACCAGAGCTTTCTACGTGCTCTGAAACATAGGAGAAATGAAGTTTATGAAATATATGTTTGCTTCTGACATCCACGGTTCTGCATATTACTGCAGGAAAATGCTGGATGCTTTTGAAAAAGAAGGGGCAGAGCGCCTGGTGCTGCTGGGCGATCTGCTTTATCATGGTCCCCGTAATGATCTGCCAAAGGAATATGCACCTAAACAGGTAATTCCTATGCTTAACGCAATGAAGGACAAGATTTATGCAGTCAGAGGAAACTGCGAGGCAGAGGTAGACCAGATGGTACTGGATTTTCCGGTTATGGCAGATTACTGCATTCTGGTTATTGATGGAAAGACTTTGTACGCCACCCACGGACATGTCTATAATCAGAACAACCTTCCACCTTTATGTCAGGGAGATGTTTTGATCCACGGACATACTCATGTGCTGAAAGCAGAGCAGATGGATGGCTATATCCTTTTGAATCCTGGTTCCGTATCTATTCCAAAAGAAGGAAATCCTCCTACTTATGCAGTACTTGAGGATGGTGTTTTTTCCATCAAGGATTTTGACGGAAATGTTGTAAAGAGTATTACACTTTAAATAAATCATCCTGCAAGAAAGTATGTTTGAAAAAGGCAGAGAAGGGAAAATACTGTAAATGAGTATGGAAAAATTTGAACTGATCGCACCCTGCCACTTCGGGCTGGAAGCGGTTTTGAAACGGGAAATACTGGATCTTGGCTATGAGATCAGCAAGGTGGAGGATGGCAAGGTTACATTTTTTGCAGATGCACAGGGAATTGCAGATGCAAATGTTTTTCTTCGCACCACAGAGCGTATTTTGCTGAAGGTGGCAGATGTGAAGGCTGAAACTTTTGATGAGCTTTTTGAGGCCACCAAAGCGCTTCCGTGGGAGCGTTACATTCCACAGGACGGCAAGTTCTGGGTGGCAAAGGCCAATTCTGTAAAGAGCAAGCTGTTCAGCCCGTCAGATATCCAGTCTATTATGAAAAAAGCCATTGTAGAGCGTCTTAAGGGCGTTTACAACGTATCCTGGTTTCCAGAGGACGGCGCAAGCTTTCCTATCCGTGTTGCATTTATGAAAGATGTGGCAACCATTGGAATTGATACTTCAGGTGTGTCTCTTCACAAGAGAGGCTATCGTCAGATGACTGTGAAAGCTCCCATTACAGAGACGCTTGCCAGTGCTCTTATTATGCTCACTCCCTGGAAAAAGGACAGAAGCCTTGTAGATCCGTTCTGCGGCAGCGGTACCTTTCCAATTGAGGCAGCTATGATGGCAGCAGATATTGCGCCTGGTATGAACCGTTCCTTCCTTGCAGAGGACTGGAAGCATGTTGTGCCAAGACGTTGCTGGTACAATGCCATAGAAGAGGCACAGGACAGAGTTAATCTGAAAATTGAGACGGATATCCAGGGGTATGATATTGATGCAGAAGCGCTTAAAGCAGCCCGTGCAAATGCCAAAATGGCAGGCGTCGATGGCCTTATCCATTTTCAGCAGCGTCCGGTGAAGGAGCTTCATCATCCAAAGCCCTATGGATTTATTATCACGAATCCGCCCTATGGAGAACGTCTGGAAGAAAAAGCAGCTTTGCCACAGTTATATCGTGAAATCGGGGAAAGCTACCGTGGACTTGATAAGTGGTCCATGTATCTTATCACTTCTTATGATAAGGCAGAAAATGATATTGGCCGAAAAGCAGATAAAAACCGTAAAATTTATAATGGAATGTTGAAAACATATTTCTACCAGTTCCTTGGCCCCAAGCCGCCCAGACGGAATCAGGCACAGGATAAGAAAGAAGGCACAGCAGAATGAAAAAAATTATTTTTGCAACAGGAAATGCAGATAAAATGAAAGAAATCCGCGAGATCCTTTCAGATCTGGATGCACAGGTGTTATCTATGAAGGAAGCCGGAATCCAGGCAGATATTGTGGAAGATGGCAAAACTTTCGAAGAAAATGCAATTATTAAAGCAACTGCCATCAGCAAGCTTACCGGAGAAATCGTTCTGGCAGATGATTCCGGACTTGAAATTGATTATCTGAATAAAGAGCCAGGTGTTTATTCTGCGCGCTATATGGGAGAGCATACAGATTATCATACCAAGAACGCCAATCTGATCCAGAGACTCTCAGGTGTGCCGGATGAAAAAAGAACTGCACGTTTTGTATGTGCAATTGCGGCAGCTTTTCCTGATGGAAGAGTAAAAACTGTAAGAGGCACCATGGAGGGACGAATCGGATACGAGGAAAAAGGTGCAAATGGCTTCGGATATGACCCTATTTTTTATCTGCCGGAGTATGGCTGCACTTCCGCAGAGCTTTCCATGGAAGAGAAAAATAAAATCAGCCACAGGGGAAAAGCTCTTCAGGCAATAAGGGAAGAACTGCAATGAAAATACTGGTAGTCAGTGACACTCACGGAAGAGACGAAAGGCTGGAAGCGGCAGTGGAGTTGGAGCAGCCCTTTGATTATCTGATCCACTGCGGAGATGTGGAGGGCAGGGAGTTTTTTATTGAAGCTCTGGCAGACTGCCCATGTACCATTGTTGCCGGAAATAATGATTTTTTCAGTGATCTTCCAAGAGAAGAGGAAATTGTGCTGGAGGGACACAAAATTATGGTGACCCACGGTCATAATTACGGCGTTTCTATGGATCTTTACGGGATTTCCGAAGAAGCTGCGGCAAGAGAATGTGAAATTGTATTTTTCGGACACACCCACAAACCTGTTATTGAGAAGAAAAACGGGGTGCTGGTGATCAATCCGGGAAGTCTTTCTTTTCCAAGACAGGAAGGGCGCAGACCCAGCTATGTGGTAATGGAATTGCACGAAGGAGAAGAACCGGAGGCTGAGATTCGATATCTGTAAATGACAGAATATGTGTAAAAATATATTCGGCAAATAATAATGTACCGATTGTAGAAATAAAAATCTTGTGGGACAGGATTACACTGCGGCGCAATGGCAGATGTGGCCAGAGGCGATTTGTCGCAGGAGGAAAATCCTGTAAAGCAAGATTTTTTTCTTACCCGTTTTAAATAAAAAAATTTCCTGGAATTAAAAAAATATGGGGGAAAATAGAAAAATACTGACTGAGCAAGTGCTACAAACCCTGATTTTATGCGGGTTTCAGGGAATTTTATCTTTTTTTGAAAAAAATAAAAAAATTGCAAAAAAAAGTGTTGACAAATGATAGGCCTTATAATATAATAAGTCTTGCCTTGAGCGAGAGAAAACAAATTCTTGAGAGAAACAAGGAATGACAACTTCATAGAAATGATGTTGTAAACATCGGGGTGTGGCTCAGTTTGGCTAGAGCGCCTGGTTTGG
>CAKRMK010000010.1 GCA_934364795.1 uncultured Blautia sp.
CATTTGCACTCCACCGGAACATCCAGACAGCCCGCAAAACCTTTATTTATGGGCTTTTTCGCAATTTAGTCCGCTATTCAAACTCGCAAATTTGAAATTAGTTCTATACAATTTTGTATAGGTGTTTCGGTTCTATTTTGTTTTATTTTTGTCCAACTGTCCGAGTCCTTTAGGATGTACCGAATAGTGTTATCACTTTATTATCAAGATAATGTTATCAATCCGAGCAAATGGAGTATCTTCTAAAATCCATTATTAATATAAATCAATTCATATCCCAAAATCAAACTGTATGATTTTGATAATATCTCAAAACGTTATCTGAAGGTCCAAATAACAACAATTTGTAATTATCCTTGTTAACATTAGTTCCTCTATTATCATGAAGTATCTTCTTATGTACCTCATTATCATTTTGAGCTTCCAAAATAATGTCGGATATATTTTCGACATACTCACCTGCTTCGGTTTTTACTAATATATAGTTTATTACAAAATCAACATAATTATGAAGACATTCTACTATCGTATCTTCATACCAGAATTCTTGTCCTGCATGGACCAAAAAATTTCTTGTACGATAGATTCTTTCTATATGCCAACCAATTTTTTTCTGATGTCTTTCCAAAAGATCACTAATTTTTTCCCCGTTTTTTATGTTTTTATCCACTAATTCAAATATTCGCGTTCTTAATAAAGGATTATTTTCTAGAGTTTTTTCCACCGCTTTCACTCTATCTGTATCTGGATCATCAAAAAGAACATCAACAAATACCTCAAAGTTATCCAAGGAATATTGTTCAATTAATGGTTTATTATATGCTTTAACGTTAGCTATTACATCATTATGTAAATATTTCAATCTTTTTATAATATAGGTTCTCTGAATAACCTCAATTAAAGCTCGCTTTACATGTTCACCTTTACTTCCACCACTACTTCCATTACTAAACAGCATTTCCAAAGATGTCCAAAGCATAGTAATAACATATTTATTTTTTACACCCTGACTTATTGCATCACCATGATATGAAAGAACACCCATAAAATCAGAAAACATCTTCTGAGATATCCTTAACGACTGCAACATTCTAAGTACACTAGGCAAATAATTTTGTTCATACTTTCTATTTCTTCTTTGCATTGCAGATTGTACTTTTATTCTTGTCTTAGAGTAATTTAGACATACATTATAAGGATAATTTTTTTTCACTTCATTATCTACATTTGTAATAATGTCCACAAAAAATCCCATAAATTTTTTTACCTTTTCTGCCGCTTTATAGGGATCTAATTCCATACATGTATATTTAACAATCTCAACTTTATCTACCACTTGTATTGACATATAATAATCTAAAAACCAGCTCATGGAATGATACTGTTCTTTTTGAATTATTGTCTTCAGTTCATCTATTGTCATTCTACTCAACTCAATTCTTCCTGAATCAACTATTCTTTCTAGACCTTTTATATATGTCATTATTTTTTTATCAATAATTGTTATGCATTCCCATTTTTTGCGTTCAAATGAGAACAGTTCAAAATAATCATATATTTGATTACAAGTAGTAATCTCCCTTTTTTTAAAAAAATCACTGGTAACATTATATATGTGTTGCTTTGAATATCCCAATGCCATAATTTCTGACATCCAGTCACCTATTAATTTAATCAACTCGATTTGTTCTTTTTCTGCACAAACCAAATCGCAAATTTTATCCTTCAATTTATTATAATATTTCCTTCCCCCTAAATAATTCTGTAAATTTCGAATAGTGCTTTCAAATAATGCTTTATCCGTTTTCAGTGTTTCTAACAACGAATATATTTTCCCGTATCTTTCTCCCAATATTTCTTTTGCTACTTTATCGTTAGACAAACTGAATTCTAATTCTTCCAATATAGGGATTAAATATTTTGTATAATACTTGTCCAGTGCATTTGATTCTTTTAAAAATTTATATGTATTATAAGCCTCTCGGCAAATTAATCTAGTATTTAATGTTGGTGCTTTATATGTATCCGGCGAATAATCAAATGTCATTTCGTTTACACATTGAAAAAACAAAAAAAGATTTTTAGTAGTATCATTTATTTTAAAATTATTAGATGGTCTACTTAACATTCATACTCTCCCCTTTAGCATCTAAATATAAACTTTTCCATATTGTATATTTTCTGTATTTATATACATCATATACAGTCTATGACTTTTTTTATTTTCAAACAACCATATCCACTAATATACCCATACCGTGCCCAAAGTTTTTTCTCAAAATGTTTATGTGAAAATTCTCGTAATATCCCGATACCGGTTTACTACCCGGTAAATTTCCACATACTCTTCTCCAACTTTATAAATGATCACATAATTCTCCCAAACCGCATACTTGTAATCTGTTCGGAAACTAACTCTTTTTGAGAGATCTGCACCTATCCCCGGAAACATTTGAATATTTTCAAATTTATCGTAAATTTCTTTGATCGTCTTTGCAGCATATTCTGCATTATCCTCAGCAATATAATCACGAATTTCTTTTAAATCCGCTGCAACCAATGGGTTAATTCGTAATTTCAGCATAGTTTATTCCCCCACAAGGGCTTTTAGTTCGTCCAAGCTAAGCCAGCCTTCGCCATCTTTGACTGCCTCCTCTGCCTCCTGTAGCTTCATTAATAGCTTTTTCTCTGCACGATCACGCTCATAATCTTCTATATCAAGCACTACAAAACGCCCTCTGCCATTTTTCGTCAAAAACACCGGCTCTCCAGTCCGGCAATTTTTTAAAACTTCATTATAATTTCTCAAATCAGATACTGGTAAAATATTCGCCATATAGACCGGTCTCCTTTCTTGATGCACTGTTTTTTCTATATTTATTATATGCGAAAAAGCTGTAAAATTCAACTTAAAATTTTACAGCTCTCTTGTTTTCCAAATTGCAACAACCAATTATCAATATTATTCCGACAAGGAATTCACCAATTATAATCAATCAAAACATCAAAGATTCATTCTTGATTATATTTATCTAGATAAAACATTGTTATTTACATCTTTTTACACAAATAACGATATATAATCGTAGCTAATATATACTCTGCAACTGCAACACCGTCAAGAATACATACGATCAAAGTGCCTGCACGAAATAGTGCAACAATAAACGAAGCAATAAAACACGCCACCATAGTAACTGCCCATGATATATATCCCGCACGATTACGAAGCTGTACCTTTCTTTCATCCTTTAAATTAATTTCCTGTTGGCGTACTTTTTTACGATATGCTTCTACATTTTCTGGTCTTGTATGGTGATAATATCTCGCGAACTGCATAATGCTACTAAAAATCAATGCGAATCCCATAGCAAAAATCATTGAGGAATAATAATCTACTTGAATAGTAACTCCAATAATTACTAAAGCTATACCAATAACAATATAGATTGCTAACATGATTTTATCACTTTTCTTCATGTTTCTCCTCCTCATAAATAAATATTTCTTCAATATTCATACCAAAATACCTGGCAAGTTTAAAGGCTAACAAAATGGACGGATTGTATCTTCCATTCTCCAAGGAGCCAATAGTCTGTCTTGAAACTTCCATGGCAGACGCTAATTCTTCTTGCTTAATTCCTCTTTCCTTTCTTAATTCTTCTAATCTGTTTTTCATTGATTCTTTTCTCATACCCTTTCCATTCACGGAAAGTTAACTTTCCATATCTTAATTATACATGATTACCCCAAAATGTCAAGTCAACTTTCCATAAAGGAAATAAAAAGAACTCCTCATCTGCTAATGATAAAGACAATGATACTCTTTCTTTTTCACTTCTTACCCATATATAATCTCTGTAAACACCATTTCCTCTGCTGCAGTTCTTATTCCATTCATCTTCCGTATCCAAAGCTTCGGCTGTTCTGCCTTCAACGGTTCCGTAACTCCCTGCTTTTCTGCCATTTGCATTACCAGTACCTCCATCCGCTCATGTGCTTCCCGATCTACCCTGTTCAGATGTTTATTAAGCTTCCCTTGCAACATCAACATCTGATAGTACGGTTTTCTATGCTCCATCAGATAAGTTTTCCGAAACGTTCCATACTTTCCGTAACATGCTTCTTCATCCTCCATCAACTCCAGATCCGGCAGATAATAATCCCCATACAGTGTATAGCCCAGACCATTCTTATCATCATAAATATGTTTTTCCATAGCGTTAATCCTCCTTATCTTGTGTCCCGATCATGCGACCGCTTATTTACTTTTCTTCTGTTTTTCTCAGCTATCTCTCTGCTTTTTTCGTTCTGAATGAGATATTCGGAACGTTCCTCTCCAACTGCCCTCTTGAGCCTCCGAAAATCTTCCTTTTCTTCCCAAAGAACTGCATTTTCACTTATCAATTCCTGTTTCTGCTCCGCTAATGTGTGATTGGAATTTTTCAGTCTATCATACTTATAAACGACCTGATCCAACTGCTCTTTTACTTGAATATATTTCAGGTACAAACCATATAGCAGCTCTTTAAGTTCACTGATTACCGGAAATGCTTTTTTATCCCGGTAACTCTTGGCACTTTCCAGCATCCCAGCTTCTGGAAGTACCTCATCAACTGGTTTTGAGAATTCACCGGCATATCTTTGGATATCTTTTGCAATAGTTTTAGCCTTGTTCAGACCTTTCTCATATTTATCGGCAGTTGCTTTCGCCTGTTCTGCTTCCTTTTCTGCCTGGGCACGCTCTGCTTTCTTTTTCTGCAGCTCATCCCCAGTCTGCTGTAATTCCTCATGGAGATTATCTGCCAGTTCATGGTAAGCAGCCGTTTCCTTCTGCAACTGTGCTTTCTTCTCTTCCAGAACTGCCACTTCCTGTGCACGCTGTTCCTTTTTGAAATTTAAGACATCCAGATGCTCCCGGTGTGTACCTTTTTGCTCCCAGATCATCCCATATCTTTCTGCGATCTTCGCCAGCTCTTGCTTCTCCGATTCCATCCACTGATTATATTCAGTATTTTCCCTACCCTTTCCGACAAAGCCTCTGGATGCCAGCGCCTGCTTCATGGATACTCTGGTATCCGGTCCACGTTTACTTCCAGTTACATACGGCACAAAATCAATATGAAGATGTGGTGTTGCCTCATCCATATGCAGATATATACCAAATACCCGGAACTGTGGATTTCGTTTCTGAAAATCTTTTGCAAAATCCAGTAATGCCAGTCTGGCAATCTGTCCTTCACGGCTTAAACATCCGGTATCGTCTTTATTCCCAATTTGGAAGACTGCTTCGTGGAAAACTTTCTCCTGTTTCCCAGTTCGGATGTGCTCATAATAATCTTCAATCTTCCGGTCTTTTCGTTTTTGTTTTGCGTTGTACCGTTCAATTGCTTCATCAAACAATTCGTGGTAAACGTCCTTCACATTCTCTGACTGCAATACCACGTTTCGGATTGTACGGGCAGCATCTACGTTTTCTGCAATAAACTTTCTCTCATTGTGGGCGATAGAACCTTTTCCAATCATACCGCTGATCGTCCTTTTCATTTCCACTATTTTCACCTCCCTCGCTGATAAAAATGCCGGATACGACAAAAAGAAATCTGCGCCGGATACGGCGGTTTTGTTACTTTTGTCAAAAGTAACGCAAAAGCACTTTCGACAGCCGTACCGTCCATCAAAAGTACCCTTGCGCCCTGCCGGGAGCTTTTCCTCCCTTCGGTCGGTATGGGTGTGCCTGGTTATATCCTTACCCGGATATGTTCCAAATCACCACGGTAAGGTGTCCCCACCAGATACCAGTTCCGGGCAGCATCCATTTCCATCCGGGTCTCTACCCATTTGCCATCCATCAAAATCTGCAGGCATTCCCCACAGTGCAATCCGGTATCAATCCATAAGTCCGATGACAAGATACCGTATCTTCCGTTGTTGCTGTTGTAACCAAGTCTACCTTCTCTCATTTCCAGTCTCCTTCCCAATCGGATTAAACTCAAAATCACTCGCGAAGGATGCCCTGAAACAGGGCTCCCTTTCCGCAATGCCAAAAACTTCCATCCTTACATCTGCTGCTTTTCCTTGTCCGCCAACGATACAGGAGCGTGTCACGCCCCTGTCCTATCGTAGTCAGAAAAAAACTACCAACGGAAATCCTCCGGTATTCCACGCCTGTCCAGATATTCCTGCCGGGCTTTTTCCCGTTCCTCCTCTGTCGGGGCAGTTTTGGATCTCGTATATAATTCCCGATCCACCATAGCATTCATTTTCTGCTCCAAACCTTTTTTTATTTCCTCAGCGCAGCTATCATCATCCAACAGATGGTAGCGAAGCAGTTTCATAAATAATTCCTGTGGAATCTGTACATTCTTCATTACTTGCTCCTTTCAAGGTGGCAAGATGCCCTGTTCTTAAGAAATAGTCATCTTGCCATCTTCCTTTTATTCTGACAACATCCAGAACCATTGATTGCCACGTTTTACAGAATCAATCTCCAGTTCCAGTTTTGCATTTCGCAGTGTTTTCTTCTTAATCCCACGCTTTTCAGCTTCTTCTTCAATCTTTCTCTGAGCCATACCACCGTTAGCCAGTATCTCCAGCAAGAACGCTTTCGCTTTCCGGCTTTTTTGTCCTCTGCTGTCACCACTGAGCAGGTCATCTGCGCTGATGTCATATTCCCCGATCCATTCAAAACCCGTCTCCTTATCCAGACGGAATGCTATGGATTTTCCTTCTGGTGCAAGGGAACTTTTCACATGGCATACCACACGGATTTCCGGTTCATCCTTAATTCTTCCAACAATCAGCACGCTTCTGGCTGCAGCCTGAAAATCAATAGAACCTAAGCCTCGATAAGAAGACTTTCCATTGCTGTTTTTGTTCATATGCCCGATTAAAATGATTGTACAGTGATATTTCTCTGCAAGCACCGCTACACGTTTCATTAACGGGCGGATTTCATTTGCCCGGTGCATATCCACCTCTGCACCAAGGAAGCCTTGTATTGGGTCTAATACCACCAGACGGGCTTTTGTCTGTACAATAGCTTCCTCCAGCCGGATATCCAGCATAGTAAGTGGCTGCTCCCGGTCATCAATGACCAATACTCTGGAACAGTCTGCACCAGCCGCCAGAAGCCTCGGCTTAATCGTATCGCCCAGCCCATCCTCTGCAGTCTGGTAAATAACATTCACGGGCTCCATTGAACTTTCCAATAATTTCGTATCAGAAGCAACAGCCATTTCTACTCCATCCTTTACTTCTATTGCCTGTTCCTGCTCCGTCAGAATCTTTTCTCCTCTGGTCAGTTTTGCAATAATCTGAAGTACCATCGTGGTCTTACCTTCACCGGGATCTCCCTGAATAATCGTTACCTTCCCAAAAGGGATAAAAGGGTAAAACAGCCATTCAATCTGTTCCACCTCCACCGTTTCCATATTGATCAACTTTAGATCCGGCTCCATCCTTTTTGTTTCTGTTTTCTTTATCTCTACTCTGTTTGTTTCCATCCGTTCCTCCTTATTTTCCCGTTGAAAGAAACAGGAGATTTTGATAGAATACCCATAGAAAGTTTTGGTCTGAGTATTCTACCAAATCCCTGCCTTTAGGTGTTTGCCGACACTTAAAGGCTTTTTACTGTCCATCTTTCATCCCTTTCATCGTTACCGTAATCTGTTTAATCACATCCAATAAATCTTTTGGTACTTCCTCACCTCCTTTTATGCGCTGAAGCTCCTCCAGAACTTTTGCCATTTCCATTTTCAGTGCTTTATACACTCTTGGATTCCCTACTACGACAATTTCTTTTTCCTGCAGGCGCCGGACAATATATTCCTGCTTCGTAAGTCCGGATAATCTGACCAGCGTTTCAATCAATTCATCCTCTTCCGGTGATATCCGGAAAGCTACAGTCTTGTTCCTCCAACGTCCCTGACTGTCCCTGTTTTTTGCTGACATCTGTTTTCCTCCTCTACTTCGTAAATTCTTCAGTCTCAAACATTACATCCATCCGTTCCTGATCCAATCGGTCTACCATCTTTGTCTGCACGGATGGGAATAAATGTGCATACCGGTAAGTGATCTTTTCCGCAGAATGCCCTACACGTTTCCCGATTGCAAGAGCTGTAAATCCCATATTAATCAGCAGGGAAACATGGCTGTGACGGAGATCATGTACCCGGATTCTTTTTACCCCACTTTCCTTACAGCCACGATCCATCTCGTGGGAAAGATAATATTTCGTAACCGGGAAAATTCGGTCATCTGGCTGCAGGCTGTAATACTGTTTGAAAAAGTCCTGCATCTCGTCACATAAAAACAGGGGCATCTTTACAATCCGGTTGCTGTTCTTGGTCTTTGGGGTAGAGATTACATCCTCCCCCTCTAGGCGTTGATAAGACTTATTGATCCGCAGGGTTCTCTTCTCAAAATTGAAGTCCGAAGGAGAAAGGGCGAGAAGTTCGCCTTCACGGACTCCGCACCAGTAGAGCAGTTCAAATGCATAATAGGAAAGCGGTTTGTCCATCATTGCCTCGGAAAATTTTAGATACTCTTCTTTCGTCCAGAATTCCATTTCCTTACTTTCCTCTGCGCCCATTGTTCCTGCTTTCTGCGCCGGATTAGCTGCCAGATCATAGAATTTCATTGCATGGTTGAAAATAGCGCTCAGCTGACCGTGAATAGTCTTCAAATACGTTGGTGAAATCGGTTTTCCTGCCTTATTTTTCAGTTTCCGAATGGTGTTCTGCCAATCAATCACATCTTTTGCAGTAATCTCTGACACTTTTCTCTGTCCTAAATAAGGAATAATCTTACTCCGAATGATCGTTTCTTTTGTCAGCCAGGTACTTCTCTTCATACCTGGCTTTACATCCTCCTCATATAATTTGCAGAAGCTTTCCATCGTCATATTGACACTTGCTCTTTTCTGGAGTTGGAACTGATTCTCCCATTCCATTGCCTCCCGCTTCGTTTTAAATCCACGCTTGCATTTCTGCTTGCGCTCTCCTGTCCAGTCCTGATACCTTGTCATAACGTACCATGTGTTATTGCTTTCATTCTTGTAAACTGCCATTCTTAGCCCCTCCCATCATATGATTTTGTTCCATAGAACTGCTGGTAAAAATACTTGCGGTCAACTCGACCGGGGATGGTCTGGCATCCCATCGCTTCCAGCTCCCTGTTCAGCCTTTTAATCAGCTTGTACGCATAGGATTCGGAAACTTCCAATGCCTCCATCACTTCATCCACTCTCATAAACATTTTTTCCATTGATAAATCCTCCTTTGTTTTTACTATACATTTCTGTATCGGTTATATGTTACTATACTTTTTTGTATTGGTCAAGCATCCGTAAATAAAAATTCTATACTTTTTTGTATCAGTTTTCCTTGTCGGCACTATACTTTTATGCTATACTTTTTCTATCAACAACAGATAGGAGCGATAGTTATGGCGATTGGTGAAAGAATCCATCATTTCAGACTTCTGCATGGGTTCACGCAGAAGTATCTTGGACAGCAGCTTGGCTTCAGCGATATGCAGGCAGATGTCCGTATTGCACAGTACGAAAAAGGGGCACGCAGCCCGAAAGAAAAATATCTCAATGCACTGGCTGATATTTTCGAGGTATCTCCCCATGCACTGGCTGTCCCGGATATTGACAGCTATGTAGGACTCATGCACACGCTGTTTGCACTAGAAGACCTCTACGGTCTGCATATCGGCGAGATTGATGGGGAACTCTGCCTGCGGCTTGATAAAACCAAGGGTACCACCTACCTTTCTATGTTTGATATGTTCCACGAATGGCAGGAACAATCTGCAAAACTGGAATCCGGTGAGATCACGAAAGAAGAATACGACCAATGGCGGTATAACTATCCCAACGTGAAAAAATAAAAAACCAGCAAAAAAGGCCTTACCAAACTGATTTCACTCAATTCGGTAAGACCTTTTTATGTTGGCCAAAAATAATATTTACCTGATAACCTCCGGCTCACGCAAGAATAAATGCATGGTTGCCAGTGTTATCATTTTGTTATCAAATAGAACCTTGATGTCTCTCAAACGCCCTGTTTATGCGGGTTCCCAGATTTTTTTCATTACTCAAACTCAATCGTTCCCGGCGGCTTACTAGTCAGATCATAGAATACGCGGTTAACTCCCTTAACCTCATTAATAATACGGTTCATTACTCTGTTAAGCACCTCATACGGAACTTCAGATGCTTCTGCAGTCATAAAGTCAATTGTCTTTACAGCACGAAGTGCTACTGCATAGTCATATGTTCTGAAATCGCCCATTACGCCTACACTTCGCATATTGGTAAGTGCTGCAAAATACTGGTTCGGCATCCAGGACGGCTCTTTACCGTTTTCTGCTTTATATGCTTCTGCTGCCTTATCAATTTCCTCACGATAAATATAGTCTGCATCCTGTACGATTCTGACTTTCTCTGCTGTGACTTCGCCAATGATACGGATTCCAAGTCCCGGACCTGGGAATGGCTGACGGAAAACAAGTTTTTCCGGAATTCCAAGCTCCAATCCGGCTCTACGGACTTCGTCTTTGAAAAGATCACGAAGAGGCTCGATGATCTCTTTAAAATCAACGAAATCAGGAAGGCCTCCTACATTATGGTGAGATTTGATCACTGCGGATTCTCCGCCAAGACCGCTCTCAACCACATCCGGATAAATTGTTCCCTGTGCAAGGAAATCTACAGCTCCGATTTTCTTCGCTTCCTCTTCAAAAATACGGATAAATTCCTCGCCAATAATTTTACGTTTTGCTTCCGGCTCTGTAACACCGGCAAGTTTGTCATAATATCTCTGCTGTGCATTAACACGAATAAAGTTCAGATCAAACTGACCATTGGGGCCAAATACGCCTTCAACTTCATCTCCCTCATCTTTACGAAGAAGGCCATGATCTACAAACACACATGTCAGCTGTTTGCCGATGGCTCTGGAAAGAAGCCCTGCTGCCACAGAAGAGTCAACACCGCCAGACAAAGCAAGAAGGACCTTACCATCCCCAACTTTATTGCGGATTTCTTTAATGGTGTTTTCAACAAATGCATCCATCTTCCAGTCTCCGGCGCATCCGCATACTCCCAAAACAAAATTGGAAAGCATTGTCTTTCCTTCTACTGTATGCAGTACTTCCGGATGGAACTGAATTGCATACAGCTTTCTTTCTTCATTTTCAGCTGTAGCAACCGGACAGTCTGCCGTATGCGCTGAAATCTCAAATCCTGGTGCCGGTGCTGAAATATAATCCGTGTGGCTCATCCAGCAGATTGTTTTTTCTGATACATTTTTAAAGATTTTGGAATCTTTTTTATCAATCAGAACTTCTGTCTTACCGTACTCGCTGACATCTGCTTTTTCGACTTTACCGCCAAGTACATGCATCATAAGCTGTGCGCCGTAGCAAAGTCCAAGTACCGGGATACCCAGTTCAAATAATTCCTTCTGATAAGTGGGTGAATCGGCCTTATAACAGCTGTTCGGTCCGCCGGTGAGAATAATTCCCTTTGGATTCATTGCTTTAATCTTCTCAAGATCAGTCTTATAAGAATAAATTTCGCAATATACGTTACATTCTCTGACCCTTCTTGCAACCAGCTGATTGTACTGACCACCAAAATCAATTACAATAACTAATTCTTTCTTCAAGGTTTTCCTCCTGTTTTCCCTATAAAATCTCTTTGGAATCGTTACTGTCTTTCAGAACCTAGAGCGTGTTTGAAAAATACTTTCTACAAGATGTGCGTCACAATTTGTGGGAGATTTTGTCCGGATGAGGGCGCCGTAGCGGGCTACGGAGGCAGAATCGGGCAAAATATACCGCAAAGTGGGGCGTGCAGATTGCAGGAATGATTTTTGGGGCAGGCTCTAGTCTGCAAGCAGTAACCTTGAATCTTTTTTCATTATAAATGAGTATAACAACTTTTACAACGGCTAATTTCTTTTCCATATTATATTTTTCAAACCATAAATGAGCAAATTTAAAATATTGCACAAATATGTCTGCATTATAAAGACACGTTTTACTTGATTTGTCCAAATGTATTTACGTCTCGAACAAAAAGAACTTATTTCCATATTTCCTTCCGTCCAATACAATAAAGCTGATAAATTTTCTCCTTTATTTTCGTTGCTAAACGGGTCCATTATGCTATTATGTAATTGAAACATTAGTTAGTAAAAGCTAATATGTTAGTAAATGGGGATTTCGCCGTTCCCAGACAAAATCAATCTCAAGAGGTGAACCAAATGGAAAAGAAAAACGAAAAACAACCAAGCCTGCTAAAGCAATTGTTTGTTTTTGCGGGCAGCTACAAGTATCTTAGCATTCTTTCTGTAATCTTTGCAGGAATCAGTGCTTTGATTGCGCTTGTCCCTTTCTATTACATCTGGCGTATCATGCAGGAAGTCATCCGTGTAAAGCTTGACTTTTCCCAGGCACAGGGAATTTCTTCCTACGGATGGCACGCAGTAGGCACCGCTCTTATCGGTATGCTTCTGTACATTATTGCTCTTATGTGTTCCCATATTTCTGCATTTCATGTGCAGGCATCCATGCGTACCATCATGATGGAACACATTATGACCCTGCCCCTTGGCTACATAGAAAGCGAAGGAAGTGGAAAAATCCGCAAAATTGTTACTGATTCCAGTGCTGCCACAGAAACTTATCTGGCACATAATTTACCAGACAAAGCGGTCTCTGCAGTAACCCCTGTAGGCCTTCTGATCCTTATGTTTGTATTCGACTGGAGACTTGGTCTGATCTGCCTGATTCCCGCCGCTGTGGGCTTTGTTTTCATGGGTTCCATGATGGGAAAAGATATGGAAAAAAGCATGCAGGAATATCAGAATTCCCTGGAAATTATGTCATCTGAAGCAGTGGAATATGTACGCGGAATTCCAGTAGTAAAGACCTTCGGACAGTCTGTTTTTTCTTTTAAACGCTTTAAAAATGCCATTTATAATTACGAAAAATGGACCATTGATTACACCAAACGGATGATGAAACCAATGATTGGATTTACCACCGCAGTAAACTCCACTTTTGCTTTTATTATCATTGCAGCATTTCTTCTTGGGGGCAAAGAAATCTCCCCCGATTTTGGTCTGAATCTTTTCTTTTATATCATCATTACTCCGATTCTGACCACTACTTTAATGAAACTTGCCTATGCAGGTGAAGCCCAGCTTCAAGTCAAAGATGCCCTCATGCGTATGGGACAGCTTATGGACCAGAAAGCCCTTCCTGAGACTGCAAACGGACAGGTTCCAAGCGACAGCTCCATCTCACTTGAAAATGTAACCTTCGCTTACGAAGGTGCTTCCAAAAATGCCGTAGACCATATTTCTCTCCATGTAAATCCAGGGGAACATATAGCTTTTGTTGGACCTTCCGGCGGTGGAAAAACCACTCTTGCATCCCTTGTTGCAAGGTTCTGGGATGTAAAAGAAGGCAGCATAAAAATCGGTAATGTAGACGTAAAAAATATTACAAGCAGTGAACTTATGAACCAGATTTCCTATGTTTTTCAGGACAGTAAACTTCTGAAAATGTCTATCCTGGACAATGTCCGTATTGGTAAACCAGAGGCAACCGAAGAAGAAGTCCTTCAGGCTTTAAAGGATGCACAATGTATGGATATTATTGAAAAATTCCCAGACGGTATCCATACCATGATCGGAGCAAAAGGAATCTATGTATCCGGTGGTGAAGCCCAGCGTCTTTCCATTGCAAGAGCTTTCCTAAAGAATGCCCCGGTACTTATCCTTGACGAAGCAACCGCTTTTGCAGACCCGGATAATGAGCAGAAAGTTCAGGCTGCTTTCGACAATCTTTCCAAAGATAAAACCGTAATTATGATTGCCCACAGACTTTCCACTATCACAAATGCAGACCAGATTTATGTATTAAAAGATGGTAAAATTGCAGAACACGGAACTCACGAAACACTCCTTAAAAACCACGGCGTTTACTCTCATATGTGGGAAGAATATAACAAATCAGTAAACTGGAAGGTAGGTAGTGCATTATGAATTTAATTGAAAAAATAAAGCATAAATATGCCCTTTCCGAACAGGGTGCTCATGACATGATAAAGGGAATTATCGCTGTAACCCTTTCCAATCTTGCTTTTATGTTCCCTATAGGTCTTCTTTATCTGCTGGCAGAGGACATTTTAAACGGTGCTATTGACCATAAAAAATATCCTCTTTATATTGGTGGAATCATATTCGCGCTTTTGCTTATTATTATCACCACGCATTTCCAGTATAACTCCACGTTCCTGGCAACCTATGTGGAAAGTGGTATCAGAAGACGTACTCTAGCAGAAAAGCTTCGTAAGATTCCTTTATCCTTCTTTGGAAAAAAAGATCTTGCCGACCTGACAAACACCATCATGGGCGACTGTGCATGGCTGGAAACCGCATCTTCTCATTTTATCCCAGAGCTGATCGGTTCCATGATTTCCACAACAATTGTAGTGATCGGTTTGTTTTTCTTTAATGTTCCAATGACGATTGCCGCCATCTGGGTTCTTCCAGTTGCATTTTTCGTAGTTTTTGGAGCAAGCCCCATCTCACACAGGCTAAATACAACCGCTATGAAATACAAACTGGATTGCATGGATGGCATCCAGGAGGGCCTTGAAACAGTGAGAGATCTAAAGTCCTATAATGCAACTTCTACCTATATGAAAGGTCTGAATCAGAAGATTCATGCTGTAGAAAAGCACTCTGTGACAATTGAATTTATCAACGCCCTGTTTGTCTGCTCCGCTCAGATGATACTGAAATTAGGTATTGGAACCGTTGCCCTTACAGGCGGTGTTTTGTTTGCAAAAGGCAAAATTGACGCTCTTACTTTCTTCATGTACCTGTTGGTAGTTTCCAGAATGTATGACCCATTCCAGGTTGCACTTCAGAATCTTTCCGCCGTTATTTCCACAGATACACAGTGCAAGCGTATGGATGAAATCCTTAATTATAAAGAACAGACCGGCAAATCTTCCATGGATAATAAAGGCTACGACATCCATTTTGACCACGTTGCTTTCTCCTATGAAAACGGTGAGCAGGTACTGAAAAATGTTACTTTTACAGCAAAGCAGGGAGAAGTTACGGCTCTTATCGGACCTTCCGGTGGTGGAAAAACTACTGTTTCCAGACTTGCTGCAAGGTTCTGGGATACAGATAAAGGACGCATTACAGTAGGTGGAATGAACGTTTCCGATATCGATCCTGAAACACTTCTTTCCCTGTATTCCATCGTATTTCAGGATGTTACTTTGTTTAACAATACTATTATGGAAAACATCCGTATTGGTAAAAAGGATGCCTCTGATGAAGAGGTTATGCAGGCTGCACGACTGGCTCACTGCGATGAATTTATTGAAAAAATGCCGGATAAATGGAACAGTATGATTGGCGAAAACGGCTCCGAACTTTCCGGCGGTGAGCGCCAGCGAATCTCTATTGCAAGAGCATTTTTAAAGGATGCGCCAATCATTCTCATGGACGAAGCAACTGCTTCTCTGGACGTAGATAATGAATCATTAATCCAGGAAGCCCTGTCAAAGCTGATCAAAAATAAAACGGTTATGGTCATTGCACACAGAATGAGAACAGTAGATGGCGTTGACAAAATCGTAGTTTTAAAAGACGGTGTGGTGGCAGAAAGCGGCACACCAGAAGAACTGAAAATGCAAAATGGTATTTATAATCACATGATTGATCTGCAGCTTCAGTCAGAAAATTGGAAGTATAAACGTGCTTAGAATCTAGAGCGTGTTTGAAAAAGGCTTTCTGCAAGATGTGCGTCACAATTTGTGGGAGATTTTGCCCGGATGAGGGCGCCGTAGCGGGCTACGGCAACTGAATTCGGGTAAAATATACCGCAAAGTGGGGCGTGCAGATTGTGGGAATGATTTTTCAAACACGCTCTAAAACGGAGTGTTGTCACAGGTAAATATTTTTCCGAGGGAAACACTCCATTTTATAAAATAAGAAATATCTGATTTAGCTTAAACAAATATTCTTTTCCATCTAAATTTTAATGTTTTTCCTTCTTCTTTTCATCCCAGTAAACACAGTCATTTCTTCCCACCACACTGGAATCAAAAGGTGTACCATCGTTCTTTTTGTAGTGTTTTGTAGCGCGAAAAACACATTTTGCACCTACAAATACAATTGGTACATTGAAATAAACGATCAGAATATTTCCAAGATCCGAGAACGCCCACAGGTTGCCCAGCTCCAGTCCTGCAAGATTACAGAGGATTCCAAATGCCGCCACAAACAGTGCAATAATACGGACAGTGTTAATGCAAATGGCGTCTTTTCGGATACGATTCGCTGCAATTTCTGAAAAACTGATCATGCCAAGAAGACAGGTAAAAGCAAACAATCCAAAACATAAAGTAACTAAAAATGTCATAATGGCATTCATGGAAGTGCCCGGTGTAAGCACTGCAATAGACTCTGTAAATTTAGGCAGTTTATCAAGTGCTGCCCATGCTTCTGCTCCTTCTCCTGTCCAGCAATGAGCCATAACAACTACAAATCCAGTGAGAGTACAGATCACAATGGTATCCAGAAAAACGCCAAGAGATGCCAGGATTCCCTGCTCACAGGGATGCTTTGCATCAGCTGCTGCCGCTGACATGGTGATCGTTCCCTGCCCTGCTTCATTTGACATCAGACCTCGTTTAACCCCCTGTGCCAGAACAGTTCCCATGGCTCCACCAAAGAACGCCTGTGGCTTAAATGCGCCGCCAAACACAGCTGTAAAGAAATATGGAATCTGCCCGATATTCAAAAGAATCAATACAAATACTACCAGAATATAAAGCACAGCCATCACCGGAACCATCATATCTGTCCATTTAGAGACTTTTTTAATTCCACCAAATGCAATAACTGCAGTTAAAATAATGATTGCCGCACCCGCTATATAGTAGAACAACGAGTCAACTGCAATGGTTTTTCCGGTAAGAATTTCTGCCATTCTTCCCACAGAAGAAACTACATTAAATCCCTGTGCCGGCAGGCAGCATAGAGCATAAAGAATATAAAGTACAGACAAAAATATACCAATTCCTACGCTGTTTCCAAGAAGTTTTCTGCCATAAAATGGAAGTCCTCCTACAAATTCATCGTCCTTTTTCTCTTTAAAAATCTGTGCCAGAACTGCCTCCATATAAGCTACTGCCATCCCGAAAAAGGCTGAAATCCACATCCAGAAAAGTGCTCCTGGGCCGCCAACAGCAATCGCTCCTGTCACACCGATAATATTCCCCGGTCCCACTCGCATAGCGGCACTTAGCAAAAAGGCTGCCAGCGGCGTAATTCCTGTTTTTACAGAACGTTTTTCTGTGAGAAGCCTGATTCCCTTTTTAAAATACGTTACCTGGATAAATCCAAGCTTGATGGTGAAAAAGATACCTGATCCTAAAAGTACAATTATTGCCAATGAAATATTTCCCAGAATCGGGATATTCCGGTACCACTCCAGATTTGTGGGAAAATCCCACAACAGATCCGACAACGGACCTATAAAACCAAATACACCGTTAATTGCCTCAAAAACAGCCTGCATATCCTTACCTCCCCATTTTTTCTGAATCTGAAAATAAATTATACATGGAATTCCATATTTCTGTAGTTTTTTGGATACTTCTGTGATTTTTATTTATTTTCAGATATTAGATAGAAAAACGTTCTTTTTTACGTTATTACTTTTATTATACACATTATTTTCCAATAGTCTATTGTATTTTATGGGAGATATATTGCAAAAAATGCCCTGTTATACCAGATGGAAAAATTTGTTTATAAGTTCTTTAGATTTTAATCATACTTTTTTCAATTCATCCTCACAAATTCATCACAAATTCCCTGTATATTAATAAACAAATAAAGCGAAAGCTTTTTTACATAGATTAATAATTAACTTTTTCTTTTTCATACTTGCCGGGCCAATTGGTCCGGCCCTCCTTCTTTATAGGGGGATTTTTTTATGCAGATTATTAAGAATGCTACAGCGTGCCCAAAACCATTCCCGCAAGATGTGCGTCACAATTTGTGGGAATAGTTTTTGAAACACGCTCAAAAAAAGCCACACTCCTGTTCTTTTGAAACAAGAATGTGGCTTGTATTTTATATTTCTGTCACCAATAAATTTATATCTATTTGACTGTAATTGAGTTTAGAGGGTATTTGAATTACAGCTGTTTTTTTGAATATTTTAAATAAATATTTTATAACTGATCCGGTTTTTCTACTGTATAGGTACTCTGATCCTGAATAGAAGTTGCACCTGACAAGTCTGCAGAATCACTGTAAGAATCTGTTGTGATAGTGTAATCACTGGTACCTTCTACATAAACAGTTCCATCTGTACCCTGGATAGTTACTGTATTTCCATCACTGTCCACAATGGTTCCTTCGTTTTCCAGAGAAGAAACGGTACTGTCACCGGTTACGGTCCAGGTAGAATCCTCACTTACATAAACGTTGCAATATCCGTCTCCACCTTCGCCTGCATAGGTTTCATCATCCACTACTGCACCTGTCAGGCTGCTGCCATCTGTCAGGTAAAAATCAAGATCACTGATAGAATCCCAGATTACATCACCTTCCATCTGCTGGCTGATACCTGTAAAGTTACAATCTGCTCCGTTTGCACCGGACTGTCCCCAGCCTCTCTGATTGGTGTTTCCTGTGCACTGAAGGAAAAATTCGTTGTCATCATTGTAAGTAATATCCACATTACTTAAAGTGATTGTACTTTCTGTGTTAGTTGTATAGAACACGCCGCCATTTTCAGAGGTCAGGCTTCCTCCATCCATCTGGAAAGTGCTGTTTCCAACTTCTGAGTCACCAGACATGCTCTGATAAAGGATAACGGTCCAGGTGTTGTCGTTTTGATCCAGATCACTCATATTTCCAGTAAGATCACAGTCATAAAGGTGAATGGAATTCAGACCCTCAATACAAATTGCCTCAG
Source organism: uncultured Blautia sp. (assembly GCA_934364795.1). Taxonomy (GTDB): domain Bacteria; phylum Bacillota; class Clostridia; order Lachnospirales; family Lachnospiraceae; genus Blautia_A. The sequence continues at coordinate 19,039 of CAKRMK010000010.1, forward strand.
AACCATTGGCTGTGAGAGTTGCATTGCTTACTGCAATATCTGCGGTGCTGTAAATTGCAGGAGAACCAACTCCATTAGAAGTATAAGTTCCACCATCAACTACCATTGTTCCGCCGCCTCTGTCACTTCTGATCGCTGCGGAGGACTTGCCGTCTGTCTCTACATCCAGATCCCATCCGTAAAGTGTTCCACCACCGGCTACATGAATACCGCCTGAAGTATCCTGTGTTGTTTTTACAGTTGTTCCTGATGCATATACAGTTCCATCACCATATGCAAAAAGTCCTGCACCGCCTGCTGCATCTGTTGTTACACTGCCATCTTTTACATAAGCCGTACCATCTGTCGCAAGAACAGCTGCACCAACTCCGTAAAAGCTGGAATTGTCACCTCCGGTGCTGCTGTCTGAAGTTCTTGTAATTGTATCGTTATCAAGTGTTACACTTGCTCCTGAAGAAATGAGTGCTGCATTTTCATCCGTTCCTGTTGATTCTAATGTTTCATTTGATACAGTTGTATCTTCTGTATATTCATTTACAGCAGTATAGCTGTCAACGCCCTGAGACTGTCCACCAGGACCTCCCTGTCCCGGTGCTCCCTGACCATCTCCGCCAGGACCTCCCTGTCCGCCCATTTCCATAGACTGAACAGTAATTGTAGCTGCATTTCCATCTTCGTCTAATGTGATAGAAACAATATCACCTTCCTGAATATCGGAAAGAGAAATTTCCTCTGATTCTGCAGGCTGGTTATCACCCTCCGGTTTCTCCGGAGCTTCTTCGTTATCGCTGCCGCTCTGGTTGTCTCCGTCCGGTTTTTCTGGAGCTTCTCCGTTATCGCTGCTGCTCTGGTTGTCTCCGTCTGGTTTCTCCGGAGCTTCTTCGCTATCGCTGCCGCTCTGGTTGTCTCCGTCTGGTTTCTCCGGAGCTTCTCCCTCGCCGTTTTGGTTCTGATCTCCACCAGGCTGACCCTGTGGCGCACCGCCCTGCTGTTTGGTAATTACTGTATTCTCTGTGATGGTAATTGTCTGTTCTTCACCTGTCAGATCAAGCATGGAAGGTGCTTCACCACCATTTCCATCCTCGGTATCTGGTTTCTGTGGTGCCCCATTCTGACCGTCACCATCAGACTGGCCCATCTCCTTTTTCGTTCCTACTGCAATGGTAATCTCTGTATCTGAAACAGATTTTACTTCACCAAGAATTGTATTCTCTTCGGAATCTTCAGCTGTTGACTGATCTTTATTTGCATCAGAATCATCTTCCTGTGCATCTGCATCCTGTGTACTTTCTGTCTCTGTGCCCTCCGTCTCTGTGCCTTCTGCCTCTGTACTTTCCGTTTTTGTGTTCTCCGCAAATACTGTTGCCGGTACAGATGTTGCTGCTACCATAACTCCCATTAAAACTGCTAAATATCTACGTTTCATACCCATCATTTCCTTTCTGTTATTATCCCTTAACCGATTCTTTCATAATTTCTTCAACACATATTTGAAAATGCTTTATCTTTGTTCTGTCCGAATCGTTTTTTGTTTTTGTGTTCCTTATGGGTAATACTATACTGAAGATTTGTGTTCAATTCGTGGGAAAATTGTGTTCATTTTATGGGAAGATTCGTAAGAAATTGTGAATCAAAATCTGCTGCTGACAATACTCTGTTTGCTCTCCTGCTCTGCCTTAAAAAAATTTAAAAGGTCTGGAGACAGAATTTCCACAAATACTTTAATTCTGATCCCAGACCTTTTTTCTTTTTATCTTCTAAATGTATTTATTATTTCTTAATTCTCACAGCCCGCACATTGCTCCATTTTCCATAAACGCGGTTCTTTGTAGAGTCAATCTGATATGCTCTTACGCGAACATAATAAACTTTATTTTTCTTTAGATTTTTGATGGTCAGATATCTGGAAGTAGTGCGTTTGTATTTGGCACTCTTCATGTTTTTCTTCAATGACCATGCATACTCATAGCCTTTCGCATCTTTTACACTGTTTATGGTTACATAGGCTTTTTTTGTGGCCCGATTTGTCACCTTTGGACTGCTGCAGCGAGAAAGCTTGATCTTGCTCCAATGTGCATAAACAATTGTATTTTTTGCAGGCATGATGGTTGTTGCTTCACACTTCTTACCGCCGCTCTTTGATGTATACCAGCCAAGGAATGTGTAGCCTTTTCTGGTTGGTTTTTTCAATGTTCCTATATAAGTGTCTGACAAAATGGTTCGTGATTTTGTACTTATAGTTCCACCGCACGGATTTAAGGTAAGGGTGTACGGATGCTGAATATAAGTCAATTTTAAATCATAGTTCTTGGCATATGTTTCAGCAGTTGAGCCATGTTCAACACGGAATGAAGAGCCACTATCAAAAGCATTTGGACCAATTATTACATCCATTGATGCAAAAGTCGCATTCACACTTCTGCCCACAAAGGCGCCTGATTTGATAATTGTAATGTTTTTCGGAACAGAAACAGATACAACAGATGAATTACTAAATGCATACGCCTCTACAGAGGATAGTCCATCTGGTAAAGTAACAGATGATATTCTGGTTGATGTAAATGCGTTTTCTCCAATTGTCCTCAATCCCGTATTAAATCGTACCTCGCTTAATGCAGACTCGTAAAATGCATATTCTTCAATCGTCTGTACATTTCCTGGAATACTAATAGAAAATAATCCACTGGTATATGCAAATGCTTTTCTTCCAATGGTATTAACACTGTTTCCAATAGTCACACTTTGTATATGCGTAAACCAACTGAATGTATAATCTCCAATATTGGTAATTCCATTTTCTATAACTACCTTATATACATCAGAAGCATACTCGTAAAATACTGATTTATAAGAACCTTCATATCCCCACATATCTCCGGTTCCCCTGATTGTCAGGATTCCTGTATCTGACAGAATTCCATAACAATTATCGCCACACTGGATTCTCTTATCCTCTGCCTTAACAGGCACCACAGCTCCCCAGAGGAAAACCATAACTGCTGCCAGCATTCCCAGCCATTTCATCCAGGCAAGATGCTGAATTTCACTTTTTCTTTTTACATTCACACTCATTATCCTCCTGTTTTTTAATTTTCTGTATAATACCTTTTTTGTCCTATTTTTTGCTGTTTTCTCTCCTTTCCTGCTGAATTTTCCGTTTTTCTTTCATTATACTGATAAAGATTTATATAGTCAACGAACTTATTTATATACTGAGCAAGCCACAAAAAGCTTTCTACAAGATGTGCATCACACTTTGTGGAAGCTTTTGCCCGGATGAGTGCGTCGTAGTGGGCTACGTAGGCCGAATTCGGGTGAAATATACCGCAAAGTGGGGCATGCAGATTTCGGGGATGATTTTTGGGGCACACTCTGGCACATAAAAAATGCCGCACAATCATCTGAATATTCACAAACAATTTCAGATAACGCACGGCACTTTTGATTTGATTTTACCAGAACTTCATGGAAACCATCCTGTAATTATCAGGATCTTTAACCGAATGATATTCAACAGTTATACTGTGTGCATTTTTCAAAGATACTGTTTTTCTGTTATTAACTTTTTTATAAAAACTCTTCCCATTTTTATAACCGTTAAGTTCTATTGAATCAATTTTGTATCCTTTTTTGGGAACAATGTTGATTTTTACATTGTTCTTTTTCGCAACCCAGTCACCGGTCATCCAGTAGCCATTGACACGTTTCACATAATCTTTGTTTCCAATCTTAAAACTCTTAAAACAGGAAGCCTGCTTAAATGTCACCACACAGGAAAAGGAATATGTTTTTCCGTCCTGTTTGACCTTCAGAGTAACGGTTGTTTTGTCACCACTCTTTAATTTGTCACCATATGCAGAAATGACAATCTGATTAATTCCACCTATCTCATTTATGCTAAGTGAAAATTTTTTATTAGAAGATTTCAGACTTAGAATCTGTGCAGATAGTGATAAATTTTTAACGTTAAGGATTCCTGCACATTCCGCATGCTGATCCTTTTGTTTGGGCGTCTGATATCCCTGTTTTTCATATTCGATAGTCAGTTTCTTCGGACAAGTCGGTTTCTTTGCAGCTGCATTTACGCCAGTAGGAATTGCGAAAACCACCAGAAGACAAACCAGTAAGCTACACAAAATATTTGTTATTTTCTTCACATTACTTTCTCCCTTATACTTCTGTTTATAATATTTTAGATGTTTTACATTACATTAAAATAAAAGGCTTCATACAATGGGTTCTTAATAGATCCACCATAGAAATATCCACGATAACCGACAGTGGGATTTTTGTAATATTTCGGTTTCACTGTGGTGTGATAATTAACACAAATACCTGTAGCATTTTTCAGAGAAATTCTGGAACCGTTTTTGATTATCTTAGATGTATACTTCTGACCATTTTGGTAAGTAACTTCAATAGAATCTATTTTATAGTTCTTTGTGGTTCTGATATCAATTTTCTGTTTTCCGTTTTTGGAAAGCTTTTTATAGGATACCATCCAATTTCCCTTGACCAGAGATGTTAAATCTTTGGAGCCAACTTTAAAAGTTTTAAACACTGCCTCATGTTTCTTAAAGGTTACCTGACAGGACAGTTTATATTTCTTTCCATTCTGAATTACATTAAAGCTGATGGTTGTTTTCTCGCCGTTTTTCACTTCATAGTCAAAATCAGGCATATTTCCATCTTGTTTTTCATCAACCAGAATAGCATTCAGACCTTTTACTCTGGTAGCTGTATAATGCTTATTGGTTGATTTTACATTTGTAATTCTGGCTGTTGTGGAAAGATTCTTAATATAAATATATCCACTTCCCACGGTACGCTGCTGCGTATTATTCATATAGCATCCATAGTATTCAAGTGTAACCTTTTTCGGGCATGCAGGCTCCTTTGACGCTGCGCTTACAACTACCGGCAATGCCAGAATCACCAGCAGGCTGGCCAGTAAACTGCATAAAATGTTCCTTGTTCTTTTCATTCTTTTTTCCTCCTGAATATTTTTCTTTTTCGAACTGAAAGGCAATACTTTTCCAATTCACTCCTTTCTCTATATTTCCCTCCTCAAAATACTTTCTGCAAAGTTTCTTATAATAGGCTGGTTTCTTGGTGGTATGGTAAGTTACCATAATTGTCTGTGCATTTTTCCAGGATACATAGCTTCCATGAATAAAACATATAAAAAGGGTTCTGCAAATTACATTGTTCCAAATCAGCGCGCTTCATTGTTTGCCCTTATTATAGCAATTAAAAACCATTTATTGTAAATATAACTTTTCTAAACAGCAGGGGAGTTGTAACCATTTGTAACCCAAAAAATTCATAACAATCTGGGATAAAATTGTGAAATTACAATTCAGAATAAAAAGAGGTGGAATCCCTGAAATCTTTGATTTTACAAGCTTTTCGGGCACAAAAAAACACCGTCCCCGTGGCAATCGCTTTGTCCACAAAAACAGTGCTTTCAGTGCGCCTTCAGGGGTTCGAACCCTGGACACCCTGATTAAGAGTCAGGTGCTCTACCAACTGAGCTAAAGGCGCATTTCACATTTCGTTAAGTCATTTCCCTCAACGCAAGATGTATTATATATCAGGCATTCTGTAAAGTCAATAGGAATTTTATAATTTTTTTAAATTTTTTCGAAAATTTTCCCGATTGCTTTAGAAACATATACTTTTATGGAACAGGACGCATTATGGAACAGGACCCAGAGGCTTTCTGCAAGATGTATGTCACAGTTTGTGGGAGATTTTGTTTAGAAGCGGGAATCGTAGCGGGCTACGCAAGCCAAATTCGGACAAAATCCTCCCACACAAAGCTGGGTGTGCAACTTTTCTTATTTCTCCTCCAGCAATTCCAGAAGATCCTCCCTGCTCATACTGCCAAGCTGTCCCATCTCGCCTCCGATAATCTGTTCCGCAAGGTCCCGCTTGGTTTCCTGTAATTTCTGTATCTTCTCTTCGATGGTATTCCGCGCGATCAGCTTGTACACCGTTACTTTTTTTGTCTGCCCAATCCTGTGAGCACGGTCTGTTGCCTGATTCTGCACTGCCAAATTCCACCATGGATCATAGTGAATCACCACATCCGCTCCGGTAAGATTAAGTCCTACGCCGCCAGCTTTCAGAGAAATCAAAAATACCGGTGTCTTTCCAGCATTGAATTTCTTCACCAGCTCCTGTCTTTTTGGCTTGGAAGTTTCTCCAGTAATAATGAAATACTCGATTCCCTCTTTTTCCAGCTTGTCCTGAAGAATTGCCAGCATCGAAGTAAACTGGGAAAAAAGAAGCATTCTGTGCCCACCATCTATAGCACTTTGGATCAGCTGCATACAGGCATCCGCCTTCGCAGATTCCCCTCTGTAATTTTCAAAACATCTTCTTTCAATCTTCGCAAAATAAAAGGAGAAACCATTTTCTGAAGCCTTGCCATTGCCGCTTCATCCCCGTTTTTTACAATAGGGGTTTCCATTTCTTTTTTGAAAGTATCGTATCCATATAAAAATCCTGGCATGAGATAATCAAAAATACTCCACAATTCGCTTAAACAGTTTTCAATAGGCGTTCCAGTCAGCGCATACCGGATGCGGCTGTTGACCACCTTTACAGCCTTTGCCGCTGCTGTTGTATGATTCTTAATATACTGGGCTTCGTCAATAATTTCATAAAGAAATTCTTTTTGATCATACTGGTCAATGTCTCTTTTCAGGAGATCATAGGATGTAACCAGAACATCGGCATTCCTAGCAGGTGCTACTACAAGTAAAGTTCCTGACTGCTTCTCTTCTTTTGCAGCAAGAAGCACCGCAATAACCTGCAAAGTTTTACCCAGTCCCATATCATCAGCTAAAATCCCGCCAAATTTCCATGCTTCCAGGGTTCGAAGCCACTTATAGCCGTTTTTCTGATAATTTCGCATAATTCCAGAAAGACTTTCCGGCTCTTCAAAATCTGCATCTTTAATTGTCTTAAAACCTTTTACAATTTCACGGAAATGTCTGTCACGGTTGCTGTATATACTTTCATTATTTTCAAGCATCTGATCCAGGTACAGCGTTCTGTATGCAGGAATATGCATTTTTCCCTTTACAAATTCTTTTGGAGAAAGCTGCAAGGTTTTCATAAGTTCTGCAAGCATTTCCAGATTCTGCTCCTGAAGATCCACAAATTCACCGTTTTTCAGCCTGTAATATTTTTTCTTCAGCTGGTAATTTTTCAGAATATCCAGAAGCTCTTTTCCTGAAACATCGTCTGTGGTAATATTCAGATCCAGCAGTCCGCCTGACACGGACACTCCCACAGAAACTTTTACCTTTTTCAGAATACATGGTGTTTCTTCCCAGCTGAAAATGAAAACTGCCATTTACACTAAGCTCTGCCAAAGGTTTGATTTTTTCCATAAAGGCATCTTCTGTTTTACAAAATTCGTTGTTCTGGATAAAATATGCACATTCCATTCCCTGGAACAAATCCGGCAGATTTCCTTTCACCGCAATTCCGTCAAATGTCCTGCTGCCTCTGGACACATCTTCTATGTGTATGGAAACCCGGGGATTTCCTTTTGCACACTGCAATTGTGCTTTTTCAGGCAGATCCTTTGACGGAAAAGCAGATTTATCCTCAAAATCAATCTTCCCGACTCCTAAATTTTCATAGAAGCTGTCTAATCTCCATCCAAACAGTTCCAGAGAACTTCCAACATTAAATTTTTTCGAAAAATACATACCGGAGTTCTGGATTTTATCTACAAAACGCTCTTCTTCCCGGACGATCTGATCAATAAAGCGAATCCATTTCCGGCTGTCTTTCGTAAAATCCTGCATTCTGTGACTGATCTGGGTGTTACTGCCGTATTTTGCCATGGCACCATCCCGCACCTGCTGGCAAAATTCATCCAGTTTCTTCACCACAAACATTTTTCCCGTTCCAACTTTAAAGGATACAAAAAGTTTATCCTCTTTTTTCTGCAAGCGAGGCATCAGCACCACATTTCCACTGGCCTTTTCCATATTTTCGGTAGAAACTGACTTTACCCGTTCTTTCTGATAGGCATTTAATAAGGTATTTCCATTCATATCTGTGGCATCTGCAAAATTTCCCTTTTCCAGATAATCCCTTACATAAAATGCAAGTGCAGCCACATACTGACATTTGCTGTTTTCTGCATACCAGCCCCAGGACTTTTTGCGACATTCCGAGCAGTTACATCTGGTATATGTTATTTTCTTATTAGAAAAGACCATCTGCACATAGAACTCACTGTTCCGTTCAATTCCTTTTGCAGCTGCATAACCACGCTTGCACCCTGGCTTGCTGCATCAAAACCACTTCTGATCTGTTCAATTGTCAGCTTATTCCTCTGGAATAATGCTTCCCCGGTCTGCATGGTTTGCAGCGGAGCTTTCAGTGATCTTAATATTTTTTCTCCATCAAAATAAGTATAGTTCTCCAGATTTCGCAGATTTTCTTCCAGTGTGTCACTGTTTTCCAGTTGAAACTATTCTGTCTTACCGTCTTTATCTTCTTTTTTTCCCTTGGGCCCCATCTTATCCAGCAACTTCGCCAGTTCATCCGCATGTTTTTTGACACCGTCAAAATGATTATTCATATTTTTATGCTCATAACGAAATTGAGCCGCATACTTCTGGAGAGGGCTAATTTTTTTCATAGAAAACACATCCCTGACTTTTCAGCTTTTCCTATATTATATGCAGCTATCTGGCAATCACCATCTTACAAATAGGATTTCCCATGGAAGAAAATTTCTCTTCATATTCTGTCATCACATTCCCCTTTACCATTTCCTCATCATGGTGAAGGTCAAATGTATGCGCCAGAAGCTTCCAGCCAGCCTCCGGAACCTCCTCCAGAGAAAATTCAAACAATTCACGGTTATCTGTTTTAAACTCGATGACGCCATCCTCTTTCAGGATTTTGTCATAGCGGGCAAGGAATTCACGGGAAGTAAGTCTTCTGGAAGCATGACGGGCCTTGGGCCATGGATCGGAAAAATTCAGATAAATCTTTGCCACTTCTCCTTTTTCAAAAACTTCCGGAAGAAGTCTGGCATCCATTCGCATAAACATCAGATTAGAAAGGGTCTGGCCCTCCTGGGCGAGAGCTTCTCTTTTTTGCAATGCACGAAGCAATACACTGTCATACATTTCAATTCCTATATAGTTGATTTCCGGATGAAGTCTTGCCATATCCATAAGGAAACGGCCCTTTCCCATTCCCACTTCCAGATGGATGGGCTGATTCTCCGGAAAAACCTTGTCCCAGTTCCCTTTATTTTTCTGTGGTTCCTGTATTACATAAACGCTTTCTTCAATTGCATCCTTTGCACCTGGGATATTTCTAAGTCTCATATATTCCTCCACATTTTCTGTCTGCTATTTTCTTTATAATTTCTGGCTTCTACATTATAATCTATTTTCAAAAATACTCTTACAATCTGCTCGTTTCATTTTGCAGTATAATTTCAATTCTCTCCTACTATACATGATTTTCACTGTCACTGCAACTGATTCACGGCCTGTTTCTCCGGCTCTTGTGCCATCTGTTACTGTTTACTCTGCTCACAATAACACGCTTCGCGATGCACCAAAATTCTTTCCCATTCCCACCCTTTCAGATATTTTTTCCAATTTTCTAAATTTTTCTGTTCCATTCTAGCTTTCTTCCTATTATAGTAAGTACGTATACTCCTCATATCAAATGCATATAATAACACTTTCAAGATTGTTAATTATTAGTCAAAATATCTGGAATTGTGTTTGATTTTGGTGAAATTTTTAGTCAAACTTTGGCTGGCTTTTTCGTCAAAATGGGTGTATCATACTAAAAAATTGAAAAGGAGGGTGGAAATGGAAGAAATAATCGGTAAGTTATCCGAGATAGAGACCACAGCAGAGAGCATCATGAAAGATGCACTCCAGAAGAAGAAAGCTCTTTCAGCTGAAATGGAAAGGCAGTCTAAAGAATTCGACAACCAGCTGGAAAAACAAACCGAAGAGCAGATTCAGGAAATCCGCCGTAATCTTGAAGGTGAAAAAGACGCCCGTCTGGCATCCCTGCGTAAAGACACACAGAGTGCCCTGAATGAGCTCGACACCTACTATGCCAAGAATCACGAACGCCTTTCCAGAGAAATTTTTGAAAAGATCATTCAGGAGGAAGTGATGTAATGGGAAGCGTTCTTTCCTACAGCGGAGTTTCCACGAAAATACGGGCTATGTCAAGCCATCTGGTCACAGATGAACAGCTTCAGGAAATCGTCCATTTTTCCGACGTTTCCCAGGTAGCTGCCTATTTAAAGAAAACCCCGGAATATGCGAAAGCCTGGTCCGACCTTGACGAGAACAATCTTCACCGAGGCCAGATCGAGAAACTTCTGAAGAAATCCATTTTTGGAAATTTTTCCCGCATATACAATTTTGCAAATAAAGAACAGCGTAAATTTCTTGCACTTTATTCCAAGCGCTATGAGATCCGCGTTCTGAAAGAGATTCTTACCAATCTCTTTGACCACAGAAGCACTGATCCTGTGGATATGAGTCCTTACCGCGACTTTTTCCTGCATCACTCCAAGCTGGACCTGGACAGACTGGCCACAGCTGGAAACATGGAAGAATTTATGAATGCCCTGAAGGGAAATGAGTTTTACACTCCGCTTCAGCGCGTATATGAGAACGGCAATGGGCTTTTATTTGATTATGGAATGGCTCTTGATCTTTATTATTTCAATCAGATCTGGAGTGTCCGCAAAAAGCTGTTCAAAGGAAATGACCTGGACGAGATCACCAAGGCATACGGCGAAAAATTTGATATGCTGAATCTTCAGTTTATCCTAAGATCCAAGCGTTATTACAAAATGGAGCCGGCTGCCGTCTATGCACAGCTCATTCCTATGAATTATAAACTAAAGAAAGAAGAAATCACAGCCATGGTAGAAGCCACCAGCAGTGAAGAAGGCCAGCAGATTTTTAACCGTACCTGGTACGGACGGAAATATCAGCAGCTGAACCTGATCTCCCTGGAGGAGCTTTACAACACCATGCTCCGTACGGTACTGGAAAAAGAAGCCCGCAAGGATCCTTATTCCGTAGCTGTCCTGTATTCTTATCTTTACCACAAAGAACATGAGGTAAACCGCCTTACCATCGCACTGGAATGCGTCCGCTACCAGGTTGATCCGGATGAGGCAATGCGTTATGTTCACAACAATTAGTAACCCGGAGGTAGCAATGTGATTGAAAAAATGAAATTCGTCAGCATTACCGGGCCCAAGACGGATATTGACAGAGTGGTAAACACCTATCTTGGTCAGTATGAGATCCATCTGGAAAATGCTCTCACCGAGCTTACCGATGTAAAGAATCTCTCCCCGTACCTGGAAATCAATCCTTATAAAGAATCCTTAAGCACCATCGGAAGCTTTTATGAGGAATTGGAAAACCCGGAACAGGTTTCTGTTAAAAACCTATCAATCCAGAAAGCTCTTTCTCTTGTAAAGCAGATCAAAGAAGAAGCGGACACTCTTACCGCCACACGTAAAGAGCTGGAAGAGAAATATGATACCCTCACCGAGGCACTTCGTATTATCTATCCTTTCCGAAACGTAAACTTTGATATGCCATCCATCCTGAAAATGCGTTTTATCCATTATCGCTTCGGACGGATTGAGAAAGATTATTTTGAGAAATTCAAAAAGTATATTTACGACAATCTGGACACAATTTTCATTAAATGCGATGAAGACGAGCGTTATGTCTATGGGATATACTTCGTACCTGCCCATGAGGCACAGAAGATCCATGCCGTATACTCTACCATGCATTTTGAGAAAATTTACGTTCCCAACCAGTATGAAGGAACTGCCAAAGATGCCTATGCAGCTCTTCAGGCAGCATACAAAAAGAACGTTGCCGATCTTGACGCTAATAAAGCAGCAAGAAAAGCCTTCCTTAAGAAATATGCGTCCGACATTGTTTCCACAAAGCACACCCTGTCCCAGTTTTCCAGAAACTTTGACATCCGTAAGCTGGCAGCCTGCACACATGGAGACAACAATGCAGAACATCCAGATCCCAATTACAAGCCAAAGGAACCGTTTTACATTCTCTGTGGCTGGATGACTGACAAAGAAGCGCACTCTTTCCAGTCTGATATTTCCGGAGATCCCCGTATTTTCTGCCTTGTAGAAGAGGACGACCAGGAAGATGTCCACAAGACACCTCCTACCAAACTGAAAAACCCGAAGCTTTTCAAACCTTTTGAAATGTACACCAAAATGTACGGACTTCCCGCATATGGCGAAATGGACCCCACCTGGTTCATTGCACTTACCTATTCCTTTATTTTCGGCGCCATGTTCGGTGATGTAGGACAGGGACTGATACTGCTGATCGGAGGATTTCTTCTTTATAAGATCAAACATATCGACCTTGCCGGAATTATCAGCTGTGCTGGTATTTTCTCTACATTCTTTGGATTTATGTTCGGAAGCGTGTTTGGATTCGAAGATATTTTAGAGCCCATATGGCTGCGTCCAATGGATGCCATGATGGATGTACCTTTTATCGGAAAACTGAATACCGTATTTATCATTGCTATCGGCTTTGGTATGGGAATCATCCTTATCTGTATGGTCTTTAACATCATCAATTCCTTCCATGCCAAAGATGTGGAAAAAACATGGTTTGATACAAACTCTGTTGCAGGACTTGTTTTCTACGGTTCCGCAGTTGCAGTTATCGCATTATTCATGACTGGCAAAAAGCTTCCAGGCAGTATTGTTCTGTGTGTAATGTTCCTGGTTCCGCTGCTTGTCATGTTCCTGAAGGAGCCTCTTACCAACCTTGTGGAAAAGAAACCACAGCTTGTAGAGGGCGGCGCAGGAATGTTTGTTGTACAGGGATTCTTCGAAATGTTTGAAGTGCTCCTGAGCTATTTTTCCAACACCCTTTCTTTCGTCCGTATCGGTGCTTATGCAGTCAGCCATGCAGCAATGATGCAGGTTGTACTTATGCTTGCCGGTGCTGAAAACGGAAGCCCCAACTGGGTTGTTATCGTTCTTGGTAATATTTTTGTCTGCTGTCTGGAAGGTCTGATCGTAGGTATCCAGGTATTAAGACTTGAGTATTACGAAATCTTCAGCCGTTTCTACAAAGGAAGCGGAAGAAAATTTGAGCCATTCCGTTCTGATGCGGAGGCAAAATAAAACAATATGAAGTCAGGGTCAAAAAGTATTTTGCCCCTAACATAATATCTACGAATTGCTCCGCTGCAAAGCAGCTCCCGCAATTCTCGAACATGAGGAGGTCAATTATCATGACAGTTATGACACAGATTATTTTAGCAGTAGCGCTTGTATTAAGCATTATCGTTCCATTTGGTTATTATTTCATCGGCGAGAAGAGCCGTGGACGTTACAAAACAACAATCGCAACAAACGCATTTTTCTTCTTTGGTACCATGTTAGTAGCAGCAATGGTTATGTTTGCAGGAAGCTCTTCTGTACAGGCTGCAACAAGCGCTGATGCAGGTATTGCAACAGGTCTTGGATATATCGCAGCAGCTCTTGTTACAGGTCTTTCCTGTATCGGTGGTGGTATTGCCGTAGCCAGTGCGGCAAGTGCAGCTCTTGGTGCAATCAGCGAGGATCAGAGCATTCTTGGTAAATCTCTTATCTTCGTAGGTCTTGCCGAAGGTGTTGCTCTTTACGGTCTGATCATTTCCTTCATGATCATCGGTAAATTATAATTATGAAAATGTTTTTGATCAGTGACAACATCGATACCTGCACAGGGATGAGACTGGCAGGTGTGGAAGGCGTTGTAGTCCATGAGCGTGACGAACTGAAGGACGCTCTGGAAAAAGCGATCGCCAACAAAGAAATCGGGATCCTTCTCCTGACCGAGAAATTCGGCCGGGAGTTTCCCCAGATCGTGGACGATGTAAAGCTGAACCATAAAACGCCTTTGATCATCGAAATCCCTGACAGGCATGGTACAGGCCGTGGGCCTGATTTTATCACTTCATATGTGAATGAAGCCATTGGCTTAAAGTTATAGGCAGGAGAAGACCAAGCATGACAATTGAAGAAAAACTGCAGCATTTCTACGATACTTCCATAGCGGAAGCCCAGACAGAAGCACAAAATGAGCTTGACGCACACAAGAAGAATCTGGATGAAATGCTTGAAAAGCATAAAGAATCAAGAAAATTGGATGCACAGGCACAAATCAAAGCCGAAACAGAAAACGCTACCCGCGAAGTAAACAAAGCTCTTTCTGCAGAGCAGCTTACTTTAAGACGGGACTGGACATCCAAACAGAATGAGCTTAGAAATGAGCTTTTTGTAGAAGTAAAAAATCTTCTGGAGGACTTTATGGGAACTCCTGAATACCAGGATTACCTTTGTACAAAGATCCAGAAAGCAAGAGAATTCGCCGGAAATGATGAAATTTTCATTTATCTTTCCCCGGAGGATTCCACTTTACAGCACTCCATTGTTGCAAAAACAGGATTCGCTGTCAGTATTTCCGATGAACCTTTTATGGGCGGCATCAAAGCTACAATCCCGGCTAAGAATATCCTGATCGACAATTCTTTCCTGGGTGCTTACGAAACAATGAAAAAAGAATTCAAATTCAACGGAGGGCCAAGCCATGAGTAAAACAGGTATTATCTACGGTGTTAACGGTCCTGTTATCTACCTGAAGGGTGATCCCGGATTTAAGATTTCCGAGATGGTTTATGTTGGACCTGAGAAACTGGTAGGTGAGGTCATTGGTCTGAAAAAGGGCATGACCACTGTACAGGTTTTCGAGGAAACAACAGGCCTGAAGCCAGGTGAAACCGTAACAGGAACAGGCGATGCCATTTCCGTTCTTCTTGGACCTGGAATCATCCATAACATTTTCGATGGTATCCAGCGTCCACTGGAGGAGATTGCAAAATCCTCCGGTAAATATATTTCCCGTGGTGTCAGTGTAGATTCCCTTGACACCTCCAAGAAATGGGACGTTCATGTAACTGTAAAAGTTGGAGATATGGTAAGCGCAGGAATCATCATTGCCGAGACACAGGAAACCGCTTCTATTCTTCACAAATCCATGGTTCCTCCTACAATCGGAGAAGCCGAAGTTATCAAAGTTGTACCGGATGGTGCTTACACCATTCTTGACCCAATCGTAACAGTCCGCCTTTCTGACGGCAGCGAGCGTGATATTGCCCTTGCACAGAAATGGCCGATCCGTGTTCCAAGACCAACCTACAAACGTTTCCCAGCAAGCGTTCCCCTTGTAACAGGACAGCGTATTCTTGATACTCTTTTCCCAATTGCAAAAGGTGGTACTGCTGCAATCCCGGGAGGTTTCGGTACCGGAAAAACCATGACACAGCACCAGATTGCAAAATGGTCTGACGCAGATATCATTATCTATATCGGATGTGGTGAGCGTGGAAACGAAATGACACAGGTTCTTGAGGACTTCAGTAAACTGATTGACCCGAAATCAGGAAACCTGATGATGGACCGTACCACACTGATTGCCAACACATCCAACATGCCGGTTGCAGCCCGTGAGGCTTCTATTTACACCGGTGTAACACTTGCAGAATATTACCGTGACATGGGTTATGACGTAGCTATCATGGCAGACTCCACATCCCGTTGGGCAGAGGCTCTCCGTGAGTTATCCGGACGTCTTGAGGAAATGCCTGCAGAGGAAGGTTTCCCTGCTTACCTGGCTTCCAAGCTTTCTGCTTTCTATGAGAGAGCCGGCATGATGCAGAACTTAAACGGAACAGAAGGTTCTGTTTCCATTATCGGAGCTGTTTCCCCACAGGGTGGTGACTTCTCCGAGCCAGTTACACAAAACACCAAGCGTTTTGTCCGCTGCTTCTGGGGACTGGATAAATCCCTTGCTTATGCCCGTCACTTCCCTGCTATCCACTGGCTGACCAGCTACAGTGAATATCTTGAGGACTTAAGCCCATGGTACAGAGACAATGTATCTCCTAAATTTGTAAGTGACCGTAACCAGCTTATGGCAATCCTGAACCAGGAAAGTTCTTTGATGGAAATTGTTAAGCTGATCGGTAGCGACGTTCTTCCTGATGACCAGAAGCTGACTCTGGAAATCGCAAGGGTTATCCGTCTTGGATTCCTTCAGCAGAACGCATTCCATGCAGATGATACCTGTGTTCCTATGAGCAAACAGTTTAACATGATGGAAATTATCCTTTACCTTTACGAGAAATGCCGTTCCCTTGTAAATCAGGGCATGCCTGTTTCCGTACTGAAAGAGGACAACATTTTCGAGCGTGTTATTTCCATCAAATATGATGTTCCAAATGACAAACCGGAGATGTTTGACCAGTATAAGGCTGACATCGACAGATTTTATGATAACGTACTAGAGAGAAACGGCTGATAGGGAGGTAAGTTTTTTATGGCAATCGAATATTTAGGCCTTAG
This sequence comes from uncultured Blautia sp., assembly GCA_934364795.1. GTDB lineage: Bacteria > Bacillota > Clostridia > Lachnospirales > Lachnospiraceae > Blautia_A. The sequence continues at coordinate 35,528 of CAKRMK010000010.1, forward strand.
TGAAATAAACGGCCCTCTTGTGGTTCTGGAAGGCGTAAAAAATGCTTCCTATGAAGAAATCGTCTCCTTCCGTATGGATGACGGAACCGAAAAACTTGGCCGTATCATTGAAATATACGAAGACAAAGCAGTTATCCAGGTTTTCGAGGGCACAGACAATATGTCCCTTGGAAACACTCATACACGACTTAGCGGTCATCCTATGGAAATCGGGCTTTCCCCTGAAATCCTGGGACGTACCTTTAACGGTATCGGACAGCCAATTGATGGTCTTGGCGAAATCACTCCTGAAGTCAGCCTGAACATCAATGGTCTTCCGCTGAACCCGGTAACCCGTGAGTATCCGCGAAACTACATCAATACCGGTATTTCCGCAATTGATGGTCTTACTACACTGATCCGTGGACAGAAGCTTCCGATTTTCTCTGGAAACGGTCTGCCTCATGACAAGCTGGCTGCACAGATCGTGCGTCAGGCTTCCCTGGGTGCTGACTCCGATGAGAATTTCGCTATTGTATTTGCTGCCATGGGTGTTAAATACGATGTTGCAGAGTTCTTCCGCAGAACATTCGAGGAAAGTGGTGCTTCTGACCACGTTGTAATGTTCCTGAACCTTGCAAATGACCCTACAGTTGAGCGTCTTCTGACTCCGAAGATTGCACTGACTGCTGCAGAGTACCTTGCTTTTGAAAAAGGTATGCACATTCTGGTTATCCTTACAGATATCACCTCTTTCTGCGAGGCTATGCGTGAGGTTTCCTCTTCCAAGGGTGAGATTCCTTCCCGTAAAGGTTATCCTGGATACCTTTACAGTGAGCTTGCTACTTTGTATGAGCGTGCAGGTATTGTTGCAGGCGGTACCGGTTCTGTTACACAGATCCCGATCCTGACCATGCCAAACGATGATATTACCCATCCTATTCCTGACCTTACCGGTTATATTACAGAGGGACAGATCGTTCTTGACAGACAGCTTCATGGACAGGGTATTTACCCGCCGATCAATGTTCTGCCGTCTCTTTCCCGTCTGATGAAGGATGGTATTGGTGAAGGCTTCACAAGAGCTGACCACCAGGATGTTGCGAACCAGCTTTTCTCCTGCTATGCAAAGGTTGGAGACGCCAGAGCACTTGCTTCTGTTATCGGTGAGGATGAGCTTTCTCCTCTGGATAAGAAGTATCTGGAATTTGGTAAGGCTTTCGAATCTGAATTCGTAGGCCAGACCGATACAGAAAACAGAAGTATTATTGATACTCTTAACAAAGGCTGGGAGCTTCTTGGCATGCTTCCTAAGGAAGAACTTGACCGAATTGATACGAAGATCCTGGATCAGTATTATCACGAAACGACTAAATAAAGAGTGAGGTGATTAAATGGATCCGAATACTTTTCCTACCAAAGGAAATCTGATTCTGGCAAAGAATTCTCTTGCTCTTTCCCGTCAGGGTTATGAACTGATGGACAAAAAGCGTAATATTCTCATTCGTGAAATGATGAATCTGGTGGATCAGGCAAAGGATATTCAGGGACAGATCGATGAGACCTTCCGTACCGCCTATGAGGCCCTTCAGAAGGCCAATATGGAAATGGGTATCGCATTTGTAGACCAGATTTCCCATACTGTTCCAGTTGAGGATTCTATCCGTATTAAGACACGTAGTGTTATGGGTACGGAGATTCCTCTTGTGGAGTATGATAAGTCTGGTAATGTTCCAACATATGCTTATTACAGTACAAAGATGTCTCTGGATGAGGCTAAGGCAGCTTTTGAAAAGGTGAAAGACCTTACTATTAAGCTGTCGATGATTGAGAATTCGGCTATTCGTCTGGCTAGTAATATTAAGAAGACACAGAAAAGAGCCAATGCGCTTAAGAATATTACGATTCCGAAATTTGAGGCTCTTACGAAGGATATTTCCAATGCTTTGGAAGAGAAAGAGCGTGAGGAATTTACCAGGTTGAAGGTTATTAAGAGGATGAAGCAGGGTGCGTGAAGCGCCCTGTTTTTTTATTTTTTTAACGAACGGACGTGAGAGGAAGGGGCGCGTTCTGATTTGTCAGATAATTTCTCTTATCATGCCTAAATTGTGATATTTTTCGCGAATATTCTTTAATATTTTGATTTTAAAAAAGTCAATATCTTTTTCCCGATTCTTGTCGAATTTTATAATTTCATTACAATAACCAAAACATTTGTTTCTCTCCCCATTATGTAAATCAACTCATCCACATGCTTTTCCATGTGGATAATGTGGATAACTTTGTGTATAACTTGATTTTTCAGTGTTTTTAAGCATTTCCAAAAGTGGAAAACTTTTGCACCAAACTTTCACCTTTCCACATTTTTCAAAAGTCTTTGTGCAATCTGCTAATTTCTACTTTTTTCGACATTTATGGCTGGAAATTATCGTATTTACAATAATTCTCAAATTACAGACAACTATGCTTATTTTCTATTTTCCCCTCAAAAAATACTGCCGTGCTTGCGTCGGTCGCCGTAGCCAGCACTACGCCTCCTTCCTCTCCCTTGCATATGAATAAATCATTCCACGCCAATATAACAGGGACTTAATTTTCGCTGTGCTGGAGCTTGTTTGAAAAAAAGAGACTGAAGAAATTCCTCAGCCTCATTTTTTCACAATTTATATTCCAGTTAGGGCACGAAACGTGCCATATCCACCTATACGAAAGTCAACCATTAATTACTGTGCAAAGAACCCTTCGGCGCCCTCTGCTTCAATATACGTTCCCACGCCAACTGGTGTTTCATAATCATAATTAGAAATTTTTATTCCTGATGCAGATGTACTTGCGTGAATAATCTGTCCGTCTCCTATATAAAGTGCTACGTGACTGATTCCTCCGCCATAGAAAACCAGATCTCCCGGCTGAAGTTCAGCTGTGCTTTTCTTGACAGACTGATAATACTGATCTGCTGCCACTCTTGGCAGTGAATAGCCAAATTCTGCAAATACTGACATTACAAACCCGGAACAGTCGGCTCCGTTCGTCAGGCTTGTCCCTCCGTACACATAAGGATTACCCTCGAACTGTAACGCAAAATCCACAATTTCCTGTCGCAGCTCCTCTTCTGTAACCTCATTCTCCGTATTACTTGCCGAAGCCCCATCCATATTTTCCGTTTCCATTACAGCTTCATTTCCATCCTGGCTGCTTTCCTCATTTTGCTCATCCTCTACAGGTTCCCCACCTTCTGTACCTTCACCTTCCATCTCATTGGCGGCCACAAACGCTTCTCCAGCCTTTTCCACAGCCTCTTTTGTAGCTGCTGACACGAAATGTGGAAATGCAATCTGCTGACAGACCACTGCACACAGCACCGCGCTGCAAAACAATTTTTTTATCTTATTTTCTAACATCCTTATACCTCTTATTCCCAATTACCATATATGCAAGCAGTTTTCGTATTTATTTATTACAATTTTATTACGTGTTTGTAACGGTTATGTATAATATCACACCAGATTTTTATCGTCAATTTTTCCCCTCACTTATGTGCAGTCACTATTTTTAAGAAAAATACACAATCTCAAAATTTATTTTCCGCAACATTTTATGAACATTGCCATTTCTAAACACATTTTCGTCACAACTATTGCCTGCGAATACCAAATCAGGCGCATACTCTCCGTTTTTTCTCAATAATATAGTAGAAATCCCCCGTCACGGAGGAATCGGTTCCCATGTTATTAAAGTTTTCTGCTTTTTTACAAAGAAGCCTGTCACCCAAATTTCACAGTTTTTCTGCTTTTAAAATCGACCGTGAGAATCATTCGCACAATCTGCGTGCTCTATTTTTTGGATTTATGATTCTTTCTATAACCGGAGGAAAATGGCTTTTTGATCATACTCTTTCGGAAAATGCACGCTTTGAAGCCTTCACTGAATCCATTTTCGAAAAAGAGGTTTCGGGCAACGCACTGAATCTTCATTATTCTCTTGCTTACCCGGAAAAACAGGGAATCCACCTGTCTCATGCTACTTTGGGGACAATCTCCACAGACTATTCAAAAACCACCGAACAATGCAAAAAATACGAAGAAAAACTAAAATCCTTTTCCGCTTCCGGTCTTTCAACCAAAAACCAGCTCACTTTAGATATGCTTCTTCTTTATTATCACACGCAGGCTTCCCTTGACAAAAACTACCTTCTGGAAGAACCTTTAGGTCCCAGCCTGGGCATTCAGGCACAGCTTCCGGTTCTTCTGGCAGAATACGCCTTTTATGACAATCAGGACATTACCGATTATCTGAATCTTCTTGCCAGCCTGCCTGACTATTTCCAGAGTATTCTTACCTTTGAACAGGCAAAATCAGCTGCCGGTTATTTTATGTGTGACGAAACTCTGGACCGTATCCAGGAACAATGCCGAGCCTTTATCCAGGCACCAGAAGACAGTTACATGCAGGAAATCTTTGCAGGTAAATTAAAAAGCTACGGCAGACTATCTGAAAAAGACCAGGCTCTCCTGCTTCAGGAACATACAAAACTTTTGTCCCAAAAAGTTTTTCCCGCTTATCAGCAGCTGATTGAAGGTCTGGAACCGCTTCGCCATACAGGAAATAATTCCGGCGGCCTGGCTCATTTTTCCGGTGGTAAAGACTACTATCAATACCTGCTTCAAAGTCAGGTAGGTGTCTATACTTCTGTAGAAACCCTGGAAAAACGGCTTACCCAGCAGCTTTCCTGGGATTCTGCCCAAATTTCTGCAATTATACAAAAAAATCCTTCTGTTTTTACAATTCTGAAAAATAAGCCAGATCTGCCTTCTATGGAACCGGCAAAGATTATGGAAATTCTGGAACAGGAAATTCAGAAGGATTTTCCGGCTATTGGAAATGTAGATTTTGAAATACGTTCCGTTCATAAATCAATGGAAGAATTTTTAAGCCCTGCCTTTTACCTTACACCACCTTTAGATACCGGAAGTCCTAATGTGATTTACATAAACTATGGACGCTCTATTTCAGGTCTGGAGCTTTTTACCACTCTGGCACACGAAGGATTTCCGGGACATCTTTATCAGACTGTATTTTTCGGCAGGCAAACTCCTTCTCACATCCGGTATCTTATAGATTCCAGCGGTTATGTGGAAGGCTGGGCTACCTATGTGGAGTCTTATGCTTATGAATACGCTGCAAATTACCTTGATTTGTCTGCAACAAACAGCCAGATCTCTCCTGCTGAACTCACTCGCCTGACCTGGTTAAACCGCAGTGTAAATCTGTGCATTTATTCTCTTCTTGATGTAGGAATCCATTACAGGGGATGGAGTCAGTCCCAGGCCGCCAGATTTTTGGGTGCCTTTGGAATACAGGATGCTTCTGCTGTTTCAGAGATTTACCGCTATATTACAGAAACTCCCGCCAACTACTTGAAATATTATGTTGGATATCTGAATTTTCTGGATTTAAAGGAAGAACAATCCGGTCTGCAAGGAAATGATTTTGATCTGGAGACATTTCATCAGCAAATACTGGATATCGGACCGGTTCAATTTCCGGTACTGAAAAAATATATGAATCAGGTTCTATAAACAGCGAGCACTAAAGCCTGCCCCCCAAAATCATTCCCGCAATCTGCACGCCCCACTTTGCGATATATTTTGCTCGAATTCAGTTGCCGTAGCCCGCTGTAACAATTTATTAAAATTTTATAGAATACCTTCTTTCTTTGGACACAATAATTTGCTATAATGAAGCTAAATTGCAACCAAACCTATTCCTGTTATAAAAAGGACAAAAACATGAAGAAAAAAGATAATCTGCCATTGAATTATAAAGAGAAACTGAATTCCAGAACCAGTTTTCTGGTTTCTGTTGCAGTTCTTATCGTTCTCTGTCTGATTTTTAATCAGATGGATTACACTATGATCCGCCGTCCCGCTGCACAGGCCAAAAAGGCAGCTGACGCACAGAAACAGAAGGAAGAAGAAGCGGCAGCCACCGGACCGGAAATCACCACAACCACAGTTCTTGCAGTAGGTGATAACTTTGTTCAGCCCAGCCTTCTTGCTTCCGGTCAGTCTGATAACGGAACCTGGAATTATGACAGTGTTTATGCTAACCTGAAATCAGATATTCAGGCAGCTGACATTTCCATAGTCAATCAGGAAACACCTTTCACCACGAACCATGACCTGGTAAGCGGAACCTCCCCGTATGCTACACCTTCCGAAATCGGAGACGCACTTGTAAATGCAGGATTTAATGTAGTTACATCTGCAACCTCCCTTATCAACGACAATGGTTCTTCCATGATCAATGAAACACTGAATTACTGGAAAAGCAATCATCCTGAAGTAACACTTGCCGGAATCCACAGCAGCCAGACCAGCACAGATTCTCCACAGATTGTAGAGGTCAATGGCATTAAAATTGCATTCCTGGACTATACATTCCCGGAATATGGAAGCCAGCAGACGGATGCGGGAGACGGTTCCACGGATAGTTCTTTCGACAGCTCAGATGGCTCCGGTGACAGTTCTTCCGGCGGCACCTCAGATGGCTCCAGTGACAGCGCTTCCGGCGGCACCTCAGATGGCTCCGGCGATGGCTCCTCCAGCAGCTCTGATAGCTCTGGCTCCACCACCGGCTCCGGCTCCATGATCGACACATTCAGCACCACAACTGTAGCCGCAGCCATAAAAAAAGCCCGCGCATCTGCAGACTGCATTATTTTTTCTGCAAACTGGGGCAAAACAGAAGAGCCAATGCCTACCGAATATGAAAAAGAATGGGCGAATTTCCTTATGGAGCAGGGTGTAGATGTTGTCATCGGCACCAATCCAAATGTACTTCAGCCATACGGATATTTAACCGATGATTCCGGTCACAACATGCTGATCTATTATTCTCTTGGAAATTTTGTTACAGGTCAGGAAACCCTGAAACATCTTTTAGGTGGAATGGCAACCTTTACCATCCAGAAGACCGTAGAAGATGATCAGACCAGCATTCAGATCCAGGATGCGACCCTGACACCACTTGTTATGCACTACAGCTATGACAATCAGGAATATGCTCCTTACAAGCTTTCTGACTACACAGACGCGCTGGCATCCCAGCACAGCGTCAGAGAATCCATTGGAGATGAATTTACCCTGGAAAATCTCCAGACCAAATATGACGAGATCATGTCCATGAATGTCACTCCATCCACAAAGACATCCCTTCTGGATGTATCCTTTGATGCAGATGGAAACATGCTGGATGCCTCTGGAAATTATGTGGAAGACAATGATTCCATAACTTCATCCTGGTATTATCAGACCCTTTCCACACAAAGCAGCTCCGGCACAGACACCAGCCAGCAGACCGATAACTCTGATACAGACAACAGCTCTGACAGCTACTAATAACTACTAATAGCAACTGATATCAGCCAATAATTTAACTTCATATTCCGCAGTACGATTTCGATAAAATTTTCCATCATACAGGAAACTATTTAGAATCATACTGCGGAATTTTGTTTTTAGATGTCTTATTATCACGAAAACCTGTCTTTTTTCACAGGTATCTTGCTTTTTTCTGAAAAATCAGCTACACTTGATTCAAATATTATAAAATGATTATTTTTTCACTTTCTGCTAAATTTAGTATATAAAATTCGAAAATGATTATTTATACTTTATGGTGAAATTTATCATTTTTATTTACATGATTTGATTTTATTAAAACCAGGAAAGGGGTCATACATATGGGACTTATTAAAGCAGCACTTGGCGCAGCCGGCGGTACACTGGCAGATCAGTGGAAAGAATTTTTCTACTGCGATTCTATCGACAATGATGTACTGGCAGTAAAAGGACAGAAACGAACCTCCAAACGCTCCTCCAATAACAAAGGAAACGACAACATCATCACCACCGGTTCCGGAATTGCAGTCGCAGACGGACAGTGCATGATGATTGTAGAGCAGGGTAAAATTGTAGATATCTGTGCAGAGCCAGGAGAATATACCTATGATGCATCCACAGAACCAAGTATTTTTTCCGGCAATCTTGGCGATGCCATTCTTAATACTTTCCATACCATCGGCAAGCGTTTCACCTACGGCGGAGATACCGGTAAAGATCAGAGAGTTTATTATTTCAATACCAAGGAACTGGTAGATAACAAGTTTGGTACCCCTAACCCGATTCCATTCCGAGTTGTGGATCAGAATATCGGACTGGATATTGACGTATCCGTCCGCTGCAGTGGCGTTTATTCCTACCGCATTGCAGATCCTCTTCTGTTCTATTCCAACGTATGCGGAAACTTCGAGCAGCAGTATGACCGTGAACAGATTGAAAGCCAGTTAAAAACAGAATTTATATCAGCCCTTCAGCCGGCATTTGCAAGCATTTCCCAACAGGGGATCCGTCCAAGCGCACTTCCGGCACATGCTCTGGAGCTTTGCGACGCCATGAACCAGGCACTTACCCAGAAATGGAGCCAGCTTCGTGGTCTTGTTATTGTTTCTGTTGCCATGAATCCGATCACGCTTCCTGAAGAAGATGCAAAAATGATCAAAGAGGCACAGCGTATGGCTATGCTCCGCAATCCATCCATGGCTGCCGCTACTTTAGCAGGTGCACAGGCAGATGCCATGAAAACAGCAGCTGGCAACTCTGCCGGCGCTATGGCAGGCTTTATGGGTATGAATATGGCAAATATGGCAGGTGGATTCAACGCCCAGACACTCTATACCATGGGACAGCAGCAGGCAGCCACACAGCCACAGATGCAGCAGACACCAGGTCAGCAGTCTGGTACCCCACAGGGACAGCCTGTCGCTGATCAGTGGAAATGTTCCTGTGGTGCAATAGTTTCCGGCAATTTCTGCCCGGAATGTGGTGCCAAAAAGCCACAGCCAGAAGCAGCCCCTTCAAGCTGGACCTGCTCCTGCGGTGCAGTAAATACAGGTAAATTCTGTACCAACTGCGGATCACCAAAACCAGTAGTAGCAATGCAGCCAAAATCCCGCTGCGGCAACTGTGGATGGGAAGTGGCAGACCCATCTAATCCGCCTAAATTCTGCCCTAACTGCGGTAATCCATTCTAAAGAATCCAGGAGGTGACTTACAATGTCCGACCTACTCGAATATAAATGCCCCTGCTGCGGTGGTGCCATCGAATTCAACAGCGGATCACAGAAAATGAAATGCCCTTACTGTGACACAGAATTTGACCTGGACACCGTCAAAGCCTTTAATGAAGAAGCAGCGAACCAGAAACCGGACGACATGAGCTGGGATACCGATACCTCCCAGGACTGGGGAGCTACGGAAACTGACGGCATGTCCGTCTACACCTGTCAGTCCTGCGGTGGAGAGATCGTTGCTGATGAAAGCACCGGAGCTTCAAGCTGTCCTTTCTGCGGTAATCCGGTTGTTATGTCCGGTAAATTTTCCGGTGCCCTCCGTCCAGATTTTATCATTCCTTTTAAACTAGACAAAAAAGCTGCAAAAGAAGGACTTAACAAACATCTTCATGGTAAAATCCTTCTTCCAAAAGTTTTCAAAAAGGAAAATCATATTGACGAGATCAAGGGCGTCTACGTTCCGTTCTGGCTTTTCGACACAGACGCCACAGCAGATATCCGCTATCACGCTACCAAAACAAGATGCTGGAGTGACAGCGATTATGATTACACAGAGACCAGCCATTATTCCATTTTCCGTGCCGGAAATATCGGTTTTGACCAGATTCCTGTAGATGGTTCTTCCAAGATTGACAACGATTTAACAGAGTCTCTGGAACCCTATGTAATGACCGACGCTGTAGATTTCCAGACTCCTTACCTGGCAGGTTATGTTGCTGATAAATATGATGTTTCCGCAGAAGAAAGCGTGGAGCGTGCCAATCAGCGTGTAAAAAGAGCTGCAGAAGATGCATTTCGCGACACAGTTATTGGTTACGACAGCGTCACTGCCGAAGATACCCATATCCAGCTGAAAGGGGGCAAAACCAGTTACGCCCTTTTTCCTGTATGGCTGCTTTCCACTACCTGGAAAGGAAACCATTACCTGTTCGGTATGAACGGACAGACCGGTAAATTTGTGGGAAATCTTCCTGTAGATAAAGGGATCTTTACCAAATGGCTTCTTGGATTTACTGCCGGATTTTCTGTTGCTGCCTATGCAATAGCATGGCTGATTCATTCATTATAAGGAGGTGCCAGCCATGAAAAAACAAGCTTTCCCAATTATACTTGCAGCAGCCCTTGGTGCCGTAGCACTAAGCGGTGGAAATCTTTTTACCGGAGCATCTGGTATATGCAGTTTCGAGGGAGACGGATTTTCCCCTTTCTCTGCAGTTACTGTCCATGCACAAACTACGGATGACTATGAATTTCTGCCCAGGGTTTATGATGAAGCAGACTTGCTTACAGATGATGAAGAATCAGAGCTTTTAGACAGGCTGGATTCTTTAAGTGAAGAATATTATTTTGATGTTGCAGTTGCAACGGTTCAGTCCACAGATGGCGTGGCAATGAATAAATTTACCGATACCTTCTATGACGATAATTATTATGGACTTGGCGATGACTATGACGGTATTTTGTTCATGGTCAGCATAGGTGACAGAGAATGGCACATTACCACCCACGGCTATGGTATGACTGTCTTTAACCAGGATGGGCTTGATTATCTGAAGGAAAAAGTAACACCAGAACTGAAGGATGAGGATTTTGCCGGAGCCTTCAATGTATTTGCCGATCAGTGCGAGCTTTTCCTTGCACAGGCAGAAACTGGAACCCCTTATGACGCCTCCACCCTTCCTACAGAGCCCTTATCCCTTATGTGGATCCCTATCTCTATTGCAATTGGGTTTGCCCTTGCTCTTTTGTGCACTATGGGAATGCGGGCACAGCTGAAATCTGTCCGCAACCAGGACAGCGCAGTAGACTACGTAAGAAGCGGCAGCATGAACGTAACAAGATCCAATGATATTTTCCTGTATCATACTGTCACACGTACAGAAAGGCCCAAAGAAAGTGACAGCTCCTCCACCGGAGGCTCGGACAGCAGCCATGGCGGTACAGGCGGAAGCTTCTAAACTATATTGCCCAATTACACAAGAAAGAATCCTGCCCCCGGAAAATTTCATACCGGGGGCAGGGATTTTTTTATCTTGCGCCTCTTAAGTAAGACGTCTTTTTTACATTTCTAATTAGAATGTCTTTGCAACTTCGCGAAGAATCTTCTGGCTTGCCAGCGGAATACGTCCCAGTCCGTCAGGACCAACATTCAGCAAATAGTTGATTCCCATTCCGTTCAGTTTTTTCTTATTTGCAGCAATCTCCTCTGCGCTCTTCCAATGCTGGTCACGTGCACAGAAGCCCCAGGAATCGTTCATTGTTGCAGCAGTCTCGTACAAGCCATATGGTGACGGTTTAAATCCGTCAATGCCATTCATAAGAGCCGGGTCCAGCTCTACATTCTCCGGCATGGAATCCGGGATTTCATTGTCTCCAAGAGACACATAATCATATGCACCATTTCCAAGACGGGAATTGATCAGGCAGTCTGGCTGATATTTCTTAATCGCGTCAAATAATGCACGGCTCTGCTTTTCCTTTAAAGTCATCGGCATATCAAACCAGATCAGGCAAAGCTCTCCATAGTTGCGAAGAATTTCTTCAACCTGTGGGTAAATCTTATTTTCAAAGCAAATGTCAAAATTCTTATTTGCTGTATCTTTAAAATCCCAGCTGTTTTCCCATGTTACGCCCTGGCTTGGAATATGGTTGGACAGATATCCGCCACCGTTTGGATCATGCCAGTCAAGATCCTGTGAATAGTAAAGTCCCATTTTCAGACCATGTTTGTAGCAGGCTTCTCCGATTTCCGCAACTACGTCGCGTCCGAAAGGAGTTGCATCTACAACATTATATTTATCAACTTTTGAATGGAACATTGCAAATCCGTCATGATGTTTACTTGTAACTACAAAATATTTCATTCCACAGTCTTTTGCAAGCTTTACCCACTCTTCTGCGTTAAAGAACACCGGGTTAAAAGCCTGTGCAAGTTTTCCATACTCTGCATTGGGAATTGCAAGATGTGCCTGGATCCACTCTGCGTAAACTCCGCTGTAGCGATCCTTATACTCGCCAGCCAGCAAAGAATACAGCCCCCAGTGTACCATCATACCGTACTGTGCTTCCTTAAACCATTTTCTCATATCCATACCAAAAATCCTCCTCATTTGAAATAATAATGCTACTGTCAGCTTTGCCGTACGCACCCCTTACATTTTAAGTATAAAATAAAAAAAAATATATACAAGGAACAAAATTCACACAGAGGCAAACCTTTTTTCTTTTTCTATATTTTCTGCTACATAAAAACCGCAGCCTTCAAAGATTTTTCTTCAAAAAGCTGCGTTTTTTTAAGTATTCAATTTTTTTACGTAATTCTTTTCATTCTGCTTCAAAGTATGTCTGAAAAAAGCTTTCTGAAAGATAGGCGTATTTTCAGCATATTTTCAGTCGTCTTCCATTTCTTCCTTCTTAACAGTCTCAAATACATAATCATTTCCCGGAAGAATTGCATTCAGCAGGATTCCAACAATTGCAGCCAGCGCAAGTCCTGTAAGAGTAATATGTGCGCCTGCAATGGTAAAGGTAAGACCATCAGATACACCAAGTCCGCAAACCAGAATAACGGCTGTAATAACCAGGTTACGGGAACGTGTCAGGTCAACCTTATTTTCTACAACATTACGAACACCAACTGCAGAAATCATTCCATAAAGGATAAAGCTGATTCCACCGATGATTGCTGACGGAAGGGAACTGATCACCTCTGCCATCTTAGGAATAAAGCTAAGGATTACCGCATAAATAGCTGCCAGACGGATAACCTTTGGATCATATACACGGCTAAGTGCAAGAACACTGGTGTTTTCACCATAAGTTGTATTCGCCGGTCCACCGATCAGTGCAGAAAGTGAGGTTGCAAGTCCGTCTCCAAGAAGTGTGCGGTGAAGTCCCGGATCCTCAATAAAGTTACGGTCAACAGTTGCGGAAATAGCTGAAATATCACCAATATGCTCCATCATGGAAGCAATTGCGATAGGTGCCATTGCAAGGATTGCAGTAAGATCAAATTTGCACAGGAAAAATTTGGGAACACCAACGATTGGTGCGCTTGCAACTCCTGCAAAGCTTAAAATTGCACTTCCATCTGCATTTGTAAAACCAATTGCATTCATAATCAGAGCAGCCACATAAGAAACAATAATTCCCATCAGAATTGGAATGATACGGAACATTCCAACACCCCAGATATTAAAGAAAATAACAGTAGCCAGTGCGATCAGTGCAAGAACCCAGTTCTGGGATGCATTGCTGATAGCAGACGGTGCAAGGCTAAGTCCGATACAGATAATAATCGGTCCGGTTACAACAGGCGGCAGATAACGCATAACACGTTTTACACCAATTACTTTTACAATCAGTGCAAGAACCAGATACAGAAGTCCTGCTACAAAAACTCCTCCACATGCATATGGAAGCTTCTCTCCATAAGACATGTTGGCAAAAATTCCGGTATCAAGCTCTGCCACTGTAGCGAAACCGCCCAGAAATGCAAAAGATGAACCAAGGAATGCAGGTACCTTCATCCTGGTAAGTACGTGGAACAGAAGTGTTCCAAATCCGGCGCAGAACAAAGTTACCTGAATAGATAAGCCTTCGCCGTGAAAATAATTGTTTACCAAAATCGGAACCAGAATGGTGGCACCAAACATGGCAAACATATGCTGAAGTCCCAGGATCAGCATTTGTGGAATTCCAAGCTTCTTGGCATCGTAAATGCCTTCTACTCTGAATTTCATAATAAAACTCCTCCTTTTTCCCCTGTAACAGTATGAGACATACTGTTGCTGCTTATACTGTAAACAGTAATCTTGGTATATTGCTGTGAACAGCAATCAATCTTGCTATAGTATAAGGTATACGACAAGTTTTTACAATTATTGACTTTCTAAAAAAAGTGCGGTATCATTTTACCAGTATTCCCAAAGAGTAAATTGTTATTGCGTGTTGCAGTGACAATATCCAACACACTACGGAGGTTTCTATCATGTCAAATTTTTCAGATATGAAAAATGTTTATATCATGGATCACCCGCTGATCCAGCACAAGATTTCCCTTCTTCGTAACAAGGAAACCGGAACTAATGAGTTTCGTAAACTGATCGAAGAAATCGCAGTACTTATGGGATTCGAAGCACTTCGCGACCTTCCTCTTGAGGACGTTGAAGTTGAGACTCCTATTGAAACCTGCATGACACCTATGATTTCCGGCAAGAAGCTGGCTGTTGTTCCAGTACTCCGTGCAGGCCTTGGAATGGTGAATGGTATCACCACTTTAGTTCCATCTGCCAAGATCGGACACATCGGACTTTACCGTGATCCTGTAACTCATGAGCCTCATGAGTATTACTGCAAGCTTCCGGATCCTATTGACCAGCGTCTTATCGTTATGGTTGACCCTATGCTGGCTACAGGTGGATCTGCAATCGCCGCTGTTAATTACATTAAACAACACGGTGGCAAGAGCATCAAGTGCATGTTCGTTATCGCTGCTCCAGAGGGTCTGAAACGTCTCCACGAAGTTCATCCTGACGTACAGATCTATGTAGGTCATCTTGACAGAGAGCTGAATGACCGTGCTTATATCTGCCCGGGACTTGGCGATGCAGGAGACAGAATATTCGGTACCAAATAAATCCAGGTTTTAGTGTTAGAGTGTGCACATTATGCAAATGATTTTGTAAACATGCTCTACAACATATTCAAACATGATTTCAGGACTGGAAAATGTCAGCATACACATTTTCCAGCCCTGTTTTTATTTTCACAAATCACACGCGAAATAACAGTTTTTTCGCATTTTCTTCTGTAACCGCAATCACTTCTTCCGCCGTAATTCCCTTAATCTGTGCCAGAGCTTCCGCCACATATGGCAAGTTTAAAGAAGAATTTCGTTTTCCACGGTTTGGTTCCGGTGACATATAAGGACAGTCTGTTTCCAGAACAATCTGGGAAAGTGGTGCAATGGCTGCGACTTCTTTTAATTTTTTCGCATTTTTGAAGGTAAGCACACCGCCAATTCCAAGATAAAGTCCCATTTTCAGATATTCTGCCGCAATCTCTTTACTGTAAGAAAAACAATGGATAATTCCACCAGACATATCTTTTTTCATATATTCCCGCACAATTTCCAGAGTATCCTCTGCTGCATCCCGGCTGTGGATCATAAACGGTAACTTTTCTTCCCTGGCAATGTCCATCTGTGCACGGAACATTTCCTGCTGACGTTTATGCTCTTTTTCCTCTTTGTGCCAGTAATAATCCAGCCCGATTTCCCCAATGGCAACCATTTTCTCCATGTGAGAAAGTCTGCGGATCTCATCCAGAGTATCCTGTGTCATAATTTCCGCATCATCAGGATGAACCCCGACAGCACCATAAACAAACGGATAAGCTTCCATCAGCTTTAAAGTGCCATCAAACCCTCCTGCTGAAGCACACACATTTACAATACAGCCCACGCCTCCATCTTTCATAGATGCAAGAAGCTGATCCCTGTCCTCATCAAATGCCTCATCATCATAATGTGCATGTGTATCAAAAATCATAGTTTAACTCCTGTTCTCTTGCTGAAACTTTACCGTGCACAGTTTCCTGTTTCTCCTGTCATGATCTCAATTCCATGGCCAAGTGCTCCAATAATATATTCCAGGCTTTCCTTTACTGCCTTTGGGCTTCCCGGAAGATTGATGATCAAAGTCTTTTTTCGGATTCCAGCTGTAGCACGGCTTAGCATTGCCCGGCTGGTGATGGTCATGCTATACGCACGAATTGCCTCCGGGATTCCCGGAACTTTCCGTTCTGTAATATCTTCTGTTGCTTCCGGCATAACATCTCTGGGTGAAAAGCCGGTCCCACCTGTAGTCAGAATCAGTTCTGCCAGATTTTCATCTGCAATCTGCGCCATTCTTCTGGAAAGCATGAAGCGGTCATCTGGAAGAATATCCATAGACACTACCTGGTACCCTTCCCGTTCCACAATTTCTTTAATGGTGGGACCACTTAAATCTTCCCTTTTTCCCTGATATCCCATATCACTGGAAGTTATAATTGCTACTCTTTTCATAGTTCTCCTTATACAGGCAGCTTTATTTTCAATTATGCTGCCTTTTAAGCTGCTTTTTTACACTTATTTTCCATCAAACCGGAAAACTCCGCTTTTTCCACCAATCTTTTCAATGAGATGAATGTCTGTCATTACCATATGCTTATCAATGGCTTTGCACATATCATAAATGGTAAGCAGTGCCACCTGAACACCGGTAAGGGCCTCCATTTCCACTCCTGTCTTTCCATCTGTTTTCACAGTGCAGAATGTACGGATAACGCCTTCTTCTTTTTCCAGTTTAAAATCTATGTTACATTTTGTAACAGATAACGGATGGCACATAGGTAACAAATCAGAAGTGTGTTTTACTGCCATAATTCCTGCAACTCTGGCAACACCAAGAACATCCCCTTTTGCCACTGTTCCTGCTTCTACCCGTTCCATGATCTGCGGCCCTACTAAAATAGAACCTGTGGCCAGTGCAGTTCTATGTGTCACCGGCTTATCTGAAACATCCACCATAACAGCATTACCATTTTCATCAAAGTGAGTTAATTTATTTTCCATAATTTTTTCCTGCTTTTTATAACATAAAACCAGAAACAGAACGGATTCCTGTTTCTGGTTTTAACCTTGCTTTCTACGATAGCCTCTTTCGAGCACTCAAACAAACAATTACACAATTTTGTTGGAAATTTTCCCGGATAAAAGTACCGTAATTAGCAGATTTCAGATCCTGCCGGCATATTTTTCTCCGGGCTGACTACGCAAACGTTTCCATCTGCATCCTCTGCACAAAGGATCATACCCTCACTTAAAATTCCTGCAAGTTTGGCAGGCTTTAAGTTGGTTACTACCATAACCTTCTTTCCAACCATTTCTTCTGGTGTATAATAAGCCTTGATTCCGGATACAATCTGACGTACCTGGCTTCCGATCTTAACCTGTGAGCAAAGAAGTTTTTTGGATTTCTTTACTGCTTCGCAGGCAATAACTTCACCAACCTGGAACTGAAGCTTTGCAAAATCATCAAATGTAATCTCTGGTTTTGCTTCAATATCTACAACCTTTTCTTCCGGCTGCTCTTCTTTTTTCTCTTCTTTTGGAGGATGAAGCTCATTTACTTTCTCCATAACCTCTTTAATGTCCATACGTGCAAAAAGGATTTCCGGCTTTTCTGTTACTTTATTTCCTGACGGATACAGGCCAAATGTCTTAAGATCTTCAAGAGTTCTCTCGGATGCATTTAACTGTGCAAGGATTCTCTTCGTGGTGTCCGGCATAAAGGACTCAAGAAGAGTGGTACCTATACAGATACCCTCAACCAGATTGTAAAGAACAGTTGCAAGACGATCCTGTTTGGACTCATCTTTGGCAAGTGCCCATGGCATTGTCTCATCAATATATTTATTGCAGCGTTTGAAAATTGTAAATACTTCTGTGATAGCATCTGCAACACGAAGTTTTTCCATTTTTGCATCTACCTTTGCAGGTACGGAAAGAATAAAATTCTTCAGATCATCGTCAACTGGCTCAGTAACACCCTTATTCTCCACTACACCGCCAAAATATTTATTGGACATGGAAATAGTACGGTTTACAAGGTTTCCAAGAGTATTTGCCAGCTCGGAATTCATACGCTCTACCATCAGCTCCCAGGTAATCACACCATCGTTATCAAATGGCATTTCGTGAAGTACGAAATAACGGACAGCATCTACGCCAAAGAAGTCAACCAGCTCGTCTGCATAGATAACATTTCCTTTGGATTTACTCATCTTGCCATCACCCTGAAGCAGCCACGGATGTCCAAATACCTGCTTCGGAAGAGGCAGATCCAGCGACATCAGGAAAATAGGCCAGTAAATTGTATGGAAACGAATAATATCTTTTCCAATAAGATGAAGGTCTGCCGGCCACATTTTGTTAAACAGTTCTGTGTTATCTCCGTCGCAGTCATAGCCAATTCCTGTAATATAGTTGGTCAGTGCATCCAGCCATACATATACAACATGTTTCGGATCAAAGTCTACCGGAATTCCCCATTTGAAAGAGGTTCTGGAAACACACAGATCCTGAAGTCCCGGAAGAAGGAAGTTGTTCATCATTTCATTCTTACGGGATTCTGGCTGGATAAATTCCGGATGTGTTTTAATATGCTCAATAAGACGGTCTGCATATTTGCTCATTTTGAAGAAATATGCCTCTTCTTTTGCCGGTACGCATGGACGTCCGCAGTCCGGACATTTGCCGTCTACAAGCTGGGATTCTGTAAAGAAGGATTCACATGGAGTACAGTACATTCCCTCATACTCTCCCTTGTAAATATCTCCCTTTGCATACATTTTCTTGAAGATCTTCTGAACCTGTTTCTCATGGTCTGCATCTGTAGTACGGATGAATTTATCATAAGATGTATTCATCAGATCCCAGATATTTTTGATCTGGCCGGAAACATTGTCAACGAATTCCTTTGGTGTAATTCCGGCTTCTTCTGCCTTCAGCTCGATTTTCTGTCCATGCTCATCAGTTCCGGTCTGGAAAAATACATCGTAGCCCTGCTGTCTTTTATAACGTGCAATGGCATCTGCAAGAACAGCCTCATAGGTATTACCGATGTGAGGTTTACCTGATGTGTAGGCAATGGCTGTAGTAATATAATATTTTGGTTTGCTCATTTTTCTCCTCCTGTTACTCTTAAAAAGAATCCTGCTTTGCAAGATTCTCCGCCTGCGGCGGGTCGCCTCGGGCGACATATACCTTTCCGCCGCAGTGTGATCCTGCCCGGTAGGGCTTTTTATGTAATAGGAGATTCCAACGGAATTTCCTATTACATAAAAAACGTCCTCTCAATCAAATTGAGAAGACGAGTTATTCCCGTGTTACCACTTCTGTTCATTCCCGCCTCACGGAGCATTACTGCTTTCGGGAACCTTACCGGGTACTTTCATACCCTTCCGCTATAACAGGCGGTCCTGTCGCAGCCTACATTTCTTCAACTGCGCCCCTCCAAAGCCATCTTCCATCTGTTCCATACATATCCCTCTCAACCTGAAAACATGCTCCTGTGGACAAACAAAAGCCTGTCTTTCCCGGGGAAATTCTCTGTAATGCGGTGTACAAATGTACTCTCTTTTTCTATGGGTTTTACTTATGATTGCAGAATTTAAAGTCTGCAACTGTTATTAGAAGCGTATCACATTTCACAGATTTTGTAAACCCATTTCTGTACCCTTCCTTACAAAATCAGCTCCACATTTTTTCCAAATACATCCAGATAAAGCTGTTCCCTTTCTACAGTAATCAGCTCCCTCACTTTCTTTTGCAGTTTTTCACTGTCAAAAAGTTTTACCAGATCCGGATTGAACATTCTTCCGGAATTACATCTAAGATCTGCCAGCATATCATCAAAATTTTTTCCGGAGCTATAGGCACGACCTACTGAATCCGTAGCTGCATCCAGACAGTCTGCACAGGTAATAATCTGATAAAGAATGGCATTATCATTTCCTTTATAGGTGTACTCCCGGGGATATCCGCCCTTTTCATCGTACCAGAGATGATGATAAAGTGCCGCCTCTGCATAAGGTTTTGTGGATTCTCTTTTATTCAGAAGCTCCCATCCCATAACCGGATGAAGCTTTATAAGATCAAATTCCTCTGAAAAAAGAGACATGGCAAACAGATTAATGGTATCCAGAAAATATAATTTTCCTGCGTCATGAAACATTCCGCAATTAAACAAAAACTCCCCTGCGCTTTTTTCTCCTTCTTCAGGCGGCATGGAAAGCCGACGGATTTCACGGCTCCGCTCTATGTAATCATCATTTTAATTTATAAGTAATCCGGCCTCTATTCAATTATTCTAAGAATTGCAAGAGCTGCTTTGCAGCGGAGCAATTCATAGATATCAAGTTAGGGGCAAATTTCCTTTTGACCCTGACATCATTCTAATTTTATAGTACCTCTCTCATTTCGGCAAGTAAAAAATGCAGTCCTATTTTCAAATTTATGTTGACAAAATAGAGATTATCGTTTATATTAATATCAGTAATAATTACTATTATTAAGAGAAAGGAGAAAATCCGATGGCTACTTTAAAATACAGCCGCCAGAGAGAATCTATTAAGGAATTTCTTACCGGCAGAACTGATCATCCCACCGCTGATTTCGTATATGAGAATATGAAGCGGATTTATCCCAATATCAGCCTTGGCACCGTATACCGGAACCTCTCTCTTCTCGCTGATCTGGGTGAAATACAGAAGCTCTCCAGCTTTGGCGGTGCAGACCGGTTTGATGCCCGCACCACTCCCCACTGTCACTTCATGTGCACCCGCTGCGGCAGAGTGATGGATGTTTTCAGCGAACATATTGACAGAAGTCTTGAAGATATCGCCGCTGATTTCAAAGACGGACAGATTTCTGATTATAAGGCAAGATTTTTCGGAATCTGTAATGATTGTCTGAAAAAAGACACACACTAAGAGAGTTAGAAGTTACTGTAAATGAAGCAAACGGTAACAGTCAGAAAGAGTTAATTGAAAAAAATTTTCAACAGCTCTTGACAAACTCAAAGCAATATGTTAATCTAAAACAGTAATGATTACTATTATTGAAAACTAAATAAAATTAATTTATATAAGAAAAGGAGATTTTAATTATGGCTAAATGGGTATGTAATGTATGTGGTTATGTTTATGAAGGCGAGAACGCTCCTGAAGTATGTCCAATCTGCAAGGCTCCGGCTGAGAAATTCACCAAACAGGACGAAGAAATGGCATGGGCTGCAGAGCATGTTGTAGGCGTAGCTAAAGGTGTCAGCGAAGACATTCTTGCAGACTTAAGAGCAAACTTCGAAGGTGAGTGCTCTGAGGTTGGTATGTATCTTGCTATGGCACGCGTTGCACACAGAGAAGGATATCCTGAAGTTGGTCTTTACTATGAGAAAGCTGCTTATGAAGAAGCAGAGCATGCAGCTAAATTTGCTGAATTATTAGGTGAAGTTGTTACAGACAGTACTAAGAAAAACCTTGAGATGCGTGTTGCAGCAGAGAACGGTGCTACAGCTGGTAAAACAGATCTTGCTAAACGTGCAAAAGCAGCTAACCTGGATGCAATCCATGACACAGTTCATGAGATGGCTAGAGACGAAGCAAGACACGGAAAAGCATTCGCAGGTCTGCTTAAGAGATACTTCGGAGAATAATTTCATAACAGATATTTTAAGAAACAACACGAAAAATCGCTGGAGCGCTTATATTTACAGGCTCCCCAGCGATTTTGTTCGTTCTAAACTGTCAAAGACAGGATTTTAACATTTAATCTGTTTGTTAATTTTGCTTCTACGAGGTAAGTTATATTTTGTCAAATGAAGAAAAAGCAACACCTGTGCTACAATAATCCTGTTATTCGAGATACACCGTTTTGTATCTCAAAATGTAGGATACATCATCTTTTTCCTCACCCCGGAAAGAGCTTCCAGCGAAAGTTTTTCAAGATAATAATTCAGCGTACCGTAATGGGGTATTTCCTCCTGTTTAGTCTTGTTTTTTACGTTCCCTTTTTTCACGTTTTCTCATCCGTAAAGTCCTCCAATGCGAAAAATTTGTTAACTATATTTTAACGCATTGGAGGAGTTTTCGCTTAAAATCTAATCATTTCATTGCGAAAAAAAAGAGGCAGCACCCTCCCTTTGGCCACCTCTTTCTCTCATTTTAGCATTCAAATCCTACGCTTAATACTCCCCAAGCTGCCCGTTTCCGTCAATATAATACACATCCCCCGGACCTATATATACATCCTCATATCCGGTATAATACATTACATTTCCCTCACCATCATACCAGTAATAAGTATCTCCCGGATCACTTTCTTCTACATAATCCTCCGAATAATCAGACTCATCCGGAATATAATCGCCTCTTCCCTCTCCATAGTCACTGCCCTCTTCCGGAACGTAATCTCCCATTCCCTCGCCGGCATTCTGCGCCTCATAAGCAACAGATTCTCCCTCTCTTGAAAAAGCAGCATCTGCATAAATACTTCCATATCCAGAGATCACAGGACTCACCAAAAGCTCCCCATTTCCGTCAAGGCTTACATCTGCAACATGGCTTCCTCCATAAGAATACAGTAGAAGGGCTGTTGTTCCAGAAGTTTCAAACGTACCACTATCAAAAAGATAACCTCCACTTCCGTCTTCATTTCTGGCATTATAAATTTCCCAGGTTCCATCTCCGTAAAGATGAATACTTGTAGCATTCAAATCCCCATACTGGTACCAGTTGTCAAAATATGAAATAAACATTTCAAGACTCTGGCCGTCAGCACTCGGATCGTAATCCGCTCCATTTGGACTACCCTCACAGCCATCATTATTTTGTCCGTTTCCGTCATCTGAAGCTTCTCCACGCCCGTCATTCCCCGCCCCATCAGCAGCCGCATTACTTTCCATGTCTACAATCTGCGTAAGCTCAAGAGAATCCAACGCATCTTTATATTCTTCATCCATTTCCTCCGCCCAGTCAATATTCATTTTATACGCATAAGCAAAAGTGTCTGTATCCGTCTGAAAACACAACATTTTCCATAAGCAGGTATCCTCATTTGCCCCTGTGGTAAATGTAATTTCATAGGCTGGATAGGTAAACTTTTCTGTGTATTGGGCACTTTGGGTTTCCTCATAGTTGTCTATATCGTAATCACTTACCATTTTGACGAACTGTTTTCTATATTCCTCCTGGGATCCGTCAAAATCATATTTGTTAGATGCGCTGCAATTTACAATTACAGTAAGACCATCTTCTGTCATATCAGAATAATAGTAGCCACCATTCCAGTCCGAATTATTGTACAGAGGTTTCAGTCCTGTATAACGCTTGTAAGAAGTCAGTACATAGTCTGTCCCTGTGTTTTCTCCCTCATTGCCAGCAGTCTGCGCCTCATAAGCAACAGATTCCCCTTCTCTTATATTGCCTTCGATTTTATGAAAAACTGCGCCATCCACATTTCCCATATGAAAACTGGTATCCGAATCCAGATAAAATCCTGCAAGCCAGCCACCTACCCGGTTATACATGTCATATCTGCCATTTCCATCCCCATATTCGTCCACATACTCCAGATATCCCTGTATATCTCCCATATCCTTTGTATGATAAACAAAAATTCCCTCTGCCGTTATGGTAATATCTTCCTCTCTGGCTGTATCCTCACAGAGCCACACGCCAGATACTTTGGCATAATCTGTGAAAACCACATTTTCACCTGCATTATCTGAAGAATCCTGTGCCAGAACCGTCCGGCCGCTATATCCCGAAACACCAAACGCCATACCTCCACCAAGTATCATAACCATTGTAGTTACAAATATTTTTCTCTTCATAAAAATACGCCTCCTTTCTTCAAAGCCGTTCTATTATCCATTCAATTACGACTCACTGTCATACCATAATTCTGCCCAGCCATCTCCCCAGTCCACAGATGGATCATAACTCTTCCAGTTCTGTGCACTTGCAAAAATACGGCCATCTTTATCATACGCCAGTCCATCATCCCTGATGGTATAATCCTCTGGTAATGCAAATCTTGTCACACCATCGTCATACCACACATGACTGTCTTCTTCATAAAAATATGCATTCTTCAGATCAGCATAAATATCCACATCTCCATCCCGGTAAAATACACCATTTAAACTATTGTAACTTTCCTCTGTACCATCTTCTGTCTCTCTTACTTTAAACGAAAATATAAAACTGTTTCCATCTTCACTTATACACGGAAAAGAATCTCTGTCCCAAAACAGGTACCAGCCGCAGCCATCTTCATCATTAAACATGGTTCCCCAGTCTGCAGCCTTCTCTGAATAATACAAAAATTCCTGTCTGGAAGTATCAATTACCAGTGTTTCCCCTGACGCATTCTGCCATATCCCGTCCAGCGTCTCCAGTGATATATCTGGAAATTCCCTGCTGCTCTTTTCAAAATGAACTCCATTTTGCGCCCCTGAACCTGCAGAACCATCTTGTTTTAAGGTAAAACCACTGCCTTTCGGAATCAGATCATAATTAGAATCCTCATACCAAAGCCATGCATCCCCTGCATATTCGTTCATATCACCAACACCAGTCCTTCCATACCAGGTACAATACTGGTATCGAAGGGCTTCTGTGTCAAAATAGAGAAGATTTCCATTGATGTCTTCCCAACAGCCATCTAAGTTGTCATAAAAATTTGTGTCAGTATAATCATAGTCATCTGAATTTACATCTGTGTCACTGTATTCCTCCGAATTTGCATCCGTGTAACTATAATCATCCGGATTTTTGTTATACTCTGTCTGATAGAAAGCCGGTACCAGTGTAATTGCAAGTGCCGCAAATCTTATTAAATGCATCATAGTCTCTCCCCCTTTTCAAAAACATTTCATTTTTACCCAAACTCTTTTTGAAACATCATTCCTGCATCTTTACTGTATAAAAATGCAGATATGAAAAGATCCATCATACGTTTAGTGTATGACGGATCTTCTCAAAAACATATTAACTAATAGTTAGTTTTTTCCTGAATTTTTCCCTGAATTTTTTTCATGAAGCATTTCCAGAAGCTGCTGCCGCTTCGTACGGGTATCACCTGTAATCTGCAATTTAGAATAAATCTGATTTATATACTGCTTTACCGTTCCCTCTGATAAAAACATTCTGGAGCCAATTTCTTTATTACTCAAATGCTCTCCCATCAACTGAACCAATTTCTGTTCACGTTCTGTAAGCAAAGAAAAAATTTCCGGATAAATATTTGCATTTTTCAGTTTATTGCAACGATTTTCAAATATTTTTCCAAGATAAATCACCTGGGAAACAAATCCAGTTTTATCCTTTTGGCTCAGTCTTTCCAGAATTTCTTTCAAGTATGGATAATTCTCTGCAAAAGGAACCAAAAATTTATCTGGCATTGCCTGTTCCAGCGATTTTTGCAAAAGATTTCTAGCCATAACGGATTTTCCCAGTTTTTCCCAGGACGCAGCAACCTGAATCTGTATATAAAGAGCCACCAGGTTATAATGAAGTCTTTCGCAAATCTCCAAAATCCCCGCACTTCTTCCAACCACTTTTGCGTATGCCCCCTGTGCCAGATAAACCTGATTTTCAATCATTTCCATCATAGGTTTCCCTGGTGCAAGAAAATTCACAGAAGAAAGTCTGTGTTCCCCAAAAAGTCCGGGAATCTGTTCCTGCAATCCGGTGAGACTGTAATAGTAGGCACAAATACTTTCAAACATATTGAGCAAGGATGTATTATGTGCCTTCATTACCCTTTCCCTGCGCTGTTCCAAAGTCTCCTTTATCTCCAGCTCCACAAACAAAGACATCCGATAAGCCAGAAAATCACAGCACAATGCAATATTTTCCTGTCCGTTTTCCAGTGCTTTTGCATATGCCTGCTCCAGCTGAATCTGCGCTTCCAGAAAATTTCCTTGAAGAAATCGTGCCTCTGAACACATGATCTCCCCGGCTCCCAGTCCATGTCCATCTGTGATTTTATAATAATGGGGCATGCAGTCATACATTTCTTTTAATTCTGCCTCAAGAGCTCCTAGTTCCCGGTGAAACATCATAAGCACAGAAGGCGAACCAAAAGTCCAGCCTCCCTCTTTTCGGATACTGATGGCAGGTCTGGTCATCAAAGCACTGGCGCTGCGGTGGAGTTCACTCATTCTGGAAATGTCATTATACATTAAAAAACTCATGATAAGATCGCATTCTCCCAGAAGATTTCCACGCTCCGCATCAGAAAGATCAGGATGTTCTTCAATGGATTCCAGCAAAATCGCTTTTAGCTCCAACATTTTCGGAATATTTTTCCAGTTAAACATACTTCGCATAAGTACCAGTATTGCAAGTGGATGTTCTTTCAAAATGGAAGCCGGACATTTCAAAAGATACCCAAGCACTTGCTCTGGCTTCTGCGATGCCAGCAAAATCCCCGCATCTTCCTGAACTACCCGAAGCATTGCGTCATAATTTTCACTGTTCCAATATGCAGATAATGCATGAATATACAATTTATGTATTTCGTACCATCTTCCATAACGATTATAATAAACAACCTGTTTTTCTCTGTCCAGCTCCAAAAAATTCCTTTTTGCACACTCTTTCATCATATGATGGAACCGAAAAGTTTTTCCATCCGAAAGCCTGGTGACAAATGCATTTTGGGCAGTCAATGCCTGAAGGATCTGCGAAGTATCCTCTTTCTGGGTAATATATTTTGCCATTTCAGCTGTAAATTCATCTGCCAGCCCCATAGCACATAAAAATTCCCGCCTCTCCTCTGATAAAGGATTCAGCATTGATGCAGAAAACATTTCATAAATATCCCCATTCTTTCCCGGAAGCTCTCCCCATTTTACAAAAAAGCACAGATTCAGATAAACCGCTGAAAACCAGCCTTCACTTGAATATAAAAGCATTTTTATCTGCTGATCACTGAGATTGGTTCCACAGCGATGGGTATAAACAGATAATTCATCCTGTTGCAGGCGAAGCTGTTCTTCCCCAATCTGATACAGCTTTCCTCCTAAACGTACAATTTCTTCTCCCAGTAAAAAATGGTTTCTGCTTGCCACAACCAGATGTATATTTGATGGTAAACGATTAGTCAGAATGTATAAAAATTCTGTCACCCTTTTATCCGTCAGCAAATGAAAGTCATCGATAAAAATATAATAAATCCTGTCACAGGCAAGAGAATGGCAAAGCAGATCCATAAGAAAGCCAGCTGATGCTTCGTCTTCTGGACATTCATAATCTTTCAGGAAATCAAGCCCTGCAAAGGAAAATGCATTTTGTACACTTTTCCAAAAGATAGAAAGATTATCTGAATAAATACTGATCCGGATAATCACAGCCTGTTCTTCTTTTAACTGCTTCGTGAGATACCAGTCAATTGCCGTTGTTTTTCCATATCCCATAGGCGCTGTTACCGTGGTCATTGCATAATAAGAAATTGGGCGCAAACATTCCTGCAGTCGTCTGGATATATAAATTGTGTTTAAACGGTTTTTGCCATTTGCCATCCCTATCCTCTTTCTTTTCAGTTAAGTGTCTTTTTTACTTTTACAGTTGCATTTCCAGCTCTGTTCTGGGCAGTAATCTTGCCCTTACTGTTTACCTTGACAATCTTGGTATTAATACAGTTGCCTTTGAAGTTGTAGACCAGACTCCCCATTCATGACCTGTTAATGTTATGGAAAAATATGCATCACTGCCACTTTCAACAATATTGTTTCCTTCAGGATTTACAGAATTTTCTTCCGTTACCTCAATTCCTTTTTCCCCATACCTTCTTCTCCTTCGCCTTTGCCACCCCTTTATTATTGGACTTTTACAGTAATCGTTTTCGATGCTTTTTTATATTTTCCATCGTAAGAAGGAGATGCTGTTACTGTAATCTTATAAGTTCCTTTCTTGCAGGCTTTTTTCAAAGTAACTCTGCCGGAGCCTGATACTGTGATGTATTTACTGGAGCCTTTTGTTACTTTGTATCTTATTGTTCCCTGTGCTCTCGCTGAAATATTAAAAGAAGCACTTCTCTTCTTCAGGGATTTGGCTTTATATTTCACAGTTTTGGATGCTTTTGTGGAAACCTTTATGGTCTGTGTTTTTGCTTTTAATTTGGGAGTATTTTTTCCTTCTTTTAACAGCTGATTACAAACAGAACAATAGGTATCTCCTGTGTAACCGCCTATTTTGTATGTAGCAGCCCGTTTATTTCTCACCACAGTACTGCCATGTCCAAGTGCAGGAATAATTTCCTGTGCTTCAAGAATTTCCCCACAATTTGAACACTTTGAGCCATCTGTAAGCCCTTCTTCTGTACAAGTTGCGTCATAGCCAGGTACTGTTTCCGGTGAATGTCCAATTACGTTGCAGACAGAATCAATTGAAAAGGCATATCTGTGAGAATTTTTCGTTCTGAAATCAGTGTAATTATAAAATTTCACATATATAGTTCCAGGATTAACCACACCGAAATCATAATATTCTTCTCCGTTTTTCTCCATATAGTATGCCGGTGCTGCTAATTTTTTCCCAGAATTATCACATATCTCAATCATTGTCGTCGTTGAATTGAAATAAGAAAAATACTGAAAAAATGAAAATCTGTATGTGCCGCCGTTTGGCACATTAACTGCATACCAGTCTATATCTGAAGTGCGATTTCTTTGCAGATATAAACTATAAGATCCCATTTCCCCATAACAAATATCTCCCAGATTAAATTCTGTAGCCATCCCCTTAAATTCATTTGGTTCTGTTTCTGTAACTACGGCTGTCGCATTGGCAGTTACACCTAGTAAAATCAGCAGACATACAAATGCTGCAACCATAGCCACAATGTTCTTTTTTACTTTTGCTGTCATAAGTTTTCCTCCTCCATTTTGGAAATTTTATTTCCTTGTTACTTCTGATTCTACGAGATAAGTTATAATTTGTCAAACAACAAAAAAATTACGCTTGCACTTCCTGTCCAAATATGCTACTATAATTCCGAATAAAAACAAAAGGGAATGAAGTTCTCCCTGGGATAACCCGAACCGCTAATTTAGCTGATGACTTCTGTGATAACAATTATCGCAGGAAGCATCAGCTTTTCTGCGTATAAAGGAGGAATTTATAACAATGTTGACATCTCTTGCTTTTATTTTTCTTGTTGGACTTTCTCTGGCAGCAATCTGCCAGGCACTGAAGCTTCCCCGTATTATCGGAATGCTGGTAACGGGCATCTTACTGGGGCCTTATGTTTTGAATGTACTGGATTCATCCATTCTTTCTATTTCTTCAGAGCTGCGGCAGATTGCACTGATTATCATTTTATTGAAAGCTGGTCTTTCCCTGAATCTTGCAGACCTGAAAAAAGTAGGGCGTCCGGCCGTCATGATGGCTTGCATCCCTGCTACTTTTGAAATCCTTGCTTATTTTTTGCTGGCTCCCTATTTTCTTGGTATTACCAGACTG
Source organism: uncultured Blautia sp. (assembly GCA_934364795.1). Lineage (GTDB taxonomy): Bacteria > Bacillota > Clostridia > Lachnospirales > Lachnospiraceae > Blautia_A. The sequence goes on from CAKRMK010000010.1 coordinate 64,716, forward strand.
GAAGCAGCTGTAATGGGCTCCGTTATGGGAGCCGTTTCTCCGGCAGTGGTTGTCCCAAGAATGGTACAGTTAATGGAAGAAAACTATGGTACCTCCAAAAGTATTCCCCAAATGATTCTTGCTGGAGCATCCTGTGATGATATTTATGTAATCGTACTGTTTTCCACATTCTCTACCATGGCGCAGGGTGGTAGTGCACATTTACAGGACTTTATCAACATTCCAGTTTCCATTGTTCTGGGAATTGCCCTTGGAAGTATAACCGGATATCTTCTGTCCCTGTTTTTTGAAACAGCTTATGCACATAGCCATATGGTTCGAAACAGTATGAAAGTTATCGTAGTACTGGGTGTTTCTTTCCTTTTAATGTCTGTTGAAACCTGGCTGAAAAATACAGTTTCCGTTTCCGGGCTTCTGGCCGTTGTAAGTATGGCTTGTGTTTTAAAACTAAAGTGTACTCCTTCTGTTTCCACCCGCCTTTCCCAGAAATTCGGAAAACTGTGGCTTGCAGCGGAAGTTCTGCTTTTCGTACTTGTAGGTGCATCTGTTGATATCCGTTACACCCTAAAAGCCGGCCCGGCTGCAATTGCGATGATCTTCGCTGCACTTTTAATAAGAACCCTGGGAGTATCCCTTTGCATGACCGGAACCAGCCTGAATTTAAAAGAGCGTCTTTTCTGTTCCATTGCCTATCTTCCAAAGGCGACTGTACAGGCTGCCATTGGTTCTGTTCCTATGGCTATGGGCCTTTCCTGTGGCCAGATTATACTTTCGGTAGCAGTGCTTGGGATTTTAATCACTGCACCGCTGGGGGCAATTGGAATGGATTGCAGCTATAAGAAACTTCTGGAAAAAAATTAGAGCGTGTTTGAAAAATTTTTGCCCGACAGAATGCTTTGACAGGATGCTTTTGTATAATAAATGCTTCCAATCAAATTGTCTGTTGTACAAAAACTGCTGCATCATAGATTACCTCACAGTTCCTCTATAATGCAGCAGTCTTTTTATTTTTTATAAATTCTTTTTTCCTGAATACTTCCTCTACTTAATTCCAAATTCATCCATAAGCTTCTGACAAAATTCCAGATCATCAGCAGCCTTTTTGCAATCTTCAATTCGGTCCGCATTCAGAAGTTTTTTTATCAGAAGTGCCATAGAGGCTCTTTCTTCCGCTTTTCCAGCGACTCTACCTTCTTCTCTTCCCTCGGCTCTTCCTTCAGCTCTTGCCTCTTATGTATTCTGGAACTCGAACAGGAGTCTTCCATATCCTGGGTCGTATTTTCTATGTAATGAAGCAACTCCACCAGTTCCGGACTTACATCTTCCGGGTTAGTTCCATGAGTATTTAAGAAAATACGGGTAGCTCCATCATTTAAAGCTATCGATGGATCCTCTTTACATACCATTTGGAAAGTATACATATACTTCTTTTGACCAAACAGATCAAAAGGCGCAATCAAAATAATATAGACATCATTTATTTTGTTAAAATCCTTTTCGCCCGGTTCTAAGAGTTTTACATCAATCAGACTTTCATAATATCTGCTTCGGCGTGGAAGATTTCTCGTATTTTTTCCCTGGACCTCTGTATCATATATAATGCTATCCATATCTTCCGCCCATACATCCAGTTTGGCAAAGCGATATGCTGGTGATATACGTGTCTCCTTTTCTATCTGGGGAAGATGCTTTAAAACCACATCTTTCCCCAGTATGATTTCCAATATATCCCGCATGTTCTCCGGATCTTCCATAGCTTCAGCAAAGAGAAAACGATCCAGCAAATTCAAATCCTTTAATGGTCTCATCAATTGGTTCTCCTTTAATTATATAGATTTCTATATCGGAAGTAAAGAATAACTGTGCACCGTTTCTCTTGTATTTTCCTCTATAACTATTACCTTACTCATATATGCTGTAAAAGCTTATTAAACCACTACCGTAACCAAAATGCTGACACTCCTGCTCTCTACCTGGCACTGGCTGCCACAGCCTCACCCAGACGGTCATAAATAGTCTTTGCATCCAGAATATGTGGAACTCCTGTTGCATCCGCCGCTGCGCCAGCTGTTACCAAAATATATTCCCGGTCATATATCTGTGCAAAACTTGCCAGACAATGGCCAGCTTCGGAAGTATATCCTGTTTTTCCTCCAAGAATCTTACCACCTGTTACTGTGGTATCCGACATATTTTTAAACATGGTACTATAGTAAGTGATTCCATCTGGATGGACATTTGTCCCTGGTGTAGAATGAAAGTGACTTTCAATCACATCTCTGAATGTATCATTATGTAATGCATATTTCAGCAACAATGCAATATCATACGCCGTGCTGTAGTGATCCGGATCATGAAGTCCTGTACAATTTTTAAAATTTGTATTCTTCATTCCAATTGATTTTGCTTTCTGATTCATTTTTTCCACAAAAGCATCTTCTGAACCAGCTACTTCATCCGCCAGTGCCAGACAGCATTCCGCTCCTGATGGCAAAATAACGCCATAAACCAGATCCCTGATCCGCACTGATTCCCCGGCCTGGAATCCAGCCTGTGTTGCATCCTGCCCATTCAGGGCATAAAAAATATCCTGACTTAATGTAATTTCCCGGTCCAGATCAGAAAAAGCTTCCAATGCTACAATAGCTGTCATTATTTTTGTCATAGATGCAGGATAAATCTGTTCTTTTCCATTCAGATCCCCAATTACATTTCCACTTTTTACATCCATCAGGATCACATTGGAACTGTTCACGCCTGTTACATCCACATTTTTCACTGGTGGTTTATCAAATCCCCCAAACATGCCAGACACTCCCGCTTTTAATCCCCTGTTCCAGCAAAAAGCACCTGCAAGTAAAACCAGGATTACCATCTCTATCAATATACTGACCAGAATTCTTCTTCGCTGTTTTCTTTTACGCAGCTGCCGCCTTCTGTTATTTATGTGATTATTATTTATACGATTATTATTTATACGATTATTATTTATACGATTATTATTCATTGCATTTAACCGCTCCTTTTCTTTAAAAGTGTAATATCAACTTTTAATTTTGTCCTTCCCTGTATAATAATATGATATCAGGGACAAAAGGTCAAAGCCTGTTCATTTTGAATCCTAATATTATAATATATTGTATTACACCAATCTGTAATTTCTCTGTAAAACAACGAAGCAGGCTCGTTTTCGAACCTGCTTCTGATGTATGCCTGTATATACTTCTTATTTTAATTTCACAATTTTTACTTTTGTTCCCTGTCCTTTTTTCTTCAATAGCTTCTTATATGTTTTCAGTTTTGACTTGGGCACATAGATTTTCGCTTTGGCATAAATTCCTTTAAAAACATTTGCCTTTACCGTTTTCAACTTTGTGGTTTTCAATGTAATGACCGATAATTTTTTGCAGTTTTTAAAGGCATTTCCACCAATAGACGCAACTTTTGTTCCTACGGTAATCTTCTTTAAAGACTTACAGCCTTCAAATGCTGATGTCCCTATAGACGTCACATTATTTCCAACCACAATCTGTGTAATCTTTCCATTATTTCGCAGAGCCTTCGCTGCCACAGAAGTGATCTTGTATGTGATTCCCTTATATTTTACCGTATTTCCAATAGAAATCTTTGTGGTTTTTTTATCCCTGGTTCCCACATAAGCCACCGTTTTATTTCCGGTAACTTTATATTTTCCTTTTCCAGAATTAAAAACAGTACCTTTTTTCAAAGGAGAAGGTTCTGGACTTGGCGTTACCGTCTGGGTTGGCTCCGGTTTTGGTGTTACAGTAGGCTTCGGCTTGGCAGCTCCCTGGGTCGGCACCGGGCTTGGAGGAATTATAGTTGGCTTTGGTGTAGGTACCTTATCAATCAGTTTATAAGGTATGCCCTCTTTTACTACATAGTTATACCCGGCGGTACCATACCAGCACTTAATCAACATTTTTCCGGACTTTTTCTCATATCCGCTACTGTTGTATACATAGCCAAACGCATATTTTCCCACTGACTTCACGCTTTTAGGTATGGTAATTTCTGAAATAGACACACAATTAAGGAAAGCGCTTTCTTCAATAGCGGTTAGCGAAGCTGGTAAAGAAACTTCTTCCAGGCATTGCAGATCCGAAAAGCAAAAACTTGTAATTGCGGTACATCCTTCGTGAATCACCAGTTTTCTAACTTTCGCAGAATCCCCTACCAGGTTTCCAACCATAATATTGTTAAGAGCGCCTTGACAATCCAGTTCAACAGTTCTTCCATCAAAAGCCCAGTATACCGGACTACCATTAGATGTAAAAACTCCCCCGGCGCTCTTCCAGTTTTCATAAGAAGAATCTTTTTTCATAAGAGACAACTTACAGCTTCCTGTTCCGCTTGGTGCACTGATCCGAATTAAATATTTCTGTCCCTTTTTCAGATATGGACCACTGCCATAATTAAAACTGCCCTGTTTTTCTCCAGTCTGTGTAACAAGATCCATGTAGTTAAAGCCATCCATCTCTATCTTATAAAAACCGCTTACTGCAGGCGTAAACGTATAAATAGAATCAGCTGTAAGATTTTCCGGATTATTGACAACCGTTACAGTTTCTCCCAGTGGAAATTCCTGATCTGGCTCGCCAAAAGAAACGTCGTAGCTTATTTGGTTCGTGCCTTGAATAATCAGATAATATTCCACATTCGTTCCGCCTTCCCATTTTCCACCTATATTCGCTTCACTGGAGAAATCGAATTTCTTTACAATGTAAGGATAATTCTTTTTGTAAAGAAGAGCCTTTCCAGATCCGGAAATATTTTTTAAGGACAGTTTATAATAGCCATTGTGAGACGGCTTTATTCTGTAAAATCCAAAGGAATCCGCACTGGAACCAGCATTTTCCCTCTGATAGGAAACATTTCCCAGCTCTTTTCCATTTCCTCCATCAGCAAAGCTGACTATATAAATGTCATCCGTCAGAGTAACTCCCTTGTATCTTATGGTTCTGGTGTATTTTCCTGGGATCCATCCACCGTTTAAATCTGTGGAAATTGTATTTGTTATGTTCAAAAAAGTAGGAGCCATATACTCTGACTTACCATTGTTATAAGTAACTTTTACACGGCCTTCATCCGAACAATCTTCCCAGGTACCTGTAGGCCAGACATTGCCCGACCTCTCCTTAATAAACCAATGGGGCTCATTCGGTGCATATTCAAGCTTCACCGGCTTAGCCTCCTGGGCACTATGCAAAGTAAAGTCAAAAGAAACAGTCATCTGATCATATCCATCATCCAGCTGGCATCGATAAGATTTCGGCATATTTTCACTATAAGTTACCTGATACGTGGGATCTGTACCTTCCAGTGTAACCCACGCTTCAGACTCACGCTGACTCCAGGTATAGCTAATAGGTTTCTTGCTGGAAGCATCAACCTGTAAAGTAACAGTATCTCCCGGCCATATGTCCATGTCATTATTCAGAGTCGTCCGCACCTTCATTCCCGCAGTAATAAACAGCATAATATTCTCAGTAACCGTTTCGTTTCCATCAGACACAGTACAACAATACCGCGCCCTGTTTTCATCCTCCGGATCAAATTCCGGCAATGGCTCTGTAACATACGTGGAACTGTTCGCTCTTTCAATATCAGAATAAGAATACGTACCATTCTTATAATAATATTTCTTCCACTGATACGTCAGCCTGTCATTACCTAAAGAACTCTCCGCCTTAACTGATAAAACAGCCGATTCCCCGATAACGCCATCCACTTCATCCGAATCCACATACAAAGTACTTTCCTGCATACTGGTCTCTGACAGGAACACATCCATATCTGAACTACTGTCCTCACCGTCAAATCCCTCTTCTGGTACTTCCTCCGGCATTTCCGCCGTTACTTCCTCTGAACTCTCCGGCACACCATCCTGCATATTCTCTGACTTCTCCGGCAGCTCTGATGCCTCTTCGCCCTCCTTATCTGGCGTTTTCTCTTTTTCCCGCACTTCCTCCTGTGACTTCTCCGGCAACTCTGGTATCTCTTCACGCTCTTTATCCGGTGTTTCCGTCTCTCCTTCCCACACTTCCAGTGCGGACTCCGGCAACTCATCACCGTCTTTATCTAATGCCTTATCCTGCGCTTCCGCTCCTCCTTCCCACATTTTTCCCGACGCCTCCGATACCCCCGGTATCTCTTCCGCTCTTTCCCCGGAATAAAAGCCGTCATCCATCTCCTGCGCTCCAGCCGTCACCGGCATACCAGATCCTGTCACTGCCATCGCCACAACAATTGCCAGGACTTTCATGAACCTTAAATTCTGCATGCTACACCCCTCCCTTTGAGGCAAAGCCTCATTTCACAACACAACAAAAAGTAACCAGCCACCCTCATCCTGTAGCTATTTTCATTTTATTTTATCCCACTCCCCCTGTCAACCACTCTCTTCACCATTCACCCAAAATCTCCCCCCAAACCTCTCCACATTCCACCACCAGCGCAGCGAAGCGTCCGCGTCCCTCTCCCCCAAACGCAAAAAGAGCACCCACCTCACGGCAGATGCTCTTTTCATCTCATCTATTAAGCTAATTTGACTGGGTTGATCTTCACACCAGGTCCCATTGTCGGCGCAATAACAACGCTCTTTAAATACTGTCCCTTAAGTGTGCTAGGTCTAGCCTTTGCAATAGCTCCAATCAGCGTCTGGAAGTTGTCGCTTAACTGCTCTTCAGTAAAGGAAGCTTTACCGATCGGCACATGGATAATGTTTGATTTGTCAAGACGATACTCAATCTTACCAGCTTTGATATCATTAACAGCTTTAGTAACATCCATAGTTACTGTACCAGCCTTCGGGTTTGGCATTAAACCTTTCGGTCCAAGTACACGACCAAGACGTCCAACAACACCCATCATATCTGGAGTTGCAACAACAACGTCGAAGTCAAGCCATCCTTCATTCTGGATCTTCGGAATAAGGTCCTCAGCGCCTACGAAATCAGCACCTGCAGCCTTAGCTTCCTCAGCTTTTGCGTCCTTAGCGAATACAAGAACACGAACAGTTTTACCTGTACCGTGTGGCAGAACTACTGCACCACGGATCTGCTGATCTGCATGACGTCCATCGCAGCCTGTGCGGATATGAACTTCGATAGTCTCGTCAAATTTAGCTACAGCAGCTTTTTTAACTAAGCTGATAGCTTCATTAGTATCGTATAATGTTGCGCGGTCTACTGCCTTAGCAGCTTCCACGTATTTCTTTCCTCGTTTCATTTCTATAACCTCCTGTGGTATTTGCGGGGAAAAGCCCTCCCACTTACTATTTGTGATTAATCAACTACTTCAATTCCCATACTTCTTGCAGTACCAGCAATCATGCTTGCTGCTGCTTCGATGGATGCTGCATTTAAGTCTTTCATCTTAAGCTGAGCGATTTCCTCAACCTGAGCTTTTGTAACTTTAGCAACTTTTGTTTTGTTCGGTACGCCGGAACCGGATTTGATGTTTGCAGCTTTCTTAAGAAGAACTGCAGCCGGCGGAGTTTTGGTTATGAAGCTGAAACTTCTATCTGCATAAACAGTGATAACTACAGGAATGATCATGCCATCCTGATCTGCTGTTCTTGCATTGAACTCTTTTGTAAACTGAACGATATTTACACCGTGCTGTCCAAGAGCCGGACCTACAGGTGGTGCTGGAGTTGCTTTACCAGCGGGAATCTGTAATTTGATATATCCTGTTACTTTCTTTGCCATTTTCGGCACCTCCTATGTGGTATTGGCGGGGGTATGTCCCTCCCACGATATTGTGTTACCTTTGTCTGTTACATTTTCTGAACTTCTGCGAAACTGATCACAACCGGTGTTTCGCGTCCAAACATCTCTACATTGATCGTTACAAGCTGTTTCTGCGGATTGATGGCAGTCACAACGCCTGTAGTCTCTTTCCAGGCTCCGCCTGTTACTACTACGGTATCGCCCTCAGCGAAATCAACGTGGACAGTCTCATCTTTGATGCCCAGCGGCTTCATTTCCTCTTCTGTGAGCGGTACAGGCTTGGATCCCGGACCAACAAACCCAGTCACTCCTCGGGTATTCCGGACAACATACCAGGTATCGTCGTTCATGACCATGTTGATAAGAACATAGCTTGGGAACATTTTTCTCTGAACCTGTTTGGAAACACCGTTACGCATCTCCACAACGTCTTCCAGAGGAACCCGTACTTCCAGAATCTGATCCTCAAGATGTCGGTTTTCAATTGTCTTCTCAATGTTGGCCTTTACCTTGTTCTCATAACCGGAATAGGTATGGACAACGTACCATTTTGCTTCTGACATACAATCACCTTTGTCCTTATTTGATTAAAAGATTAATGCATTCCAGAATGCCTGCATCCATCACACTGATGATCACACCGAGAATTACGGTTATGACAATAACAACAACTGACTGTTTCATCAGTGTTTCGCGGTCTGTCCAGACAATTTTGTTGAACTCTGCCTTCAGCCCCTGGAACCAGGATTTCTTCGGCTCCTTAGCCTTGGCGGTCTTGCCTGCAGATTTCTCTTTTTCTTGCATAGCCTAACCTCACAATCTAAAGTGACTATTTTGTTTCCTTGTGCATTGTGTGTCTCTGGCAGAACTTACAATATTTCTTGGTTTCCATTCTCTCAGGATGGTTCTTTTTCTCCTTGGTCATATTGTAGTTACGCTGCTTGCACTCTGTACATGCTAATGTAATCCTAACGCGCACAACTTCCACCTCCAGTGTTTTCATTTGCATGGTCTTAAATCAGCCCTTTTGGTGTATCCGCCACCGTTTTTCAGGCATAAAAAAAAGACCTAACTTCCATGTCGCTTGTACAGTTTACCACACAGCCGACATATCCGTCAAGTCTTTTGCATATAATTTGCGATTAATTTTTCTGTTTTTTTATTTCTGTTTTTCGTTCTTTCCAACCATGATACGGATAATTTCCTTATCAGTTTCGCACATTCCATCTTTTGCAAGCTGTCCTACATTGCGGATAGTATTCTCAACGCCATGTGTAACAATTCCGTCACCGCCATAAAACTGCTGTCCCTGTATGTACATTTCATAGCCCATAATTCCTGCATCCACCGCTGCTGAAATCTTTGCCGCACAGGAAGCTTTCGCTCCATCACAGATAATCCCGGAAACAATTGCCAGAGAATTCACGATTGTATGTGCAATTACTTCATAATCCCCGCCATAAAGATAGGCAATTCCAGCTCCGCTTCCACAACCTGCACTGACTGCCCCACAATAAGCAGAAAGTGTTCCGATACCGGTTTTTAAATGGATGGTCACAAGATTGGAAAGTACAAGTGCACGAAGGAGTTTTTCGTGGGAAACCTGCAGTTCCTTTGCATATTCAATTACCGGAATACTGGCTGTCATTCCCTGATTTCCGCTTCCGGAGTTGATTACAACCGGAAGCTCACAGCCATTCATCCTTGCATCTGAACCAGCTGCTGCCTTGGCTCTTGCACGGATTTTAATATTATCTCCATAAGTATGCAAAAGCACCTTTCCGATGTTTGCACCATAATTGCCTCGAAGCCCTTCTTCTGAAATGGCTGTATTGTAGCGGATCTGGCGCTCCAGGACTTCCTTTACAGCTTCTACATCCACAGTATTGGCAAAATCAATAATATCTTTTACGTTTAATATGGAATGATCTGTTTTGGTTTCTTTCTCCGATGAAGTGGCATCCTTCTGAAAAAGCACCTCATCATTTTTTTCAATAAGAATAATATTCGTATGGGTATCCACAATACGTACCCTTGCTTTTTCCTGTTTTGCCAAAACTGTTACATCAATTTCAAAAATATGCCCAGTTGATACAGGCGTAACTGTCAGCTGTACCTGTTCCATGTATTTCCGGATTTCTTCTTTCTGGCCAGGTGTTACTCCGGCAATCACTTCCAGAAGAGCCTGTGCATCACCGGCAATGACTCCTGCACACAAGGCTGCCTCAATTCCCCTCATACCACCAGTATTCGGAACAATCACGCTTTTTACATTTTTAATAATATTTCCACTGACTTTAATATCCAGCTTTTCTGGCTGACATCCAAGAGTCTCCCTGGCCACTGCGCCTGCATATGCGATTGCGATAGGCTCCGTACATCCCATAGCCGGGATCAGCTCTTCCTCCAGAATTTTCACATAGTCCAGGTACTTCCTGTCACTTTTTTGCAAACCCCTCTCCTCACTTTCAAGTATACTGTCAAAACACTCCAAAACGCAGTTTGTGAGAATAGTTTTTAAGTATCATTACCCCATTGCCCTCAAACAAACATTTAAAAGTAATCATATCCTCCATGAATGTCCACAATGCTTCCATTCATATATCCGTTTTTCAAAATTTCATAAGCCATGTCCGCCACTTCTGAAACTTTCCCAAAACGATGAAGGGCAATTTTCCGGTTGATTCTTTCGTAGCTTTCAGATGTACGGTTTTTGTGCCAGCTGGTTTCAATAAATCCGGGCGCAATAGCGTTTACCCGTATCTGCTTTGGCTCCAGCTCTTTTACAAGAGATTTTGTAAGAAAATGAATGGCAGATTTCGTCACCCCATAAACCAGAGACGAAGAATACGCCTGCTGTCCGGCATAAGAACCTGTAAAAAGAATGCTTCCACCTTCAGTCATAATGGGGCGAAGTTCTTTTACCAAAAACACGGGAACTGATAAATTGGTGTTGACAATTTTTGTCCATTCTTCAAATGTGTAATCTTCATATTTGTCATAGGTACTGATTCCCACATTATTTATCAGCCAGTCTACGTGCCCTGCCTGTTCTTTTATCGTGGAAACCAATTTCAGCATTTCCTCATAAGAGGACATATCGGCCTGGATCAGACTGACTTTTTCCTGATTTTCCGGGGATAAAGAGGAGAAAAAGGCATCTGCCTGTTCTTTGTTATGTCCATAGCTTATAAATAATCTGTCTTTTTCCACTAAATCAGCCAGAATTTTTTCTGCAATTCCTCTTCCGATTCCGGAGGTTCCTCCAGTGATCAAGACAATTTTACTCATATTTTGTACCCTTTCTACATGATTTTCATCACAATTTGCGGAAATTTTGTCCGGATGAGGACACCACAGCAAACTGCGGAAATGATCTTTTGGGCAGGCTTTAAACCTTATAAAATATCATAAATTCATCAATTTATCATAAATATCTTCCGGTGCATATGGCTGCTGATTGTGAATCGGCTCCCCAAGACATGTTTTCGGGTAGGCATATGTTCCCGGTTCCATGCAGATTTCCAGTAAACGTGGTGCTTTTTGCTCCTCTTGCTCTGCCTTCTGTAAAAAGGCTGCTGCACCCTCTTTTACTTCATCAGCAGTCATGCTGATAGCCGTAATTCCATAAGCTTTCGCCACTTTTTCAAAATCGCAGGAAGAAAAGCCATGACCCTGTGTAGTGTCTGCGTATACATTATCAAAATAATCTCTTTGCAGATGCCGTATCATTCCAAGTGCATGATTATTCATAACGATCATTGTAATTGGAAGCTGTTCTCTTGCCACCCATTCCAGCTCCTGGATATTCATCTGGAAAGCCCCATCTCCACAAATGCAGGCAACCGGCTCACCTGTTGCATAATATGCACCAATTGCTGCCGGAAGGGCATATCCCATAGCTCCATGTCCACCGGAAAAAAGCATTTTCTGGTCTTTTCGGTTATGAAAGGACTGATAGCACCATACCATGTGCTGGCCTACATCAACAGCCACTGCAGAAGTATCTGCCAGAGCATCACTTAATATAGAAATCATCCGGTTTGGATAGCGTTCCGGAATAGTATCGTCGAACTTTCTTAACTCACTGCGAATTTCCTGGCAAACCGTAAGCCAGTTTCCAAAATCATATTCTACAGCTTCCTCATCTGTCCTGCACTTCAGTCCAGAGATCACTTCTGCCGCATCTGTACAGAACTTCCACTCGTCTTTTCCATTTTCGTGTATATTCCGTTCCAGATTGAATGAGTCAATATCAACCCGGATTATTTTCGCATTTTTCGCAAATTCATGAACTTTTGTGCCAATTTGCCTGGTGCATAGGGAAATTCCAAGACAAATCAACAGATCACTTTTCGCATTTGCGATCATATTTGCATAACGATGTCCGTATGCTCCACCGATACAGCCAAAATTCAAGGGATCATCCCAGGGCAGTGCAGACATTTCCAGCACGCTTGTGAGCACCGGAATTTGCCATTTGCGGGCAAGAGTAAACAATTCTTCCCGGACTTTTCTGTCACTGACACCATGGCCCAGCAGAATCACAGGACGATGCGCCATGGATAATTCCTGGAGAATCGTCTGAACTGCATCTGTTTCTACCGCTCTTACTTTGACCAGATTCTGCTGTGTCATGTTTACTTCAGCAGAAACCATATGTGTTGCTTTTGCAGCACCTGTCTGTGCTTCATTCTCCGTCTCAAAAACCGGCGTAGCCACATATCCCCTCTGAATGTTCATGGGGAGATCAATCAGCACAGGGCCCTTACGTCCTGTATTTGCAATCTTCCATGCCTTGTTCAGCTCTTTTACAATATCCTCTTCCTTTCGGATCTGCACTGCATACTTCGTCACAGGCTTGGTCATTGCAACAATATCAATTTCCTGAAAGCCCTGCTGCCTAAGTCCTGGAATCCCGGAATACTCATAAGTATTCAGCTGTCCGGTAAAAAAAATAACCGGCAGAGAATCAAAATAGGCATCTGCAATCCCGGAAATCAGATTGGCAGCTCCAGGTCCGCTGGTGGCATAAGCACAGGCACATTTTTCCCCTGCCTGTGCATAACCACACGCAGCAAAAGCAGCTCCCTGTTCATTATAACTGGAATGACTCCTGGTATGAGGATTTTTCTCTATGGAATCAACCAGGTGGGCAATCATAGTTCCCTGATACCCGAAAAAATCATGAATTCCTTTTCTCTGCAAAAATTCAACAATATAATCTGTTACCTTCATTCCATAAGACCTTTCCTTTTAAGTGCAAATTAAGTGCAAAGACGCTGTTTCATTTCCAGAATTTCTCAATTTTTTCCTTTAAGGCACCGCGTCCTGTCTTTTCCAGCATTTTCAGATAGATATCCTCCAGCTCCTCATCCGCTACAAAAATCTCATCCTTTTTCAAACTTTTCGTATTCGCCTTGGTGTATGCTGCAAAAACTTTCTCAAGAGCCAGATAATCGTTATTCTTATACAGATTTATAATATACTCTTTCTGATCCAGATAATATTTTTCCAGCTCAATTCTGGAAGCACAGAATTTCACATATTCCCAGCTCTGATCCAGATAAGCTCTCTTTTTCCTGGCTTTCTGTGCCCTTTTCTGGGAACGCCTGTGTTCCCGGAGCATTTTTTGGGGATTTCCAACCTCCTGAAAATAGTCCTCATAGCTGACACCTGTGCTGACCATTTCATTCATTCTCACACTATATTCGTCAAAAAATTTTTTCTTATAGCCATTTTCGTAATATTTTTCCAGATATTTGTTAATATTTCCTGGTGCAGAAAATTTTATTCCATTTAGCTCCACAGTGGTAGTATCAGCAAAAATCTTTTTTGGAAAATAAACGGTTTTCTTACGAAGCCGCAGAACATACTGTTTAGAATCCCCTGTAGCCAGCCTTTTGCACCATGTACGGTACAGACTTCTGCCAAGGCGTCCTCTGCCAGTAATCAGGCGCAGCTTCATAAAGGCTTTACAATATTTCCCCTCTTTTTCCTCTCCTTCTTCAAAGGAGTCCGACAGCTGGTTCCATCCTGACTCCTGAATTCTTGTGCAAAGATGTTTAAATCTGTCTGTTTCCTGTCCACGCAAAGGAATAATATTTATGCCCATACCTGGGAATTTGAAATTCCGGCCTTCATTGATGCGGAAACATAATGTATCCATATCTGTATAACGCAGATAAAATCCATAAAAATGACTGTTATTATTCATGGATTCCACAATCCTGCGATCCGGTTTTTCCCGCTCTACTGCCAGACGGAAACGCTCCATATCTTCTGTTCTCATATAAACATTTCCGGCATGAGGTCCTGGAATCCCCTGCCCGTTCAGGCTGCACAACGTAAGCTGGGGGCTAAGGTAATAGGGAATCCCCTCTCTTTTACATATTTTATCAACTTCCGTAAGAAGCTTCAAAACCTCTTTTTTCTCTCTGTCCAACGATGTCTGCTCCCATCTATCAATTATCTTATAAACAGCCCTTCACAAGCTCCTGCAATTCTTCTATACTTCCATATTTTCCAAGCCACAGATCCAGATACTCAGAAGCATCTGTTGCCTTCGCATAAGAAGCCGCCTTTTTGGCTCCTTCATACAAATCACTGAAAATAATTCTGGAAAGCTCTGTCTTAACATAACCGGTTCCATGACTTCTGACAGCTTCCCGGTAGCTCTCAAATGCCAGCCTTGTCTGCCCTTGTTTTCTTCGAATATCGCCTACCACTTTATAGACCTGGGCGCGTTTATCCCGGCGGATCTGGCAATCCTTTGCCTTTTCAGCCAGCCACTCCAGATCATCGGATTCCTTAATATAAAAAGTATCTGTCCGTATCTTCGCCAGTTCTCCGGCGTATCCCAGCCGTTCCCAGGCCCTTGTCATGGCACGCCTGTAAATTTCCTTCTTTTCCGGATGATCGCCGTTTTTCTCTATTTCCTCCATATTCTTTGCAATTTCATCCAGAACTTTTTCCATTTCCTGCCATGTCCGTGCCACGCAGACACGCGCCAGATAATAATACTCCTGGATCAGATCGCTCTCCGGTAAAAGCCTGCTCCACAGCTCAATCAGCTGCATGGCGTCCTCTTTCTGTCCGCTGTTAAGAAGCATCTGACAGGTCCGCACTGTTTCCTTGCTATATGGAGTCAGGAATTTATCCAGCTCAAGCTGGGTAATTCCGTTGTTTGTTTTTACACGGGCATCTGCAAAAACCTCAAGTGCATCTGCACATTTTCCCCGAAGCCACAAAAGTTCTCCTCTGTATTTCAGGAAATAGCCATCCTCCGGGAAAAGCCTCAACGCCTCATCAATATAAAGCTCAGCCTCCACCATGCCAATTCCATTGCGGGCCCGTTCCATAAGAAAACGGCTTTTGAATTTCATAAAACCAGGCACTTCCGGATACCGTTCCAACAGCTGGTCTATCATATCCTCAGCTTCCTGAAAATGCCTGAATTCATATTCTGACACTGCTTTACGGAAAAGTTCAATATCCTTTTTCAGTCTGGCTGCATCATTTCCAAGAGTGCCGGCATTTTCTTTTACTACCAGCATACGGTACGCCTTGCCTACACGTTCTGTATACAAAAGTGTAAACATAGCCGCATAAAAAGCTTCTTCACTTAGCTGAATCAGAATCGGATGATAAAAATCATGGATACCTCCAAAATCTTCCCTTCCCACAAACTCCGTACTTAGCTGGATCTGGAAATAGCGGCCGAACATTTCATTCAGTGCCGGAATATCCCGTTCTTCCATCAAAGCTTTCAGTGAACGGCTGCTTTGCTCAATACGGGACTGCAAATCCATCTCCACACTTTTCGCCTGAAGCATTCTTCTCTTTCGCTGGATGCGGTGGGTACGTTTCGCACCTGCAAGTGCATAAATCTTACGGGTCACAGAATCCCAGCGCAGCTTCTCCTTGCGGATTCCAGGCAAATAGTCCTCTCGAAGCTCTTTATAATTAATACCATCAACAGTCACAGCGTCATGGGATTCCCGCTCTCCATGAGGAGGAATATAAGACCACTCGTCTCCATAATGCCAGATCAGATAGTCGCTCATCCTGTGAGGAACCATGGCCTGAATCCCTTCAAAATTCATATATTTCACAGGAAACATCATATCTTTGTCAAAAAGGAAAGGACAGCCGCCCCAGCGCATTGCATAACGGGGACAATCCTCTTCTTTATAAGAAAACATGATTTTCTCCAGTTTCTTAAGGGTTCTGTCTCTTCCAAGAATTTTGTATAATAAATACCAGCCCAGGTACTGTGTTACCGGAATTTCCCAGCGAGCACCAAAAACAACCACCATATTCACAAGTTCTGAATAGATCATCATATGGGTGCGGTATTTCTCATATTCCTTATCATCAGCCGGAATCGGATCCAGAGTAAGCACATCTATGATCTCACCAGCACTGTCCTTGCCAATGATCTGATGTTTGTGCAGTGCACAGCTGTCCGTGGAACCATATCTTGGAAATGTGTTTGTATAGCTCCGGTCCACATCTACACACAAAAGTGCACGGTGATCTGGAAGGACTGACTTGGAAATTTCCACAAGTTTATCCCAGTCTGCCTTTGGCATATAAACATCCACATCATCATCCCAGGGAATAAAGCCCTCATTTCGCAACACACCAATGGCGGTTCCTCCAGCCATTACATATCTTAGGTTATTTTCTTTGCAAATCTTGTCAAGCTCCCGAAAAAGCTGTAACAGATGTTCCTGCTTCTTGGTCATTTGTTATCCTCTCTGGTTTATCACTTCCAGAATGTCTGCCAGTGTCTCTGATTCGTCATTAAAAAGTCTGGTACATTCTGTTCTCTTATCGCTGATCATAATAAGCAGCTCCTGCAAAAGGTAACGCAATCCGTTTCCTTCAAAATTAAAGCAGTACCGCTTCAGTCCCTTGCTGTCATCTATTTTTGCCTCAAAATATCCTGTGTTCCACCAGTCTCCCGGAATGGTAACTCTGCCTCTGGTTCCAATCACCACAAATTCATCTTCCACATCTACTGTGTTTCCGATTTCAATGGTGGCCAGTGCCTTTGGATATTTCATGGTAATCATATCATAAATACAGTTCCCTGATTTATCTTTTACTACGTTTGTATTAATATCCAGATAATTTTTCCCAAGGATCTTGATTGCCGCGCATAATGCCGGAACTGCTGTTTCGCTGAAGCTTCGGCCGCCCTCATAATGATTTTGGGAAATTGTACACTTCACACACACAATATCCCCAACAAGAGCACTGTGTGTCTGCCATACAAGCTGATTAAACGCCCTTAGATATACAAGCGTGACACGTTCTACAAGTATTACATTATTTGCAGTGGCAAGTGCAAACAGTTCTTTCAGTTTCTCTTTGCTGCTGACCACAGGAGCATCACTGATTACATATTTCCCCTGCTCCAGGGATCTGCGGATATAACGCTCTCTTTTTCTTTGCTCGGTCTTGATGTAGACAATATCTATCTGGGAAAGGAAACAATCAAAACCATTCTTCCACTCTGAACTTTCTGCATCTACACAATAGTAAGAATCCAGCTCATATTTCTCACAGAAAACCCTGGCAGCATCTTCATTTTCTGAAAAAACACATTCCAGGTGAAGACCGCTGACATATTTGGTTTCCCATACTATACCATTATCGCTGTCATCATCTGTAACTACGCCTACTGTGTAGGTAATTCCCTCTCCCCTTAACTTGGTGCTGGAAATATTCTTTGTTCTCTCCAGATACACAACATCGCAGTAATTTTTCAGATAGTCAAATTTGCCACGCCAGTCTGACCCCAGCACAAGGAGGTCGATCTTATATTTGATAATATCACTAAGCTTCTGTCCCTGGTATTCTTCAATGATAATCTCGTCTGCAAAACCTGTGCGGCGTACATTCTCGATTCGTTTCAGAAGGCTGTCCCGCACATTCAGCTTGCCTCGCTCAATGTCATAGCTCTCACTTGTCACGCCTACTATCAGATAATCACCCAGTGCCTTTGCTCTTTTCAGGATATTGTAATGCCCCTCATGAAACAAATCAAATGTTCCATATGTGATTACTCTTTTTATTTTCTTTTCTTTGTTCTGCACCCTTTTTATACACCCTTCAAAATATGCAATTCGTTCACCGGAGCATATAAAAACTCTATGGTTCACGAATTGCGAACTTTATCCTATTATAACATATCGGTTTTATTTCGTCATTATCTGGATTATAAAAAGAAAGACAATCCATCAGGACTGTCCCTCTTTTTCATCATCTTCTGTTATTTCAAAATCATCGTCTGACAAAATCTGGTCAATGGTTTTCGAAATATCCAGATTTTCCAGTTCTTCTATTTCTTCCCAGTCATCCAATGCTTCTGAAGCATCCGGTTCCTCTGCCTCATTCCAGTTATCCAAGCTCTCTGAAACATCTACTTCTTCTGCCTCGTTCCAGTTATCCAAAGTTTCTGAACTATGAATTTCTTCCGGCTTATCCTCAATTTCGTAATCGTCATCCTTCTCATCGTCCAGCATGGCGGCAAGCTCCTCTATCGCCATCCTTCTCTGAGTCAGAATTTCGAAACGGTCTTCCGCATCATCTTCATAATCTTCATCCTCAAGACATTCATCCTCCACCGGCTTCTCCCGTTTGAAAATAAGGAATGTAAGCAGTCCCAGCACTGTATTATAAAGCCAGCTCACCGGGAGACTTCCAAGAATCAGCACAAACAGCAGGGAAACACCTGCCAGAGCCCATCCATTCAGAAGCTGTGGCATCTTCAGGATCTGAAGGCCATTCATCAGGATCAGAAGCGGATAATGGAAAAAATAGATTCCCATTGTATTTCTGCCAATGAAAGCAAATGGATGACGTCTGTCCGGCATCAGTGACAAAAGTGCAAAAATAATCGTAAAGGAAATGAGATACATCAGACCTCTTACTACCATTCCCTCTATATTTCCCATTCCACTTGCAAGATATGAATGATTGCCACGGAATAAATCTACAGGAATATCATTTCCAATCATGTAATTGGTTGCTACAAACAGCAGAATAATTGCAAATAATGCCAGTACTATTTTTCCTTTAAATTTACGGATAGCTTTGGTATATTCATTTTTCCACAGGTATCCTGCCACAAAAAACGGAAAGAATACTACAATTCTTGATGTTGATAAAAATGTACTGAATTCCATTCTGGTTCCTGCCCACAAAGCAAAGACCATGCTTAACGGTACAATAAACCGGATCTTTCCAAATGCTTCAATAGTCAGACGGTACGCAAATAATGCCAGAACATACCACATAACTGTTCCTGACGGGCGAAGCAGCTCAAAATCCATCCTGTTTCCAAGCCACATCTGGGTCGCCCATGTAAGGGTATAACCAAGAATATAGGGAATCAGCAGGTTTTTCACATGCTTCAGCACATCCTGGGGTTTCTTGGAAAGGTAGCCCGACATAAACACAAACGCCGGCATATGAAATATAGTAATCCCATACCAGATAAAACGGACTGCCTGATCCACCTTAACCAGCTGAAATGCAATAATATGATTGAATACTACCAGAAAAATCAGCAGCATCTTTATGTTATCCACAAGATAAGAATAGGGTATCGCCTGTTCCTTAGAATTTTCGCTCATTTCATCCACCTTGTAATAATTTTATGAATAAAGGATAACATACTTTTGTAACTTTTGGAACAACTATTTAACATTTTGAAATATTTCCCTGAAAATATAGTTAGTGTCCACATTTTTTCACTAATCTCCAAATACCTGCTGGTGCAGTTTCTTTCCTGTAGGAGTGGCTGCCAGTCCGCCTTCTGCAGTTTCTTTTAATGCAGCCGGCATTACATCGCCAACTTTTTTCATGGACCAGATAACCTCATCTGCCGGAATGGCACTTCTGATTCCTGCAAGAGCAAGCTCTGCCGCCACAAAAGCCCCTGCCACACCGGAAGCATTTCGCTTTATGCAGGGAATTTCCACAAGACCTGCCACCGGATCGCATACAAGTCCCAAAATATTTTTCAGTGCAGTCGCAACTGCAGATTCAATCATTTCCGGTGTTCCTCCTGCCAGCTCTACAATAGCCGCAGCCGCCATAGCTGCCGCAGAGCCGCACTCTGCCTGACAGCCTCCCTGTGCACCGGCAAGAGAAGCATTATTTGCAATCACCATACCCACAGCCGATGCAGTAAAAAGTGACATCACGCACTCTTCCTCTGTCAGTCCATACTGTTCCTGCATGGTAAGGACAGCCGCCGGTACAATACCGCAGCTTCCTGCTGTAGGAGCAGCCACAATCCGTCCCATAGACGCATTTAACTCCGAAACAGCCAGTGCACGGTAAAGAGCTCCGCCAAGAAGGGGACCTGTAAGATTTTTCCCCTGTTCTACAGCAGCCTTCATCCTGTAAGCATCCCCGCCTGTAAGTCCACTGGTACTTTTCAGATCCGGAGCGCTTCCCGGTGCAATACAAGATGCCATGACTTTGTAATTATCTCGCATTTTTTCGTATATTTTTTCCCGGGGCATTTCCATCTGTTCTGCCTGCTGGTCAAGTACCAGCTTGGAAAGCCGGCAATTATTCTCTCTGGCAGTATTTAATAAAGCCTCTATTGAATGATAATTTAATTCCACAGTATAATAATCTCCTTTTAATTTTCAGACAGGCTCCAGAGCATGTTTTAAAAATGCTTTCTGAATGATTTTTTAAACAGGCTCCAGCATCGTGCTTGAATAAATATTTTCAAGATGATTAATTTTTTCATTGAGATCCGGGCCAAGATAGCTGTCACTTTCGATGGTCATAACAGCCAGACCTCCTTTTGCCTGTCTGGCCAGATGAAAATTACAGATATTTACGCCGTATTCTGCCATAAGCTCTGTAACTGCCGCAATGGTTCCCGGTGCATCTTTGTGAAGCACAATAAGTGCCGGATTCTGACCTGTAAGTGAAACCTCCATTCCATTTACACGGGTAATCAGAATATTACCGCCTCCGATACTGCTGCCACGCAGAGAAACCTGTTCTCCATCTTTTGCAGTCAGCGTGATCTGTGCAGTATTAGGGTGTGCATTCTCCAGCTCTCCTGTTTCGATCTGAACCTGAAGCCCCTGTTTTTCTGCTACATCAAGGGAAAAACGAATACGCTCATCGTCAGTTTTCATTCCCAGGATTCCGGCCACAATTGCCTTATCTGTTCCATGCCCTTTATAGGTCTTTGCAAAAGAGCCATGAAGAAAAATATGTGCTTTTACCGGTGTTTTTCCAAGAAGTGCACGGGTCACAAGTCCAATTCGCGCAGCACCGGCAGTATGAGAGCTGGACGGACCAATCATAACCGGCCCCAAAATATCAAATACGTTCATAACGTTTCCTTTTCTTTAATTTTTATTCAAAAAATTATATTGCCTGTTGTTCACAGTAACAACATTATACCGAATATTTCAGACCTCCACAAGGCATGTTTGTGCTTTTCCCGGAAATATGGTATACTGTAGTCGCTGTTCAAAAATAAGGAATTTAAACATAAGATTATAATTATAATGGAGAGCCATATGAGAAGAGTAATTACTTACGGAACTTTTGATTTGCTGCATTACGGGCACATCAATCTGTTACAGAGGGCCAAAGCATACGGCGATTATCTGATCGTAGCCCTGTCTACTGATGAGTTTAACTGGAATGAGAAACGGAAAAAATGCTATTTCTCCTATGAGAAGCGGAAACATCTTCTGGAAGCCATCCGTTACGTAGATCTGGTAATTCCTGAAGAAAACTGGGAACAGAAAATTTCCGATATAAAAGAATACCATGTAGATACTTTTGTTATGGGCGATGACTGGGCTGGGAAATTTGATTTCCTGAAGCCTTACTGTGATGTGATTTATCTTCCCAGAACACCGGAAATCTCCACCACACAGATTAAAGAAGATCTGCATAAATAAATATCATTTCCGGGAGATTTTGCTCCTGATTAAAAAACAGGCTTGCAAATTTCAAAAAATATCAAAATTCTGTACAGTCAGGAAACGCGTGGATTCCTGACTGTACTTTTTTAACAATTCCAGATATGGTTTTCACATTCATCAGGCGATAAAAATACGTTATACCTCCCCTTTATCTGTACTTCCAAATTCCATGAAGCGCATAGGATACGAAAAAACATGCACTTTTTACCGGGCCATATCCCACGTAGCGGTATACCTGATAGGTCATTGCCGCAGATTTTATTTTGTTCCGGGACTTTCCTCCCTGGGACAGACGGTATTTCAAATATGGTTCGTCAATTCCGGTGGCATGTCCATATTTACGCACAACCTTCAGCCAGGTAATATAGTCTTCATGGCTGTCATCGTGTTCCATAGGAAATTCCAGGGCAATTTCCCGAAGTATCAGTACAGAAGAGCAGTTAATACTGTTATGCTTCAAAAGCTCTCTGTAATCCAGACAGGATTTTACGGGAATATATTTGCCGGTTGACCTGCCATCTGGTTCCATCAGTTCACGGCCTGTAGAACAAAGCACATCCCCAGTCTTTTTCAATGCCTGTAGCTGATGAAAAAGTTTCCCATCTGCCCACCAGTCGTCTGCATCCAGAAATGCCACATATTTGCCCTTTGCCATGGCCACACCACGGTTTCTGGACCCGGCAGCACCAAGATTCCGCTCATTTTTTGTATAAATAAAATCCTCCCGTTTTTCCCAGGGCTGCAATACTTCTTTAATATTATCCGTAGAGCCATCATCAATAACGATCAATTCTACAGGCACTTTCTGTGCATATACAGAGCTGATCGCCTGTCCGATATATTTCGCACCATTATAAACCGGCATGATTACAGAAACCAACGGAAGCATCTCCTGCGTTAAATTCTGCTCTGCGCTATCCTTTGTCTGCAGATTATTTGTCATTTTAGCTCCTCCATCCTGAATCAAGATAGTTATAAACCTCTTATAAAATTTTCAGATTTTTATTTATTATATCCCATAAGGGAATATTCGTCCAGACAGGTAAAACAGGTTCCATCCATAAAAATAACCTGAAGCTTCCCGGAATTTTCCACATAAATTTCCCGGATCAACATTCTTTTCCACTTTGATACCTCCTGCCAATGTGGATTTCTTTTTGTCAGCTGGATCATCTGCCTGGCGCGCATATGCTCCAATGCATTTCCTGTCTGCAAAGCATTTTCCCATTCAGTCATAAATTTTTCCCGTTCCATAACAAATGCCTCCCATGCCCGATTAAATACACGATCCAGTATATTCTCATCTATGAATCGGGTTTGACAGATTTTCCTCTTTTCTTTTGTAGTGTTGATGCATTTCCAGACTTTTTGACCAGATTTTTTTACAAATCTGCCGCCGCAGTGACAGCAGAAAATTTTCCCATAAAGAGGCTCTTTTGTACAGCTTCCAAGCTCCCGTATCCCATGCTTTTGTTTAAACTCTTCCAGTCTTTTCAGCTCCAGCTGGGCAGCCTCCCATGTTTCACGTTCCACAATGGGGGGATGATTATTTTCCACATAATAGCTTTCCAGATTCCCATTATTTTTGCATAATTCTTTTGTAAGAAAATCGCGGATATAGTATTTCTGCATGTGGATATCCCCTTTATACTTCTCGTTCTGAAGCATACGGACAATAGACGCAGCTACCCAGCGAGCCTCACCGTGAACACCGGGAACCATCTCCTCATTAAAACTGCGTGCAATCTCAGACGGCTGCCAGCCCTCCAGAAAATTTTCGAAAACCCGCCGGACCACCTCTGCCTGCTTCTCATTAATTACCAGCTGTCCGTTTTCATCCTTATCATATCCCAGAAAGCTGACTGTATTAATATGCGGGATTCCCTGCTGAAAACGGGAACGAATCCCCCATCTGGTATTTTCGGAAATATTTCGTGACTCTTCCTGTGCAAGACTGGAAAGTATGGTAAAAAGAAGTTCACCAGATGCTTCCATTGTATTGATTCCTTCTTTTTCGAAAATTACCGGAATGCCAAGAGTTTTCAGATGTCTGGTATAGTGAAGGCAATCCCGGGTATTTCTTGCAAAACGACTGATGGATTTAGTAATTATCAAATCTACCTTTCCCTCTTCACAGGCAGTAATCATTCTGCGAAAGCCTGTCCGTTTTCGTATTCCTGTGCCGGAAATACCCTCATCGGCGAAAATTTCCACAAGCTGATAATCCTTTCTCCCATTGATGTAATCTGTATAATAGGCAATCTGATTTGCGAAGGAGCCAAGCTGTTCTTCCTGCTCTGTGGACACCCTGCAATATGCTGCCACCCGGCTTTTTTGTTTTGTATTTTCAGTTTTTGCAGCTGTCTGGTTCGGTGGAATAACCGTAAATTTCTTTTCCATCTATAATCTCCTTTCCAATGTACGCAGCAATATCAATGTTTCGCAACGGCTGTAACCGCGAATCAGGAACACGGATTCCCTTGCAGAAGTTTTTGCCTTTTCGACTGAGCGTGTTACAGATCCACCAGACTGAACCGTTTCTGGCTATAATCCGACGAAGACGGGCTCCACAATATTTACAGAAAATACGATCTTTGTAGGGATAATTTTCCAGCGAAAGGGGGACTATGGATCTGGTAGCAGCAGGCAAATTATCTATGGCCTTATCACAAACAGGCTTCTTTTCCAGATTGTGTACCTGTTTGTATCTGGACTTTTTAAGTGCGTTTTGTGCCTTTTCCCATAAATCACAGGATATTATGGGGATGTGATCCTGCCGAATATAATACATGGGTTTTTCGCCCTTGTTGCGAACCAGCTTACGGTTGCTGTCCACATAATATCGCTGACAGATATAATCACCTTTATATGCATTATTATGTAAAATCCGTCTGACAGTGGAACGGCTGAACGTTTTGCCATTTTTAGTTCTGATTTTTTTCTCATTAAGATATCTGGTAATTTCTGCTATACTGTTCTCTTCTGCTGCCAGCTGAAATATCTGGCGAACCAGATCTGCATTTTTATCTGGAATCAAATTACCATACAAATCTTTTTCATATCCCAGGCATCTGTGAAGCTGACGGACAGGCTGTCCTTTTTTATATTTTCGCTGAATCATCATCTGAGAAAGCTTCCGCGCATTTTCACTTTCTGCCTGACCAAATGCCGCGTACAAAGTAAGAAGAAGTTCTCCATCCTGTGAAAGTGTGTGGATTCCCTGTAGTTCAAAATAAACATCAATTCCCAGTTTTTTCAGCCATCTTGTTGTTTTTAATATGGTGTCTGTGTTGCGTGCAAAACGTGTAATTGATTTCGTGATAATTTGCTGAAAACAGCCTTTTTTTGCATCTTGCAGCATTTTTTCAAAACCAGGGCGTTTTTCTTTGTAACCGGAAATTCCCTGGTCATAATAAATTTCTGTCAAATGATACTTTGAATGTTTTTGCAGCAGCTCCCGATAATGGGAAATCTGATTTTCCAGTGAATCCCTCTGGTGCAACGTGTCGGTGGAAACACGGCAGTAGACAGCTGTTGGAACTACATTGGAAACGGTTTTATTAATTGAAAAAGTATTCTGACTGGCTGTTTGCGAAATAAGAGTTTCCGAAACAAGAATATCTGGAATAAGAGTTTCTGATTGAACAGATTGATTTATGGCTGATATGGTCTTGCAATGAGATAATAAATAAAAATCCTGTTTTTTCCTGTTATTTTTGCGTAAAGCACGCCTTCGCTTGTTGTACAGACTCATTTTTTCGTCAGTTGGATAAGCACTGTTTCCTGATAAATTACAGGTAAGTATTTTTCTGATCTTAGCGTATTTCGTTCCTTTTAAACCCAGCTGATTTAACCAGATCCGAAAACTGTATTTCTCAGATAATGTTTCAGCTTTCGAGAGCGGTTGTGAAGATGACTGTGCTCTTTCTCCTGGAATTTTTCCTGATTTTATCCATTTGCGAAGGCATGCTGTCTGAAGCAATTTTTCTGCAAATATTTTATACGCTTCTGCTGTCTCTGCATTCACCTGATTGCAGGGTATAAAAAGATGTTCATCCTGAATCTGAAAACCAGGGATTGCTTTCATTAAAAGTGAGTATTTTCTGAAAATCATTGTTTGTAAATTTGTTTTTTCACGCGATGTAAATGATGAAAAAGAAATGTACACATCTGCACTGTGCTGCGTTGTGTCCTGACGTAAATTTAAGAAATAATCCGTGTCTTGCCTCCCATATATTGAAGTGTAGAAATTTCGTTATATTGATTCATTTCATTCGCCTCAATGTTTTTCAATTTAGGTTAATATAGTTTAGCCATATACATCAGTGCTTCCTCTTTTCCAATGCCAACCCAATCAATCGATCCGCCTGATCTGCCATGAACAGCGGGATATTCAGCACATCATCGTCCAGTT